>NZ_JBPFDU010000069.1:0-31804 GCF_051062815.1 Methylocystis sp. | reverse complement strand
GGCGCAGCATGGCGTCGCCAAGGCGGTCGCGGATTCGGTCGCCGAGGGCGTGATCCCGATGGATGAGGCCGACGACATCTTCATTGCGGTCGGCGTGTTCATTCACTGGGACGCTTCGGACGACAAGAAGATCCAGGACTATAATTATACCGCGACGAAGGAAGCCATCGCCCGCGCCGTCAAGGGCGAGCCGAAGGCTTCGGAAGTCGTCGCCAAGCGCAACGAAGCCAAGCACCCCTTCGCGCCGAACTGAACCGCGCAGCATCTTCGAAATTGAAGGGGAGCCGCGCGGCTCCCCTTTTTCTTTTGGGAGAGGCGGATGGCGGCGGTCATCGGCTGGGATATCGGCGGCGCCCATGTCAAGGCGGCGCGCGCGGATGACGGGCGCCTCACGGCGGTCGTGCAGATCGCCTGCGCCCCTCACGAAAGCGTCGCCAGCCTGGAGCAGGCGCTACGCGCCGCGCGCGCGGCGCTCGGCGACGCCGCGCGTCATCGCGTCACAATGACGGCGGAGCTCTCCGACGCGTTCGAAAGCAGGGCGCGCGGCGTCATGACGATCGCCGCAATCGCCGCGCGCGAGATCGGCGTTCCTGACATTCTCTTTTACGCCGGCGAACGCGGCTTCATCAGCCGCGACGAGGTCGGCGCCCATGTCGACGCCGTCGCTTCGGCCAATTGGCGCGCCTCGGCTGAATTCGTCGCGCGCCAATGCGCCGAGGGGCTTTTCATCGACATTGGATCGACGACGACGGACCTTGCGCCGATTTGCGCCGGACGTGTCGCGGCGCGCGGGACGAGCGACGCCGAGCGCCTCGCTTATGGCGAACTCGCCTATGCCGGATTTTCACGCGGCGCGCCTCAGGCCTATGCGGCGCGCGCGCCGATCGCCGGACGGTGGACGCCGCTCGTCAACGAGGCCTTTGCGTCGATGGCCGACGTGCGGCGCGTGCTCGGCGATCTCCCCGAAGGCGAAACCGACGCCGACCTTTCGCCGACGGCGGACGGCCGCCCGAAGACGGTTGCGGCGTCACGCGCGCGGCTGGCGCGCATGGCCGGGCGCGACGCCGCTGATTTGGGCGATGCGCAATGGCGCGCCTTCGCGCAGTATCTTGCGCGCGCGCAATTGCGCGCCATCGAAGATCAGATTGCGCTGCTCGAATCGCGCGACGCGCTGGCGTTCGATGCGCCGATCGTCGGCGCCGGCGTCGGCCGCAAACTCGCAGCGCGTCTGGCGCATCGGCAAGGCCGGACATTCATCGATTTCGCCGATCTGATCGCGGCGCCGGCGGCTTTGGCCGAGAGGGCGGCGAATTGCGCGCCGGCTTCGGCGCTCGCGCTGCTCGATCTGTCGTAGCGCCCCTTAAGGCAGGCAAGGCAAGGTCGCCTAGTGCGCCGCGCCTGCTTTGGCGTGCTGATGCGCGTCAATTTTCTCCATCACCATGTTCCAGGCTTCGCGCTCGGCGTCGCCGGCGGTTTTATCGATGGCGATCTGCAGATAGGCGAGTTCGCTCTCGATTTTTTCGCGTGGCAACATGTCGAGCCGCGTCGCAAGTATTGCCGCTTCCAGAACGGCGGCGCGCGCCCGGTTCATGCCGAGGAAGGCGCGATGCGACTCAATTCGCCTCACTCTGCAGAAGAAGCGCGGCCGCGATTCGTGCTCCTCGACGCGCGCGACGATGAGTTCGGCATGCGCCAGCGCGGCGGAAAGGCGCGGCGCCGGCCAGCCCTCGATGTCGGTGAGCGGCCAATTGCGTTGGCCGGCGACGAGTCCGGCAAAAATGCGCGCGTCGTCGGTGAAGCTCGCCGTCGCTTTGGGATTATGCGTTAGATTGAACAGGGTCGAGGAGGGACGAAACGGCGCGGCGATCCAGAAGCCGTGTTCCTCGATCAGTCCGAGCGGCGCGATATGCGGTCGACCTTCCGGCGACAGCGTCGTGACGACGCATTCATGTATCAGAGGCATCTTTCGCAGGTCCCTGGCCCGCTTTGCGCATGGTGTGACCCATCTCCTTGAAGCGGGTCGCATCCTCTTCGTTGACGTCCGTCGCGACGCCGAAGTCGAGCGACTCGTCCTGACGATAGCGCTTGCCGAGCTTGTAGGCGATCTCGGCTTTCATCAATTCGGCGCCAAGGTAAAAAGCGTGGGCGCCGTCATGTTCGACGGCAAGATGCGGGAAGAGCGCCATCGCGTCAGCTGCGACATGGTGGAGCCCTTTGGCGTAGATATGCACGCCGTCCTGCGTCACATCTATGCGGAAATTAGCATCGCGCAGTTCGCGCGCAAGCGCGGCAATCTCTTCCGGCGTTGCAGCATAAGGTTTGCGGTCGTGGATCTGCAGCAGGGCGTCGCTATAGCCTTTCGGCAGCGCGCGGTCGGCGTGCGCCGCGAACATCAACCGCCTCGCGGCGTCGTGCTCCTGCAGCGTCCGCCGCGTATGTGGGGACACCTGAACCGTGAGCAAATGGCGGATGTCGAGCTCGGAACATATGCCGAGCATCGCCGCGGTGACGCCCGCGGAGTCGGCGTCGGTAAGCTCCGTGAGATTGCCCGTTCCCATCATGATCTCGGCCTCAGGCTCGCGCGTGCGCAGTTCGACATAGCGGGCGATCGAGGCGGCAAGGCCGAAATGAATCGGATCGAGAATCGGATCGAGAATGGCGCTGATTCCGCGCGCGCGCGCGCGGCGCGCGGCGCGCTGCAGCGAGTCGAGATCGCCGTGCGGCCGCGGCGTCAGAATCGGAATGATGGGCGAATTGTCGGGAAGGATCGAAAGCGTTGCTTCGTCCAAACTCAAGAGGTGGTCGACGCCGGCCTTCGCCGCGCGTTCGAGCTCGGCGACATTGGCCGAATCGACGCTCACCTTCAGGCCGTGGCCCTTGAGCGCCGCGATCGTTTCCTCGAGATGATGGAAAGGCGTGTCCGGCAGACAGCCGAGATCGATGACGTCGGCGCCGCCGCCGACGAGTTCGCGCGCCTTGATCGAAATATCCGCGACGCTCATCTTGGACGCGTCGACGATCTCGGCGAAAATCTGCATGTCGTAGCGTGAGAGATCGGGCGCCGCGCCGCCGCGCCCGAGATAGGCCGGAAGGTCGGCGATTTCTTCCGGCCCGCGTTCAAAGGCGACGCCGAAATCCTCAGTCAGCGCGGCGAGGTTGGCGCGACAGCGCCCCGGCAATATGACGCGGTCGGCCTGCACGGGTCGCGGCAGGCGACGCTGAATGATCTCCTGGGTCATGAGCGCCGCGACCTTCACGCCAATGTCGTGGATACGCCACGCTTGCGCCGCTTCGCCGAAGCTCGCGACCATGCGCTCCAACCGCGGCAGTGCAAGATGGCCGGTGAGGAACAGCAGGCGCTCGCTCATGTGGAGACTTCGTTAGGGTTGCGGCTCGACTTCGCGACGGCGGCGCTCCACCGCCTCCTGCAGCGCCGCGAGGCTTTCGACGACCTGCGTCGCTTCGAAGGATTTGAGCGCGTCGGTGTTCTGCAAATCGATGCGGCGCGGATAGACCATCACCATGCCCTTGGGCGCGCGCGTCTCGAGTTCGGGCGCGGTGTCGCAGGCGAAGACGATCGTCGGCACGCGGCATTTGCCGGCCTGCGCGAAGACATTTGTCGCAAGGTTGTCGGAAATGCCGGCGACGCATTTCGCGACGGTGTTCGAGGTCGCGGGCGCGAGAACCAGCGTGTGATAAAAATTGTAGTAGAAATTCCCGACCGGCGCGGCGCTCGCGGTCGTGTCCTTAAAGATGCGAACCGTCTCCGGCAGATCAAGATCGTGCTTATACATGCGCACGACTTCCGCCGCCGCCTTGCTGACGAAGAGATCGACGTGATCGAGCGAGCGGATCATCTCGAGACATTCGGTGAAGAAATGCCCTGATCCGGTGAGCGCCCAACCCCAGCGCGGCGTGACTACTTTCTTTTTTGTCATCAGGCGAACTTCCGCGTTGGAAAATTTGCGATGGCTGCGCCCGGCGGGACGCCGTCGGCAAGAAGCGCGCCGGCTTGCGGGAGAGACGAAGGGCCGGCGAGGAAGAGCGGCGTCCCATCGAGATAATCCGGAAGCGCCGAATCGACAACGCCCTTGCGCACAATCTCGCTCAGTAAGGCGCCATCGCCGACATCGACGCTCTTGATAAGCGCCAGCGCGCAAGCGCCCATTTTTTTGGCAAGCCAGGCGGCGAGACTGTCGGAGGTGACGTCCCAGGAGGGCGCGATATCGTCCGCCGCGGCGACCATGGCGCTCGGCCGCCAAAGCGCGATGCGTCCTCGCGCCTGCGCCGCTGCGATTGCGTCACAAGAGGCCGCGAGCTCCAGCGAGTCATCACGGTTCGCGAGCGCCAGCGCATATTGCTCCATCGCCAGAACCGCCATGGCGTGCGCGGTCTTATCATCGTAGCCTAATGCAGGCTGCGCGGCGCGCACCGCGTCGGCGAAAGGTCCGCCGCCGGGAACGATCGTCAGCGGCCGGGGATAGCCCTTCAGCGCCGCAAGCCAATCGGCGAGCGTCGGCGAGCCATGCAGGCTTCCGCCCAATTTGACGACGAGGGGCGCGCTACTTGACGGCATCGATGCGCATCGGCGCCGGCTGCAGGCGACGCGCCTCCTCATGGGCGCGGGCTCGCCTTATCCTCACGCCGACAGCGCCGGGCGCAACGTCGAGCTTTTCAACTTGCACGGTCACCGATCGCACGCGTTCATGCAGCAGCACGCTTTCGGCGAGGCGCTCGGCGATCGTTTCGACCAGCTCGATATGGCCGCCGGCGAGGATCATTTTGATCGCGTCCATGATCACGTCATAGGAGAAGATCGAGCGCATGTCGTCGGAGCCGTTGATGCGGGTCACGTCCGCCTCGACGTTGAAACGCACACGCTGCGTATGGCCGTGTTCGTGGGCGTAGGCGCCGATCTCGACGGGCGCGACATAATCCTTGAGAAACACGCAATCGGTGTCGTTCGCGCCGGCCGGCTCGATATAGCCGCGGCCGAGGAACGACCAGTGGGCGTGAAAATCGGCGTGCGCGCCTCGTGTCGAAGGGATCAAATCGCGGATCAGCGTCGTGGCGCGGGCGTCGATGGCGGCGCGCCGCTCGCCATGCGCGCAGAGCGCGCCGCGAAAGCCAAGCACGTCCGCTCCGGTGACGAGCAGGCGCGGCACGTCGGGAGACTCCAACGCCCCAGCGAGTCCTGAGGCGAGCCCGAGCTCACGGCAGCGCGCGACGAATTCGGACAGCGCGCCGACGCTCATAAAGTCGACCAGTCGGCCTTTGCCTTTATGCGCGGTATCCAGCATCGCGCCATGAAAGCCGGCGCCGGCCAGCGGCTCGAGAGTGTCGAACTCAGGGCCGAGATCGGCGAAGAGGACGGCGACGAGCCGCGTTCTTGCGGTCAGCGGCGCCAGCGCCTCGATGATCTCGACGGCGTCGGGCGTCGCCGGCAGGGCGAATTTCACATAATCGACGCCTGCCGCGACGACCTCTTCAAAGTCGCGGAGCGCATGCGCGACGTCGTGCGGCAGCTCGACGACGGCGCTGACCGGGCGGCGGCCGTCGACGAAGGCGACGATCTCAGCGACGGTGTCCAGGGGTAGGGCGCCCAGCGCGCCGCGCGAGGGCGCCTTGCAGTCAATGATGTCGGCGCCGCGCGAGAGGGCGATCTCCGCCTCATCGCGGGAGAGAACGCTCGCCAACATCAGGGTCATGAGTTCTTTGCTCCAGTCGTCGCGCAACACGCATCTGCGCGCTTGTGGAGCAAATTTTTCCCGAATCCAAGTGGCCTCGCGCGCCTACCCTCCTGCTCGCGCTGGGCTCCGCCGGACCACTGCGTCATTTTTTCGCAACTCCAAGCATGCGAACATGCTCCCCGAAACAGGAGAAATCCGTGAAAATCCTCATCGTTCTCACCTCGCACGACAGGCTCGGCGACACAGGCCGAAAGACAGGCTTCTGGCTGGAAGAGCTCGCTGCGCCCTATTACGTCTTTCTCGACGCCGGGGCCGAGATCACGCTTGCCTCGCCCAAGGGCGGTCAGCCGCCGTTGGACCCAAAGAGCGATGAACCCGAATTTCAGAGCGATCTCACCCGCCGGTTCCAAGCGGACGAGGCGGCCAAGGCGCGCCTCGCCGACACGGCGCGGCTCGATAGCGTCCGTCAGGACGATTTCGACTCGGTCTTCTATCCCGGCGGCCATGGGCCGATGTGGGACCTCGCCGAGGACCCGGATTCGATCAGGCTGATCGAATCCTTCATCCGCGCCGGCAAACCCATCGCGCTCGTGTGCCACGCGCCGGGCGTGCTGCGCCATGTCGAAGGTCCCGACGGTCTGCCGCTGGTCGCGGGCAAGACGGTGACCGGCTTCACCAATGGCGAGGAGGAGGCGGTTGGCCTCACCCACGTCGTTCCGTTCCTTGTCGAGGACGAGCTTCAGGCGAAGGGCGGGCGCTTCTCGAAGGCGGCGGACTGGGCTCCGTATGTCGTCCGGGACGGCCAGTTGATCACGGGCCAGAATCCGGCTTCCTCCGGTCCGGCGGCCCGCAAGCTTGTGGAGGCGCTTACAAAAGCGTGAGACCCGGCTCTCTCGGCGCGGCGCGGGCGAAACGGGCGGCGCGGCTCATTCCACCACCGAGCCGTTGGCCGCCAGCACCGAGGCGGCGAGATAGAGCGAACCTGCGATGAGCACGCGCGGCGGCGCGTCGAAGCGGCGCGTCGAAAGCAGCGCGAGCGCTTCCTCGACGCCGCCCGCAGCGGCGCCGGGCATTCCTTCAGCCCTGGCGAGGCTCGCGACATCTTCAGGCGGCCAGCTCTTATGCTCGCCCTCGACCGGCACCGCGACGACTTCGCGCGCCAGTCCGACGAAATGCTTGAGCAGCGCGCGAATGTCCTTGGTCGTTTGCGCGCCGCAGATCAGCGCCAGCGGGCGCGGCGCCTTGTCGTGGAACTCCGCCATCGCCTCGGCCAGAACGCGGCCGCCATCCTCATTATGGCCGCCGTCGAGCCACACCTCGGCGCCGGGCGGGGCGAGATCGACGATGCGCCCGCGTATGAGCCGCTGCAGCCGCGCCGGCCATTCGGCGCGCGTCAGCCCCGCCTCGATCGCCGCGGCCGGAATCTCCGGAGCGACGGCGCGCAGGGCGGCGATGGCGCCGGCGGCGTTTTCATGCTGGTGGCGTCCGGCGAGCCGCGGCAGCGGCAGATCGAGCAAACCGCGCTCGTCCTCATAAACGAGGCGCCCGTTTTCGTTGCAAATGTGGAAGTCCCGCCCGGCGACGATCGGCGTGGCGCCGACGCGTCGCGCCTCGCGCTCCAACGCCCTCGCCACCGGCTCCGACTGGAAGCCGATCACGCCCGGCGCGCCCTTCTTCAATATTCCAGCCTTCTCATGGGCGATCTTTTCGACCGTATCGCCGAGAAATTCGAGATGGTCGAGGGAGATCGAGGTGATGATGGCGCATTTGGGCTGCGCGATGACATTGGTCGCGTCATAGCGCCCGCCGAGGCCCGTCTCGAGCAGCAGCCAGTCGGCCGGCGCTTCGGCGAAGAGCAAAAAGGCCGCCGCCGTCGTGATCTCGAAGAAGGTGATCGGCTGCCCCGCGTTCGCCTGTTCGCAGCGTTCGAGCGCCGCGTTCAGACGCTCGTCGTCGACAAGCGTTCCGCCGCCGTCGCCGCCGAGACGAATCCGCTCATTGAAGCGCAGGAGGTGAGGGGACGTATAGACATGCACGCGCTTGCCGGCGGCTTCGAGCATGGCGCGCAGAAAGGCGATCGTCGAGCCTTTGCCGTTGGTTCCGGCGACGTGAATGACGGGCGGCAGTCTGATCTCCGGTCGTCCGAGCGCGGCGAGGAGTCGCTCCGTGCGCCCCAGCGACAGATCAATCTTCTTTGGATGAAGCGTGAGCAGTCGCGACAGGATCGCGTCATGCTGATCCATTGCGGCTGCGCCTCGCGATATCAGGCGGCGGCGCGGCGCGGCGGCGACTTGGTCAGGAGACCGCACAGGCGCGCCAGCGTCTGGCGCAGCTCCTGACGCGGCACCACCATATCGACCATGCCGTGATCGCGCAGATATTCGGCGCGCTGGAAGCCTTCGGGAAGCTTCTCGCGGATCGTCTGCTCAATAACGCGGGCGCCGGCGAAGCCGATGATCGCGCCGGGCTCGGCGATCTGGACGTCGCCGAGCATGGCGTAGGACGCCGTGACGCCGCCCGTCGTCGGATTGGTCAGCACGACGATATAGGGCAGGCGCGCCTCGCGCAGGCGCTGCACGGCGATGGTCGTGCGCGGCATCTGCATGAGCGAGAACATGCCCTCCTGCATGCGCGCGCCGCCCGACGCCGTGAAGATCACAAAAGGCGTGCGCTTGGCGAGCGCATGTTCGCAGCCGGCGATGATCGCCTCGCCGGCGGCCATGCCAAGCGAGCCGCCCAGGAATTCGAAATCCTGAATGGCGACGGTGACCGGCGAGCCTTCGAGATTGCCGAAGGCGATCGTCACGGCGTCCGCCATGCCGGTTTTGACTCGATATTCCTTCAGCTTGTCGACGTAACGCTTGATGTCGCGAAACTTGAGCGGATCCAGCGGCGCTTCTGGCGTCGAAATCAGCTCGCATTCGGCGCCGTCGAAAAGACTGGCGAGCCGCGTCTCGACCGGACAGCGCATGTGGTAGCCCGAACCGGGCACGACATAAAGATTGGCCTCGATGTCCTTGTGGAAGACGAGTTGGCCGCTCTCGGGACATTTCACCCAGAGATTTTCCGGCGCTTCGCGCTTGATCAGCGCCTTGATCTTCGGCGGGACGACGTTCGAATACCAATTCATGACACGAGCCTCGTCAGCCAACTCATTACGCCGCGCTTAGGGCGAGCGTCGCGCACGCCTTCGGCGATGGACGCGACAAGCCCCGTCACAGCGCCAACGCTCGAAGGTCCGGCGCGGCCCTCCGCGTCGAGCGAGGCCTTAAGCGCTTGGACAAGCGCCGTGCCAACGACCACGCCATCGGCGTTACGGGCGAGCTCGGCGGCGTTCTCCGCATTCTTGACGCCAAATCCGACGGCGATCGGCAGCGCCGTGTGCCGCTTGATGCGCGCGACCGCCTGACTGACGCCGGCGTAGTCGGCAAGCGCCGCGCCGGTGATGCCGGTAAGCGACACATAGTAGACGAAGCCGCTTGTATTTTCGAGCACCTTGGGAAGCCGCTTGTCATCGGTCGTCGGCGTGGCCAGGCGAATGAAGTTCAGCCCAGCGCTGCGGGCGGGAACGCAGAGTTCGGCGTCTTCCTCCGGCGGCAGATCCACGACGATCAGGCCATCGACGCCGGCGTCCCGGGCGTCGCGCAGGAAGGCGTCGACGCCGTAGACATAAATCGGATTGTAGTAGCCCATCAGCACGATGGGGGTGGCGTCGTCTCCGGCGCGGAAGTCGGCGACGAGCTTCAAGGTCTTCTTGAGCGTGGTCCCCGCCTTGAGCGCGCGCAGGCCCGCCGCCTGGATCGCCGGCCCATCCGCCATCGGATCAGTGAAAGGCATGCCGACTTCGATGACGTCCGCGCCGGCGCCGGGCAGGCCACGCAAAATGTCGAGCGACGTCGCGAGATCCGGGTCGCCGGCCATCACAAAGGTCACGAGGGCGGCGCGCCCTTCCTTCTTGAGGGCGGCGAAGCGATCATCGATGCGGGTGGGCATAAGCGACAGACGTCCTTCGTAAGGCGGCGAAATCTTCAAAAAGCCCTCTCGACCGGGCGTCGCCGGCCCTTTTCGGCTCTTACGCGAGCCACGCGGGGGCCGCCGTTGCTTAGTGCCTGGCCCCCCTCCCGTCCACTGTTTTCGCGCGCGCTAAATCGTCACTTGCGCGCCCAGTTCGACGACTCGGTCAGAGGGGATCGAGAAGAAGTCCGTGGCGTTGGCGGCTTGCCGAGTGAGCGCGACATAGAGCTTATCCTGCCACACCGGCATTTCGGATGAGGGACTTTCCTTGATCGAGCGCCGGCCCAGGAAGAAGCTCGTGGTCATGATGTCGTATTTGAACCCGGCCTTGCGCATGGCGGCGAGCGCGGTCGGAACGCGCGGACTTTCCATGAAGCCATAGTGCAGCGTCGCGCGGTAGAAGTCGTCGCTGAGCTTATCGATTTCAAAGCGCTTGCCTGGCGCGACGCGCGGCCGGTCCTCCGTTCTCACGCAGATCACCAGCACGCGCTCGTGCAGAACCTTGTTGTGCTTGAGATTATGCATCAGCGCCGTGGGCGCGACAGCCGGATCGCTGGTCAGAAAGACCGCCGTGCCCGGCACGCGCGTCGGCTTCGACTTCTGCAGCATCGCGATGAGCTCCATCATCGGAATGGAGTCGCGATGGGTTTTCTCGGCGAGAAGACGCGTGCCGCGCGTCCAGGTCCACATGATGATCATGACGCAGCCGCCGAGCGCGAGCGGCACCCAGCCGCCGTCTTTGACCTTCATCAGATTGGCGGCCAGAAAGGCGAATTCGACGACCAGGAAAGAGGCCGCGAAGAGGATCGATACGAATAGCGGCCAGCCCCATTTGCGCCAGGCGACGATGAACAGCAGCGACGTCGAAAGCACCATGGTGCCGGTGACCGCGATGCCATAGGCGGACGCAAGCGCCGATGAGCTCCTAAAAGCGATGACGAGCAGCACCACGCCGATGAGCAGCAGCCGGTTGATGCGGCCAATATAGATCTGGCCCTCCTGCGACGCCGACGTATGCGTGACTTCTAGTCGTGGAATGAGGCCAAGCTGAATCGCTTGCCGCGCCAGCGAGAAGGCTCCGGTAATCACCGCTTGCGCGGCGATTGTCGTGGCCAGCGTCGAAAGAACGACAAGCGGCAAAAGCGCCCAGTCCGGCGCCAGCAGGAAGAACGGGTTGCCGACGGCTTCGGGGCGCGACAACACGAGCGCGCCCTGACCAAGGTAATTGAGCAGCAGCGCCGGCAATACGAATCCGAGCCAAGCCGTACGGATCGGTCCGCGGCCGAAATGACCCATGTCGGCGTAAAGCGCCTCGACGCCGGTGACCGCGAGGAAAACCGAGCCGAGGACGGCGAAGCCGAGCCAGCCGTGGGTCACGAGAAAAGCGATGCCTTGCCGCGGATCGAAACTGCGCAACACCTGTGGCGCTTCGGGAATATGCATCGCGCCCAACACGCCAATGGTCAGAAAAAAGGCGATCATAATGGGCCCAAAGAAAGCCGCCACCCGCGCCGTTCCGTGACTTTGCACCCAAAACAGCGTGACAAGGATGAAGATGGTGATCGGCAGGACGAATTCGCTGAAGCGGTGCGTGACGAGCTCCAGGCCTTCAACAGCCGACATCACCGAGATGGCCGGCGTAATGATCGCCTCGCCGGCGAAGAGCGCCGCGCCCGCGACGCCGAGCAGAAAGGCGACTTTCGTGCGCCGGCCCATGGCGGTCTGCGCCAGGGCCATCAGAGAAAGAATGCCGCCTTCGCCGCGGTTGTCGGCGCGCATGACGAAGATGATGTATTTGATCGTCACCGTGAAAATCAGCGCAAAAATGAGCAGCGAAATCGCCCCGACGACGGACTCCTCCGTCAGTGCGTCATGCTCCACCTGATGGGCGAGCGACTCGCGCAGCGCGTACAGCGGACTGGTGCCGATGTCGCCATAGACGACGCCGATCGATCCGATGATGAGGCCGACGAGCCCGCCCTTTGCACGCTCGTCTCCGTGCTGCGCAGCTTGCGTCCCATCGCCGCCGGAGGCGGGACCGGCGTCGGATCGCTGCATCATGGAAGGTTTCCTTTGAGAGGAGCGCGCCGCGCCGCTTTTCGACGGTCTCGGAAGAGGGCGCTCGCCGGGGACGAGAACGAGGGCTCCAAGGCTTCCTCTCCTTCGGCGTGGGTCCGCCGATACGGTGCGGCGATATACGCGGTTTCGCGCACAAAGAGAAGTCGCGGTTGCGGCGCGATATTGGCGCGCCAGACTCTTGACGCCTTCGGGATGGCGTTCGCGGCGGCCGGAACTTTAACGTCGACCCGACGGCGTCGTGCTCGGCCGGCTGGACACAGCCCGTCCTTTTCATAGCTAATCCCCGACGTCAGCTTTGTAGGAGGCCTCATGACCTTGCCTTCGAACAACCCCGCCCGGTTCGCCCACGCGGCGGGCGCGCCCGCGCCAAGCGCCATCGCCACGGACGTGGAGGGACTTGAGGCGGGCGTGACGACGCTGCCGGGCGGCGCGCCGGCCTATATCGCCCGCCCGCGGACCGGCGGCGATTTCCCGATTATTCTCGTGGCGCAGGAAATCTTTGGCCTGCACGAACATATCCGCGACATCGTGCGGCGGTTCGCGAAGCTCGGGTTTCTCGCCATTGCGCCCGACTTCCTCATTCGCTATGGGGACCCGCAAGAAGCGCCAGACATAGAGGCGATTCGCGCCATCGTCGCCAAGGTTCCCGACGCCGAGACGATGGAGATATTCGATCAGGCGCTCGCTTACGCCGCGACGAAAGGCGGGGACGCCGGACGCGCGGCGATCACCGGATTTTGCTGGGGCGGGCGCATCGCCTGGCTCTATGCGGCGCATCATCCCCGGCTCCTCGCCTGCATTCCCTGGTACGGGCGGCTTGATGGGCCGCATACGCCGGCGCAGCCACGCTGGCCGATCGACATCGCGGGGGAGCTGAAAACGCCGACGCTGGGGCTATACGGCGGCGCCGACCCGAGCATTCCCGCCGAACTCATCGAGACCATGCGCGAGCGCCTGAAGAAGGCGCAGGCGCCCGCCGAGATCATCGTCTATGCCGACGCGCCGCATGCGTTCTTCGCCGACTATCGCGACAGCTATCGGCGAGACGCCGCCAGCGACGCGTGGGAAAAGGCGCTGGCCTTCCTGCGCGCGAAGGGCGTCGGGTAACCGCGTTACCGCGGGACGAGCGCGATGATGCGGGCGGGGCCGCCCGAGCCTTTTTCGATCTTCATCGGCAAGGCGACGAGGATCGCGCCCGTTGGCGGCAGCTGGTCGAGGCTGGTGAGGTTCTCGAGCCCGCCGATATTGGCGGCGCCAATGATCCGGTGCACCAAAAAATCCTGCGACGGCCCGTTGTCCACGCTCGCCGTGTCGACGCCGATGAGATTGGGGCGGCGCTCTTTCGCGAGCCAGGCCGCCGCCTCCGGGCCAAAAGACGGAAAATGGAGATGGGTCGCGTCGCCCGGCGTGTCGTCGCCGAGATAGGCCTTCTTGTCGGGCCAGCGCGCGCTCCATCCGGTGCGCAGCAGCACGATCGCTTTGTCGGGAATGCGGCCATGCGCCGCCTCCCAGGCGGCGATGTCTTCGATCGTCAGCAGATAGTCGGGGTTCGCCTCGGCCTTGGCGGCGACGTCAATGACGATCGCAGGGCCGACGAAGCGCTCGACCGGGATCTCGGAGTTCGTCCAGCGGCCCTCGGCGAAATGCATCGGCGCGTCGAGATGGGTGCCGCCATGCTCGGGCGAACAGAAGGCGTTGGCGAAATAGAAGAACCCCGCCTTGGTCGGTCCCTTGTGCAGCACTCTGAGTTCGAAACCCGACGGCGAGGTTGGCCAGTAGATGGTTTCGGCGTTGAAGGCGTGAGTGAGGTCGACGACCTTGCTCGACGCGAGATCTAGGCTCTGCGCTTGCGCCGGCTCCAGTTGGGCGGCGGAGAACGTCAGGCAAAGCAACAGACCGCCTAACGCCGTTCGTTTTTTCATATCGGGACGCTCTCCAGAAACGCGCATGAGCGCAGCGGATCAAAAATCGCTAGCAATTCCTTTGACTTCCCAGTCGCCGTAGCGCGCCGGGTCAGGTCCGCCGCGGCCGCCAGTTTCTTGCGGCGGGGCCGGAGCTTGCGCCGCCTCGCGACGGCGCGCCTCCGCTTCGGCCAATGCGCGCTGCGCGGCCGGCGGCGGCTGTGCGGGCCGCTCTGTCGAACTTGCTGCGTCTCCTGCCTTCGACACGGTCCGTTCCTGTGTGCATTCGTCGCCCGCGGCCGCGCCAATTATGCTATGATTCGGCTTGGTCGCGGAGGGAGGAAGCCGTTTGGCGAACAGCGACAGTAGATCAATTTCCGCCCGGACCAAATCGGTGCGTCAAGGGTCCCGGCAAGGCTTCGTGCCCGCCGAAGCGGTGCGGGAGGCCGAAGCGGCGAAGATTCCCGGGTTGCCGGCGCGCCTCGCCGCCGCCAACATCATCGGCGACATCGTGCAGGGCGGCCATCGTCTCGATGAGTGTTTCGCGGCGAACGCCGTGCCTTCGCGCCTCTCCGGGCTCGACGCGCGCGACGTGTCGCTCACGCGCTCGATCGTCACGGTCGCGGTGCGTCGGCTCGGCCTCATCCGCCACGTTCTCGCCGAGCTCCTGGAAAAAGGGCTGCCGCGCCAGGCCGCGCGGCTTGAGTTCTCGCTGATCGCCGCCGCCGCGCAAATCCTGTTTCTCGACGCCGCCGATCACGCCGCCGTCGATCTCGCGGTGCGCGCGGCGCGCCTTGAACCGAAAACCGCCGGCTTTAGCGGGCTCGTCAACGGCGTGTTGCGCAATCTCGCGCGACGGCGGCAGGAATTCTTAGACGTCGCCGCAAGCGGCGAGCATGATGCGCCGCCTTGGCTGGCGCAGCGCTGGCGCAAGCATTATGGCGAAGACGCTGGGCGCGCCATCGCGGCCATGCACATGCTCGAGCCGCCCCTCGACGTGTCAGTTAAAGACGATTCCAAGGGCTGGGCGGAGCGGCTCGACGGCGTCGTGCTGTCGACAGGCTCAGTGCGGCTGCGCAGCCACGCGCCGATCTGCGAACTTCCCGGCTATGGGGACGGCGAATGGTGGGTGCAGGACGCCGCCGCCGCTCTGCCGGCGCGCCTGCTGGCGCCGCGGCCGGATGAGCGCGTGCTCGACATGTGCGCCGCGCCTGGCGGCAAGACGGCGCAGCTGGCGCTTGCCCGCGCGCAGGTGGTCGCTCTGGACCGTTCGGCGGAGCGCCTGAAGCTGCTCGCCGCCAATCTCGCTCGGCTACAGTTGCACGCGGAAGTTGCGGTCGGCGACGCCGCCGCCTATCAGGCGCAGCCTTTCGACGCGATTTTGATCGATGCGCCCTGTTCGGCGACGGGAACGATCCGCCGCCATCCGGACGTGCCCTGGACCAAGAAGCCGGGCGACATCGAAACGCTCGCGAGCTTGCAGACAAAGCTGCTCAATCGCGCGGCGCTTCTGACGCGGGCCGGCGGGCGCATCGTTTATTGCTCTTGCTCGCTGGAGCCGGAGGAAGGCGAATATCAGATCGCCGCGTTTTTGCGCCGCAATCCAGATTTTCGCCGAATGCCGATTGATCCAGGCGAGGGCGTCCCGGAGGAGTTCATCAACCGAGACGGCGATCTGCGCACCTTGCCGCATTACTGGCCGAACGAAGATCCGCGACTTGCCGGCATCGACGGATTCTTCGCCGCGCGGCTGCTGCGGTCGGCCTAGCTCTACGCCCGCGCAGCGACCAGGGGCGCGAACTCCTTCACCACCTGCTCATAGACGACCCGCTTGAACGGCACGATGAGTTCCGGCAGCGCCGAAAGCGTCTCCCAGCGCCAGGCGTCGAATTCGGGCTTGTGCGCGCCGTGGCCCGGCGCGTGAATATCGATTTCGCTTTCGTCTCCGGTGAAGCGCAGCGCGAACCAGCGCTGGATTTGGCCGACATATTTGCCGCTCCAGCGGTTGTTGTTGTTTCTGGGGAGATCGTAGCAAAGCCAGTCTGGAGCCTCGGCGAGAAGGGCGACGCTCGACACATTGGTCTCTTCGTGAAGCTCGCGCAGCGCCGCCTCATAGGGCGTCTCGCCCTCGTCGATGCCCCCCTGAGGCATCTGCCAGAGATAGGGCGGGCGGGTCTGGTCATGGGCGCCTTTGGCGCGCCGCCGCCCGATAAAGGCGAGGCCCTGCGCATTGAGCAACAAGACGCCGACGCAGGGCCGATACAATCCGCGGCCGCTCATCGCCCCGTCTCGCGGCGCGGCCCATGCTGGCGCGCTCCATCCGTTGCATGTGTCATCCGCTCCCCCCAAGCGTTCGCAGTTTGGCGCGGATACTTCTGCCCGTCCACGCGCCCGCCGTCGAGCCGCTAGATCACGCTGCATTTGGGCGGAATCGCCCAAATGCAGATAACGTGATCGATTCTTAAAGTTTAGAGCGCGCTCTACGCGAAAAACCGGTTCCCACTTTTTCGCAACGCGCTCTACGCGCGCCGCGTCAGCGCGCCGTCGGCCTCCATCAGCTCCAGCAGCATGCCTTCCCGCAACCCCCGGTCGGCGATGCGCGTCCGCTGCGCCGGAAAAAGCGTGCGAATCGCCTCGAAAATCGCGCAGCCGGCAAGGACGAGATCGGCGCGTTGCGGTCCGATGCAGCCGTTGGCGACGCGCTCATCGAAATCCATCTCCCGCAGCCGCAGGATCGCCCGCGTTGCGTCATCGTCGCTCATCCACAAGCCGTCGACGCGCCAGCGGTCGTAGCGCTCGAGCCCAAGATGGACGCCGGCCAGGGTGGTGACGGTTCCCGAAGTGCCCAGAAGATGGAAGCGCGGACAGCGGCGCTCCGAGGCCATGCGCCGCGCGAAGGGGGCGAGAGTCTCGCGCACCTGCCGCGCCATAGCCGCGAACGTCTCGGCCGAAACGCAGCGTCCGCCGAAATGCTCCGCGAGGGTCACGACGCCGAGTTCGAGCGACGTCCAGGCGCGAAAAGCGTAAGCGCCATTTTCGCTGCGCCGTTCGCGCGCCAGCCACACGAGCTCGGTGGACCCGCCGCCAATGTCGAACAGCAGCACGCTTTCGGCGGCCGGATCGGCGAGCGATCCGCAGCCGCGGGCGGCGAAGCGCGCCTCGGTTTCGCGGTCAATGATCTCGAGCTGCAGCCCGGTGCGTTCGCGGACGCGCTCGACGAATTCATCGCCGTTCGCCGCGCTGCGGCACGCCTGGGTCGCGACCAGCCGGGCGCGGGTGACGCCGCGCGCATCCATTTTTTCGCGGCAGATTTGGAGCGCCGCGATGGTGCGCTCGATCGCTTCTTCGCTGATCCGGCCAGCCTTGCCGAGGCCTTCCCCCAGCCGCACGATGCGCGAGAAGGCGTCGATGATGCGCAAAAAATCATTGTTGCGCCGCCGCGGCCTGTGCTCGGGCCGGGCGATCAGCAGCCGGCAGTTGTTGGTGCCGAGGTCGAGCGCGGCGTAGATATGGCGCGAGTCGAGCGCGCCGGAAGCGACGCCGGGGTTTATGGGAAGCTCGGGCGCGGCCTGCGCCGACGCCGACGCCGTAGACGGTAGATCGGTTTCCCTCACTCGATCCCTTCCGCGAAGCCGCTCCGTCCCGCCTCGCGCCGCATCGACGGAAGCGGAGCGGCGATCATTGTAACGCCGCGATGCTGGCGTAAATTTCTTTCATGCAGGATCGGCGCGCCGCCCGCAAGTGCGTTTCCTGCAAGCATTAAGAGCGCGCGCGGCGGCGTTGGGCGGCGGTCCGGTTGACACCGTCGGCGGCGCTCTCTAAGTCACCAGCCGTTCGCGCGGGCTCTGCGCGGCGCCGTTTGGGGGATAGTTCAACGGTAGAACAGCGGACTCTGACTCCGTTAATCTTGGTTCGAATCCAGGTCCCCCAGCCAAGTTTCACTTGGCGCGACTTCCCCTCGCGCTCCTCCCGAACCGGCGGCGACCGTCGGGGTTTCTCAGGACTCAAAGGCTGGCGGAAGCGTGCGACCGCATCGCCGTTCCCAAGCGCAGTTCAATAGCAGGAAGCTCAGCAAGCGCCGTTATTCGCGCGTTCCTGCTTTGCGAGAGCCTTGGATGCCCGGCCTCAAGCCCATCCGCAGCGCAACCGAGGAGGCTCTGTCCAATCTTGCGGCTGCCGCGAGGAGTTGCGGTGTGGATAGCGCCGGGAAGGGAACCCTCGCCGAGCCCAGGGGTTGGTTTCTGTTAGGCGCGCCGCAGTCCCCGTGGAGCGAACAGGAGCAGGCAAGATGTCGTCAGGACAAAGCAGTGGAACCGGGGCGAGGACGGAACTGAACGATGAAAAGGTGAGGAAGAACGACATCCTCAGTAATCGCGATAAGGCCCAAAGACGACCTGGACAGAGCTTGGACAGTAAAGGCGTTCAGGTAGACGAATACAAGGACAACCCGGCCAATCGCCGTCCATCGAGTGACGATAGAATTCAACCTGATGTCGAGTCAGCCGCCGAGAAGCCGAAGGAGTCGTCGCCCGGGACTAACAGGCCAGAGCCGGCGGATGATTCCGAGCAAGTTGACCGGCCCGGTTTCGACTTGGGGGGATCAACCGGCGAGACGCAGGCAGGCCGAGGTCTGGGGCTTGGCCCCGATGCGCTGAAAACCGGAAAGAGGCGCTTGCCAAGATAGCGTCGTCTTCAGGCAGCCAGCCGAAGCTCGCGAACGTCCTAAAGAACGCGCCGGAAATCGGGTCGGCGCGAGACACATTGGCAAATCATTTCGAGCAATTCGGACAGAAGCTGATTTCTAGTAGGTTGGCTCGGCGGTCATTGAACTCTGCGCAACATCTGCGCTGACCTAAAAGGGCGCCAGGCGTCGGGGCGTAAGGCGCCGCGTGCGCTCCCGGAGCGCCGATGAGTGTCATTCACTCGATGGCGCGCCTGGAACGAGGCCTGGCCTCCCTCCGAGGGCGCCGCCACTAGCTCCTCACGCGCAACATTATCAGTATTGCGTTGGCGCGGGATCTTCGGCCGTTTGCATTGCTGCGGAGAAATTTGCGAATCACCAATGAAATCGTTAGCAATCGCATGTGTGCGGATGAGCAATAATGCAGGCGCTTATCTAGTAAAGGACATCTTATGGCTAGAGGAAAACCGGTGAAGGCGGCGAGCAGGAAGGTCAGCAAGGCTGAGCCTGCCGCCATTCGGCCCATCAAAGAGACATTTACAAAATCGGCTCTCATCAACCGGATTGCCGAGGAGAATGACATTCCTCGCAAGACCGCGGTGGGCGTCTACGCGACGTTGGAGAGTGTTTTTCTTGGGTCAGTTCACCCGCGCGGCGTGGGCGAATTCACCCTGCCGGGCCTTCTGAAAGCGACACTTCGCAAGGTGCCGGCGCGGAAGGCGGGGACTTTGGTTCGCAATCCTGCGACGGGCGAGATGGTCAAAGCCGCCGCCAAGCCCGCAAGCGTGCGCGTCAAAATCCGGCCGCTCTCCAAACTGAAGTCGGCGGCGACGAAGTAAAGCGCCATCGACCAGGTCGTCGCGTTGTATCGGCGCGGCGCCGTTGGGGGATAGTTCAACGGTAGAACAGCGGACTCTGACTCCGTTAATCTTGGTTCGAATCCAGGTCCCCCAGCCAACAATTCCCAAAATTCTGCCTCGAATTTCCCGCTGCGGCCGTCGGCGGAGTATGGGCGTTTTTTCCGTGGGTTAGCGGTCCCGCGATGTAAGCGAAGCGGCCCTGAGACGAAAAGCGTCCGGAGTTGGGGCGTGAACTGCGGCCGAGTCTCTCGAGGCGCTTTTGGCGTGAACGGATGTCGAGTGTCCGGGCGGATTTTCGGGAAAGGCTCAGCTCGCGAAGCCGAGAAAAGACCGCTGCTGTTTCCAGTCGTGGGGCAGGCGTTGGCTCAGTTTCAGAAGCCGGGTCGGCGTCAGCCCGACCGGCTGGCGGCCGGCGAGGATCGCCTGGACGATGTCGGGCGCGAGATAGGACAGCCGGACCAACGAGGACAGACGGCCGCGCGTGATTTCTCGCCGCTCGATCATCGCCTCAATACTATCGTGTGGTCCTACGAAGAGTTCGGTGCGGCGCGAGAAGGCTTCCTTGATGAGGGCGACGAGATTTTGGTCGATCTCTGGTTCGGCGCCGGTCTCGATGACGAGGAGTTTGCCTTTGCCGGCGCGGCGCAGCTTGGCTTCCGTCACCAGGAGGAGCGGCTCTGAATCATCCCGAGGGATTTTTTCCGCAGCCTCCATCACGCGGGCGATTTTCGCCCGGTTCAAGCCGATCTCTATTTCCTCGCCGTAAACGGTGACGCGTTCGACAATGCTGCGAACAAGTTTCGTCAGCTCGATCGGCGACATCTCAAACCAGTGCTGCGAAAGCGTGGTGGCGCTGCGCAAGATTGTTTCGAGGTCATGAGCATCGAAGCCAAAAGCAGAGAGCGAATCGGCAATGGCGCTGGTTGACGACAAGAAGGCTCTCAGTCGGTCGAGGACAAGTCCTTCGATATCCCCGGCAGGGATGCGCATCACCGGCGATGACGCGTGAGCGCAGTTCTTGGGTGCGTCTGGATCATTCCTGATCAATACAGCCGAGACATAATAGCGATATCGCTTGCCTTGCTTGACGGCATGCGTCGGGCTCATTCGACCGCCGGCGGCGTCATAGATGAGACCGGCAAGGAGGCTTGGAGAGTCCGCGCCCGCCGACAGCGAGCGCTCATGTCGATTAGCGGCCAGTCTGTCCTGAACGATTCGCCATAGTTCAGTATCGACTATGGCGTCATGCTGGCCGGGATAGGCAGCGGTCTGATGAACGATCTCCCCGCGATAAATGCGGTTCTGCAGCAGCAGATAGAGCGCGCCGCGCGAAAACGGCTTGCCGCCGGCGAGACATCCGCCAGATCCCGCGCGGCGCTTGCTGACAATGCCTTGTCGATCGAGTTCTGATTTGAGCAGCGTGACGGAGCCCAGTTCCGCATAGCGCCGGAAGATCGTCCGGACGGTCGCCGCTTCCTCCTGATTGACGATCAGCTTCCTGTCTTTGACGTCGTAACCCAGCGGCACATTGCCGCCCATCCACATGCCCTTGCGTTTCGAGGCCACGATCTTGTCGCGGATGCGCTCGCCGGCGATCTCGCGTTCGAACTGGGCGAAAGAGAGCAGCATGTTGAGCGTCAGACGGCCCATGGAGGTCGTCGTGTTGAACTGCTGCGTCACCGAAACAAAGGAGGCGTTATGGGCGTCAAGTATGTCGACGATCTTGGCGAAGTCTGCGAGCGACCGGGTCAGCCGGTCTACCTTGTAGACAACGATGATCTGAACCTTCCCGCTCTTCACGTCCTGGAGAAGCCGCTTGAGGGCAGGGCGCTCCATCGTGCCGCCGGAGAGGCCGCCGTCGTCGTACATCTCAGGAAGGCCGACCCAGCCGGCGTGACGCTGGCTGACGATATAGGCTTCGCAAGCTTCCCGCTGTGCGTCGAGAGAATTGAATTCCTGCGCCAGCCCCTCGTCGGAGGATTTGCGAGTATAGATCGCACTGCGGATCGACGCGCCAGACGAGCGGACGAGATCAGGCCTCGCCATGTCCGTCTGCCCCAGCAAAAGTGAAGGAGCCGGACACTGGGACTGATCGCCGCCGCCTCAAGCCGAAGAAGCGCGGACCGGACCAATGCGCGCCGGTAATCTCCCGCGCCACCACCGAGAGGGAGGGGTAGCGCCGCCCGCGCCATTCGACGCCGTCAGCCTGAATGAGCGCCACATGGGTTTCGCCGCGCCATTCCCGCACGAGCCGCGTGCCGGGCTTCAGCGCGATCGGAGGCGCAATCCGAGGCTCTGCTTGATCAGACGAAGCGACGCCGCCTTGTTCCAGCTTTCGCGCAACGGCTTTGGCGAGTCCGCCAAAGGCTCGCTCCTGAAGCTTGTAGAGAATTCCGCGCAGCAGCAAATCCCGGGAAAGCCGCATGGGCGGCGACATCCGATGAAGTCGCCGCCATTCGCCGCGCAGTTCGAAGAGGGTCAATGTCGAAAGACTCTCAAGCGCCTCTTCGACATTCATTGCCGACGTCCGCATCTCAGCGCGCGTGTCGCTTCTCTATGCGATAGCGGCGTGTGCCTTCTTTGGTCTTGGACGATGTGAGCGGGAAACCGAGTTTCCTTTTCACTGTGCCGGCCAGGAACCCCCGCACGCTGTGCTGCTGCCAGTCGGTCGCCAGCATGATCTCCTCGATGCTTGCGCCGTCGGTTCGACCCAGCAGCGTCAGCACGCGTTCCTGCTTGGTGACGCGTTCGACCCTTGTTTCGTCAGTGTTCAACGTCGGTTTGGTGGAGACGTCGGGCGTGACTTTTGAACGCGCCGCCGCGTTCGGTTCGGCGCTCCGCTTCTTGGAGGCGGCGCGCTTTGGCGATGTGCTCGCGGTAGCTCGTGATCTCTTGAGGGAATCCGTCGACATCGTTTTCGGCTCCTTTGGTTAGCGGCGTCGAGAGCGACGCTGGCACCAACCAAAGCCCCGCAAATTGCGAGGCGAGCCTTCATAACAACCCCTCGGACTAAATCCTCGGGTCGACACGCCTAGCAATGCGTCCTTTGCGGCAGAAGTCCAGTCGTTTTTCTTAAGCTGGATGAGCCCAAAACACGCTTAAGCCGACTGGGATTTTCAGCGGGTCCACAGGAAACATGGCCCGTAACAGAGCTCTTATTTTACGTGCATGGCGAATCGCGTGCGCTCGGTTACGATGCGATGCGCCAGCGCGTCGGCCTGCTCTCCCGAAAGAACGAGACCGCGTGCTTTCTCGCGCGCCAGTGCCGCTTCACGGTCCCTGTCACCGACCTCGTGGCGCTGCTTCGCAGCCATGAGGTCGGCAGCGCGGTGCAAGCGCTGCTCGGTCTCGATCATCTGGCGGGTGGTGAAGCGATCCTCGCCCCGTTCATCCTTGCCCAATTGGACGAGATCGGGCGCTTCCCGCATCGCGCCCATCACCGCATTGAATTGGTCGCTCCCGTCACTGTGCCGGTGCGCGAACATCGCCATGTCGCGCCGTGTGAAGGTCGATTGCTGATGCGTGATCGCGTCGAGCGCGATGGACGGATCGGCGATGATGCGCGCGCCGTTGTTGCGCGGCATCTCGCGGTGCATGTCGGCGCGGTCGGCGGCCTCGATCCCTTCGCCTTCGATGCGCTGCGCGGTCGCGCCGATCTGGCTTTGCGGCTCCAGCGCGATTCCCTGAGCTTTCAGGCTGCGATGGTCGATGCGCGCGTCGACGTCGAGTTCGGCCAGACGCTCGTTGGCAAGCTCTGCCCAACGCTCCCGCCAGCGTTCAAGCAACTCGGTGCGGTTCCACTCCCGCACCTTCGGACCGAAGCCATTCTCGTCAACCGAGCGCATGGTCAGCATGACATGTGCATGCGGCTTCAGCATTCCACCCTCGGCCATATCCCAATGCACATTGAGGTCGGCGATCATGCCCCGGTCTACGAATTCGGACCGCACGAAATCGCGGGCGAGTTCGATGCCCTGGCGCTCTGTCATCTCGCGCGGAATGGCGAATTCGACTTCGCGGGCGAGCTGCGCATCCTTCCTGACCTCGAGCGTCTCGACATCGTTCCAAAGTCGTTCGCGGTCCTTCCACGCCTCCGGCGCATTCTCCGGCAGCATCACGTCGGAATGGACCACGCCGCGCTTGGCCGAGAAATCGTGACTGCGTCCGAGCCGGTCGTCGCGCAGCCGCGAGGCCGAGCGGAAGGCGAGGACGCCACCGCGCTGGAGCCGCATTTGCGGCCGATGACCTTGACGTGAAGATGATAGATCGCCATCGCGATCCGAACATCATCACAGCGAAGCGCACGTCGGAACGACGTATAAGCGGTCCCTCCCTCGAAAAATTCTCGGGAGGGACCACGCCGTCCCCAACTGTCCCGGCTACCTTACATCATTTCGGTAGCCGCTCGACTATCATCTCTCCATCAACAGCATGTGGAGGACATGATGCGCAAGCCGCGGGACTTCGACGCAGAATTGAAGTCGCTCGAACACAAGGCGCGAGGCCTCAGAAACCGCAAGGTGCAGCAGCTTGGCGAGCTGGTCATTTCGACCGGAGCCGACGCGCTCAGCGCCGACGAATTGGCGGGCGCACTGATCGTGCTGGCGGAAACCGAGGATGCCGGAAAGAGGGAGGCATGGGCGAAACGTGGGCCGCGTACTTTCAGGGCCGGTCGCGACGAACTGCGTCGGCGCCTGGTCGCGCGACACTGGCGGCGCTTCAGCGCAACACAGTGGTGTGCAACCGTCATCAGACGGCACAGGCGCGGCATGACATGCGCGCCTGGCAGGTCGAGCGCCGCAAGCGCACGCGACATCTGATCGAACTCGGTGGCCTCGTCGTCAAAGCCGGCGTCGTCGACTTGACTGCGACGACCGCGCCATCATTTTCGGCGCGCTCCTCTGGATGGCCGACAAGCTCCAGAGCGAGCAAGGTGAACATGCGCGGGCGCTCTGGAGCGCGAAAGGGAAGCGGGAGTTGGAGAATAGCTAGGATCCGGTCGATCTGATCCTTCATCACCCTGACGAAAGTTGCCTTGAACGTTTCGTGGGTCGACGATTCGGCGCAATCTGTCGGGAGTAGCGGGCGCATGACCGTGCCATGCTCGAGCGCCTAATCGTGACCGAACGGGGTCGCCAAGGCGAGGAGAGAGCCGTAAACGAGGGCTTGCTCGCGCCGTGATCAAAGCGCCGCCTTTCCGTTTTTCGCGTCACCGGAGCACCGCTGTTGAAAGGATGTTCGGTGCCACTGCCGTCGACGCGAGGCCTTCTTTGCCGCTACCAAGGAGGTTGCGGTGTCGATGATCGAAACGGATCAGGACTAATAGTAGATCACGACCAAGCCTCCAAGAGCTAGTGAAGAACAGGGAAAGAGCCTACGATCGTGAATTACCGACATGCCTTCCACGCCGGCAATCACACGGAAGTGTTTAAACACGCTGTGCTGACGCTCTTGCTGGAACATCTTTTGCTAAAGACGAAACCGTTCTCGGTTCTGGATACGCATGGAGGTCTCGGCGTTTATGACCTCGATTCTGAGGAGGCGATGCGAACTAACGAGCGCTGCGAGGGCGTGGACCGCGTATTCGGCAAGCCACTTGCCTCAGCACCGATGTATGCGAGGATTGTTGAAACGCTCAACGGTAAATCGCTGAGATTCTATCCTGGTTCGCCAGAACTAATTAAGCAGGCTTTGCGTGAGCGCGATCGCCTTATCGTTTGTGAGCTGCACCCGCAGGACGGGGCGCTATTGAAAGCGCGATACAGCAGGGATCGACGAATCGCGGTCCATGAACGGGATGGATATGAAGCGGTCGGTGCGCTGCTACCGCCCGAAGAGCGGAGAGGCTTGGTCTTCATTGACCCGCCGTACGAGCAGAGGAATGACGTCGACCAAATTGCTAATTCGCTTCGAACAGGCTTTGGCAAATGGGCAACCGGAACATTTGCCGTATGGTACCCCATCAAGGACGGCGCCTTCGGAGACCGAATTGCTGCGGCCGCGGTTGGAGCCGGCTTCAAGAACGTTCTGCGCGCGGAGTTCTGCCCCTTCCCGCGAGACGGTCTAGCCCTCGCGGGCAGCGGCTTAGTAATCTGTAATCCTCCTTGGATGATCGATTACAAGATTCGACACCTTTGCCAGGAGCTTAAGGTAGTTCTCGGATGCAATGTAAGTAATTGGTCCGTCGACCTCGTGAAGTGTTAATTATGCTTCAGTGAATCCTGTCGTTAGGCTGCGGCTCATCTGCTATGATGGCGTGTATTACTCCCATGACATCGCGCCACTTGTGGCATATAGCTAGGTCTCCCCGTTCGAAGGCTCGCTCCGCCTTGGAGTCCATGAGTTCCAGAGCGCGATCCGACCCGAAGCGCTCCATCAATCTCACCCCCCGGTGCCATGTCGAACGGCTGAATCCATAGTCGTGGAGTTGCGAACTGTCATCGATCATCGACTCGATGGTGATAACATACTCCCCGACCACGAACTCTGATTTCTTTTCCTTCACAGGACCACCGTGCACGTCTCAAACGCATCTAAAATTCTTTGTATAACAAATCGCCAAAGATCGCCAAAAGTATCTGCATAAGGTAGCGTTACGCGCGGAAAAGGCCGGAGAACTAGGGTGCCAGCCCTTCTTCCGGAAGGAGGGAGGGTGGTGCGGCCGAAGCCTTAGTGGTATGGGCAGCCTCCGTTGGGAGGCGGGGCTGGAAGCGCAGACAACCCTGAGCGCGATATTGGAGCGGTTCTGATGTTGGCCCGCACGCCACGGACCAGGAAAAATACCGTTATCCCTGAGCTGCCGCGCTGGCTGAGTGAGCGGCTTGCCATATGCAGGCAGCATCCCGAACGTATACTATTTCTTGACATTGAAACAACGGGTCTGAGTCACCACTACGACGAAATCACCGTCGTCGGCTGGTCGATCGGCGGCCGCGCTTCGACAATGGTCAAAGGTGACAGCCATGAACTGTTGAGGAAAGACGCGCAAGGCGCGCTGGCGCTCGTCACGTTCAATGGCATCCGGTTTGACGCGAGATTCCTCCGACAGGAATTTCCGGACGTGCTGCTGCCGAGCAACCATATCGACCTGATGTATCTCTGCCGTCGCGTAGGCCTCACCGGCGGACAAAAGGCCATCGAAAAACAGCTTGGTTTGTCACTACGCAATGACATTGCCGAGGTCGATGGCTTCGCAGCCGTGCTGCTCTGGCATCGCTACCTGCGGGGAGACACGTCTGCCCTGAACACTCTGGTGCGGTATAACCGGGCCGATATCGCGGCGATGGGCGCGATTTTCGATAACATCATTGATCTGTTCGAGTTCGAACCAGATCTGTTCGTGGAACGAGTGACTTTCGGCGACTGGTCCGCGCCTGCCGGGTGGCTTGATATCCCCGCGTTTGAGGCTGCTCGAAGAGAACTGTCGTCCGCTCCAGACTTCGACCAACTGCTCGGAGGCACTCCGGCAGAGAGAGCGCGGATTGTGGGAATCGATCTCACGGGCTCCGAGGCCCGGGGATCCGGATGGTGCCTTCTTGATGGAAGGCATGCCAACTATGCGACGCTTTTCACCGACGAAGAACTCCTCGCCGAGACGTTGAACTGCCAACCTGATCTTGTCTCGATTGACTCGCCGCTTTGCCTCCCAGCGGGACGAACAAGTGTCGATGATGTGGACCCTGGCCGCGAGCGTTTCGGCATTATGCGCGAATGCGAACGGGAGCTGAAGCGGCGTGGGGTCAACGTCTATCCATGCCTTTTGCCCAGCATGCAGAAGCTGACGGCCCGCGGCATACGGCTGGCCGCAGCGCTTCGCAATCGCGGATTGCCGGTGATCGAAAGCTATCCAGGAGCGGCGCAGGACATCATGCGGATACCTCGAAAAGGAGCCGGGGTAGAATGGCTGAAACTGGGCTTGGCAGAATTCGGAGTATCAGCAGATCTCGAAGACGCATCTCACGACGAACTCGATGCGATCACTTCTGCTGTGGTGGGATCGTTTCATTGGGCCGGACTCGTAGAAGCCCTGGGAACAGCAGAGGAACCACCCTTGATTATTCCCAAGCTCGACGGTGGCGCCCAGCCGATTATCATCGGCATCAGTGGCCCAATCGCGGCTGGCAAGACGACTCTGGCGAGAGCTCTAGAAAAGCAGGGGTTCGCTTACACGCGCTTCAGTGTTGTCATTGACGATGAGCTAAAGGCTCGCGGTCTGCCCCTAGAGCGGGTCCATCGCCAAGCGCTCGGAAACGAGATCAATCGAACTGGCAAACAGAGATGGCTTGCGGAACAGACGCTCGCACGCGCGGGAGGAGCGCCGGCTGTCGTCGTTGATGGCATGCGCTTTCCAGAGGACCATGGGTTTCTTGCGGAGCGCGCCGGTGGCGGCTACGTTCATGTGTACGTGGATGCCAGTGAGGAACGGCGCCGTCGGCGGTACTCGGCGCGAGCGATCGATGGTGACTTCGAAACGGCGGCGATGTCTGATGTCGAAAGTCGAGTCGGTTCCATGCGCGCCATGGCCCACCGCGTGTTCCAAAACGAAGGTGTGATAGAAGAGGTAGGGCAATGGGCGGCAGAACTTGCCGCGGATAGCAGGAACCGAAGATGCCGATCTCGATAGTCGTCGGCGGCCAATTTGGGTCGGAAGGCAAGGGGAAGGTAGCGCTCGAAATCGTGCGCCGTAGCCGAGGCCCGATAACGGTCATTAGGGTTGGAGGACCTAATTCGGGACATACGGCCTTTGATCATAAAGGTCGACGATGGGCGCTTCGACAGATGCCGGCCGCGAGCGTCGACCGAAATGTCGACGTCGTGTTTCCTGCAGGCGCGTATCTGGACGTTGACGTCCTACTCGGGGAAATCGCGGCCTTAGATTACCCCTTGGACAGGATCGTGATCAGCCCCAAGGCTCAGGTCGTCACCGAGCAGCACAAAGCTTGGGAGGGCGAGGCGGCGCTTGTGTCTTCAATCGGCTCGACCGGCTCAGGTGTCGGCGCCGCGGTGATGGCATTGGCGGCTCGTGACGCGCCGAACTTCCCCCTGAAGGCCGTCCATGCGCTTGATCATGATCTGCTGCACCCTTTCCTAAGAAACGTCGATACCAGCCTCACGCTCAACGATCGTCTGGAACTCGGCCAAAGGGTCGTCATCGAGGGCTCGCAAGGCTTCGGTTTGTCGCTGCTGGACGGAGGCTATTGGCCGAAAGCTACCGCCAGATCAACGACGGCGGCGGCAGCGCTCGCGGAGGCCGGCGTCAGCCCCCGTTACGTAGACGACATCACAATGGTCCTCCGTAGCTATCCCATCAGGGTGGCAGGCGATTCTGGTCCGCTGCTGGGCGAAACCGCTTGGGAGGAGATCGCTCGACGAGCGGGAACCGAGCTGGATCTGCGTGAGTACACGACCGTTACGCGTAAACTTCGACGAGTTGGAGAATTCGACGCCGCACTGGTCAGGCGCGCGCTTGCAGCGAATGCGCCTCATCGGTTGGTGCTCAATCATCTTGACTACGTAGGCCCTCGCAGTTCGCTCGAAATGTCCGACGGTCCTGTTCGGCAATTCATTACTCGCGTTGAGCGGGAGATTGGCCATTGCATCGATTGGTACGGCTTCTCAAGAGACGGCATTGTATCCGCTACAAATCAAACAGCCTGATAATGCAGCCTGCTAACAATTCAGGAGAAGAGAAGGAGATATTAGGTCGATCCGACGCGGCCGAGCTAGCCCGTCAACGCCGTGGAAAGGATGACCCGTTCGACAACAACGTCATTCCGCCTTCCTTGTTGTCGGCAGATCATATCGAAAAATACGTCCTTGCAACGGGCATGATTGCACCCTTCTACAAGGGTGGCGACAAGCCGAGATTAAAGAAGGCTTCCTATGAAGGGCGAATCGGTAGCAAAGCGTACATCTTCAATAATGACGACGAGCTATTGTCCGTTTTCGATTCCGCCAAACCTTTGTGCGTGCGGGCAAACAGTATCCTGTTTGTCGAAACCGACCTCGATTTTCGTCTTCCCGACTACATCGGCGTACGCTTCAATTTGCAAATCAGGCACGTGCACCGAGGGTTGCTCTTAGGCACGGGGCCGCTCGTCGATCCCGGCTACTGGGGCAAGTTGTGCATTCCGCTGCACAATCTCACAAATGCGGACTACGTCATCCCTCTTGAAGAGGGTTTGATATGGGTCGAATTCACCAAGACGACGTCCACGCCCACCAAGGGTAGCGACCCTCTCATGAGGGACGGTCTTGAGCATTGGGATATTGAAAAGTTCATTCGTAAGGCTGCAGTCCCATTCGCAGGCGGGAAACCAGTCGGCATCCGAAGTTCGATTCCAACCATGGCAAACGATGCCCAGAAAGCGGCCGAGAAGGCGGCCGCCGCCAGCGAGACCGCTGCGTCAGATGCCAAAAATGCCCAGGCGGCTGCAGAGGATTTAAAGAACAGATTTCAAACAATCGCTTGGCTCGCGCTCGCCGGGCTGGCCGTCTCGCTTTTCGCCATTTATTTCACGATTTTGTTCGGCTGGCGGGCAGACATGAGTGCTGTCTGGGGAAAAATCTCGTCGATGGACGAACTTAAGAGCAGCGTAGGAGAAAGCGGTAAAACCATTGAGGAAATGACCAATCAATTAAAGGTGTTAGAAGCTGAGGTTGAGACTCTACGTCGGCAGGGTTCTGCAAGCGACGCTCGATTACCCGTAGCAGCCTCCCCGGGGACGATGCCCAACTTGCATGCAGCCGGACAGTCGGGCGGGAAAAAGTCAGGGCACTCCCATCGACCGATAGGCCGCGGCCGCAGATAGCGCGAAGAAAAGCCGGAACTCGATCCCTAAGATGCAAAATCGATACGCTGGCGATATAGGCGATTACATCAAGATTTCTCTCCTGCAGCATCTAGGCGTAGGTCGAAGGCTCGGAGTCGCGTGGTACTTATTTCGCGACGAGGAACACAACACCGACGGGCGTCACATCGCGTACCTGTGCGCTCCGGAGCAGTGGAGACATTTGAACCCCCACCTGTTCGACTTGATGGCCGAAATCACATCCAAGAAGAGAGCGGTATCTGGCCTCCATCAGGCGTTCAAGGCTGGCACCCTGTTCGCCGCTGAGTCATTGCCCGTCGACCGCATGTCTGGGATTGAGCGCTGCAAAATGAGGTCCGCTTGGTTCTCGCGCACGGTAAAGGCCCTGGAGGGCGCCGAGATCGTGTTCATGGATCCAGACAATGGGCTTACGACGGATGACGAGCAACGTCGGCGGACTCCAAGCTTCGGCAAGCAAATTCCGCTCAACGAAGTGCTCGCGCTCTGCGAAGGCCGGACGGCGATCGTTTACCATCACAACAGTCGCTTTAAGGGTGGGCACGACGCCGAAGTCGACCACTGGCGTCGCGCGATAGGACGCCCCACGATAGCCGTCAGAGCCAACGCCTTTAGTTGCCGCACCTTTTTCGTCATCAACGCAGATGCCGAGATCGCGGAGCGCACCAGAGATTTCTGTGAAAAATGGAAGAACAACAAAATACGCCTTCACCGATCCGCATTCGCTTAGGCGACGATCTCAGCATCGACCGACGCGATCTCGCGCGCCTAAGATCACCTAGGTGCTGCAATTCGATGATCTCTTGTCGGACTACGCCCAGCGACGTTTTCGATAGAAAAATCGGCTGTTGGCCTTTATGTTGGCCTCAGGATTTTCCACACCGACAATTGTCCAATAAATTTCAGATCGTTATGTGAAATTTGTGATGACGCCCCTGGCACCAGAGCCTCTTTTCAAGGCACCTCATAATCGCTCATAATCAACGTAGAATCAGGTAGTATTGCAATTTTCGTCCCATAGTTGCTTATGGCGGAACGTTGTTTCTCAAAAATTCGGGGGTAGATTAGGGGCATCGAGGGATTTTCCCCTTTGGGCAATACCCCCAAGCCGTTAACGCAGTTCGACATCCAGAATGCCAGGCCAGGAGAAAAGCCTTACAAGCTTTTCGACGGCGGAGGGTTGCACTTAGTCGTGCAGCCCAATGGCTCCAAACTTTGGCGTCTCAAATACCGTTTCCTGGGAAAGGAGCGTCTCCTCGCCTTCGGGGCATACCCCCTATTCTCTCTCGCCGAAGCGCGAGCAAAGCGCGATGGGGCGAAGAAGCTTCTGGCGTCCGGCGTAGACCCGAGCATCAAAAAGAAGCTCGATCGAATCGCCGCCGAGACTTCCGCAAAGAACACTTTCGGATTGATAGCTTCCGAGTTTTTAGAAGGTCACGTCATCAAGGGTTCGGCCGAGATGACGGTCGCAAAACTCCGTTGGTTGTTGGAAGACATCGCCGAGCCTCTCGCTTCCCGACCGATTACCGAGATCAGTTCGGCTGAAATCCTCGACCTGTTGAAGCGTGTTGAGCGGAGTGGCCGCCGCGAGACCGCCCGCCGGCTTCGATGTAAGCATCCGGTGAGGCACGTGGGCTGATCATTTTCAGCCAAGGACGGCTGCGCGTAGATCAGGCGGCGAGCTTTTTGGCTTGTAGGTCGGCGGCCCAGCGCCACGGTAGCAAGGCGGCGAGATCGGTTATCTTGTGAT
>NZ_JBPFDU010000068.1:0-5568 GCF_051062815.1 Methylocystis sp. | reverse complement strand
TGCGTATTCGTCAACGAGCCTGTGCGCTCGAACCCGCGTCTGCCGTTCGGTGGCGTCAAGCAGAGCGGCTTCGGTCGAGAGCTTTCGGCGTACGGCATCAAGGAATTTGTCAATATCAAGACAGTTTGCGTCTATGGCGGCGCCGCGGAACGAGAGCAATGAGCGACCGCTGATCTGATCAGCTCTGGCTCGCATCGGCCGAGCATGGCCCCAAGTCTGATCGGGAGCCTCATCGTGAGGCGCGAGAGATGCTCGGTGCGTGTAGCGGGGCAATAAAGGTTAGGATGGATTACGATGGCGGACCTGCGGGGTGGTCAGGCTTTGCGCGTGCGCCATGTAAGGATCGCCAATGTCGATTTCGGTTTCAAAGTGAGACTGAAGGATACCCGGTGTGTTTTTTCGGTCTCATTTGAGACTGGATGGCAATCCGAGTCTCAAATGAAACCGAAAATCGGACGTGTTCAGGCAAAGACGGCTTCACGTTCAAGCGCTGGTTTCCAGCGCTCAACATCTTCGTCGGTGATTTGCTCATTGCCCGAGCGAACGGCTTCGACTGCAAGTTCGTTCAGCATGCAAAAAACCTTCGCGGTGATCCCATCCGTGGCGCGAGTAAGAGTGCGCAAGCTCTGAGCCGAGAGGGCTGATGGCCGACGGAGGGGCAGGCTTCGAAGGATGCCAACCATCAATCCCTGAAACTCTTCGTCAGCCTTCCACCGTGGAAGAACGATTTGATCAAGCCGCCTCGCAAGCTGTGTGTCGCCAGCAATCGCTTCACGAGCGTCGGCAATACCGAGACACACCAATGACGCTTTCAACTCATTGCTCAGATGACGAAAGAGCTGAAGAATGACACGTTGCTCGCGTGGACTGCCCGCGAGGAGATTATGAACCTCATCAATGACGATCACGCGAACTTTCAGCTGCTTTAAAAGATTGAGCGCGCGCACTTCCATTTCGACGAGGGTCATTGCGTTTCGGATGTCCACGCCAGCGCTACTCAAGAGTTGCGCGTAAATTCGTCGCTCGGAAGGTTTTGACGACAAGGAAATCGATAAGACTGGGACAACCTCGGAGCCAGCGAATGAATGAACGATTGGCGGATTTGCGCGACGAAATTTCTCGACGAGCATGGTTTTTCCCATGCCACTGTGGGCGTAAATGGCGAGTCCAGGCGGGCGCGTCGAGGGCGGGTAGTCACAGAGAAATTGCAGATGTTCGAGAGTGTGCCGCGCGCGGGCGAAGCCGATCCATCTCTCCGTTCGTGTTGCCTTGATGCGTAGTTCATCCGTCATCGACAGAAGCGCCGCAGCCTGTGGCGCGAGATGAGGATGATCGAGGTTCATTCCCAAAACTCCATATCATCCAGCCCATCATGCTGCTTCGAGGTGTCAACGCCAGACAGTTCGATGGGGGCGTCTTGTTTTGCGGATCGTGGTCGCCTCACAATTTTCCGGCGCGCAGCAGCGCTTGCCGAGGCTGCATCATCCTCGATTCGGCGTTGAAGCGCGAGAGCAGAAAAAATAGTCTCTTCGCTGAGATCGCGCTTACCAAGATCGAAAAGACGGCGCTTCGCATTGCGCCACTCCCAGATCGTGATCGCAGGGTAGGACAGGTTGCGGTAGCGGGCTTCGATGTAGTGGCCTTCAGGGCGACGTACGAAAATTCGTGAAAGATCGCGGGGGTCATATTTGACGAGTAATTCTTCTCGACGCCCAAGGTCCCGCGAGAGGACATCTGACCAATATCGGATTTTTTCGAGATGGATTCCGTCCTTCAGCAATCGGCGCCGGGCTTCTGGCAGGAAGCTTGTCCAGAAGGCCATCCTGTCAGGCGGCAAGTCACAACTCACTTCGCCTTGGCCTTCTCGCCAGACTGCCAGGGGCGGGCGTAACAAGGAGGAATGAATTCGCTGCTGATAGCGGCCGGTGATTTCGACCGCGAGCCAGCGTTCAAGTTCCCTTAGAGTGAATATCGCGTGTTGCTCAGAAGCGTAACCATCGCGAATTTTCGTGTTGCTGAACGTTGTGCCGGGAAGGATATGAACGGCTCCCATCATGGTGCCGATGAGACGTTCAATGTGTCCGCCGAAGCGTGGTGTTGCAGGCGGACGGTAGACGAGCTTTATCCCATATTCACGGCAAGCTGCCTGCAGTGACTTTGAATGGAATTCTGCACCGTTGTCGCAGTGCAGAATTGAAGGAATGCCAGCGACGGGCCAAGGATAATCGATATTGCGCTCTTGTAGCCACGAGGTTTTGTCATAGACCGCGTGAAGAAGACACAGTCCCACGGAGACGCTGCTTGGCGGATTCAGCGATAGATAGAAGCCAGCTACCATTCGCGTACAAACGTCGATGGCTATCGTCAAAACTGGACGTCCTATCGGCAATCGCGTCTCTTCATCGACAACGATCATATCGACGATTGTGTGGTCGATTTGCCAAATCTCGTTCGGCTTGTCCGCGCGGTAATTGCCAGCGCTCGGAGTTGCGGCGGCTTCCAAGGCAGTTTCTCCTCGCCTGCGGGCTGCGCGGAGCACGTCGAGTTCGTCAACGCGGCGTTGGATGGTGCTGCGATGGGGCAGGCGCAGTCCGTCGATGCGGCAAGCTTCATGCACGCGCTCGATCAGAGCGCGCATATTCGGCTTTTCCTTCTTCAACCAGACGCGATTGATCTGTTCAGCAATGACGCGCTCGACCTTGCTGTCAACGCGTTTGGCCCCTCGCGGTGTTCCCCGATCCGCAGGCACCAGGCTGGATGCCCTGCGCGACGCAAGAAATCGACTAATTATTCTGTACACAGTCGATCGGCTGACACCAAAGGTCATGCGCGCGGCATCGACAACGTCTCGCGTCGCTTTCCATCCAGTTGCCTTCAACAGTTCGCGCAGAAATTGGTCTCGGCGTTCGGCCTCCTGCCAACGCGGATCGTTTGGATCGTCGATGAGACCAGCCATGTCGATAATAGTACGGTCGATCGACCGGTCGATCAATCTCAATTGAAACCGAAAATTTGCCGATATAGTCTCAATTGAAACCGAAATCGGACTGAGACTGATTTTTTTCTAAGCCGCTGTTTTTCAAAAGATCGTGAGTCTCATCTTGAAACCGAAATCGACATCAGTGACGATGAAGCCAGATGGCTCGCATTTTCCCCAAAAACGTTATTTTCGCTTTCAAATCAGATTGCTTTCCAATGAGGTTCACCCTCGACATCGGCCCGGACACAACAATTGCATCCAGTAGGGCCTGCCGGCGCTTGGCGAACCGTCCCTTGTTTATCTCGGCAACAGCGTCATCGCGCGGCCTGAGCAATGCGACCGTCGAGTCTGAAACGTCAGCTCGAGGATCGTGCCAATTCGAGGCTGGCTTCCAGTGCTATACGGTCTCGCCAGCTTCCGACATTACCCCTTCAAGGCGACATTGAGAGGCGAATGTGCAGGCTCGCTGCCGCCGATCCAGACAAGGCGCGCGCAGTTGGCGCGCGATCCGTCCACGTTATCTGTCCGATCGGGGCTTCTCCGACGTAAGTAGACGAGTTTAAGCCATGGCGACCATGCACGAGCGCTCCATTGTCGTGTTCGGCGGAACCGGGTTTCTCGGGCGCCGGGTGGTCTGGCGTCTCCGCAAGGCTGGGTTTTTTGTTCGGATTGCGTCGAGGCATCCGGATCGGGGGCTTAGGCTGTTTGGTTCTGATGATCCGCAACTTCGCTCGGTCGAGGCCAACATTCACGATGAGCGGTCAATCGCAAGTGTAAGAGCCGATCCTGAAAGAAGTTGAGTCGTGTGAGTCGGTTGTGATTCCATGCGCATTGGATGATTCGCCTGGGGGAGCGTCCGATGTGGAAGCCGGAACATCGCGTTGCCGCGGAGCGTCGCGGCCTTCGTTACCCGTCTGATCTCACCGACGCGGAATGGACGCTGATTGCGCCTTTGATCCCGCCGGCCAAGCGCGGCGGACGCAAGCGGACGGTCGTCGTGCGCGAGGTTCTCAACGCGATTTTCTACGTGCTGGCCACGGGCTGCCGATGGAACGCCTTGCCGAAAGACCTGCCGCCCAAGAGCACGGCGCATTCCTACTTCATGCTTTGGGATTGGAGCGGAACGCTGGAGCGCATTCATGAGGCGCTCTATGTCGCCGTTCGGGAAGCGGCGGAGAGAGAGGCAAGCCCCTCGGCCGCGATCATCGACTCGCAAAGCGCCAAGGCCGCTCAAAAGGGGGCGCAACGATTGATCCGCAGGGGTTCGACGCGGGAAAGAAGGTTATGGGCCGCAAGCGTCATGTCCTCGTCGACACGCTCGGTCTCCTTCTCAGCGTGAGCGTTCTACCCGCCGACATTCAGGATCGCGACGGCGCCCGTGGGTTGTTGCAGAACGCGCGGCGGCGCTTTCCCTTTATCGAGAAAATCTTCGCCGACGCTGGCTATCAGGGACCGAAAATGGCGCGGTCCGTCGCCGCTGCAGGATGTTGGAAAATCCAGATCGTCAAACGAACCGACGCGCACAAATTTGTCGTTTTGCCGAAGCGCTGGATCGTCGAACGGACACTCGCTTGGATCAGCCGAAACCGCCGTCTCGCGCGTGACTTCGAACGCTATGCGACCACCGTCGCCGCTTTCGTACGCCTTGCCATGATCCGCATCATGCTCAAACGCCTGGCCAGGCCAAGCCTTTGATCAGGAGTCAAATCTTTCAGGATCGGCTCTAATTGCTGACGCTTACGGCGTTGTGAAATGCGGTCAGTCTTTACGTCGAGCATGGCAGCGAGACTTTCCATTCCGTGCATGTCGAGGCGGCTCAACGATTGGCGGATCAAGCACGTCGAGCCGGAGTGGAGCGGCTCGCGCATGTTTCAGGAATCGGCTCCGATGCCGGCTCGTCATCGCTCTATATCCGCAAGCGTGGCGAAGGCGAACTGGCGGTTCGCGCCGCCTTCGCAGATGCAATTCTTATTCGGCCGGCGGTGATGTTCGGCACCGACGATTCCTTTCTCACCGCCATCCTCAAACTCCTCCGCCAGCTGCCAATCTACCCGATGTTCGGGCGCGGTCTCACGAGATTGCAGCCCGCCTATGTGGAGGATGTGGCGGAGGCAATCGCTGGTGCGTTGGATCGGAAGGACGCGCATGCGATCACCTTCGAGTTTGGCGGTCCTCGCGGCTACTCTTATGAAGAATTGCTCAGGGTCATTGCCCACGAAGCGAGCCTTAAGCCTATGTTCGTTCCTGTCCCATTTGCCGTTTGGCGCACGCTGGCGTGGTTCGCGGAAATGCTCCCGAGCCCGCCCATCACTCGCAATCAAGTAGAGCTGATGCAGGTCGACACTGTGTGGTCGCCAGAGATGTCAGGATTTGAAGATCTCGGAATTTCGCCGCGCTCGGTCGAGGAAATACTCCAGGAGATATTACGGGATCAGTGATCAAGGAGATTCTTCGGCAGATCCGCCTTCGAAAATGGTCGCCGGCATCGCGCGCCATCTTGGCGGAAGGAGAAGTTCTGGACGTCTTGATCCAGACGAAGAAGCGGAATAAGGCGTCGGCCAGACCGGACGGAGCCCCGAGGCGGATGG
>NZ_JBPFDU010000067.1:0-11337 GCF_051062815.1 Methylocystis sp. | reverse complement strand
CTCATGATCCCCACCTCGGGCGAGCAGTGCCTGTCGAATTTTCTACTGCGGCAAGCGGCCTATTCGGAATTCGTGTTCCTGCCCATCAATTGGCCGGATTTCGACAGAGCGGCTTTCGAGGCGGCCGTCGCCGAATATGCGCATCGTGATCGCCGCTTCGGCCGCATAGAGGAGCCGGGGCGCAAGGCATAGATAGCTTCATGAATGAGCCTGTACGCTATTTCGTGGGCTCCGCCGGTTGGCGTGAAATCGAAAGTTCATCGAACCAGATCGAGCCGGAAACCAGTTGTTCGGAAGCTGAACGCGCCGCGAGAGCGAGTCGCGCCGACTGCGCGCGACAGCCAGTCTCGGGAACGACAAAATCGAACTCGAAATCCCGCCAGACGGGATATGACCCCAGGAACATTTGGCTCGCGCCGATCGCGGCCCCTCCCACGCAGGATATGCTCCACTGCATTCCGCGCGGCCCGATGATTTCGCCTTTGAACGACCCTTTGAGCCGATAGGCGCCGGGCGGCAGCACGGTGGTCTGGTATACGCCCGGAAAATCGACACGCCCTTGGCCGAACTCCAGGAAGAGCGCGCGCTTATCGCTCGCCTCGGGCCTTGGCGCGATATCGACGATTACGCCCTTGCCTTGGGGCATCGTCCAGTCGAAAAGCGCACCGGAGGGCTTCGACTCAAAGCCGCCATTGAACAAAAATCCGGCGCTCCCGAGTTGCTCGGGCGGCAGGAATTGCAGCCAAACGTAATAGGCGAAGTCGTAAAGCTTGTGCTGAAAGAGGAAAGCGAGATAGGCGTGAACGTCGGCCGGCGTCGGCGGGGCCGCCGTATCCTTGAGAGAGAGAAACAATTCGAGCGGCGTGCGCGCGTCGGTTATGGCCTTGCCGAGCGCCGCAAAGAACTGCGACCGCCATGGCGGATCGGCGGCGAGCAGCTTTTCGATCTCTCGCTTGGCGTCCTTGTTCTCGGCCATGCGCCCCAGAATTGGCGAGGCATAATCCATCAGCTGCGGACGGGTTCTCAGCAAAGCGTCCGCGTAAAAGGCAGTTGCAGGATAGTCCTCGTTAGCGAAACTCTTTCGCATCATCCATTCGACCGCGATGGTTTCGTTGAGCGAAAGGCGCGCGGCTGTTTGCATCAGTTTCGCTGTTCTTGAGGCGTCACCTTCGGCTTCAGCCAATTGACCCAGCAACCGATAGGCGCGCGCGTTGAGAGGATCGGCCGCGAGCGCCGTTTCGACTTGCTCCTGCAATCGGGACAAGGATCTTGCCCCGGCGCTGGATTTCTCCGGCTTCTCGCGTTTGTCCTTGTCGTTGGCGTTGAATTCCTGGTCAGCGAGGCCGATGAGCGCGGTCGGATCGCCTGGGCGCAGAAGCAACGCCGCTTCCGGCGCCGTCGCCGCGAGGTAAGCGACAAAACTGCGCGACACGATCAGCCAGACAAGAACCAGCCCGAGAATCGCGAAGGATGCGGCGCGCGGCCAGTTCAACCGAACGCCACGCGGCGTCTGGTCGTCGAGGCGAGAGAATCTGGGGTTGTGCATGTTCAAAGCTCTGCTGCTCCTGAGCGGCTCCACAACACATCGGACATATCCAATGTGTAAACGCCGCCGCTTTGCGACCTCGCCCGCGCGCTCGCCTAATATTCCCGCCGGCCCATGATGAACAAGAGAAAGCGATACAATAATCCGTTTCGCTTCGGCCAGCGAGGTCGGTCGGCGCGGGAGGAATTGCGCATTTTGTTGAGATTGGAGCCGTTTGGGCGGCGTCGCCGTCTCTGCCGGATTTTTGCAAGAGTAGGGTTCTTGCGGGTATCCGCGCGGCGCTCTTGACGCTCTGTTCCGCACGCGATTATCGTCGCATCGTAAGCGGCGCGCCGCTCTGGCGTCTTGAGGTTGTCCCAGGCGCTCGTGACCCTGCCAACAAAGACCGCTCGTTCGGCGTTCTGGCCGACATCCGGGTGCAGCCATCTGAGAAGAAACGCCATATTGCGGCGCAATTCGGCATTGGTCGCGTTTTTGTTCGCCCCCAGGACGCGGTAGCTGTCGCATTCCGGATCAAGCAGCACTTGCTCAATAAAGAACGCTGCGGCCGCGCGCACGGTTTCTCGAGATTTGTCTGTCAGTTCGACGGCCTTTTGCATCGCCTCTCCATCGCCGGCGACGATGTGGAGGAGGAGCGAAGCGTCGTCCGGTAAGTCCCGTTTCTTAAGCGCCCGAACGCGCGATGGAATGAGCATGAGATCGATGGCTATCCTCAACGCCGTCGCATCGCTCATGCTCATGAACTGGCGTCTTGCGGCTTGCGCAGTTGCTGCCGTTCTTTTCCGGCGTCGTCCGGTTTGTCGCCTGAACTTCGCTCGCCACTCTCGCCATAAGTATAACCATAACCATAACCATAACCATAACCGGCGGTCTTGGCGTCGAACTTATTGACAACCGCCCCAATAATCGGCGTACGCGCCATTTCCAGACGCTTGAGCGCATTGCGGACAGCGCCCATCTTCGTTTCCCCAGCGCTCATAACGAGAACCGTGGCCGCCGCGGCGTTGGACAATATCGGAGCGTCCGCCAGCCCCATGACCGGCGGCCCGTCGATGACAATGAGATCGAAAACTTCAAGACTAGTTGAGAGCAGTGACAATAGCCGGGGTCCGCTGAGAAGATCGGCGGCGTTAGGAGGGAGTGGGCCCGAGGCCATGAAGAAAAAGTTGGCGAGTTCGGTTCGCTGTATCGCCTCGAGCGCGGAACAATTTTCGGTCAGGTAATTGCTGAGGCCGACGCCGTTCTCAAGACCGAGTCTCTTGTGCAGCGACGCGTTGCGAAGGTCAGCGTCGATGATCAGGACCTTGAGGCCCAAGACCGAGAAATGTCGCGCCATGGCGAGCGAGGTCGTGCTCTTTCCTTCGCCGGGGGCGGCGCTGGTCGCGAGCAGGGTCTTGGGAAGCCCCGCCGTGGTCGAGAATTGCAGTGCGGTGCATAGCGAACGGTAAGCTTCCGCCAGCGCCGAGCGGGGATCGGCGAGCTCACTCTCGATGGTTTGGGGGGGGGTGATTTTCGGGATCACGCCGAGCATTGCGAGGCCAAAGACGCGTTCCGCCTCCTCCGGCGAGTGGACAATGTCGTCGAGTCGCTCCAGGACAAAGGCGGCGGCAAGTCCCGCGGCGAGGCCGAGCGCGAGGGAAAGCGCCAGCGCCCGCGACATCACCGGCGAGGAGGGTTGGCGCGGAAGCTCGGCCTTATCGACAATGAACACATTATTGGCGCCCGCGCCCCCGGCGACGTCGACTTCCTTGAAGCGCTGGAGAAGACCTTCGTAGAGCGAGCGGGTGGTGTCCACCTCACGCTTGAGGATGTTGTACTGAATGCTTCGTTTCTGCAGATCGAGCGCATCCGCGCGCAGCGTCTCGATTCGTTGTTTCATTTCGTTTTCCTGGCTCAACGACGATTCATAGGCTGCTTTCAGCGATGACCTGATCGTCTTCACCTCGGTTGCGAGCTGCCGGTCGGTCTCCTTGATCTTGTTGCTGATCTGCACCATTGCCGGATAGTCCGCCCGGAACGTTTCCGACTTTTCCTGATACTCGGTCACCAGCTGATTGCGCCGGACCCGTAAGCCGTCGATGACGCTGTTGGTCAGCAACTGCGGCAAATTGATCGCGGTCTCGTTCTGGACCTGCTTCCACAGCTGTTCGTTCTTGATACGCTCCGAGATGATGTTTCCGAGCGCCGCGTTGGCGGCTGCCAAATTGCTTTCGGCGATGGAGGTTTTGTCCGCGGTGGCGACGATCTGTTCCTTCTCGGCGAACTCCAGCAACACTTTCTCGGCGTCTTCGAGGCGTAGCTTCAACTGCTTGATCTGATCCTCGAGAAAGGTTTTCGCATAAGCGTTGGCTTGAAAGCGCTTGTCGAGGTTGGAGGCGATGAAGCCCTCGCCGTAGGCGGCGGCGATCCGTAGCGCGCGCGCCGGATCCGGGTCGGAATAACTGACGTCGACCAGTCGTGAGCCGGGCACCGGCCGTACGACGCGACGATCGAGAATCATTTTCGCCGCCGCGATCTCCCTGCCGCTCTGTTGGCTCCCGGGCGCCGTTTTGTCGGACCCGCCGAATATCGACAGAATCGACGACCCCACAGGCTTATTGAACTCGGGGTCGTCCGCGAGTCGGGTCATCGACGCGACGCGTTCGGCTAGGCTGCGGCTTTGAAGGAGTTCATATTGAGTCTTGAGAAAGTCGAGGTCGAAGGTTTCCGTCGGCGTAACATTTCCGCTCTCGACGATTTTCGCGACATTGCGTTCGATCTGAAGTCGCACGGTCGCTGTGTAAAGCGGGGTTTGCATCAGCGTCCAGATAAGGCCGATCGCCAAAAACGCAGCGGCGATGCTGGCGATGAGCGTTTTTCGCTTATTCAGGATGCGCCAATATTCGCGCAGGTCGAGGCCGAGCCCATCATGCGTCTCCGGCGCATTTCCCGCATAGGCGCCGATCCGGCCATAGGGGTCGCGCGTCGCCGTAACGGCGCGGGCGTCGACTTCCCCCCGATCGACCAGAGCTCGGTCCTCGTTCTCGTTTGACGGACTGTTTTGTTGGGCGTCGGTCATCGGTTCACTCTAAGGTGTGAGCGCGCGCTTGCAAGGAAACTTCCAGCATTCAGACAGCCATAATTCACCTGGAGCCTGCTTGCTCGGCCACATCGACGCCCGGTTCATCCAGGCCCAGCTAGTATATGCCTGGAAGTAATCTTGCCGTGCGGTCAGCATAGTCGCGATAGGATGGAAATGCTTCCATCAGCACCCGCTCCTCGTAGTGCATACGCGGAATTTGAGCCGTAATGGTCAAAAACATTGCACAAAAAGACCATGGATAGTCGAATTGCCACATTCCGCCAAACACCACGATCAACTCCGCGAGATAAAGGGGATGACGGACGACGCTGTACGGACCTTCGGTGACAAGCGAGCGAGCTTGCGGCAAAATGCCAAAGGAACGCCCCAGCCAACACGCTATGAAGATCGCGGATATGATTCCCAATAGCGCCGTGGCGGACGAAAATATGGCCATGGCTGGTGTGAGTTTTGCCCGAGGGAGCGCCAGAAAAACGGACGGCAGCAAAACGCCGACGATCCCTGCGCCTCTAGGCAATAATCCGCGAGCTTTTCGGACTGCTGGACAGCGAATAATGACGAGCAATGTCAAGAGACTCAAGAACGCAACGTTCGCAAGTTGCGAACAGATCGCCAGAACGTCTCCATGCGCGTCGAGCATTTGCGTAATTCGAAGCAACGACCCGCCGATCCCAAGAACGAGCCACGCCATCATCGGAATGGCGGCGGCCAGATCGTAAAGCTTCGCCTTCTGTGCGGCATTCACGCGCATTGGCCTATGTTGCCTCCGCCTGTTCACGGGACGCGCCAACGATCTTGTTTTCGAGACATCACGGCGCCGGCAATCAGGTCCCGCGGGACCGAGGCGGCATCATAGTCCGTCGCGTTCGCCCCCGACATTTCGCCTTCAGGCTCGCTAGCTTGATCGCGGTATTCTTTCGACTCGCGCCAAAGGCCGTCACAACAACTCGTAAAAGGTGAGTCCGCATGCAACTGCAATCTGTGGGTCTGCCCGCGCGCCAACGCTTCTCCGAAGCCTTCGTCGTGACGGCACCGAACTGACCATAGGGTCCGCGTGGAGCCGAGACGGCGTGGTCGCCGGCGATGAACGAGTGGTCGACCGGCGTCTGATCTTCGTTCTTCGCTAATAGATCGGGTCGTTAAAAAGCGGTCGCCGGTTCGCGGTGCGGTGGAGCCCACGATTTTCCAAGATTGGATCAAAAGACAAAGGCCGCGGTGCCGGCCAAAGGCAGCACTTTTACGAAGGACTGGAACGCGGACTTCGCCATGGAATCATCGACCACGATCACGTCTCCTGCCTGGATCGGCGGGTCTTCGGAATTCCCGCTCCGTATATCATTGATGTCGAACCTCATCGCGGAGCGAACCCCATTGGTCGTGCGGAAAACCACCACATTGCTGGACGCGGATTCCCTATCGAGGCCCTCCGCCTTGGCGATCGACTGCATCAGCGTGTCGTGGCCGCGGATCGGATACACGCCCGGTCGCTTGACCGCCCCCTCCACGGTGACGCGCTGACTGTTGTATTCCTTCACAAAGACGGTGACTTGCGGTGACTTCAGATATTTGGCGCCGAGCTTGGCTTCGAGATCGTGCTCGACCTCGGCTGCGGTCTTGCCCGCGGCGGCGACATTGCCAACCAGAGGCAGATTGATCGTCCCGACCTCGGCCACCTGCACTGTCTTCGATAGATCCGGCGCCTTGAAGACCGTGATGTCGAGAACATCCTGCGGTCCGATCCTGTAGGCGGCATTTCCTGGAGTGGCTGGCGCCAGGTATTTGTCGGCGGCGCGCTCGAGCTCGGCTCTGTCGCCGGCGCCCGAGGAGACGTCGCGGCCGGCGCGTTTTTCTGGCGGAGGATTGCCTTCGTCACCTAAATAGCTGTTGCAGCCGCTCAGAAATCCCACGCACGCCACCCATAGCGCGACGCCAATCACGCGCCCGACCCCTGCCGCCGACTCGAGATTTTGTTTCGCCATAAACCACCTCGGAAGAAGAAACGATCGCCATTGGCGCCGGCAGACTGGATGGCGAGACATCCGCGAGAACGCCCCTGGGCCGGGTGACTACGAGATGCCGCGCCTACGCGGCTCCGACCCGCCTCGCCGCCCGATCGCGCCCTTCGCTCAAAATTGGCGGGCGCGCCCGCATATTGTGCGCGTCGGTCGCCAGGATGTGGACCAAGCCTTCGTCGAGCAACCGCTCGCCCCAATATTGCGCATTTCGCCCAAAGGCGCCAGTCAGGGAGCCCGCCGTGATTTGCATCCAGCTCCCCGCTTGAACCAGACGTCTTATGGTTTGGTAACCGGATCTGATCCAGGTGAGTCGCTCGGGATGCGTCAAAATCGGCACATATCCGGCCGTCATTACGTTGAAGAAGAATTCCTCCATACGAGGCGGGGCCACGTGATGCGGCGGCTCGACGAGAACATAGCGGGTGTCGGCGAGCGACAAAATGCGCCCCGACCGCAGTCCAGCGACGAAATCCTGCACGATGTGGGCGTCCGCGCCAGGGACGAGACGCAATGCAATATCCTCGCAGTCCAGAATCCGCTGGAGCTTTTGGACGGCCAGGCGGATTCCCGGGCCTGTGTTGCTATAGAGCCCCGGCAAGATATGTGGGGTGCATGCGACCGTCGTAACCCCGTCGGAGACCCACTCCCGGGCCATCTCGAGAGAAACGGAGAGGTCCGCCGCGCCATCGTCGAGGCCTGGCAGAATGTGGCTATGAAGATCAATCATGCAATCCTGAATGCTACTTGAGGAAATGGATTTTGTTCCCTTTCGCCACAAATCACGGCAAATTTTGGGCGCGACGAGCCAAGTAGCGCAGGACTGAAAATTTTTTTAACAGATTTTCCGCTGTCGTTCGATCGACGACCGCAGCGCGCTGCGGCGGTCCGGAAAAAACCACGGCTGTCCGGTTCAAGCATAGCGCCAGTCGAACTCGTGTTGTCTGTGATCGCGCGGTTGTGTGTGCTGTATTTCCTTCAGGCTCAGGAAGGATTTGCGGTGCATCAGGTTGGTTCGCACGAGTCGAGCGAGTTCGAGGAACCCGTGGTTTGACTTGGCGATATTTTGCAGGAGCCGCAAGAGCAGATGCGCGATCAAGGCTGCCGCGATCTGTATGCGAACCGCGTTTTGCGAGCGTCCGATGAAGGAGCGTATCCTCAGCGTCTGCTTCATCAGGCGAAAGAACAATTCGATTTGCCAGCATCGCTTGTAGAGATCGGCGATGTCGTCCGCCGGCGTGTCCAGATCGTTGCTCAAGATGCGCAATCGCTTTCCCGTGTCGGTCATAACGACGACTTCGCGCACGGCGGCCCGCATCGGATTCTTGCGGCTCTTCGCCTGCCGGCCCGGTAAAAAGCGGATCCGATCGCTCAGCGCGCGCGAACCCGCCGGCAAGCGCATGTCCTTCGCGTCGAGCAGCGGCGTATTGGTTTTGAACCGCGTGACGATCCGGCAATCCGCCGCATCAAGACGCGCCCACCAACCGTAATCGTAATAGCCGAGATCGAACACATAGGTCGCGCCGGCCTCGATCGGCATCTCCTTGGCCGCCGTGATGTCGTTGACATTGGCCGCCGTGACCGAGTGATAAACTGGGCGGGCGAGATCGGGATCGTAGACGACATGCGCCTTGGCGCCGCACACATCGGCGGAAAATCGCGACCATTGCGCGCCGACGCCGGCCAGATGCGGGCTGGTCGAGTCGATCAGCCGCACGACCTCCCTCATCTCTTGACGCATCTTGCGGTTGGCCGAGGTCGCCGTGCCCAGCATGTGCTCGAAAAGCCCGGAAAACACTTGAGGAGACCGGTTGCGATTGGCGTCGGCGAAAGTCGAGCGGCGGGCGATCGCGCCGCCGACGTGATAGAGCCGCGTCGCATGGCTCGCCATCGCCGTTTCGATCGCCCGCAACGACTCCGCGCCGGAAAACTGCCCATAAGCAGTGCGATGAGCTGACGGCGCGTGTCGAACCCGCGCACGAGTTCGTCGCTCCCATGCTCTTTCACAAGCTTGTCGAAGACGCTCCAGGGAACCAGTTTGAGCAGATCGTGGAAAACGATATTCTTGTGGCGCATGGCGTTGTTCCGATTCCGTGTCCAGATGATTCGTAACCCTCTGGCAACGAATAGAATCAACGCCATGCACATATTCAAGCAATAAATGAACCGGACAGCCGTGGGAAAAAACGAAGCGTCGGCGCATCGGCGTGCGGAACCGAGCCAAAAGGCCCAAACATGTGCGCGCCGAAATGAAGGCATGAAAAATCAAAATCAATGCGGCAGTGTTGCCTTTGCGCAACACTCTTGCCGAAATTTCGTCGAAAACCAAAGTTAAACATTGCAACTGTACCGCGAGCTCGATTAAATGCGGTGGTCTAATATTGAGAAGAATCGAAGCTCGGATATCGAGGCTTGTCGATTGATGAATTTGGTCGATCGATGAATTTGACAACCATTGGTGCAGCGAACAGAGTTCGGAGGAACCATGAAAGCGTTAACAATTCTGGCGGTGACGGCGGGTCTGGCGGTAAGCGGCCTAGCGCAGGCGGCTCCCCTTCCCCCCGTTTGCAAAGGCGGGATACTGGCGGACGCTGTGACCGGAAGGCCGATGCTGGGCCCAAACAGGGAGCGAATTCCGTGTGACCTTCCGCAGGCCCAGGCCGATAGCGGTCTGGATCCTACCCTTGCGGTCCTTGGCTCCCTGGTCGTGGTTGGCGGAGCGGTGGGCGCCGCCGTGGGGCTAAGCGGTGGAGGGGGTTGCACCAACAAACTTGTTCCAGTTAGCGGCGGCGCCATCCCCATATGTAATTAGGTCGACGCAGGGTGGCGTCGGCCGTGCCGGGCGATGCATCGGCTTTGAAAGAGCGGGTTACCTCGCTCTTTTATTTTTGCGCGTTTGGCCTCGTATGCGCTCTTTTATTGGGGGGAGGCGCGGGGCCTGGATTTCTTTCGGATACTCTCCTTCAACTCCTTTCTCTTCCGCTTCTTATTGCCGCTCTATGGCGCATCGTGGACGGTCCGCTTTCGCGCGACATGCGCCGGGCGCTGGCGTTATGCGGAGCAATAGCGGTCGTTCCCTTGGCGCAGCTGGTTCCCCTGCCGCCGACCATTTGGACCAAACTCCCCGGCCGTGAGACCATAACAGCGGCTTTCGAACTGATTGGACGCGACCTCCCCTGGGCGCCGCTCAGCATGTCGCCAGACGCGACCTTGCTCAGCGCACTTTCTCTGCTCCCACCGCTCGCGGTCTTCCTCGGCGCGCTTTTGCTCAACCACCGCGAGCGCCAATGGTTGAGTCTCGCCGTGCTCGCCGTGGGGCTCGCCAGCGTTTTTGTCGGGCTGATGCAAGTCGCCCGAGGCATTTCGAGCCCATTATGGTTTTCCGAAATCCTCACTCCTAACGAGGCGGTTGGCTTTTTCCTCAACCGGAACCATTTCGCGGCATTGCTATATTCTCTACTCCCATTGGCTGCCGCCTGGGTCGCGAGCGACACTGGCGCGATGATGGCGCGCGCGTATGATCCAGTAAAAAAGTTCGATACGAGGGCGACCGTGACGCACGTCGTGGGTTTCGCCGTAATCGTCGCGCTGATCGCCGGCCAGCTGATGGCGCGTTCCCGCGCCGGCGTGATTTTGACGATCGTCGCGCTGTTTGGCGCATTTGCTCTGGCTCAACGCGGCCAGGGCGCGGCGAAAGAGGCGGCGCCCGTCGGCAGACTGATATTCGGCGCGACGACCCTGGCGATCGTCTTTTCGTTACAATTCGCCTTGTACCGCGTATTGGAAAGGTTCGAAACCGATCCGCTGGCGGACGCTCGCGTAGCGATCTCCAGCAACACGATCGAAGCGGCAAAAACGCTCATGCCGTTTGGGGCCGGACAGGGCGCGTTCGTTCCGACTTACGCGATGTTCCAAAAGCCCCAGGAAATGATCGCCAACGCCTACGTCAACCATGCCCATAACGATTTTCTGCAATTGTGGCTCGAATCGGGAGTAGCGGGACCAATCCTCATCGGCGTGTTCGCGATCTGGTTCGTCTTAGCGTCCGCAAAGGTCTGGCGGCGCTCATACAGTGAAGGTCTCGCAATCGATCAATCCTTGGCTCGCGCGGCGAGTTTGATCGTTGCGCTCCTCGCCGCTCATTCGCTGTTCGACTATCCCCTGCGCTCAGGAGCTATGATGGCCGTTTTCGCTGTTGCGGGCGCCTTTTTGATTGATCCGCCGCCCGCTTCGCCAGCTCGACACCCTGCCCGCCGCAGGGAACCAAGCAGAATCCGCAGCGAAGCGCCTTCCTTCGGCGCCAGGCCGCAAACGCCTTAATTTCGCCATGCTGCATCAAGCTAAGTTGGCCCGAGCGCCGTCGCTATTATATAGCTCATGGCGTTTTCGAGCAAACTTTGGGATATTCCGAATCAATGCTTGAGTTGTGAGAAACAGCGTAAATGCGCCAGCTGTTAGTTCTAGGTATTGATCTTATCCTGATCGTCTTCGCGACGGTCTTCGCCGCCGTTCTCCGGGATAATCTCGAGATTTCAGAGGCGAGATTAGCGGCTCTCGCCTCAGGCATCCCCTCATTTTCAGACGCATGAGAACGTCTGATTTAGAGCCGCGTGTTGATCGATGTATACGCCGAACCGCTCGACAAGCGGTCGCAAGCGGACATCCGGCATGTTGGGGATCAACTCGTAGAGCATGCA
>NZ_JBPFDU010000066.1:0-8672 GCF_051062815.1 Methylocystis sp. | reverse complement strand
TCATCGACGAGGTTTACAACAAGCGCCGACTGCATTCCGCACTCGGCTATCTCAGCCCGCAACAGTTCGAGGACCAGCACGCCCGCCAGAAGGTCAAATCCGCGGCCTGATCCCTGTCCGGCCCGAGGGGCCCACTCCACTTTGCGTCCAAAAACCGGCGCCTTTTCATTCGACCGGAAAGACGTAGCCGCTTGGAAGTTCAATGAACGCGGACGTTTTCCGCTCTCTTGCAGGATCAGACGATGAAGCTGATTCGGCCAATGGCCGGCGTTTGGCGCAATTGCTCGAAGCGAAGAAGTCCCGCCACCCGAATCGATCGCCGACATGGCTTTGGGAAGCGCGATCGCGGGTGGCGCGCTTTTGCGTTTTACGTGCCGATGCGTCGTTCATGAAAAGCGCCACGCGCCGGTTTGAAAGCGCTGCGATGCCGCAACAAGCGGCGGTTGAGACGCCGCGGGCGCCGCAGAACTTCCCTTCCCCTCCCCGTCAGTTCCGGCAGGTCATTCCTTGCGCGTAAGCAAGTCAGCGCGGTGCGTCTTCCGCTTGCTGCGGTTCTTTATGTGCGTCGCCATCGGTCCCGTGGCTTTTCGATTGCTTTCAGGCCGAACCGGGCGTGGCCATCAGCGAAAGGGCGACCGTGATGGATATTGGCGTTACGCCCCTTCCCTGCAACGCGCATCGCGAAACGCTGTTGTCGCATCTCATCGATGAATTCGCCTTGTAGAGCTATCGCCCTTTCGAAAGGCAGCCGGATCGGCTTCCCCTGCCCTCTTCCGACGCGGCGGCCGTGGCTCTTGAATAGTCATCGAGACCCTATCCCGACGTTTCATCGACGGGCGCCTCTGAGCAGATCTTCCCGACTCGCTTTGGTGATGCGCAAATCTCTTCCACCGCGAGGCCGATCCCATTCGTCGCGGTCACGGCGAGAAGGAAGGCGCGCAGCATCGCTCTCGCGCCAAGCAAGAGCGTTCTGAGTTTCGCCCGGCAATTGGAGGACGTGATCGCGCTGGATCTAACTCCAACCGAGCGCTGTGCCGCATCCGATTTCTTGGACGCACCTTGCCGAGTCCTACACGGCCGAATCGAGCTCCTCATGGCGACGGCGCTCACAAATAGAGGTTAGCTAGCAGGTTCCATTCAGGTTGCAGCATAGCGCCGGCCTGAGAGAGCAGCGATGTCCCACAAGCGGGTCGCTTGCCGCAACGCTCCTCGCCGACTTCTTTCCCCTGCCCTGTGCCTGCGCTTCGGGCATTCCGCGCGACCAAAGAAGTCGGCGCGAGCGTCCTCCACTTCGTTTCGGCCCTTCGGGTGCGACGCCATCCGCCCGGGGTTCGGGATCGCTGTCAGGCCGCGACCGGCGCAGCCTCAAGCGAAAGCGCCACGACATGAACGATGAAATCACGCCACATTCCTTCGGCACATTTACCCCGGATCACGAATCCCAATCGCCCTCCTCGCTCCTTCTCGGTCAACTCGCCGCACGGCTTTCGCCCCTTTGACGGCGAACCGGATCCGCGTCCCCTCCCCTCTTTTGCGCCGCATCTTTGGCGCTGGAAACCGCCATCGAGGTTCTGTCCAGCCTCTTTCTCGACACTCGTCTCGATGCTGATTTCCCGGATCTTCTCTGGTCCTTCGTCAATCTCTTTCATCGCAAGGCGGATCGCGTCGACCGTGACCCCGACGACAATGAAGTCCGCTCGGTCGAATTGGAGCGGTTGAATTCTTCCGCGACCATCTCGCGGAGCTTTTTGCGACCGAGACGGGGTCCGCCTGGCGTCCGCGCTCCGGTTCTAAGGTCAATCACCGCGCCCGCACCGCTGCGATGATCGACAGTCGGGACTTCCTAAACGCCAAGAAGCTGGCTGAGGCGCAATTGCCTTTGGCCAGCGGACATCGGATCGCCTTCGCCGGCGGAGACGATTGCAACGGCCATCAGCGCATTTGGGACGCTCTCGACAAGCTCCACGCCAAGCATCCCGACGTGGTCCTTCTCCGTGGCGGCGACGCGAGGAGAGACGAACGGATCACGCCTGCTCGGCGGATAATCCCAAAGTTCCCCATCTCGCGCTCAACCGGACTGGAGCCGTCACAATCACGTTGCGCCCTTAAGCGCATTGAGGGCCTCGCCGACAAAACGTAAGATGGGAATTCCGGTGTGGCGGTTTGACGTCGCACTGCCGTGAGCGCCGGGCAGCGGTCCTTTCTCGCGCTGGCCTAGGAATTGTGGAGCGCGCGCGGGAGTTGCCGGCCGGCAACTCTTGTCGCGCAGTAATTTGTTTGTTTGCGAATCGGGCGTTAAACTTTGATTAACTCAAAATTCCTTGCCACTGAGGCCGAATCGGGGGAACTTGTCACGGCAAACGACGCCGATTGCGCTAGAAAACGTTCCTAACGAGATTTGCCGTGGACACGCCTGCCCTCCAATTTCGATCGAATGCGATCAACGAACTGGTCGGCGCCCATGCGCGGGAGCTTTCGGCTCGTCTCCAAGCGCATCGACTGCAACTCTTCCCTCCTGAGGCGAAGAAGACTTTACGACGATTCTCGTCGCTTGAGGCGGCAAAACTGATCGGGGTTAATGACGGCTATTTGCGCCGCCTGTCTTTAGAAAAGAAAGGCCCAGCCGTCGAGGTCGGTCCAAATGGCCGCCGTTCGTACACCATCGGCGACATCCAGTCTTTACGCGTATATCTCGACGCCAGCAGCAAGCCCGACCGCAAATATATTCCTTTTCGAAACAGCACGGAGCATCTGCAGGTCATCTCTGTCGTCAATTTCAAGGGCGGCAGCGGCAAGACCACTACAGCCGCTCACCTCGCCCAATATCTCGTGCTTCGCGGCTACCGGGTGCTTGCGATTGACCTCGATCCCCAGGCGAGCCTTTCCGCGCTGCATGGCGTTCAGCCAGAATTCGACGTCGGAGAGAATGAGACCCTCTACGGGGCGATCCGCTACGACGACAGGAGGCGACCCCTCAGCGACATCGTTCGGAAAACCTATTTTGACAATTTAAGCCTCATTCCCGGCAACCTCGAGCTCATGGAATTCGAGCATGAGACGCCAAAGGCTCTCATGACCGATCGCCATGTCGAGTCGATGTTTTTCACGCGCATGGACTCCGCGCTCGCCTCGGTCGCCGACCAGTATGACGTCGTCGTAATCGACTGCCCGCCTCAACTCGGATTTTTGACGATGTCGGCGATGTGCGCCGCGACCGCCGTGTTGGTGACGGTTCATCCACAAATGCTCGACGTCATGTCGATGTGCCAGTTCTTGATCATGACGTCCGATCTACTCGGCGTCGTCGCCAAGGCCGGCGGTAATATGGGGTACGACTGGATGCGGTATCTCGTCACTCGCTATGAGCCGGGCGACGGTCCGCAGAACCAGATGGTGTCCTTCATGCGCTCAATGTTCGGGGAGCATGTGCTCAATTTTCCGATGCTCAAGAGCACGGCGATAGCCGACGCCGGCATCACCAAGCAGACGCTTTACGAGGTGAGCAGAGACCAGTTTACTCGCTCGACTTACGACCGCGCGATCGAGGCGCTCGATAGCGTCAATGGCGAAATCGAACAGCTCATCCGCGGCGCTTGGGGGAGAGGCTAATGGCGCGCAAGAACTTGCTGGCAGGCCTCACGGGCGTTTTGTTGCCGGCTGGCAACTCAGACGCTCAAGTGACGACCGACGCATCCCGCCAGCCCTCCGCTGCGGCGCATCTGGGCGTCCTCGGCACGCGCGGGGCGATAGGGGCGGTAAGCCGCTCAATTGAACAGCTCAAGGCGCACTCCATTGTTGATATCGCACCGGATCTCATCGAGGCCTCATTCGTTTCCGATCGTTTGGAAACCTCGGAGGAGCATCATCGCGCGCTCGTCGAGTCGATCCGCGAGCATGGCCAACAAGTTCCCGTGCTCGTGCGCCCACACCCGGTAAAGGAGGGGCATTACCAGATCGCCTATGGGCGGCGCCGGCTTCTCGCTCTCGCCGAACTTGGGCGCAATGTCCGCGCGGTCGTGAAGCCGCTCAGCGACGAACAGCTCGTGGTCGCGCAAGGTCAGGAAAACAGCGCGCGCAAGGATCTCACCTTCATCGAGAAGGCGCTTTTTGCAGCGCGCCTCGAACAGTCGGGGTATTCGCGGGAGATCATCATGGCGGCGTTGACCGTCGATAAGACCGGTCTCTCGCGTCTGATCTCCTCCGCCGTGAAGATCCCGCAAGATATCATCGAGGGTATCGGTTCGGCGCCGTCAGTTGGGCGTGATCGCTGGGCGGAACTCTCGACGCGTCTCGAACGCAATGGCGCTTTGGCGCTCGCTCGCTCAGAGATGGCGAAGGAAGAATTTTCGGCGGCGACGTCCGACGCAAAGTTCGAGCGCGTCTTCGCCGCTCTGGCTCCGAAACTTGCAAAGAGCAAGATCGTTCGTTCCTTTGCCTTGAAAGCCAAGGATGGAGCCAAATTCGGCAACGCAAGAGATGAGCCTCTGACTCTGATGCTTGCGATCGATAAACAAGTCGCGGCGGGGTTCGCGCAATATTTGCTCGCTGAGCTGCCGGAACTCTACGCGTCCTTCAGAAAAAAGGCGGAAGCCGTCGATGATGTCGCTTTATAACGCTCATCCGCCGAGACGCCTCTCCCGGCCTTTTGCGCTCTAACCCGGCGCGAATGAAGGTCAATCTGAAACAGGAGACTAAACCGCAAAAGAAAAAAGCCCCCGAACGTCGCCGCCCGGAAGCCTTTCTCTGATTTCAGCACTCCGAGAATCTCACTTCCGCGAATCACAGTCAAGAGTTTTGGCGCCAATTTTCGGCGAGCGGATTTCTTTTGCCTGAACGAGGCAAAGGATTATGCGCACACATCCAACGACGCCCTTTGGGCGGCGACCGCTTTCGCTCGCCATGGTGGCGGCGCAGGCGGCGACGCGAGATTTCGCGGCGAAACCCGACGCGTCCGAGACCGTCGTCCATAAATGGCGGCTGTTTCGCGCGCTCACGGAAGCCAAGGAGCCGATCGGCGTCACCGACCGAGCTTTGTCGGTGCTGCACGCGCTGCTCAGCTTTCATCAGGAAACCGCGCTGACGCTGCCGGAACGCGATCCAAAATCGGAGAGCGAGGATAACTCTGCCGGCGCCGGCGTCGTCGTGTTTCCATCGAACCGGGAACTCTCGATCCGCGCCCATGGCATGGCGCCGGCGACGCTGCGCCGGCATTTGGCGTCGCTCGTCGAGGCGGGGCTGATCATCCGGCGCGACTCACCGAACGGCAAACGCTTCGCGAGACGCGGGCAGGGCGGCGAGATTGAAAGCGCCTTCGGCTTCGATCTGACGCCTCTGATCGCGCGCGCGGCCGAGATCGAAAACCTCGCCGAGGAAGTGCGCGCCGAAAACCGCGCGATCGCGCTGCTGCGTGAAAGGATCACGCTGGTTCGGCGCGATATCGTCAAGATGATCGAGGCTGGCATGGAGGAGGGCGTTCGTTTCGCGCCGATATCGATTGACGGGCAGGACATCAGCGACTGGCAAGGCCTTTACGGGGGCTACCACGCCCTCTCGGCGCGCTATTCGCGCAGCCTCGGGAGAACCGGGCTGGAGGCTTTGGCGGGCGAATTGGCGGCCTTCGCGACCGAAATTCAGAAGCTGCTCGAAACACACGTTAAACAGCAAAAAAGAAGCGCCAATGAGTCCCAGACTGAGCGCCATATACAGAATCAAATCACAAACATTCCTGATCTTGAACCTCGCCTTCGAGAAGGTAGGGCCGATCCGCCCGGGTTAATGCCGAAAGAGCCGGAAGCCGAGAGGGCAGGGGCTTTAACAACCGAGGCGCCCGGTCCGGGAACCGGGGAGCGGCAAGCGTCGCCGACGCGAACCTATCCGCTCGGCATGGTGCTGCAAGCCTGCCCCGACGTTGTCGATTACGGCAAGAGCGGGGAGATTTCCTGCTGGCGCGATCTGATCGACGCGGCGGCGATCGTGCGCTCGGCGCTCGGCGTCTCGCCCGACGCCTGGAAACAGGCGCTCGACGTTCTGGGCGAGCATGACGCCTCGATCGTCGTCGCCGCGATCTTGCAGAGGGGGGAAGAAATTAAATCCGCTGGTGGTTATTTGCGAGTTCTGACGGCGAAGGCGCGGGCAGGGGAATTCTCGCTTGGGCCGGTGCTGATGGCGCTGCTGCGGGGCAAAGCGTCGAAGGCGGCGCGCGAGCGGAGACAAGCGGGATGATCGGACTTTTCGGCGCCGGGTTTCCTTGCCGTCGATTTGGCGATTATCGTTGCCTCATGAGGGAGCGCGGACGCCATGACCGACACGACGACCCAACTCGCCATTCTTTCCGATGCGCTGGTCAAGATCATCGACCGGTCCGCTGGCGGCAGAGGGGAAGGCGGCGCCCGCCGATCTCTTGACCCGGGCGGGCGACATCGCCGCGCAGGCGCTGACCGCCGCCGCCACCTATGGTCAGTTGCCGCCGTTCTCTGAGTCCGTCGACGGGCAACAGGATACGCATCCTCAGAGCTAGAATTGCCGACGGCGAGGGCTGAGCAACGGCAGTGGCTGGCCCGCCTCCATATTCCATCGTTCCGCTTCCAGTTTGGTAACGTATATGATACCGATAATAGAGATTGAGGAATACCTTACCGAGAAAGGCGCAAACCCCTTCGCGGAGTGGTTCAACGCCCTCGACCCCCAGGCCGCCGCGATCATCACTGTTGGTTTGGCGCGGCCGGCTGATGGAAACGCCTCGAAAGTCGAACCAATCGGCGAGGGCGCGTCCGGACTAAAAATCAATCGCGGTCCGGGCTATCGCGTCTATTTTGGAAGGGACGGCAAGGCGCTTGTGATTTTGCTGGGAGGCGGCACGAAGCGCCGTCAGAGCGACGACATCGCCGATGCTTTGGCGCATTGGCGAAACTACAAAGCGCGTAAGGCGAAGGCCAAAAACTAGGTAAGGGGTGACGTGATGGCGCTGACCCGGAGTTTCAAGGAGACTGTGCAAGCGCGGGCGACGAATGACGCTGCGTTTCGGCAGGCTCTGTTTCAGGAGGCGATTCAGCTCCTCCTCGCGGGAGAGATCGGCGCCGGCCGATCGATCTTGCGCGATTATATCAACGCGACGATCGGTTTCGAGGCCCTGGCGGAAATCACGCAGACGCCGCCGAAAAGTCTGATGCGCATGTTCGGCCCCAACGGAAATCCGACCGTGGTGAACCTGTTTGCGGTCATCAATGCGCTGCAAAACCGAACCGGCGTGCACCTTGAAGTGAGGGCAGTCACCGAGGCAGCGTAGACGTTCAACATTGCGGCTTGGATCGTCGCTGATATGCGCCAAGCCGCCTTCAGAGTCCCGCGGCCTTGGTGAGATTGACCTTGAAGCGGTCGCGCTTGCGCTGATAGCGCCGCGTCATCTCGGCGCTGGCGTGGCCGAGGTGCTTTTGTACATGCGCCTCCTCGATCTGCGCCGAAGAGGCGAGTCCGGCGCGCAAGGAATGGCCGGAAAACGCCAGGCGCCGTTCGCCCTCGGTCAGGTCGCCGCGAATGCCGGCGGCGAGGGCGGTTTTCTGCACCAGTCTGGCGACATGCTTGTCCGTCAGACGGCTGGCGGAAACGCCGCCGTTCTTGCGCGCGATCGGCCGAAACAGCGGGCCGTGACTGATCCGGCCGAGCCGCAACCAGGTCTCGAGCAGCGCGACGGGACAGGTCTCGGGACGCGAGCCGCGGCCGATTTCGACTTCGCGCCAGCCGGTCTTGCCGGAAATCTGCAGCACCGCGCCGCCGTCGTTGTTGCTGGCGCTGGATAGATCCGCGATGTCCTTTCTGGCGTTCGAAACATCGGCGGAGTTTCTGCTGGCGCTCGAAACATCGGCGCCAGAGGGAAAAATCTCGATCCAGCCGGTTCCGTCTTCGGTTTGGTCGGGGCCGCAATCGAGGCCGACGATTTCCGAGCGGCGCAGGCCGCCGGCGAAACCGATCGCCAAAATGGCGCGGTCGCGGATGCCGCGCAGATCCATCTCGAGCGTCGCCAACATCGCCAGTAATTCGTCGGCGAAGATGGCTTCCTTCTGGACCGGCGGGCGGCCATGGGCGCGGCGAATGCCGGCGATCACCGTCGAAATATGCCGATCGCTTGTGTCGAGCGGTTCGCCACGCTGGCGGTAATGCCAGCAGATGCCGGCGAGCCGTCGTTCCAGCGTGGCGACCGAAACCGGCTCCCGGCTTCCGGCGGCGATGTTTCGCGCGCCGGCGGAAACTCCGCCGATGTTTCGCGCGCCGGCGGAGACTGCTCCCTCCATGCAGGCGGCGAGATAGAGGCCGACGGTTTGCGGGTGCGGGGGCAGGGGGTCGAAGCCTTGGCGGCGCAGCCAGGCGGAAAACTGCCGCCAATCGGCGTCATAGGCGCGCCTTGTGTTTTCCGAGCGGGCGTTGCGGGCGTAATCGCGGGCCTTTTCGGAAAGCGCGGCGAGATGGGGCGCCGAAGGCCGCGCAGCGAGTGGTGCGCCGCCGCTTTCGAGATCGTCGTCGATCTTGGCCATCGGTGTCGGATTGTCGCAATTTCTGGGACTGCCGGGCATTGGAATCTTTGGACTTCCCTGTTGCATAATTTTGGGATCGATTCAGAATTTCAGGCACTGGCGTCGAGTTTGATTCGTAATTTGTGGAACCAGATTGCTGCGAGA
>NZ_JBPFDU010000065.1:0-27161 GCF_051062815.1 Methylocystis sp. | reverse complement strand
GAGCGTCAGACCGACAAGGAGCTGGAGCTTGCGGAAGCTCTGGCGAAGAAGCTCGGCACGACGCTGATCTACTTCGTGCCGCGCGACAATATCGTGCAGCACGCGGAGCTGCGCCGCATGACGGTGCTGGAATATGCGCCGGAGTCGCAGCAGGCCACGCACTATCGCAACCTTGCGGTGAAGATCCACGCCAACCAGGGCAATGGCATCATTCCGACGCCGATCACGATGGACGAGCTCGAAGACATGTTGATGGAGCACGGCATCATGAAGGCGGTGGATGAGAGCCAGATCGGCAAGACCGCGGCCGAACTCCAGGCGATCGCCTAACCCGTCAACGCATGAGCGTCGACCTCCCGCATGCGGGAGGTCGAGCTGAAATCCAGAAAGTATTAAAGGAGACATCAAATGAGTGTTTCGCCCACATTGAGCGTCGCGGAGATCAAGGACCGCAACAAAGCGCTCATCGAAGAAGTCCTGAAGGTTTACCCCGAGAAGACCGCCAAGCGCCGCGCCAAGCACCTCAACGTGCATCAGGAAGGCAAGCCGGATTGCGGCGTGAAGTCGAACATCAAGTCGATCCCTGGCGTGATGACCATTCGCGGCTGCGCTTACGCCGGCTCGAAGGGCGTCGTCTGGGGTCCGATCAAGGACATGATCCACATCAGCCACGGCCCGGTCGGCTGTGGCCAATATTCCTGGGCGGCGCGCCGCAACTATTACATCGGCACGACCGGCATCGACACTTTCGTCACGATGCAGTTCACCTCCGACTTCCAAGAAAAGGATATCGTCTTCGGCGGCGACAAGAAGCTCGCAAAGATCATGGACGAGATCCAGGAGCTGTTCCCGCTGAACAACGGCATCACCGTTCAGTCGGAATGCCCGATCGGCCTCATTGGCGACGATATCGAGGCTGTGTCGAAGGCCAAGTCGAAGGAATACGACGGCAAGACCATCGTCCCGGTGCGTTGCGAGGGCTTCCGCGGCGTTTCTCAATCGCTCGGCCATCACATCGCCAACGACGCGATCCGCGATTGGGTGTTCGACAAGATCGCTCCCGACGCCGCTCCGCGTTTCGAGCCGACGCCTTATGACGTCGCCATCATCGGCGACTACAACATTGGCGGCGACGCCTGGTCGTCGCGCATCCTGCTCGAAGAGATGGGCCTGCGCGTGATCGCGCAGTGGTCGGGCGACGGCAGCCTCGCGGAACTGGAAGCGACGCCGAAGGCGAAGCTCAACGTTCTGCACTGCTACCGTTCGATGAACTACATTTCGCGCCACATGGAAGAAAAATACGGCATTCCGTGGTGCGAATATAACTTCTTCGGCCCCAGCAAGATCGCCGAGTCGCTGCGCAAGATCGCCAGCTATTTCGACGACAAGATCAAGGAAGGCGCCGAGCAGGTCATCGCCAAATATCAGCCCTTGATGGACGCGGTGATCGCCAAATACCGTCCGCGTCTGGAAGGCAAGACGGTCATGCTGTTCGTCGGCGGCCTCCGTCCGCGTCACGTGATCGGCGCTTACGAAGACCTCGGCATGGAAGTCGTCGGCACGGGCTATGAATTCGGCCACAACGACGACTATCAGCGCACCGCCCAGCATTACGTTAAGGACGGAACGCTGATCTACGACGACGTGACCGGCTACGAATTCGAAAAATTCGTCGAGAAGATCCAGCCCGATCTCGTCGGCTCCGGCATCAAGGAAAAATACGTCTTCCAAAAGATGGGCGTGCCCTTCCGTCAGATGCACAGCTGGGACTACTCCGGCCCCTACCATGGCTATGACGGTTTCGCGATCTTCGCGCGAGACATGGATATGGCGATCAACTCGCCGGTCTGGAAAATGACCAAGGCGCCTTGGAAGACCGAGGAACTGCCGCTGCTCCAGGCCGCGGAATAAATCAGCGCCGGCGCGTTGCGAAGGCGCGCGCCGGCTCCCCGAAATGCATGACGCGAGGGTTCGACCATGCCGCAGAGCGCAGAACACGTCCTAGACCATTTCGACCTCTTCAGAGGTCCCGAGTACCAGCAGATGCTGGCGAACAAGAAGAAGATGTTCGAAAACCCGCGCGATCCGGCCGAAGTGGAACGCGTTCGGGAATGGGCCAAGACCCCCGAATATCGCGAGAAGAACTTCGCGCGCGAGGCGTTGACGGTCAATCCGGCCAAAGCCTGCCAGCCGCTCGGCGCGGTCTTCGCCGCCGTCGGTTTCGAGCAAACGATTCCCTTCGTTCATGGGTCGCAGGGCTGCGTCGCCTATTACCGCAGCCATCTGTCGAGACACTTCAAGGAGCCGAGCTCCTGCGTATCCTCGTCGATGACCGAGGACGCGGCGGTGTTCGGCGGTCTCAACAACATGATCGACGGCCTGGCCAACACCTACAATATGTACAAGCCGAAGATGATCGCCGTCTCGACCACCTGCATGGCGGAAGTCATCGGCGACGATCTGAACGCCTTCATCAAGACCTCGAAGGAAAAGGGTTCGGTTCCGGCGGAATACGACGTTCCCTTCGCCCACACTCCCGCCTTTGTCGGCAGCCACGTCACCGGCTACGACAATGCGTTGAAAGGCATCATCGAGCACTTCTGGGACGGCAAGGCCGGCACGGCGCCCAAGCTCGAACGCACGGCCAATGACAAGATTAACTTCATCGGCGGCTTCGACGGCTACACGGTCGGCAACATGCGCGAAGTCAAGCGCATCTTCGGCTTGATGGGCATCGACTACACAATCCTCGCCGACAACAGCGAAGTCTTCGACACGCCGACCGACGGCGAGTTCCGCATGTATGACGGCGGCACGACGCTGGAAGAGGCTGCGAGCGCGATCAACGCCAAGGCGACGATCTCGATGCAGGAATATTGCACCGAGAAGACGCTGCCGCTGATCGCCGCGCATGGGCAGGAAGTCGCCGCCTTCAATCACCCGATTGGCGTCTCGGCGACCGACAAGTTCCTCATGACGCTGTCGCGCATCACCGGCAAGCCGATCCCCGAAGAGCTGGCGCGCGAGCGTGGTCGTCTCGTTGACGCGGTGGCCGATTCGAGCGCGCATATTCATGGCAAGAAATTCGCGATCTACGGCGATCCGGATCTGTGCCTCGGCCTCGCCGGCTTCCTGCTGGAGCTTGGCGCCGAACCGACCCATGTGCTTGCCACGAATGGCAGTAAGGCTTGGGCGGCAAAAGTTCAGGCGCTGTTCGACTCCTCGCCGTTCGGGCAGAATTGTCACGTCTATCCGGGCAAGGATCTGTGGCACATGCGCTCGCTGCTGTTCACCGAGCCGGTGGATTTCCTGATCGGCAACACCTACGGGAAATATCTCGAGCGCGACACAGGCACGCCGCTGATCCGCATCGGCTTCCCGATCTTCGATCGCCATCATCACCACCGCTATCCGGTGTGGGGCTATCAGGGCGGCTTGAACGTTCTGGTGTGGATCCTCGATCGTATTTTCGAATCGATCGACGCCACCACCAACGTGCCTGCGAAGAGCGACTATAGCTTCGACATCATCCGCTAAGACGATTTGGCTCCCGCCCTTGCGGCGGGAGCCACAACTTGCTTGCAGTGACGCTGTCGCAACGTGAAGGAGAAGAGGCATGAGTTCGCTTTCGGCCACGATCCAGGACGTTTTCAACGAGCCGGGCTGCGGCAAGAACGCGAACAAGTCAGAAGCCGAACGCAAGAAAGGGTGCACCAAGCAATTGCAGCCCGGCGGCGCGGCTGGCGGTTGCGCCTTCGACGGCGCCAAGATCGCCCTTCAACCACTCACGGACGTCGCCCACCTCGTGCACGGCCCCATCGCCTGCGAGGGCAATAGCTGGGACAATCGCGGCGCGAAGTCCTCCGGCTCCAATCTGTGGCGCACCGGCTTCACCACCGACATCAATGAGACCGATGTGGTCTTCGGCGGCGAGAAGCGGCTGTACAAATCCATCCGCGAGATCATCGAGAAATACGATCCGCCGGCCATCTTCGTCTATCAGACCTGCGTTCCCGCGATGATCGGCGACGATATCGACGCCGTGTGCAAAGCGGCGCGCGAGAAATTCAACAAGCCGGTCATCCCGATCAACTCCCCCGGCTTCGTCGGGCCGAAAAATCTCGGCAACAAGCTTGCGGGCGAGGCGCTGCTGCAACATGTGATCGGCACGGAAGAGCCGGAATATACGACGCCCTACGACCTCAATATCATCGGCGAATATAATCTGTCCGGAGAACTGTGGCAGGTGAAGCCGCTGCTCGACGAGCTCGGCATTCGCATCATGGCCTGCATTTCCGGCGACGGAAAATATAAGGAGGTCGCCTCCTCGCATCGCGCCAAGGCCGCGATGATGGTTTGCTCCAAGGCGATGATCAATGTGGCGCGCAAGATGGAGGAGCGCTACGGCATCCCCTTCTTCGAAGGCTCCTTTTACGGCATCGAGGATAGCAGCGACTCGCTGCGCGAAATCGCGCGCATGCTGATCGAACGCGGCGCGCCCGCTGAATTGATGGATCGAACCGAGGCCCTGATTGGGCGGGAAGAGGCCAAGGCATGGGCGGCGATCGCCAAATACAAGCCGCGCTTCGAAGGCAAAAAAGTGCTGCTGATCACCGGCGGCGTCAAATCCTGGTCTGTCGTCGCCGCGCTGCAAGAGGCGGGTCTCGAACTTGTTGGCACGTCGGTCAAGAAGTCGACCAAGGAAGACAAGGAGCGCATCAAGGAGCTGATGGGTCAGGACGCCCATATGATCGAGGATATGACGCCGCGCGAAATGTACAAGATGCTCAAGGATGCGCGCGCGGACATCATGCTCTCGGGCGGCCGCTCGCAGTTCATCGCGCTGAAGGCCTCGATGCCCTGGCTCGACATCAACCAGGAGCGGCATCACGCCTATATGGGCTATGTCGGCATGGTGAAGCTCGTCGAGGAGATCGACAAGGCGCTTTACAATCCAGTTTGGGCGCAGGTGCGCAAACCGGCGCCTTGGGAGAAATCCGGCGACAATTGGCAGAGCCGCGCGATGGCGCAGGCGGAAGCCGAGGCGGCGGCGCTCGCCGCCGACCCCGTGAAGGCGGAAGAGGTTCGCCGCGCGAAAAAAATCTGCAACTGCAAGAGCGTCGAGCTCGGCGTGATCGAGGATGCGATCCTCGCGAAAAATCTCTCGACAGTCGAGGGCGTGCGCGACGCGACGAACGCCTCGGGCGGCTGCGGCGCCTGCGCCGTGCGTATTGAGGAAATTCTTGAGCAGATGGTCTCGGCCTCTCACGCGATCGCGGCGGAGTAACGCGATGGCGACCGTCATCCTCAGCAAAAAAGCCTGCTCGGTCAATCCGCTCAAGATGAGCCAGCCGATCGGCGGCGCCCTCGCGTTCATGGGCCTGCGGGGCGCGATGCCGCTCCTGCACGGCTCGCAGGGCTGCACGTCGTTTGGTCTGGTGCTGTTCACGCGGCACTTCAAAGAAGCCATCCCGATGCAGACGACCGCGATGAGCGAAGTCGCGACGGTCCTCGGCGGCTACGAGAACGTCGAGCAGGCGGTGCTCAACATCTACAACCGCACGAAGCCGGAGATCATCGGCATTTGCTCGACCGGCGTCACCGAGACGAAGGGCGACGACGTCGACGGCTACATCAAGACTATTCGCGAGAAGAATGCGGCGGTCGCGCATTTGCCGATCGTCTATGTCTCGACGCCCGACTTTAAGGACGCCTTCCAGGACGGCTGGGAAAAGACGGTGACGCGCATCGTCGAGACGATGGTCGAGGCGCCAAAGAGCGCCGCGCGCCGCGATCCAACAAAAATCAACGTGCTGCCAGGCTGCCATCTGACGCCCGGCGACCTCGATGAATTGCGCACGATCATCGAGGATTTCGGCTTGGAGCCGACGTTTCTGCCAGATCTCGCCGGTTCGCTTGACGGCCACATACCGGATGATTTCACCCCGACGACGATCGGCGGCGTCGGCGTCGAAGAAATTTCGATGATGGGTCAAGCCGGCTGGACGATCGCGATCGGCGCGCAAATGCGGCGCGCCGCCGAAGCCATGCAAAAGAAGACCGGCGTTCCGTTTCGCATGTTTGAACGGCTGTGCGGGCTTGAGGCCAATGATGCGCTGATGGCGTTCCTGACGGACATCAGCGGCCGACCGGCGCCGATGAAATATCGCCGCCAGCGCGGCCAGCTCGTCGACGCGATGCTGGACGGTCATTTCCACATCGGCGGGCGCAAACTCGCGGTCGGCGCCGAGCCGGACCTGCTCAACGAGATCGGCGGGCTGCTGACCGAAATGGGCGCGCAACTTCTTGTCGCGGTGACGACCACGCAATCGCCGGTGCTCGAACGGCTGCCGACCGAAGAGGTGCTGATCGGCGATCTCGAAGACCTCGAGAATTTGGCGAAGGCCAAGGACTGCGATCTGATGGTCACCCACTCTCACGGTAGGCAAGCGGCCTCTCGCTTGAAGATACCCTTCTTTCGCATGGGCATTCCGATGTTCGACCGCCTCGGCGGCGGCCATCAATTGATGGTCGGCTATCGCGGCGGGCGCGATCTGATCTTTGACATCAGCAATCTGTTGATGGCCGATCACGACGAAAACCACGAACCGACGCCCGACAGCTGGCGCGATGGCGTCGGCTCGTCGCACGCCGCAACCTCGCACTAGGGGCGAAAACGGAGGCGCTATGAAAGTCGCATTCGCAACCCAGGATTTGAAACGCGTTGACGCGCATTTCGGCTGGGCCAAGAACATCGCGATCTACGAGATCGGACCGGAAGGTCACGAATTCGTCGAGGCCATCCAATTTGACGGCGATCTCAAGGAAGATGGCAATGAGGACAAGCTCGCGCCGAAGATCGACGCGATCAAGAATTGCGCCATCCTTTACGTCGCTGCGATCGGCGGCTCTGGCGCGGCGCGAGTCGTCGCCAACAACATTCATCCGATGAAGGTCAATCAGCCGGAAGCCATCTCAGACCTCCTGGACAAGCTCCAGGAAGTGTTGAGAGGCGTGCCGCCGCCATGGCTGCGCAAAGCATTGACCAAGGGAAAAGAGCGCGTGCTCGATTTCGAAGAGTGAGGAAGCCCATGTCTGAACCTACCGCCGTGCTCGAGAAAACTCCGGTCGCCGAGCTTCCGTTCATGAAGGAGCTCATTAAGGTCTGGCGCGCCCAGGACACGCATGGGACCTGGGAGACGAAGTCCGACCTCGATCTTTTGGCTCCCTATATCCTCGACAAAGAAGCGCGCCGCGCGCTGCCGATCATCGGCGATCCCGACCCCGAGACGATCTGGCGCATGGAGCTCTTCTTCAACGCCATCGCGCTCTCCATCGAGCGCGCCACGGGCGTCATGATCTCGCCCATGCTGAAGATGAGCCACGAGGGTTTCGGCCGTATGGTGCTGATCGGCGGACGCTTGATCGTCGTGAACAAGCAGTTGCGCGACGTGCATCGCTTTGGATTCGACAGCTTCGAGAAGCTCGCGTCGGAGGGCGACAAATATGTTCAGTCCGGCGTCGAGATGATCGAAAAATTCCCTGACGTCGCAAAATACTGAGGTGAGCGATGAGTGAGATCGACGATCTGAAGGCCGAAATCAAAAAGCTTTCGGCAAAGGCCATGCAGGCCAAAATGGATTTGCATGACCTTTCGGAAGAACTGCCGATCAATTGGCCCACCATCCCCGAGGTTGCGCAAAAGGCGCATGAAGCTTTCGCCGAGCTGGAGAAGAAGCGCGCGAAGTTGAAGTCCCTGGAGACGGTCTAACTCGAGAAAGAAAGCATACGGCCATGTCACAAGCGACGCGCGATGGGCGCGATTGGTGTCCAGAATACCTTGTTGCGATCGATCCCGGTAAATGCATCGGTTGCGGACGCTGTTTCAAGGTGTGCGGTCGCGATGTGATGACGCTGAAAGGTCTGAACGAAGACGGCGAACTGGTTGCGCTGGACGACGATGAGGACGAAGAGGTCGAAAAGAAAATTATGGTGATGAATGATACCGGCGCCTGCATCGGCTGCGGCGCCTGCGCGCGCGTGTGTCCGACCAATTGTCAAACGCATGCGGCGGAAGACGTAGCGCTGGTCTGAGTAAAAAAATGCGAGCCTCCGTGCAGGGGGGCTCGCAACACAAAGCCTAATTTGCACTACTCGATGCCCTGCTCGCGCGCCTTCCACATGGCGGCGATGCGAAAGCGCTCGGCAATCGCGATCGGATCGGCCAGCATCATCGCCTGAGCGTCGGCGAGCGCCTTCCTGACGATCGCCGTCTCTTCCGCGTTCAGCGCAACACGGCCGGCCACATGGGTGGCGTCCGGCATGATCGACCAGATTTTTCGCTTCGCGGGGTGCATCTTCACCTCGGTGAGATCGACCGCTTCTAGAGCGCCGTCAAGATAGAGCGCAAAGCCTTTCACTTCGAGTTTTCGTCCATCCTCAGTGATCTTCACGAGAGTCGTCATCGTCACTCTTCCTGTTGCGCGAGCCAGCCATAGCCGCCCTGATCCCAAAGTTGGGCGAGCAGCTTATCTGCATTCCAATCGGGAAATTGGATCTTCAATTCGTCGTAGTCTTTGAGAAAGCGCGCAGCGTCGTCATCGCGCAGTTCGGCGATCATCCCGTCGGCTTTGTTGTGGAGCGTGAAGCGCGTCCGATCGGCCGCGGCGGAGAGCGCATATTCATCTCCCATTTCGAGCTCATGGTCGTCGCGAACGCTCACACGCTGCACTCCTTGTTAAGCTGCGGCCGCCGCCGCTTGTTCGGCGCGCTCCCACTCCGCCCATGATCCGTCGTAGACCGCGACATCGCTTCGTCCGAGGAGATAGAGCGCCAAGGCGTCCATGCAGGACGTCATGCCCGAAGCACAGGTGGCAACGATCGGCTTGCCAAGATCGACGCCAGCTGCTTCGAATCGCGCGCGCAACCCCTTGGAATCGAGGAGCACGCCTGTCTGCGGATCGACCAGATCGGCCCAAGGCACGTTCACGGCGCCCGGAATATGTCCGAGTTTCTTGAACGGAAAAACGTCAGCTTGCGAGCCGTCGAATTTGCCCGGCCCGCGCCCATCGACGATCTGCTCGCCGCCGTTCGCGACAGCGCTCTTCATTTGATCGAAATTGCGCACGAGTTCCGGCTTGAACGTCGCCTTGAACGTCCTGGGTTGGGGACGCACCGGCGACATTTCGGTCGGATGTTTGGCGGCGACCCATTGGTTGAATCCGCCGTCGAGCATCGCGACATTGTCGTGGCCGAAGACGCGGAACATCCACCACACGCGCGCCGCCGCCGAACCGCCGAAGAGCCGATCGTAGACGATCACGCGATCGCCGTCTCCGATGCCGAGCAGTCCGACCTTTTTGGCGAAGTCCGCTGCATCCGGCAACATGTGCGGCAGATCGGAATTCGGATCGGCGATGTGATCGACGTCGAAATGGACGGAGCCCGGCAAATGCCGGCCGCGATATTGATTGCGGCCGTCGAGATTGGTGCTCGGATGATGCCAGGTGCAGTCGAGAATGCGAATGTCGCCGTCGCTCAGATGCTCGGCTAGCCATGCCGCGCTGACGAGCGCGCCGGTCAGGGGTTCAGCCATCGGTCGGACCTCTTGTCTGCAAGTTCACAATAGTCGCGCGTCGCCATGCGTCACGGGGCGACGGGAAGCGGATAGCCGGAGCGCGGACGCGTGCCGTAATAGTCGGGCCGCTCTGGCCAGTCGCCTTGCTTGATGGTGAATTTGACCACCTTCACCGGGGCGCCGGGCGAGCAGGAGACCTCGGCGAATTTGATTTCACGATCGCCGCTGCCGGCGGAAAAATCCGCGACCACCGTGCCGTCGGCCTTGCGGGCGCGCGCAAATCCGGGCGTGCCGGTCGTGGACGCCGGAACGGACTCGGCGACGAACAAGGGCGTTTCAACGCCGTCGGTGGAGGGACCAAACGCCGGCGAGGCGAACGTAAAGGCCGCCAGCACGCCACTGCGGTCGACCGCTATGTTCGCCGTCGCGGGACGCGCGACGGAGTAGACGGTCAACGTGCCGCCGCTCAGCAATTCCTTCAACTCGTCCGGCGTGCAGTTGGCGAATTCGGTGGCCAGATTCATCTTCGACTCCTTAGCTGTGCAACTCCAGCCGGGAGGTTCAAGTTTCGTGCCATGACGTCCGATAGCTCAGCCGTTCGCGCGTCGCCGAGAATCTTGCACAGTAATTGCTATTCCCTGCATCGAACAGGGAGCGGACGACGCAACATGTTGGACGTGGCGATCATCGGCGGCGGTTTATGCGGGTTGGCGCTGGCGCGAAAGCTCCACCTGCGCGGACAAGACGTTGCGATCTTTGAGGCGCGCGATCGCCTTGGCGGACGCATTCTCACGGCGCGGCGCGGCGACGGCGGCTTGGATCTCGGCCCGACGTGGTTTTGGCCGAAGACGCAGCCGCTGATCGCGCAACTCGTCAAAGAACTCGCGCTGCCGGATTTCGCGCAGCATGACGAAGGCGCCGTGCTGCATTTACGCGAGGCTGAAAAAAGCGCCGAACGCATCGAAGACAAGCGCCTTTACGACGACGCGCGGCGTCTGCATGGTGGGATGGCGATCTTGGCGGAGGCTTTGGCCCGCGCACTGCCGGCGGCCAGCATACATCTTGGTCACGAGCTGGCGAGCCTGCGCGATTGCGGCGACCATGTGATGCTCGCATTCAAGACCGGCGAAGAACCCATGGAGATTGCGGCGCGCCGCGTCGTACTCGCCCTGCCGCCGCGCTTGCTGCGCGAGACCGTTCGCTTCACGCCGCCTTTGGACGAGGCGACGGACCAAGCCATGCTTGGCGCCGAAACCTGGATGGCGGCGCAGGCGAAGGTTGCAATGGAATATCGCGACGCCTTTTGGCGCGAGCAGAATCTCTCCGGCTCCGCCTTCGTCACGCATGAGCAAGCCGTGATCGGCGAAATCTTCGACGCCTGCGACATGGCGGCGGGTCTTCATGCGCTTGGCGGCTTTCTTGCCCTCAACGCCGACTTGCGCGAGTCCTTCGGCGTGGGTCTGCCGGTGTTGCTTGAGAGTCAAATCTGCAATGTGTTCGCCCGCAATGTCGAACCATTGCACATTCACTATCAGGATTGGGCGAAGGAGCGACTAACGTGCAGCGCGGCCGACCGCGCGCTGCAGGGCGGCGACGGTTCGCACGACGTGGCGAATCCTCTGTTGCGCCAGGCGCTGTGGGATAAGAAGCTGTTTCTGGGCGGCTCGGAAACCGCGGCGCGCAACGCCGGCTATCTGGAAGGCGCTTTGGACGCCGCGAGACGCATCGAGCGCGTCTTGGCCGGCATCGAGGCGAAAAAGGCGACCTCCGGCGACGCCCTCTTCGACGATATGCCGGCGAACGAGGCGAGTCTGGCGCGTTTTTCCGCTTGGGTGGACGCGCGCGCCGATGAGGTTTTCGAAAATTATCGCCGGCGGCTCAACCGCGCCCTGGCGTCGCAAGAGCGCGACAATCTTACGCAGGTGGCCGTGCTCGGGGCGATGGAAGAGGTGTTCCAACAGGCGCTGAGCCTGTTGGCGACGCTTCCTTTCGACATGGACGACGTCGCGATCGAACGTGGCCGCACGGCGCTGACGCCGCGCATCCAAAAACCTTTTGGCGATCTGCTGCAGTCGATCATGGACGACGTGGTCGCCTTCAACCAGACGTCCTGCGCCCTTTCCAACTTCCCGGGCGAACATAAATTGTCTCAGGATTACACCCGGGTCATCATGCAGGACATTGCCGCGGCCTGGCGGGAATTTTCGCTCGCGGCGAATGGACTGTTGCTGGCGAAGCGGCGCGAAGCGCAGGAGCAGGAGATGTCGCGATGAGCGAGCAGGGTACGACGATCGAACGGGACGAGGCGGCGCCGGACGTTGTCGTCTACGCGTTTTGCGCGATGAGCGACATTCCGAGCCAGAAGGCGCGCGGCTTCAACCTCGTGCGGCTCGACGACAACGGCGAAGAGAAGCCGTTCCCGATCGTCGTCGTGCGCTGGGGCAAGCAAGTGTTCGGCTATCTGAACAAATGCCCGCACGACGGCGTCAATCTCGACTGGGAGCGAAATACGTTCCTCGAGCCAAATTACGGCCTCCGCTTGATGTGCGGCAAGCACGGGGCACTGTTCGAGCTTGGCACCGGCATGTGCATCGAGGGCCCGTGCAAGGGACGCGGCCTCGTTCCGGTCGATCTCGTGGTCGTCGACAACGACATCTGCGTCGTCGGCGTCAAACTGGCGGAAGATGTCGACGAAGACGCCGAGGAAGGGGAATGAAGCGGGCGTGATCCGCATCGCGATTGAACCGCTCTCTAGAGCGCGCTCCGATTCCACTTCTTTGCGGCGCGCTCTAGAGAGCAGGGACAGTGGCGATCAGAGCCAGTATACGGCCTGCTCAGACCGTATCAAACCGGGCGGTTTTCGTTGCGGTTCTTGACCGGCTCCATGCGCTCGACCCCCTGCTGATAAGCGATGACTTCGTAAGCGTCGTTGAACTTCAGCGCAGTGTCGAGAAGAACATCAAGCTTGCCGCCGGTGTCGAGCTTCTTGATGTCGTTCTTGTCGACCATGGCGAGATCCATCATCTCCTTCCACACCGTCGACTCGTCGCAAGGCAGCACATTGTAAGTGATCTCGCCGAGCTTGACGCGGAACTTCGCCAGCAGGTCGATATTGTTGCAGAACATGAAGTAAGCGCCAGTGGGCGAGAGAAGATCGCCGATCACTTCATGGGCCGCTTCGAGATAGGCGAAATTATGCAGATAGCCGGCGAGGATCGGGATCGTCGCTTCGCCTTCGTTCGCGTAGGTGAGCACCTGCTCGATGCTAAAGTCCGGCGGCCGCTTTTCGTCGGCCAGCTGCGCCTGGAATTTGAGCGCGATGTCGCCCCGAAAACCGAAACGTCCCGGCTTGCCGGTAGGCCCCTTAAGCACTGCGTTGAGCAGGCGGCCCTCCCGATCCAACCGAGCAAGGGCAGTCTTCTCAATTTGAGTCATCGACAGTTCTCCGCTTTGCAATCCAAACGCAGCATCCGCGCGGGGGATCCTTCGTCACGCCGCGCCTCATGCAAAAACTTCGCCGCAGTTTAGCAGCGTCGATAGGGCGATTGGCGCGACGGAAGCGACACGGCGCGGCTGGCAATGTGCGAAACATGACAAAGCCGCCCGATATTCCGGGGCTCCCGGGCTGTTTAGCGCGCGATTGTCGCGGCACGTGAATTGCTTTGAGTGAGGCAGCCGCATTTGGATACTGGAAGAGCGACATGATCAACCTGACCGACAGCGCCCTAAATGCAGTGCAGACGGCTATTTCCAGCGCCGCCGATCCCGTCGATGGGCTGAGGATCATGGTGGAGGCCGGCGGCTGTGCTGGCTATCAGTACAAAATGGGTCTCGTGCGCGAAGCCAGTCCCGACGACACGGTGATTGAGCGTAGCGGGGTCAAGGTGTTCATTGACAACACCAGCCACGAACTCCTGACGGGCACGACCATCGACTATGTCGTCGCGGTGCAGGGCTCCGGTTTCACCTTCGACAATCCGAACGCGCAATCGAGCTGCTCCTGCGGCAAGTCGTTCGGATAATTTCGGCCCGACTTCACAATTCATGAGAGCGCGTCCGCGGGACTGCGTTGCGGAGGACGAAGCTATGCTGCACGATCAGAAAAGCGAAGAGGCGGGCCAGCTCGAAGCGGCTCCGTCGCCGGAGCGCGAGCAGGTCATTCGCGCCGTCATCGACGAGATTCGCCCCAATCTGCGCCGCGACGGCGGCGACTGTGAGCTCATCGAAATCTGCGGCAACAAAATCATGGTGCGACTCACCGGCGCCTGCGTGCTCTGCAAGTTGAGCAGCGCCACGCTCGAGGGCATCCAGGCCAAGCTGATCGAAGAGCTCGGCGAGTTCGTGCGGCTCGTGCCTGTGCCGGGTGCTGCGGCGCGTCTTTGAGCGAGAGGGTCGATGCGGCGCGTCTATCTCGACAATAACGCGACGACGCGCACCGACCCTGAGGTCGTGGCGAAGATGCTGCCGTTTTTCAGCGAGGAATTCGGCAACGCCTCTTCATCACACGGCTTTGGCGTCGAGGTTTCGGGCGCGGTTCGAGAGGCGCGGCGCAGCGTGCAGGCGCTGCTCGGCGCGGCGCATGATCACGAGATCGTGTTCACCTCAGGCGGTACGGAATCCGACAATGCGGCGATCTTGGCCGGGCTCGCGGCGCGCGAGGGTCGCGACGAGATCGTGACCACCGCCGTCGAGCACCCCGCGATCCTGTCGCTCGTCGAACATCTGCAAAAGACTCGCGGCGTCACCGTCCATCTCATTGGCGTCGACGCGCGCGGGCGCATCGATCTCGACGCCTTTCGCGCCGCGCTGGGGCCGAAGACCGCGATCGTCTCGGCGATGTGGGCGAACAATGAAACCGGCACGCTGTTTCCCGTCGAAGAATTGGCGCGTCTCGCGCATGAGGCTGGCGCTCTGTTTCACACCGACGCTGTGCAGGCGGTCGGCAAGATTCAGATTGATCTCAAAACGACGCAGATCGATTTCCTCTCGCTTTCCGGACATAAGCTGCATGGCCCGAAGGGAATCGGCGCGCTCTATGTGCGTAAGGGAACGAAATTCGCTCCGTTCCTTCGCGGCGGCCATCAGGAACGGGCCCGCCGCGGCGGAACGGAGAACGCGCCGGGGATCGTCGGACTGGGCGCCGCCGCCGAATTGGCGCGATTGCGCCTGCAAGAAGACGCCGTCCATATCGCGGCCTTGCGTGACAGGCTCGAAGCCGGCGTGACGCAGCGGATCGGCCAGTGTCAGGTTTCCGGCGACGTCGACAATCGGCTCGTCAACACGTCCAATATCGCCTTTTCCGACATAGAGGGCGAAGCGATATTGACCCATTTGGATCGCGCCGGCATCGCCGCCTCAACCGGCTCGGCCTGCACAGCGGGATCGACCGAGCCGTCGCATGTGCTGCGCGCGATGAACGTGCCGGAAGAGGCGTTGCATGGCGCGATACGCTTCTCCCTGTCGCGAGAAAACACGATTGAAGAGATCGACGATGTGCTGGAGACGCTGCCCGGCATCGTCGCCAAGTTAAGGGAAATCGCGCGGGCCTCGCGCCATACCGACGCGCAGCTGCTCACGAACTAGCGCGGGCGCGATGACCGCGCCAAAGGAGTCAATGTAATGAAGATCATGATCCGCCGTTCGCCAGAGACCGGCTTGTCGATCTACGTTCCCAAAAAGGACCTGGAAGAGCCGATCGTTGAAACCGAGCACGAGAGTTTGTGGGGCGGCTGGATCAAGATCGCCAACGGCTGGGTTCTCGATCTTCCCGAAATGGCGGCCGGCACTTCGCTTCCGATAACGGTCAATGCGCGCAAGCGCGGCGAAGGGGAGTGAAGCGATGAACGCGCCATTTGACAGCTATGTCCTCCTTGAAGGCGATAAAGCCGAAGACGTGCTCGGCAAAATCGCCGCTGAGCTGAAGACGGGGGCCGTTATTCCCTATATCGGTCCTGGGTTGACGCAGCTCTCGCCAACCGAGGTGCCAATGACGCCCGAGACGCTCGCCGCGTTTTTCGGGACAAAGGTTGCGCTGCCAAAACGCGCCAAGGGCAACTGCTGGGCAAGCGCGCAGCACATCGAGAACATGAAGCATCGCTCGACCGTGTCGGCGTTGATGTCCCAGGCCTTCACCGACAGCATCGCGCCGACGCCGCTGCATGCCTACCTTGCGTCGCTGCAGCTGCCGATGATCGTTGACAGCTGGTACGACGCGACGATGCGTTCGGCGCTCGAAGGCCGCAGCGGCTGGGGAGAGATCCAGGGCATCACCCGCGCCGGCATCGGCGAGGACCGCTGGTACCGGTTCTACGAAGCCGACGGAACGGAAACCACCAAGGAAAAAGCCGAGGCCTGGAAGACCGTCCTCTACAAGCCGCATGGCAGCATTGCGCCCGCCAAGAATTTTCTGATCTCCGACGCGGATTACGTCGAGGTGCTGACAGAGATCGACATTCAGACGCCCTTGCCCGAAGCGGTAAAGAATCGCCGGTCCGAGCGCAGCTTCCTGTTCCTCGGCTGTCGCTTCCACGATCAATTGTTGCGCACGTACGCGCGGCAGATCATGAAGCGCTCGACGACGACGCATCACGCCATCGTCGATCCGGCCGCGCTGACGAAAAACGAGCTCAAGTTCCTCACGATCCAGGGGATCATACCGATCGCGCTGCCCATCGATCGCGCTTGCGAGATCCTGATTCGTTAAGGGATCGTTACCCTATTCTCACGCCTGGGCGCGGCGGCGGGCGAGCCCGCCGAAGCGCTGGCTCATTCGCGCGTCGGCGGAAGATGCATGGCCGAAACTGCCGTCGCGCCTTCAGCGTAAGAGCGCCAAACAAATTTCGACGGATGTTGCATATTTTACATTCATTCTTGAATGCCACGTGTCGCTTGTCAGCAAAGGTACAGGCCCGCAAGGCCGTTTCGGTTGACCTCTTCACACTGCTGCGTGGCACGCATGTTGCCTCTTCTCCGGCAAAGCGACAAACGCCGCTTTGCGGTTCCATCACGCAGTTCGAAAGCGCCGGTTTTGGGTCGATCACCAGACCGAATCCCGGCGGAGTGAGCAGCGTGAAATAGCAAGCCGGCACCACGGAAGAAGACAGCGATGAGCAACATCGTTCGCGACAGCGAAGCTTGTGAACTGACTGCGCCGCCCGTCTTTTCCTTCGGCGAGAAAGTGAAGGCGAAGCGCACGATCCGCAATGACGGGACATACGCCGGTAAGGAGATCGGCGAGGTCCTCGCCAAGAAAGGCGAGGAAGGCTACGTCGTGAGCATCGGCACGTTTCTCCAACAATTCTATATCTACGGGATTGAATTCACCGAAAGCGGCAATCGGGTCGGCATGAAGCGCAAGGAGCTCGAATCTGCTAATCCGCGCGACGATGTCGATTTGCCGCTGCCCTGAGGAGTGTGAACGTGTTTGAACCGCGACTGCCGAAATATCAGTGGGGTCAGAGAGTGAAGACGCTCGTCGATCTGGTCAATGATGGGAGTTATCCCGACGAGCAACCGGAGGCGCTGCTCGTCGCCAATGGCGGTTTGGGCGAAATCGTGCAGGTCGGATCGCACACCGATTCGAACACGCCGATCTATCTCGTGGAATTTCCCGACGGCCGTGTCGTCGGTTGTCTCGAGGAAGAGATCGCGCCCCTGTAAGAGGAGCGACGGCGAGCATGCGATCGACGGTCACGACGCTCGGTGGCGCCGCATCGGCTCAGCCGAATGAATTCGACTACAAGCGCATCGTGCGCGCCTTGGAACAACGGCGTCGCTACCGCTATGTCACGCCAGTCGTGATGAAAACTGCGAACGGCTATCGCATTCAGAGCCCGTGTTGTTCGCGGAACGTCGATCCGGACGGCGGCGTCATCGATATCGCCTTGGTGCTCTTCGACGAGCGCAAAGGCAATTGGCGCCTTCTTCGCAAGGACCATGCAATCGGCGTGTGGGAGCTGGACAGCGAGTTTCCACGTCTTGCTGAGTTGCTCGACCATCTCAAGGAAGACGCCGAGCGGCGCTTCTGGCAGTGAGTTCGATCTCGACAGAGGATAGATCATGGCGATCAGCGATGTGGAATTGACGGAGATCGAGAAACTGCTCGGGGCCGAGGCGACGCCGGCGCTTTCGGAGCTGCGCGCTAAATTTTCTCATCTCTCCTGGACGCGCTGCGACGTGTCGGACGTGATCGAAACGCCTTTCCGCAGCTTCACGTCCTGCGATGTGCATTTGCTCGACGGCGCCGATCATTGCGTGACGGTTACCGACGATCCGGCGCGCGCCACGGGCGTTATCGTCGCCTTCCGGGGGAGTTTGCGATGAATGCGCGGGCCGAAGTCGACGATACATTCCAAGCAAAGCCGTCTGCGCCGGCCGAGGCGTTGGGCGGCGATCTCATTCCGCTTTCCGACCCCGACATCACCCTCGACGACATTGCCGCGGTCGAGGCGGTGCTGCGTTCCAGCCGCTTGTCCAGCGGCCCGGTGATGGAGGCTTTCGAAGCCGCCTTCGCCGCCTATCTCGGGCGCAAATACGCCGTGGCCGCGCCAAGCGGCACGATGGGGCTATTGCTCGCGCTCGCCGCCTACGAGATCGGTCCGGGCGATGAAGTGATCGCCTCTCCGCATTCCTTCCGCGAAACCGTGCATGCGATCGCGCTTGCCGGCGCCAAGCCGGTTTTCGCCGACATCGACTATTGGTCCGGCGTCATCGCGAGCGGAAAGATCGAGGCGCTGATCACCGACAAAACGCGTGCGATCGTGGCGAGCAACACCAACGGCCATCCGGCGCAATGGGCGGAGCTGCGCGACATCGCAACCAAGCATCGGCTCGTGCTGCTCGAAGACTCCACCGAAGCCATCGGCTCCAAATACAAGGGCGCGCTCGTCGGCACGTTCGGAGACGCGTCGGTGTTCGATTTCTCGCAGCCGGGGCCGCTGGTCTGCGGCGAAGGCGGGATGGTGGTCACCGACGACATCGACGTCGCCGTGGCGATGCGGCGCTTTCGCGCGCATAGACCGAGCGAGCGAGCGTCGGTCGTGGTGGGTTCCAGCGCGCCCTATCAGGCGGCGATGAGCGACATGAGCGCGGCGCTGGGCATGGCGCAGCTGCGAAGGCTCGAAGAAATCCTCGAGAAGCGCAAGCTCATCGAGCACTACTACTTCAAGCACGTCAAATCCTTCGAAGGCATCAAGGATCCCTTCATCGGGCCAGAGGTCGACGAGGTGCACTGGTTCCTTTACGTCGTTCACCTCGGCACGCGCTTCAGCAAATCCAGCCGGGACTCGATCGTCGAGGATCTGCTCGTCGAAAAGGTGGAAGCCGCGGCCTACAGCAATCCCTTGCATACGCAGCGGCGCTATTTCGATTACGGCTATCGTCGCGGCAGTTTTCTCGTCGCCGAAAAGGTTTCGGACCGCGCCGTCGCGATGCCTTTCCACGTCCATCTGCAAGAGCGCCAAATCGCATTCATCGTGCAGACGATGAAGGAAGCGTCGATCAATGTCGGCGCCGGCGCCGCCATTTACTAATCGTCTAAATCCCAACCAGGAGTATAGAAATGCCGACCGTAACCATCATGCCCTCCGGAAAGACGGTGGACGCCGCCGAGGGCGCGACCTTGCTGCAGATCATCATGTCGAGCGGCGAGGAGATCAATCACAAATGCGAAGGAAAAGCGCAGTGCGGCTCCTGTCACATCTACGTGCATGAAGGCCGCAAGGGCATTTCGAAGATCGCGCGCGAAGAGAACGAAAGGCTCGACACCATCGTCGGCATCGGCTCGAAGTCGCGCCTGGCCTGCCAGGCGAAGATCCTCGGCACGGAAAACGTCAAGGTCGAACTGCTCGGTTTCGCGTCGGGCTTATAAGGGAGGAGGGAGAAATGTCTTCCGACATCGTCATGCTTCATGTTCGCTTTGCGCCCGACGGCAGCGTCGCGGAAATCAGCGAACGGCCGGCGCCGAATTCCGCGCAGGCCTGGTTTGACTGGGTCAGTCTCAGCGCGCCCGACGCCTATCAGGGGCTTTCGGGCGGTCGTGGCGTGTTCCGCATTACACGCGACAAGCTTGAGGAGCTGCGCGCCGGGATCGCCGCCAACAATGCGGCGGCCTGATCCGGCCCGTCGCGTCGCGTAAAAGTCTCCCTTCCGCGAGACGTATTGCGGAAGGGAAGCTTGGTTTCAGCTCAGGAAGGTTTCGGCGAAGCGCGCGCGCTTTTCGGCCGTATCGAGTCCCTTCGCAATGGGCCATTTATTGTCGTAAAAAAGCGAATTGACGGCGCGGCTGACTTCCTTGCCGCGCAAATACCAGCGCACCACGCCATCGGGAAAAATCACCGCGGGGCCGTCTTCGCGATGCACGATGCCGTCTTCGACGCTGATCTGCGTCCCGGCGTAGAGATAGCAGCCGGCGAGGCGCGAAAGATCATCTTGATTGCGTTCGTCAACCTGCAGCATGACCACTTTTCGCCTCCGCTGATAGCCATCGATACATACGACGAAGCAATAATCGCGCTTGGCGCAGGGTTCGGCAAGAATAATGCTTGTTCACGCCCGGGACGCTGCGCGAGGAAGCATGTTGTCTATCAGACATTGTCGCGCGCCGAAAATTCCGCTCTCGCGCGCGATGCGCCTACGCGGAAGCGGATAGACGACGACGGGGATTTTGGCATGCAGGGCGATGTGAGTCTCTATGTCATTTGCGCGCTCGACAGTCTGGAGCGCGGCCAAGCGGCGCCCTTCAGCCTGTCGCGCGTCACGGATGAAGGAGAAACGCGCCCCTTTTCGATTTTCGTCGTTCGGACCGAAAACGATCAATGCGTCGGCTATGTGAACATCTGCCCGCACCAGGGCTCCTGGCTCAACATCGGCGACGGCAGATTCTTTAGCGAGGATGGTCAGAGGTTGCGTTGTGGCAGGCACAAGGCCGAATTCGACTTGGAGACGGGCGTGTGCGTTAAGGGGCCGTGCGTGGATAAAATGATCGAGCCCGTCGCGCTCGTCGTGATGGATGGCGACGTGTGCCTGTGCGGCGTCAAACTCGCCGAAGAAGAAATATCCGACGACGACGATCTGGACGAAACGATGGAGATCATGATCCATCCAGGCTGAGTCGCGCAGCGGATGGCATGTATGAAAGGCGCCTGATGACCGTGGCTGAATTGATCATGAAATTGGCGGAATTGCCGCAGGAGGCCGTGGTGCTGATCGACAGCGACGGCGGACTTTCTCGCGTCAGCGGATTGGATTTCGTCGAGGGCCAGGGGCCAGGCGCGCCGGCGGAAGTCATCCTCGCGCCGAGTCTCGACGAATGAAGGTTCGCCTGCCGCCGGCTGTCGCCTGAGCCTTCACTCGGGATTCGCTGAAGTTTCTCCGTGCAGCGGTATACCGAAGAAAGCCTCGTCGTCGCCTCCCCAAGCCTTATGCAGCGCGAAAGCTTCGCGCCACCGGATTTGCTCGGCTTCCGTCGCGGCGCGATGGGTCACTTTCCCAGCCGGCTTTTCGGCGAGAAGAAACGCCTTACCGTTGCGCAAGAATCGATTGAGGTCCTTCGTGTCGATAGGGCGCACAACGCAGCGCGGGTCTTCATCGATCAGAATGGTCGTCGGCAGCATGAGCGCAGCTCCCGTAGCGATGGATCAAAAGCCTTCCGCCTTGCTTCCCCAGGGGTGTGAGCCGGGAACGAGCGAGGCCTTGATTCCCGCCTTTTCAATGTCGGCGAGGGTTTTGTAATAGGTGCCTTCATGCATGAGCGCGCCGCTCTTGGTCATGATCGCCACATAGCGCGCCACAGTATCGGCTTCGCATAAATAGCCGCCGCCCGGATCGCTCGTGCTGCGCGCATTGCCGTCCCAGTCGATGAAAAAGCCTTCGACAGCCATGTTCCCTCTCGCATTGATGTTTGATCCTCGCGCCGGAGGGCAGCAAGTTTCTTGCCAAGGTCTTCGGCGTTGCAGCAGGGAACGAGACTTGCTTGCTGAAGGAACGTTCGCGCGCAAAGCATCCCAAGCGCACAATCGAAGGAGAAGCAGGTGGCTGACCTCGCGCATAGAAATGCGTCGCTTGAAGACATGAGAGACCTATGGGCCTTGATGCGGCAAACGGCCGCCGACATTCCGTGTTCGATTGAAAGCGAAAGCGATCAAGAGCGAGCGCTGACGGAAATCATGAAGTGCTGCACGGCGGAATTCTCGCCGGTTATTCTCGATGCGAAGCGCAATGTCGTCGGCGCGTTGTTGGCGCGTCGCGACGAACTCGATTGGGGTCTGCGCAACACTGAAACGATCAACGTCTCGCTGGCGGCGGTGTCCGCCAGCCATCGCGAGAACGGCGCATTCAAAGTGCTGATCGACGCGATATTGAAGCGCAATGCGCCGGTCTATGTCGAAGTGAAAGCCGGCGACGCGCAGGGGCTGGCCGCGGAACTCAAAGGCTGCGGCTTCTCCTTGACGAAGACGGAAGAGGGCGCAGAACTCTATAAATGGGAGCCGGTGGCGGAAGCCAAAGCCGCCTGAACATCGCTTCCAAAGCGTGGAGCGGGCGGGTCTCGCGCCGCGCTCTAGGCGCTCTCGTCTTGCGCTCCATAATCGGCGTAGGCTTTTTCCAGCAAGGCGACACAGGTCTTCAGACGCTGATACTCCGCCTTGTCGACCAGGACATTCTCCGCATCCGACGCCGGGCCGGGCGTTGGCGGCTTGGCGGCCTGGATCGCCTCGAACATGGCGGCTTGCAGGCGGAAGATGCGCTCGCTGGCGCGTTCGAGATAGGGCAGCGGATTGGCGCGAATATTCGCCTCATGCAGCGCGTCGAGTTCCAGTAACTTTCCGAAGCGCCGCTCGGTGAGGCGGTTCGACAAGCCGAAATCATGTTCGATGACGCTCATGATCGTCGCTCCTTGTTGGCCTGATCTTTTTGGCCAGAAGTTCTGATGGGCTTCAATCCTTGCATCACAGCGCGCAAGGCATGGCTCGTCAATTGCACGGGTAGGGCGCGTCGCTGAGACAGCGTGGTTTTGCAAAGCGCGCGCCAAAGGAGGAGCCGGCGGATGAACGAACTCTATGCGATTTGTCAGACGGGCGAGATCGAGGACGGCGACGCCACCGGCTTCATTCTGATGCGGATCGAGGAGACCGGCGCGCCAAAGCCCTGGCCGATCCTGATCACGCGCAAAGGCAATAATTTCTACGGTTTCGAGAATGCCTGTCCGCATAAGGGCGAGCGTCTCGACTCGGAGCCTGGGCATTTTCTCGACGTAGAAGGGAATTTCCTCACCTGCGGCCAACACCAGGCGCAGTTCGATCTCGACACGGGACACTGCTTCATCGGTCCCTGCCAAGGCAAGAAGTTGCAATCCATTCAAATCGTGATTGACGACGGCGATGTTTGCCTCACCGGCGTGGAGCTCGCCGAGGAGGACGGGCTCGGTCTCGAAGAGCCGGACGAGGCTCCCGAAGTCATGATCACGTCTGACTGACGGAAAACGGCCAGCGTAGATCATGCTTCTGGGCGGAGCATTGGAGAAGCGCGCCGCCTTCCTGCATCACATCGACGACAGTGCGCCGACGTTGCGCGAGGTTTCAAACCAACCGCGCAACAACGAACCCTTCGTCGCAACCTCGGAATCAAAGGGACGTCGGCCGGAGACATGGAGTTCGGCGATTGCGTGCGAGGCTTATCTGCGCTCGCTGTGCCGGTGGGATTGTCGGATCGCGCTCAATAGCCCGAATCTAAAAAACCCTCTCGTCTCCTCCCCGGCGACCGCCCGCAATTGCCGTCGGTGCGTTCGTTGGACGACGGCGCCGCATGCGCCAAGGCGCTTGCGGCGAAGCGCGTTCTCACGCGTCGGGCGGACCCATGTCGTCGCCGCTCTTCTTCTTTTTCTTGTCGACCTTGGCCTGCGCATAGGAGCCCGAGTTCTTCAGCGCGATCGGCTTCTGACCCTCGACATACTGCGAGATCCAAAACAAAGTGCGCTCGCGCGCCGATTGCGCGGCGGCTTCATTGAAACTCTCCGCGGCGTCGAAATTGAAACCGTTGCGCACCTCGGGATAGGAGAAGGCGCTTACGTCGGGTCGCTGGGCGCGAAATTGGACGATTTCTTCCATCGGCAACGACGGATCATTCTCGGGGAGGTGCAGCAGCGTCGGAATTTTGCGCTTCACCCAGCGCTCCTCTGAAATTCCGGCCGGATAATAGCTGATCGCACAGGCGACGTCGCTGAGACTATTGGCCGAAACATAGGCGAGATAGCCGCCCCAATCATAGCCGACGATCGCCACCTTGCCGACGCCCTTCACGGCGTCGACAGTGGCTTGAATATCTTGCAAGGCGGTCGTCACGGAAGGGCCGTCGCTCTCACCCTCCTGAGTCGCGAGCGCTGGCGCGATTGCGACATAGCCCTCAGCAGCGAAGCCTTCGACTTCCTTTTGCAGATGTGGCGTGACGCCGTAGACGTCCGGCAGCACCACGACGGCGCCTTTGGGAGCCTCAGTGGGTTCGGCTCGATAGGCGGAAAAACTGCGCCCATCTCCGGAAGTGAGTTCGATCATGACGGCCTCGATGTGCAGCAAAGTGACGGAAGCTCTCGAACGAGAGACGGCGGAATCATGTCACGCCTGCACATCCCATTGCGAATATCATGCCTGCATGACGCGACGCATCGTTCGACGTTTCGCCAAGCGACTCTCGCTCAGGAGTCGAAAAATCCCAATTCCAGCTTCGCTTCGTCGCTCATCATGCTCTGATGCCACGGCGGATCGAACACGAGATTGATTTTTACGCTCGCGACTCCATCGACTGCATCAACAGCCTTCTTCGTCATTCCGACCATTTCGCCGGCGACGGGGCAGCCTGGCGCCGTCAGCGTCATGTCAATGTCGATGTCGCGTCGATCGATAACGTCGATGCGATAGATCAGTCCCAGATCATATATGTTCACCGGAATTTCCGGGTCGAACACGGTCCGCAGCGCAAGGACGACTTCTTCATAAAGCGCCTGCGCCTCGGGCGAAGAATCGCTGCGTCCGACGCGACTGTTCGGCTCGGAAAGCTGTGTCATGTCGCTTCGTGGTTCCATCTGAGTATCCTGCGTGACGCGAGCCGCGTTCGCGACTGCTCAGTTCAAACCAGCAAGTAAGGCGCCAGTCAGCTTTGCTGAGGCTGGACTGAAATTTGCAATCATTCCACGTCCACGGTCCGCGGCGTCATGGTTGAGCGCCTTCGTTTACGAAGCGTATTTCGCACAGAGCGCCGTGTTACAATCCTCACAAAGGCTAGGTACAGTATGTCGGAAGCGCCTGAAGAAGAATTTGAGCTGCCTCAACTTTATAAGCGACATGTCTTTGCGTGTTTCACGCAGCGGCCGCCGAACCATCCGCGCGGCAGCTGCGGCTCGCTCGGCGCGCAGCCGCTTTGGGAGCGGCTCGGCAAGCGCGTCGAAGCGGATGGCGGCGGCGAAATTGGCTTCACCTCCGCGGGGTGCATGGGGTTTTGCTCAGCGGGGCCCCTGATGGTGGTGTATCCCGAAGGCGTCTGGTATCGGCCGACGACGGCGGAAGACATTGACGAAATTTACGACTCGCATCTCAAGGGCGGCAAGCGCGTCGACCGCTTGGTGATGATTTTGTCGCGCTGAGCGCTTCCGAGTATTCAAGACATTGCGCTGGAGGCCGCGAGCAACTCGCGCGCCTCCGCGTGGATGCGTCCCACCATCGACTTGAAGCCGTTGGAGCGTTGCGGCGTCAAATGTTCGCGTAGGCCAAGACGCTCGAACAAGGCGACAGGATCCGCCTTCAGGATTTCCGCGCCGGTCTTGCCGGAGCAGAGCGCCAGCAAGATTGCAACGAGGCCGCGCACGATATGCGCGTCGCTGTCGCCGCGGATCATCAACGCCGGTTCGCCGCCGGTCACGTCGGAAATCGTCGTCGCCAGCCAGACCTGGCTGGCGCAGCCGGAGACTTTATTCCGATCGTTCTTCAACGCATCGGGAAGTGGCTCGAGCATTTTGCCAAGTTCGATGACATAGCGGTAGCGGTCTTCCCAATCGTCGAGCAGCGAGAAGTTTTCGATGATGTCGTCGATCGTCGTCATGTTTCGACCATTCCTTCAGCTTTGAGCCGATCGCGGCGCTGGCGAGACGCGACGCGCAATACTTGCAGGCATTCGATGTTCGCCGCGAGATCAAGCGCCGAAAATCCGTCGACGTTCTCTTCCAGGGGATCTGCCCCAAGCGCCAGCAAGAGCGTTACGACCGCGGTCTTGCCCGCCGACGCCGCATAGATCAGCGCCGTCGAGCCGTCGGGATTGCAATGGTGGACATTGGCCCCGGCGGCGGAGAGCAACTCGATGGCCTCCACGCCGTCTTGCTTGCACGCCAACCAAACCGCATTGTTGCCATCACGCGTCACGGCGTGGAGATCCCCGCCCTTTGCGATGATTTCGCGTAGCACCGGGACGTTCGCCTCGGCTGCAGCTCGAAGAAGCGGCGAGATGCCGTCGGCCCCGACGGCGTTCACTTCCGCCGGAAAGCCTTGCATCTTCAACCATTGCGTCAACTGTGGGGTAATGCCGTCACTCCATCGCAGCGCCGACGAGACGTCGGCGTATTGACTAAAGCAGCCCTAATTGCACGAGCGGCTTGGCGCCGCCACGCCCGAGAACCGTATCAACCTTCTGCCGTACATTCTCGATCTTCAGCGGTTTCACCAATATGCCATGCGCGCCACGTTTCATGGCGTCGACCGCGAGCGGCTCGTCCGCCTTATCGCAGACGATCAGTATGCGAACGCCGGCGAAGCGCTCCGTCAACTCCGTAAGGAGCGAGACGCCACTGCTCCTTAGAAAAGAAGCGCCGAGCAGAATGACGTCCGGCTTCAGCCAGCCGACGCCCTTATCATAGGCTTCCTGGATGCTGGCGACTTCGTGGGTTTCGATCTCGTCATGCAGCATGAACTGAAGCGCGGCGCGCACGATCTCGTCTTCGTCGAGGACGAACACCCGCCGTTGATCGACCGCCTTCGCGGTTTCGACGCCAATCTGCATTCCTGCTCCTTTCGATGATACGCCGCCAAATGCCGTGCAGAAGATAAGAAGCAAGCTCTGTTCCAAATGTCGCGGAGCAACGAGCGGGGTGCGATGTTCTGTTCACAACAAATGTCGCGACTGTCGGCTTCCTTCACAAAAACAGCCGAAGTGGGATGCGCTCATCGATTGATCAAATCATTATAAAATAATGAACTAGCCACTAATGCCGCACTGGCACGGCCGTTGCTACCTGTCGAATGCGAGTGAGGGCTGAACGCACGCCTACGTTACGCCGAGCGATGTGTTCCTTCCCTTAACCCGCGACCAGTTTCTGATGCATAGGAACTGCCCAGTATCTCTGGGTAGCTGTCGAAGGGCTCAAGAGGAGACAGACATGTCGTCACTACGGCAAATCGCATTTTATGGCAAAGGGGGCATCGGCAAGTCGACGACGTCCCAGAACACGCTGGCCGCTCTGGCCGAGATGGGTCATCGCATTTTGATCGTGGGCTGCGATCCGAAGGCGGACTCGACGCGCCTCATCCTGCACGCCAAGGCGCAGGAC
>NZ_JBPFDU010000064.1:0-6505 GCF_051062815.1 Methylocystis sp. | reverse complement strand
AGCGCGTATCCATGAGCGAGGCCAGTTCGCGCTTGGCGCTGCTGATGGGTAGAGCCACGAAAGCATAACGCCCTGCATCCCAGCGAGAGAGGGAGCGGAACATGGCCAAGATCGTATGCGTGCTGTACGACGATCCGGTTGACGGTTATCCGAAAGCCTATGCGCGCGATGACGTGGCTCAGCCCAAATGCTATCCCGACGGACAAACGCTGCCCTCCCCAAAGGCAATCGATTTCAAGCCGGGTACGCTCCTTGGCAGCGTTTCCGGCGAACTAGGACTACGCAAATTCCTAGAGTCGAACGGTCATCGCCTAGTAGTGACATCCAGCAAGGACGGCGCGGACAGCGTACTCGACCAAGAGCTTCCTGACGCCGACATTGTTATTTCGCAGCCTTTTTGGCCGGGTTATATGACCCGCGAGCGGATTGCGAAGGCGCCCAAGCTCAGGCTCATCGTGACCGCGGGCATTGGATCCGATCACACCGATCTGCAAGCAGCGATCGATCGCAATATCACCGTCGCGGAAGTCACATACTGCAATAGCATCAGCGTATCCGAGCATGTGGTGATGATGATCCTCGCGCTGGTTCGCAATTACATCCCTTCGTACCAATGGGTCGTGACAGGCGGCTGGAACATAGCAGATTGCGTAGCGCGTTCTTACGATCTTGAAGCCATGCAGGTCGGCACTGTCGCCGCCGGTCGCATCGGCTCGGCAGTACTGCGGCGGTTGAAGCCATTCGATGTCGGCCTTCATTATTTCGATCGCCATCGTCTTTCGGAGTCGGTCGAACGAGACCTGAATGTGACGTATCACCCCAGCGTGGAAAGCATGGTCGAGGTTTGTGACGTCGTCACTATAAATTGCCCGTTGCACCCGGAGACCGAACATTTGTTCAATGACGCGTTAATTACGAAAATGAAGCGCGGCTCATACATCGTTAACACCGCGCGCGGCAAGATCTGCGATCGCGGCGCTATTGTGCGTGCCCTCGAAAGCGGCCAATTGGCCGGCTATGCGGGCGATGTCTGGTTTCCTCAACCAGCACCGGTCGACCATCCATGGAGAAGTATGCCGCACCATGGCATGACGCCGCATATTTCTGGCACCAGTCTGACGGCGCAGACGCGTTATGCAGCTGGCGTGCGGGAGATTCTCGAATGCTGGTTCGACAATCGCCCGATCCGCGATGAATACCTAATCGTTAGCGCAGGGAAGCTCGCCGGCGCCGGGGCGCATTCATATAGCGCAGGCGACGCAACCAGCGGATCGGAAGAAGCCGTCCGCTTCAAGAAAGGCTGACGTTGCCCGCTTCCCGATGCGTTGGAGCTGGTCCTAGACCCGATCATGGACGACTGAAGCATTGCTTTGGTGTCGAGCTCGGGAGCCCAAACAGTTACTTCATTCGAGCGCTAGCATTTGCCGAGGGCTTTTCGGACTTACCGTTCTCTCACCAAACCTCCAAGCCTCGAAGCAAAAGCGACCTCCATACAATCGACAGGCGATGCGACAGAACGCGTCGGCTCTTGTGTGGGAGTTTGAGTGGGCGCACGATCCATTGCCCGGGACGCCTCTGAACGATGGCGGCGGACTTTATGCCAACGCCAGGAGGCAACCATGAATACTGCGAATCTTCAGCTTGAGGGCCTTTACGTCGTCATTTCCGCCCTGCTTGTCGCTTTGCGCGGAAAGGGAGTTTTCGAGGAAGCTGAAATCGATCGGCTGTTGGCGGAAGCAGAATCTGCTCTGGTGGCGGATTCTAATCGGCCCGCCGAACTGCGGGGCGCGAATGTGGATGCGATCTGCTTCCCGGTGCGCTTTCTGAGACAGGCGTTACAAGCGTCATCCGAGGGCCGTAGCCAATCCTTTGCGCACCTCGCTTCACGGGTGGGACAAGTGAAACGAGAGCGCTGAGTATTGAATAGGGTGTGTTTCGTGTGGGGACGCCCCCGTCGAATGCAAGGATTTTCTTTTGGGCGCGAGCATGGGGTCGGGCGCTTTCGTGTGTCCGGCCTCATAATGCTGCGGGCTCATATGGCAAGTACGCAGATCGGATCCAAATCGGCTTGGCGCGCTCGTGGCGCTCTGAAACTTCTGGTTTTTCCGACCCCGTCTTATTGACTGTACAAGTGGGCGCTTGATCTGACTGACGGCATGAGCTGCCGTTGGTGGTTCAAGCGACGGCGCCAAAGTCAGCGCATCAATGAAGATCTGCATTGGCGTTCTTTCCGAGACACCATTTTCCTTGATGCGGGCGGAGTTCATTGAACTGTCAGTCTCGGCAAGAAGCGCGGCGGCGGCCGGCGTCGGGTGGGAGCGCATCATTCATGTCAGCGTCTGTTCAATTCGTAGCTTCAACAAAGGCACATACGCTTCGGCATAGCGGAATAGGAAAGCGCCCAAGGATGCATCTCTAACGTAGTTGTCATCGACCGGGCTGGCTCGGAGGAGAAGGATTATGAACAAGGACGTGCTCGTTCGAACCGCGAGAGCCATGGTCGCACCAGGGAAAGGCATTCTCGCCGCCGACGAGAGCGCCGGAACGATCGCGAAAAGGTTCGCGGCAATCGGCGTCGACTCTACCCAGGCGACGCGGCGCGATTACCGCCAACTCCTGTTCCGCGCCGAAGAGGCAATTAATCGATATATTTCTGGCGTCATCCTCTTCGATGAGACCATTAGACAGACCGCCAGCGACGGGACGCCACTCGTCAAATACATCGAGGCGGCCGGCGCCATTCCAGGCATCAAGGTCGATTTGGGGGCAAAGCCGCTTGCCAATTTTCCCGGCGAAACGATTACTGAAGGTCTCGACGGTCTGCTCGAACGGCTGAACGATTATCGCCGCCTAGGGGCGCGCTTCGCAAAATGGCGCGCCGTTATCAGCGTCGATTCCGATAGGGGTATTCCAACGGATTTCGCGATCGAGACGAATGCGCAAGCGCTCGCCCGCTACGCGGCGCTTTGCCAAAATGCCGATCTAGTGCCCATCGTCGAGCCCGAGGTCTTAATGGATGGCGAGCATGATCTCGAGCGATGCGGCGAAGTGACCGAATGTGTATTGAAGACCGTCTTCATGCGGCTTTACGAAGCGCGGATCTTCCTCGAAGGAATGCTGCTGAAGCCCAATATGGTCGTCGCCGGAAAAAAATATCCGAAGCGAGCATCACCCGAAGAAGTCGCGCTTTCGACAGTTCGGGCGTTGAAAAATTGCGTTCCAGCGGCGATTCCAGGTGTCGCCTTCCTGTCGGGCGGCCAATCCGACATTGAGGCGACCGCAAATCTCGACGCCATCAATCGCCTTGGCGGGCCATGGGCGCTGACTTTCAGTTACGGCCGAGCCTTGCAGACGGCGGCGTTGAATACCTGGTCCGGAATGCCGAGCAATGTTCTCGACGCCCAGGCGGCTTTCACTCACCGAGCTCATATGAACGCGCTTGCCGCCCAGGGACAATGGACGGAAATGGAAGAACGCGTCGCGCCATGATTGGTTGTGTTCCCGCTGGAAATACCTTCACATTGGACGCGCTCGGCGGCGGCATAGCCGGCGGCGCGGCGGAACGACGCTCGCGAAGTAGGCGGCGACGTCTTCGATTTGCAGTAAGCGCTGTTTTCAGGGCCACGTCCCTGAGCGCGGCGGGACGGCGCGTAGGCCCCGCGGAATAAGTTCGTCGAGCTTGCTTGCGAGATGACCCTCGATGATCTTCGTGAGGACGTCGGCCATGTAGGCCTGCGGATCCGCGCCATTGAGCTTGCAGGTTTCGATGAGCGAGTCGACGACCGCCCAGTTCTCGGCCCCGCCAATGGGGCGGATCGCGCGCTCGACGACGTTGGAGTCGATTCCGACGCGTCCGTCGTCGAGGAAGCGCGTCAGGCCGTCCCAGCGTGACAGCGTATAGCGGATCGCCTCGGCCAGCTTGGTCTTCTGGCTGATGAGCGCGCGCGCATAGGCCCAGAGCTGGCCGGTCTTGTTACGTCCGCGCCCGGGATCGAGCACCGGTGCCCTCGTTTCGTCGGCGAAGATGTTCGTCGACGCCCTGATGTGTTCCAGAAGCCGCTCATGCACCGGCCGTAAATGCCAGGTGGCGCGGCCAACCCAATCGGCGAGCGTCGAATGGTCGAGACGCACCGCACTTACGATTTTTCGACGTTCGACGCGAACGGCGATTCCGATGACTATTTCGTCTATGATTGCGATTGCGAAGGGTATCGATCGGCTCCGGGGGTGCCCGATTGGGCTGACCCCGCGGCTTCCAGGTAGGAGGCTCCATTTGCGTACCGAGGGACATTTCCGTCGCTGACCGCTTGTATGAATTAAAGGGCAAGCCAGCTGGAAAGGGGCCTTCGGGGCTTTTTTGCTTCACCATCGCGAGAGAGGATTTGGTGTGGGCGCGGTCCTCTCGGATCACGCTGAGCGCAGCGGCTTCGCGCTCATGGGGAACCATTTGACCGCCGCAGCCCGACCTCAGGTTGCACCCATGATGACGATCTGGGTCGACATATGCTCGCTATCGATGACATCAATCGTTCACCTTGCCCTGAGCGGAATGCCGACTCCATCAAGGTACGAGCGCGGGCCAAATGGCCAGCATTGCCTATTTTGACACTTCCTCCATCTAACCGTTGGGCTGGATCTCTCGCAGCGCAGCGCCGCCTTAGGAGTTGATCGTGAAAAAGCCTTTCGTCGTCATCGTAAGCCTTGCCCTCGCCGCTGTCGCCCCACCCGCCTTTGCGGAGGATCAGGGAGTGACTTCAGGACCGGCTGCCGGCAAGCCGGTCGAACCGTCTGGAGCGGTGCAAAAGGAAAATCCCAAGAATCCAGTTCACCCCGGCAATGTTGCGGGTCCGAGCGGAACGTCCGCTGGCGCGCCTAGCGTCGAAGGAAAAAGAGGCACGCAAAGCGGCAAGGAATGGACGCCGCCCGCGGAAATCCGACGTCATTGTTACGATTGGGCACCTCGAAAAATATCTGCTTGGGGCGTGATGAGCGGCGTTCAGGTTCCCGGCGCAGCCGGGCTGTTCGACTCTGCTTCTCCGTGAGCCTGAAGTCGCCGCCGACTTGTCGGGAGGGGGTCTAGAAATGCACTCACTCACCCTACCGAGACTAACGACGCGCCGGTTCACTCGCTCGCCATCCTTTCGAGACAGACGAAACGGCGCATGTTGTAGACGAGGTTCGTCATTCCGATCTTGTACCTCGCGCGAACGATGCCGATTACGCGCACGATCTCCGCTCTCATGCCGTTTTTCTGGTCGCCGAACACATGCCCGACGCGGGCGCGCACCTTGGAGCGCACTACGTTGGCGGCCTTTTGCGCCTCGCTGAGTTGGCGATTGCGATAGGCTCTGAGATGAATGCGGCTCTTCAGGCCGCGTTCCCCGACTCACTCGTAGGCGAAAAATCGCATCCGACAGAAATCGTCTGCACCGACGCCTTTTCGAGCTATGAGGTGCTCGATGTTTCAGAGCTTCGCCATGAGCGTATCAATTATCACGTGACGTTCGTTGACGCGCGAAACACATCAATGGAAGTGAAAACCTCTGATACAGCAAAACGCTATTTGCGCTGCTTTAACGGCATTCCAAGACAGCCGCTTTCCGCTCAGAACTGACGGTCTGGGCCAAGAAACCCAGACTCGCAGGCGGCGCAGCCCTTGTGAATCCTATGTCGGCGTTAGTGCACTAGATTTGTGGGATATGCCTTTCAAGAATGACTGACGGGGAAGGTGCGCCATGAAGTTTCTCGCTGGTTTCGTGATAGCGTTCATCGTCAGCGCACTCGGCGCTTTTCTCGGCATCGTCAGCGGCGTTTACAACGTCGCCGCAACCGCGCCTCACACGGATTTGGTGCGCGTCATCTTGAATTGGACCATGCGTAGTTCGGTGCTTGCCCATGCGGGAAACGAGTCGCCGGAAACATGGAGCGAGGATCAGGCGAGAAAGGGATTTAAAGACTATGACGCCATGTGCATCATTTGCCACAGCGCACCGGGGAAAGAGCGCAGTTATATTAGCAAAGGCCTGCGACCAGAGCCTCCGAATCTCGCCGAAGCTTCAGAGCGATGGAGCAGCGCAGAACTGTTTTGGATCATCAAGAATGGCGTCAAAATGACCGCAATGCCCGCATTCGGTCCTACGCATCAGGATGAGCAAATATGGAATATTGTGGCCTTCGTTCGGCGCCTGCCTCGACTGTCCGCTGAGCAATTCCGGGCGATGGAGAGCGAGATCAGAAAATCCTCAGAGAATGAGCAAGATCACCATCACCAATAAGTGGCGGGGAAAGCCGACTCGAAGAAAGACGAAATCGCAAGTCGAAGCGAATTCAGCATAGGCGCTGTCGTAGCCCCGCAAGATTGAAAGGGGAACATTCGGCTCTAATTCTCGACAGGCCTCGAGAAGAAGAAGACGCTGATGTTCCGCAAAGAGCGAGTTTTGCTGACCCTCGCGGTCGCGATGAGCGTAGATCGGAAGAGCGTCGTGTAGGGAAAGAGTGTGACTGC
>NZ_JBPFDU010000063.1:0-63758 GCF_051062815.1 Methylocystis sp. | reverse complement strand
TCGTCGACAGCGGAAAGCCCAAGATCGTCGCGCTCATCGCCGTCGCAAGAAAGCTCCTTACGATCCTTAACGCCATCATCAGGGACGCAAAGCCATGGCGCACACAAAACGCTTGATCGCCAAGACAGTCGCTGAGGAGCCGCCAAAGGCGGCGTCTCGAAGGACGAGGTTGCGGCGCCCTCTTGCTCGCCCTCGTGCTTCGAGACGGCTGCTGCGCAGCCTCCTCAGCATGAGGGCTTAGGGAGCGCCATGCAAACAGGGCTCGTTATGGGCGCCTCATTCGGCGCTCAGCGCTTCCCGCAAACCCGCCAAATCCTCCGGCAATTCGCTTTCAAACATCATCTCCTCTTTCGTCACCGGATGCGCGAAACCGAGCGTCGCGGCGTGCAGCGCCTGGCGGTCCAAACGCTCGACGATCTCGCGCGCGGCGGGCGCCAGTTTCGCGACCTTGGTTTTAAAGCCCGCGCCATAGGTTTGGTCGCCGATCAGCGGATGGCCGATATGGGCCATATGCACGCGGATCTGATGCGTGCGGCCGGTCTCCAGCTGGCAGCGCAACAGCGCGGCGACGCCGTAATCCTCGACCTTCTCCCAATGCGTGATCGCTTCGCGGCCGCGCGCCTCCGACACCACCGCCATTTTTTCGCGCTGCGTCGAATGGCGGCCGAGCGGCGCGTCGACCGTTCCATGCGCGCGGTCGGGAACGCCCCAAACGAAGGCGAGATATTCGCGCGTCAGCGACAGTTTGCGGCCGTGGTCGGCGAAGAGGCGGGAGAGGCCATGATGCGCGGCGTCGGTCTTGGCGACAACCAAAAGGCCGCTCGTATTCTTGTCGATGCGATGCACGATGCCGGGCTTCTTCACCCCGCCGACGCCGGAAAGGCTGTCGCCGCAATGCGCGATCAGCGCATTGACCAGCGTGCCGCTCTCATGCGCGCTCGCCGGATGCACGACGAGCCCGGCCGGCTTGTCGATGACCAGGAGATGCGCGTCCTCATAGACGATGGTGAGAGCGATATCTTCGCCCTGCGGCTCGGCCGGAGTCGCGGGCGGCACGTCGAGCGTCACGTGATCTCCGGCGCCGAGCTTCTTCGCCGGATCGCGCGCCGTCTCGCCGGCAAGGGTCGCGCGGCTGTCCTCGATCAGCCCCTTGATGCGGCTGCGCGACAGATGCGCGGCGACGATCTCCGGCTGTTCGGCGAGAAAGCGGTCGAGCCGGGCGCCGGCGTGCTGCGGCGCAACGAGAAATTCGAAGCGCTCGGCGGATGCGTCAATTTGAGGCAGAGCCTTGACTGTCATTTCAGCTTTTTTTCCGCGCGCCGACGCGCACATGATATGAGAGCCACCGAAACGCGGGCGTGGCGCGAGCGGAGGCGCGAACCTTCGCCATTATGCGCATCGAAAAACGCCGCCCAAGGGAGGCTCTTCCATTAGCGACGCCGAGGCTCCGTTCTGCGCCATCATCGGCGCGGGCCCCGCCGGTCTATTCGCCGCCGACGCCCTCGCGCGCGCCGGCGCGCGCGTCGTCATCTATGAGCACAAAGCGAGCCCCGCGCGCAAATTTCTGATGGCGGGGCGGGGCGGGCTCAACATCACCCATAGCGAAGGCCTCGAGCGCTTCATCTCCCGCTATGGCGCGGCGGCCGCGAGAATCGCGCCGTTCATCCGCGCCTGGCCGCCACAGGCGCTGCGCGACTTCTGCGCCGAGCTAGGCGAGACGACCTTCGTCGGCTCCAGCGGCCGGGTCTTTCCGGCAAGTTTCAAGGCCTCGCCGCTCTTGCGCGCCTGGCTCGTGCGGCTGTCGCGGCTCGGCGTCACGATCGTGACCCGCCATGACTTCGTGGGCTTCGCCGAATCCGGGGCGCTGCGCCTGATCGGCCCGGATGGCGAATTCACTCGCAAGGTCGACGCCCTGGTGCTGGCGCTCGGCGGCGCCTCCTGGCCGCGGCTCGGCTCCGACGGCGCCTGGGCGGCGCGGCTTGGCGCGGAAGGCGTGCGCGTCACGCCGCTCGTCGCCGCCAACAGCGGGGCGCTGATCGAATGGAGCGCGATCTTTCGCGCCGATTTCGAAGGCCAGCCGATCAAGACGGCGTTGCTGCGCCATGGCGCGTCTACGGCGCGCGGCGATGTCGTCGTCACGCGCGCCGGACTGGAAGGCGGGCCGGTTTACGCGCTCTCTTCGCAGCTGCGCGACGTCACGCAAAAACACGGCCCGACGACGCTGTCGATCGATCTGCGGCCCGACACCAGTCTCGATTGCCTGACGCGCAAGCTGTCGCGGCGTCCGCAGAAGCAGTCGCATGCAAATTTTCTGCGCAAGGCCGGGTTCTCGAAAGTCGAGATCGGGCTCCTGCGCGAGGGGCGCGGGGAGGGTCTGCCGCGCGACGCGGAAACGCTCGCCGGGCTCATCAAGAATGCGCCGCTCACCGTCACGGGCGTCGGAGGTCTTGAGCGCGCCATCTCGACCGCCGGCGGCGTCTCCTTCGACGAACTCGACGACAATCTGATGCTCAAGAAGCTGCCGGGCGTTTTCGTCGCGGGCGAGATGCTCGACTATGACGCGCCGACCGGCGGCTATCTGTTGCAGGCGGCCTTCGCCACGGGACTGGCGGCCGGCCGCGGCGCCGCCCGCTATCTCGGCCTTTCGCAGGATCAATCCGTCGCGCCGCCCGAGCCCGATCAGACGGGCTTGTCGCCCCGCCAGTCGCCAAATGGGCGCGCCCCAGACGCGTCGAACAAATACAACCTGTAGACCTCCGCTGCGCCGCCCTCCATGCCCGGCGATCCCGCCGGCATGCCCGGCGCGGCGAGGCCGACGGCTTTCGGCCGCTCCTTTAGGAGCCGCGCGACCGCCTGCGGGGGAACATGGCCTTCGACGATGTAGCCGTCGATCTCGGCCGTGTGGCAGGAGGACAGCGCCTCAGGCACGCCGAGGCGCTTCTTCACCGACGGCATATCGGCTTCGACGATCTCCTCGACGATGTAGCCGGCCTCGCGCATGCGCGCGCTCCACGCGCCGCAACACCCGCACGTCGGGCTCTTATGCATCACGACCTTCGTCGCGCCTTCGGCGCGCGCCCATCCGGGGATAAGCGCCGCGATGGCGGCGAACCGCAGCGTATCGCGTCGGGTGAAGGGGGTATTCGCCATCGGCGTCGGTCCTTGTGTCGCGCGCTCCATGCGCTCCCGTTCCCGAAGCGAGCGCATCATCGGAACGGCATTCGCGCGAAGTCGCTTGCGGTAGTATGTCGGTGTCGCCGGCAAAAGCGGCAAGACGTCGCCCGAACGAACCCAGCGCTTACCATCGGAAGGGGTGCATGAGCCAATCCGCCGCGAGCCTGCACATCGCCGACGACCTGCTCAGCGAATTCTCGCTTCTCGGCGGCCCCCTTCACCGGCTTGGAAGGCGGCTCGGCCTCGTCCCTCCGGGACCGAATATGCTGCCCCTGGGGATCGCGCTGGGACTGGTCCTCTGGATCGTCCTCGTCGCCTTGGCGGCGCTTGAGGGCGATCGCGGAAAGTTCCTTTCGCTCTCCGTCATCGGCGGGCACGTTCGATTACTGGCGGTGATTCCGCTGCTGTTCTTTTGCGAAACCACGTTTGATCGGCAAGCGAGGGAGTTTCTCTCGACCCTTCTGCGTTCCGGCGTGGCGTCGAGAACGGCTCTTCCCGCCTTGCAGGCCGAGGTCCGAAGCCTCGCCCGCTGGAGCAATTCCTGGATTCCGGATGCGACCTCGCTCGCGGCGACAGTGCTGATGTTTCTTTTCGCGGCGCAGCTGCATCTGTCTGGAAAGACCGCGTCGCCCGAATCGGGCCGAGTCTTGGCCCTCATGCCGCTTGCGGGCCTGTGGTACTGGATGGTCTGCCTGCCGCTCTTTCGCTTTCTGGCGTTTCGTTGGGTTTGGCGGCTCGCGCTCTGGTGGCGCTTCCTGTGGCGCTTGGCCCGAATGGAGCTTCACCTGACGCCGACGCATCCCGACGGCGTTGGGGGCCTCGGATATCTCGAAGTCGTCCAAACCCATTTGGCGCCTCTGGCGTTCGCCATTTCACTGCTCGTCGCCGCCGGTTTCGCCGAGGAAATGTCGGCGGGCGCGTCGTTTGACCCGATCTATCTGGCGACGGCCATGATTGTGATCGTCGACATCGTGCTGTTTCTCGGTCCGCCCTGTTTCTTCGCCTTCAAGCTGATGGAATGCAGAGAACGGGGACTGCGCGACTACACGGTGCTCGCCGCGCGATACGTCGAGGACTTCGAGCGCAAATGGTTTGGCGAAGCGTCTCATGACCGAGAGCCTTTGCTGGGGACGCCGGACCTGCAATCGCTTGCCGATCTCGGCAATAGCGTCGGCGTTGTGCGCAATATGCGCCTGGCGCCTGTCAGCATTCGCTTGCTGGCGATCATTCTCGCCGCGGCGCTGCTGCCGATGCCGCCGCTCTTCTTGTTCAAATATCCTGTCGCCGAGATGGCTCAAAAGCTCTTCATGAAGCTGACGGGACTCTGACGAACATAAAGCCGTTCCGTTGGGCGCGCCGCATTCCCCTCGGGCCCCAAGACGCATATGCTGCCGCTATGTTGCCGTCGCCCTTCTGGTCGGAACTCTCGCTGCGCGACATGCGCGCGCATGACATGTCGCGCGTCATCGCCGTTCTGCCGATCGCGGCGGTGGAGCAACACGGGCCGCATCTGCCGCTCGGGGTTGACGCGATGATCATGGAAGGATGCATCGATCAAGTCGCCGCGCGCCTGCCCGAAGATCTCGAAGCCGTCTTTCTGCCGATTCAGAGCGTCGGCGTTTCGCCCGAGCACCGCGACTTTCCCGGCACGCTGACGCTGACAAACGGGACCGCGTCGCGCCTCCTCGCAGAGATCGCCGAGAGCGTCCTACGCGCAGGCGTGAGAAAGCTGGTGCTCCTCAATTCACACGGCGGCAATTCGGCGCTCCTCTCGCAGACGGCGCTCGATCTGCGCGCCCGTTTCGGCGCGCTGGCGGTCATCGTCTCCTGGGCGCGTTTCGGCTATCCGGACGGACTGTTCTCTGCGGCGGAGCTGCGCCACGGGATTCATGGCGGTGAAATCGAAACGTCGCTCATGCTCGCTTTCCGGCCGGACCTCGTCGACATGGCGCGCGCCAAAAACTTCCCGCCGGCGACGCTCGACTTCGAGCGCGATTTCGCCTGGCTACGCGCCGACCGCCCCGCGGGGTTCGGCTGGATGGCCCAAGATCTCTCGCCTGCGGGCGCCATGGGCGACGCGTCCAAAGCCAGCGCTGAAAAGGGCGAAGCGGTGGCGGATTATTGGGCGACGGCCTTCGTTGAATTGTTGCGCGACGTCGAGGCGTTCGACCTGACGCGGCTCAAGAGCATGGACGACTGAGCGTCACGCCGCCGGCGCTGTCCACGGATAGGTCCAGGTCTCGGTCAGCGTGCGCCCGTGCGTCCGCAGAAACAATCTAAGATCGGCGGTCTGGCCCGGCTGCGCCGAAACGTCGAAGAGCGCCCGCAGTCCGCCGATATGCGCGTTGGCGACGACGCTGGCGCGCAGCACGCGTCCGGCGCTCGTCGTCGCCACCGCTTCGACCTGGCCCGGATCGGCGACGTAATAGGCGAGATCGCCGCCGGCGAAATCGACGATGAACCGATGCGCGTCGGGATCGAGGGGCTCGGCCGAGCCAAGCGCTCGCGCCGGCGCCTCGAAGGTGTTGACGACCATGCCGTTGGGCGCGAGTTGCGGCATGTCGAGCCCGGCGGTGATACGATAGGCGTAAACGAAGGGCGCGCCGGGCTCAGGCGATTTTGCCGGCGTCCAGCTCGCGACGATATTGTCGTTGGTTTCGTCACGCGTCGGCAGTTCGAGCAGTTCTACGCGGCCTTCGCCCCAGTCGCCGATAGGTTCGACGAAATAGCTCGGGCGGTTTTCATAGGCGAGGTCAAGATCCTGATAGGACTCGAACGTCCTGTCGCGCTGCAGCAGCCCAAAGCCGCGATTATTGTTGTCGAGAAAGGACGAGATTCGCGCGCGGGGAGGATTGGCGAGCGGGCGCCAGAGCCATTCGCCGGCGCCGGTATGGATCAAGAGCCCGTCGGAATCGTGCAATTCCGTACGAAAGCCGTCGCGCACGTCACGGTCGTTTTCGCCGGTCAGATACATCGACGTGAGCGGCGCGAGGCCGAGCTTCATCCCCGCGCGCCGCGGGAAAAGCGTCGCCTGGATTTCGAGCGCGCTCTCCTGTCCCGCGAAGAGATCGAATCTGAAGGCTCCTGTCGTAGCCTCGCCGTCGAGCAGCGCATAGAGCGTCGCGTGATTGCTGCCCTTCTCCGGCGTTTCGACCCAGAATTCGCGGAAGAACGGAAAGCTCTCGTGCTCGGAGCCGGTCTCGACGCACAGCGCTCGCGCAGAAAGCCCATATTTCTGATCGCGGCCGAGAAAGCGGAAATAGCTCGCGCCGAGGAACGAAATGACCTCGTCGTGAATATGCGGCTCGTTGACCGGAAAATGCAGGCGGAAGCCGGCGAAGCCGGTGTTGACCGGGGGAGCCTTTTCGATCTTGAGGCGGCCATAGTCGAAGAGCGCCGGCGAATAGGGAATCGGCGTCGCGATGCCGTCGCGGATCATATTCACCGTCATCGGGCGACGATAGAGAAAGCCGAGATGGAACGTCTCGAGCCGGAAGCCGCCGTCCGCGCCCGCGAAAATATCATGCTCGCGCTTGAAGCGGATCCCTCGCCATGTGTCGAAGTCCAAAGCGTCGAAGGGATCCGGCAGACGCGGCGGAACCGCAGTGTCGAAGGGCGCCAGCGCCAGGTCGTGCGCCCGCTGCACGACGTTCTCAAAGCCGAATCGCGGCTTGGGAACGTCGGAGGCCGCCAGCGCCGGAACTTTGAGCGCAAATTGCGCGCCTGTTGCAGAGAGCGCCCCGGCGAATTGGCGCCGTGTTATTCGCGTCATTCCCGCGTCCGAACCAAGGTCTTGCCTTCGCTGATTGACTGCTGCTCTAGCCTCATCGTCTCGCTTGCGCAAGAAGCTGGCGGCCCAAGGCGGGGGCGCGCGACCAACATGCATCACCCGCTGAAAAAATAATCGCATGGCGCAAAAACCGCTTGTCTCAGCGGCAAAAGCGCGTATCTAAGTCCTTGCCCAAATCGCACGTGCCTGTGGTCGTGTGTCGGTAGGCGGGGATCCGGACAAGAGGCCGGTCAACCGCCAGCGTAAAACCGGCAGCCGGAGGCGAACCGGCGAACTCCGTCTCTGCGGAGGATCGCGACTTAAAGCAACGACGGACCGGGCTTTTTCGTCTCTGTCGACCCTCCAAAGGTCGGCGTACCGAAGAGGCTTGTCTTTCTTGCCGGGCGTGCGGATCGGGATTCTCCCCTTCCAATCGATGGCTGTACCCGCGGAAGCGTGCGCGCTCAGGCGCGCATCATTTCGCATCGGTCCAGTCAACGGCGCATCAACCAGCCATGTGAGCGCTTGCGCTCGCGCGGCCTTGGACAGCTAAACCCAACGTTCGTCGCGTCTCCATCGCGCGCGGGCGAACGGAGCGGCGTGTCCGTTGACGCTCAACGATCTGGGCGCGGTTCGCCGCGCAAGGGGGCCACAATGACCGACCGTATTCTCGATTTCCTCGCCGAGCGCCGACGCAACGGGCGCGACAACGGACCTTGCCTCGTCGTCGATCTCGACGTCGTGCGCGACAACTATGTCGGCTTCGCCAAGGCGTTGCCGGATACGCGCGTCTTCTATGCGGTGAAGGCCAATCCGGCGCCGGAGGTGCTTTCGCTGCTCGCTTCGCTCGGCTCGTGCTTCGACACGGCGTCCGTCGTCGAAATCGAGCAGGTCCTCGCCGCCGGCGCCACGCCCGACCGCATCAGCTTCGGCAATACGATCAAGAAGGAGCGCGACGTCGCGCGCGCCTATGCGCTCGGCGTGCGGCTGTTCGCGGTCGACTGCGAGGCGGAAGTCGAAAAGATCGCGCGCGTCGCGCCCGGCTCCAAGGTGTTCTGCCGCATTCTCTGCGACGGCTCCGGCGCCGAATGGCCCTTGTCGCGCAAATTCGGCTGCGCCCCCGAGATGGCGACGGGCGTTCTGGAGCATGCGCATCGCCTCGGCCTCAACGCCTATGGCGTTTCGTTCCATGTCGGCTCGCAGCAGACGAATCCGCGCATGTGGGACGCCGCGCTGAAGTCGGCGTCGGAAATCTTCCGCGAACTCGCGGAGCGCGGAATCAATCTGCAGATGGTCAATCTCGGCGGCGGCTTCCCGACGAAATATCTCAAGAACGTGCCGGCGGTGAAGCAATATGGCAACGCGATCTTCCGCGCGCTGTCGAAGCATTTCGGCAACCGCATTCCGGAGACGATCATCGAGCCGGGCCGCGGCATGGTCGGCAACGCCGGGCTGATCGAAGCGGAAGTCGTGCTGATCTCGAAGAAGTCGGAGGAGGACAGCGAGATTCGCTGGGTCTATCTCGACATCGGCAAGTTCAACGGCCTCGCCGAGACGACCGACGAGATGATCCGCTATCCGATCCGCACGCCGGCGGACGGCGCGCCGACGAGTCCCTGCGTCGTCGCGGGTCCGAGCTGCGACAGCGTCGACGTGCTCTACGAGAAGCAGCCCTATCAGCTGCCGATCTCGCTGGAGATCGGCGCGAAAGTGCTGATCGAAGGAACCGGGGCCTATACGACGACCTATTCGGCCGTGGGCTTCAACGGTTTCCCGCCGCTCGAGACGCATGTGATCTGAGCCGGCGCTCACCCTCTCCCGCTGCAAACCGGGTGTTCCCGGTTTGCACAGATAGCGCTGAAGTCGGCGACAGCCGACTTCAGTTCGGGAGAGGGTGTCACGCGGAACGCGTGACGGGTGAGGGCCCTCATCCGACCCTCGCTGAAGCGAGGGCCACCTTCTCCCGCAAGCGGGAGAAGGATTCGCCTCACACTACTGTCAGTCCCGATCGGCGGGCGCGTCATGCGCCAGGCGCGAGGGTCGCTTGTCCTTCTTAAGGGAGGAAAAGATGGCCTTTGAACTTGCATGCCCCAATCACGCCCCCGCGTCGTTTGTCGCGCCGCAAGCGCGTGTCGCTCTTGCGCCATTTGCGATTCGCGATGAAGCGACGCGCGACCTTGCGGCGCGTGAAGCCTTGCTCGACGACGCCTTCGGTCCCGCCCGGTTCTTGAAGACCTGCCAGCGGCTGCGCGACGGATCGGCGCCGGCGCCCGGCCTCGCGCTCGTCGCGGCGGACGAAGACGGCGGGTTTATCGGCACGCTGCGGCTTTGGCCGGTTCTTGCTGGCGGGCGTGCGGCGCTGCTGCTGGGTCCGCTCGCCGTCGCGGCGCAGGCGCGTTCGCTCGGCGTCGGCGGCGCGCTGATTCGCGAGTCGCTCGCGCGCGCGGCCGACTTGCGCCATCGCGCCGTGCTGCTCGTCGGCGACGCCCCTTATTATGCGCGTTTCGGTTTCGAGCGGCGGTTCACCGAGCGGCTGACGATGCCGGGCCCGGTCGAGCGCGCGCGCTTTCTTGGCTTGGAGCTTGTCGATGGCGCGCTATCGGCCGCGCAGGGGCGCGTCATTCCCGCGTCTACCCCCGCGCTCGACTTGCCGCAGGCCGCGTGACTTTCACCAATAAGCCAGTATCCCGCTCGCGAGCGGGTAGGAGAGGCCGGCGCCAAGCGCCACGCCCGCCGCGACGTCGCTCGGATAATGGTGCGCCGTCGCGATTCGCGACCAGGCCATCGACAGCAGAAGAAGGCCGGCCGATAGCGTCGTCGCCGGCCAGGCGATGACGATGGGCGCGAGCACGCCGGTGAGCGTCATGGCGTGGCCGCTCGGAAAGGAGTGATCGTCGAGCGTCTTCAACAGCGACGGCAGCCGCGCGTCGACTTGGAACGGACGCCTGCGGCCGAAGCGGCGCTTGATGATCGGATAGAGCATATGCAGCAGCGCGGCGTTCAATCCCGCGAGCGCCGCGACATGCAGTCCTTGCCAGCCGAGGCCGATGAGGACGATGGGCGCGAGGATGAGATAGATCCATCCATTGCCGAGCTTGCTGATGGCGACCGCGAGGAATCTGCCGATCGTGGAGCGCGCCGTTCGAGAGAAGAGATGAACCGCCGCGAGGTCAATTTCGAAGAGACGTTGGCCCCAAGTGGCGGCGACGCTGATGTCTGCTTGCGGCTTTGGTGACGCGTCTCGCGTCAGCTTCGCCAGCTGGTCCGATGTGAACGCCATGACGCAACGCTACGCGACGGACGCTGCGGTTTCGCGACGCGGAGGCTGCGTTTCGATGACGATGCGATAGAGCTTGCGTGACGTTTATGTGATGTTTTGGTGACGCCGCTAGAGCGCTTCCCGATCACATGGAATCATGTGATCGGGAAGGAATCGCTCAAAATCAAAACGTCCGAGCAGGTTCTCCTGCTTTAGGCCGGCGCGTGTTTGGCGAAGGCGCTGCGAAACACGGCGTCGAAGGCGTCGGCGTCGACGTCAACCGTTTCGATCTCCACGCCGTCTTCGGCGACGCCGGAAAAGCGATATTGCGGGTCTGAAAACTCAAGACCCTCGTCGTCTTCAGCGCTCTCGTAAGGCAGCGCGATCTCGACCATCAATTGTCGCTTCAGCGACAGCGCGCGGCCGACCACCGCGTCGATGCGGCCGTCATCACTGCTGAAATACCCATCGAGGATAATCATGCAGACGTCGGCGTTTGGCGCCTCGTCCTCCAGCCATTGCAGCGCGGCCTCGACGCTTTCGGCGACATCGATCTTGCCTGCCTCGCTCACGACGAATTGTTGCGGCTGGTCGACGCCGGCGTCGGACCGCGCCACGCCGAAGGGCGTCAGCATGCGTCCGCGCGCCAGCGTCGTGACGGCTTTCGCGAAGGCCTCGCCGGCCAATGCTGCGATGGGTTCGTTCCGAGATTCTGCGCCAGTGCTCATGATAATTTCCTCCGAGCGAGCGGAGTTCTGAGGATCAACAGATCAACGTCATCCGTTTCGAGATTCATCATATTGACGTCGTCGCCTCTCGCAGCCATTTGCGCGTCTTTGCGTCCACAAGCGGCGATAGGATTTTGCGCACCCGGGCGTGATAGGCGTTCAGCCAGTCGATTTCTTCCGGCGACAGCAATTTCGGCTCGACGCAATTCAAATCGAAAGGCGCAAGCGTGATGGTCTCGAAACCATACATCTCGCGTTCGGCGCCTTTGATCTCGCGCTTCTCGACGATGACGAGATTTTCGAGCCTGATCCCATATTCGCCGGCGCGGTAATAGCCGGGTTCGTTCGACAGAATCATGCCCGGCTGCAAGGGCGTCGTCCCGAGCTTCGAGATGCGCTGCGGCCCCTCATGCACCGAAAGGTAAGCGCCGACGCCGTGGCCGGTCCCATGATCGAAGTCGAGCCCTGCCTCCCACAGCGCGCGGCGCGCGAAAGCATCCAGCTGCGCGCCCGAGACGCCCTTGGGAAAGACGGCGCGAGCAATGGCGATATGGCCTTTGAGCACGCGGGTGAAATGTTCGCGTAATTGTTTCGACGCCGGGCCGACGACCACCGTGCGCGTCACGTCGGTCGTGCCGTCGAGATATTGCGCGCCGGAATCGACGAGATAGACGCCGCGACCGATCTTGAGATTGCTGGTTTCCGTCACCCGATAATGCGGGATCGCCGCATGTTCGCCGAAAGCTGAGATCGTCGGGAAGGAGATGTCGCGCAGGTCGCCGTTTTCGCGGCGAAAGGTTTCGAGCGCTTCCGCCGCGGAGATTTCGGTGAGCCGGCCCTTCGGCGCGGTTTCGGAGAACCAGGCGAGGAATCGCGTCAGCGCCACGCCGTCGCGGATATGAGCTTCGCGTGCGCCTTCGAGCTCCCTTTCATTTTTGATCGCTTTCGGCAGCGTCGCGGGATCGTCGGCGAGACGCGGCTTGCCGCCCGCCGCGCGCAAGGTTTCCACAAGTTTCGCCGGCGCCGTCGCAGAATCGAAGAGAATGGTCGCGCCGCGCTTGCCGGCGTCAACGAGATCGTCGATGAGCGCTTCGGGCGTCTTCAGCGTCAAAAATTTTTCAAGCGCGGCGCGCACCTTCGGCGAGAGCTTCGCTCCATCGATGTAAAGCGCAGGCGCGCCGTCCCTGGGCAGCAGCGCGAAGCACAGCGCGATCGGCGTATGCGCCACATCGGCGCCGCGAATGTTGAACGCCCAGCTGATCGCATGCGGATCGGACATCAACGCCGCGTCCGTATCCTTCAGCGCGGCGCGAAGCTTCTTGATCTTGGCGCCGGCGCTTTCGCCCGCATAACGCGCCGGATGAATCGCCACCGCGCCTTTCGGCTCGGCCGGCCGGTCAATCCAAAGCGCATCGATCGGATTGGCGAGCGGAACCAGTTCGATCTTCTTTTCCGCGAGAATTTTCCCGAAGCGTTCGATCTGCGCGCTGGTGTGCACCCAGGGGTCATAGCCGATGCGCGCGCCTTCGCGCGCATGTCCGCCGAGCCAGGCGGCTGGCGTCGTTTGCGCGATGTCGAGCGGCTTGAAGAGCTTCGCGTCGATCTCGCCGCGCACCTGAATGACATAGCGGCCATCGACGAAGAGCGCGGCCTCTTTCTCCAGCACGACGGCGAAGCCGGCCGACCCGGTGAAGCCTGTCAGCCAGGCGAGGCGCTCCGCGCATTTGGGCACATATTCGTTTTGATGGACGTCGGCGCGCGGAACGAGAAAGCCGTCGAGTCCTTGCCGTTTCAACTCAGTGCGCAGCGCCCTGAGGCGCGCCGCGCTGTCGCCGCGCATGGCGTCGTCGACGAATGTTTGGAATTTCGCTTCGAACATGGAGCAAAGCTAGTCGCGCGCCTGCCGCAGGGCAATGCTTTGCGCGCGCCTTTCCCCATCCCATCCCTCTCCCGCTTTAAAGGGGAAGGGGCAGGGAGGGTGACCGAGACGATCCGCCCCTCCTCAACACCAGAGTCGCCCAGCCGTCGATGTCGCTTCGCTCGGCCAGGAAAAAGCCCTGGGCGCGATAGGCGTCGAGCACGCCGCAAACGTCGCGCGCCAGCAGTCCCGAAAGCACCAGCTCCGCGTCAGCCGCAGCGGCGCGGGCAATCTCCGGCGCGAGCAGGCGCAGAGGCTTCGCCAGGATATTGGCGAAGATCAGATCATATTGGCCTTGCAGCGATGCGTGGCGCAGCCCGGTGGCGACGACCGGGCGAACATCGGCGCCGGCGCCATTGGCGCGGGCGTTAGCCGAGGCTGTCGCCACAGCGACGGGATCGATATCGCCGCAGGCGACGCGCTGGTGAAAGAGCCGCGCGGCGGCGATCGCGAGAACGCCGGTGCCTGTCCCGACATCTAGAATGCGGCGTGGGCGCCGGCGCTTGGCGATTCTCTCGAGCGCTCTAAGGCAACCGAGCGTCGTGCCGTGATGGCCGGTGCCAAAGGCGAGCGCCGCCTCGATTTCGACGCCGATGTCGTTCGGGCGCCGCCGGCCCCGATCATGCGCGCCGTGGACCAGCACCCGACCGGCGCGGACCGGGGCCAATCCGGCAAGAGCGTTCTCCACCCAGTCCTGCTCGGCGACAGTCGAAAAGCGCGCCGCCCGCGCGGTTTCGGCGTCGGCGGCGGCCTCGATCAGGGCGAGGATCTGCGCTTCGTCGGGCGCGGTCGCGAAATAGACCTCGACGGACCATTGGGGGCCGTCGTCCACTTCGAAGGCGGCGGCGGCGGTCTCGGTCGGCTCGAAGGTTTCGACGATGAGGTCGGCGACGGCGCGGGCGCGCTTTTCGTCGCAATCGAGGCGCAGCATGTGGCTGGCGTTATTGGGGGGAAGGCCTTCAAGCATGAGCGCGCTTACCACGGCCGGGGCGCGCGCGTCACCTTTCGCCAGGCGCTATCGGTCTGTATTGTCGCGCTAGAGGCTGGCTCCAACGAGTTGAAGGCGTGAATGACCGAAAGACTTTCGATTTGTCTGATCGGCCCGAAGAAGGGCGGCAAGTCGTCGCTGCTCGCCTCGCTCGTCGACTGCGTCGCGCAAAGCGCCTTCGGCTATTCGCCGCGCCTGCGCCCCGCGCTGCAGCCCATCACCGAGGCGGAATATTTCGCCGAGAGCGCCGAGCCAAAAAAAGCCAGCCTGCTGTCGGTCGAACAGGGCGACTATGAGCGGCTGCGGCGCGAATTCGCCGAGGGCGGCCTCGCCACCGACACGCTCGACACTTACGAATATCGCTTCCGCCTGACGGTCAACGGCGAAGCCCCGCCGGCGGCGGTGCTACGGGGTCCCTGGCTTCTGGAGATCGTCGACTCGGCGGGCGAGATCGCCGTGCCGCCGGACGGCGCCGAAGTCGCCATTCTCAATGATGTCAAAGCCAAGCTCGCCAGGCAGATGCTTGAGGCGGACGCCATCGTGATCGTGCTGCCGCTGGTGCGGCTCGAGGATTCCGGCTGGTCCGGCAATCTTGCGCGCCTCATCGACCGGTTGGCGCTGGCGCCTGAGAAAAAGCTCAAGCGGCTGGTCGTCGTCTTCTCGCAATATGAGCGCTTGTTCGCGCGCCTCGGGCCGAGCGCCTTCACCTATGCCTGCGATCCGGCGGTGGCGCTGCACGCCTTGCGCAAATCGCTGCGCGCCGTGCAATGGCTGGATCGGCTGCGGGCTCTGGAGTCGCCGAACGGCGGCGGCGCATCGGTGCGCTTCACGGTTTGCTCGGCCTATGGCTTCGTCAAGCGCTTTCAGAATCCCAATATCGATCCGCATCAGCCTGGCGAGCGCCGGTTTCGTCGCGCCGGCCTCGAAGGCGCCCGCGCCTATAATGAATATTGGCGGCCGTTTCTCACCGCCGAGCCGTTTCTTTACGCCGCGCTCGGCCTCGATAGCGCCTTCACCTTTTCCTACCCGCAGCTCGACGCGCGCGTCGAGGAACTCGCCTGAAGCGAAATTTCGTCAATTCTTGCTTAAGGCTCTGCGCATAGGGTGATCGCGCGGATTTCCCGCGCGAAAGGACGCGCGATGCGCATAGCTGCGCCGAATGGCGACGAAACGGCTGAGATTTCTCTCGAACGGCTGCACTATGGGAAGCTCGCTTTTGGCGCGACGCTGCGCGTGCCGGCGACCGCGGGCTATGGCGTGACCTTGCGCAGTTGCAATCTGCAGCCGGCCGACGACCAGCTGCTTTCGCCGCCGCGTCTGATGGCGCTTCGCCGCTTCGAGCCTGACCTCGTCGATCCGGCTTCTCGACGACGCGGCTCCTTCATCGCGCGGATCGCCCCGGAGCCCAATTCTCGCCGCGCCATTTTTTTGCGCGCGCGTTTCCGGCCTGAAGACGGCGAAAGCGGCCACGGACGTCTCTATCAGCAGAGCGCCGTCTGGAGCGCGAGCGCCGCGGACTGGCGCCGACATCCGGCGGCGCTCCTCGCCATGGCGGACGCCGAGCTCGATGCGCGACCGGATCTCGTGACCGAAGACGAGGCGACGCGCTACAGCGCCGCGCCGGCGCGTTACCTAGTTCGGTTCATCGATCCGCGGGACGTCTGGAGCGCGCTCGAGGATGCGCTGGGAGCGACCCGCTGGGCGACGCCAACGCTCGAATTTCTGGCGCGGGGCGCCGAAACGGGCCAGGACGCGACGCTGACCTTTGGCGCCGACGATTTTGCGAGCGAGACCGAGTTTCTCGGAGCTGTCGGCCTGGCGCTGCAGTTCTTGCCGGCGAGCTATCCCCGCTGGCGCGAGATCAGCGTCGTTTCCGGTCTGCTGCACGCGCCGCAGGGTCTTTGCCTGCGCTACCTTCCGTCGCTACGCGCGGCAGCGCGCGCAACCCCCGTCGCCGCCTGAACTCTAACCTGGCGAACGCCTCTCCATCGGCCCCGGTTCGGCGATCAGGTAGCGCTCAAGCGCGCCGGAGCGCCGCCGTGGCAGGTTCGCGGCGCCGGCGTCCGAGTAATAGGCGCGCGGGCCGCTGACGACGCCGTCGGCAGAGTAATGCAAGGCGCGGGCGGCGCGCGGCTTCAGCGCCGCGAAGAGCCGCGCCTCAATCTGCCCGACGGTGACATTGTCGACGAGATAGGCGCCTTTGCGGTCGACGTGAGCGATTTCGTCGCGCACGAGCCGATTGAGAATAGCGACGATATTGTCATGCACATTCGGCGGCAGCGCCGACATCGCTTCCGCGTCAGGGTCGATCTCGCTCATGTCGCCGTGAACCGGCTGCGCCGCGCGCAGGACGGCTTTCATCGCGCGGATATCGACGGGCTGCTCCTCGTCGTCGGAGAGATCGATCGGCGCGGCGAACTGACGCCGCTCGCGCGCCTCATAGCCGCGTTTGAAAATCTCCGACAGGAATTTCATGATGAACAGAAAGGCGTCCTGCGCCATCGCGACGCCGATCGCCATCGTCGAATCGGGTGTGAAGCTCCAGAAAGCTTCGCGCGCCAGTTCGAATTTATTGCGCTCGGAACTGTGCGTGCGCAAATAGGCGTCGCTTTTTTTCAAAAGCTCGCGCACCTCGTCGTCTGAAAGCCCAGCCGCCTTGCCGGAGACGACGCAGGCGTCGACGAGGGTCTTCGCATCGTTGAAGCCGTTTGCCGCAGCGGCCTTGTCCGACGCCGGCGCCGAGCGGATCTTGGCGACAATCGCTGAGAGTTCGTCGCGCAGCCCGGCTTCAAGCCCACATTTTTTATCGAAGGCCGCGCGCGCGGCGATCGATTCGTCGCGCGCCGAGAGCAGATCGCGGGCCTCCCCCTGCGGTTCGCAGGTGAAGTCGCGCGGCACGCTTCCCGGCAGCGCATTTGATTGCCGCGCCGCCGCCAGAATCGGTTCGCATAGAGGCTTCGCGTCGCGCACGGCGCGCCACGTCGGCTCGAGGCGCAGCTGGTCGCGCAGCGCGGCGAGGTCGCGCAATGTCGCGTCGAGATCGAGCGCGGCTTCGCCCTTCGGCATCGGACGGCCGGAAGCGGCGCTCGCGGTCTCGGCCTTCTGTTTTAGCGTGATCGTCTGCGCGTTGAGCGCGTCGCGCCGCTTCACCGCGTTGGCGCGTTCGTTGGTCGGGCCGGCGAGCGTCTGCCGCAGCGCCGCAACGCGTTTCATCGCTTCAGCCGCCTTCTCCCGATGCGCCCGGCAGTTTGGTCCGCAGGACGCGCCCATGCCGTCGAGGCCATGCTCGGCGTCGACGGCGAGCTGTTCTTCCTGGCGCACGGCGGCGGCCGCGGACGCCATCTCGTCCTGTTTCGCTTTTACGACGGCGTCGAGCTCGGCGATGCTGCGCTCAAGCGCCTCGATTTCGCGTCGCGCATCCTCGAGCTGACGCATCGCCGCCTGCGCGCTTGCCATTTCCAGCGCGGCCTGGCTCGCGGCCTGCGCGATGACCGCCTGCTGCGCCTCCTGCCGCTTGCGAATGGCGTCGCGCAGCGCCGGTCCCGCTTGCCGCGCGGTGTCGATGAGGCCGTCGATCGAATCGAGATAGGCCTTGTAGCTGGGCGTCGCGGCGATGCGCGCGGAGGCCGCTTCGAAAGCGGCGGCGATGTCTTTCGTCGCCGGCAGCAGGACTTCCGTCGCAAGCTCCATCGGCGCCAGCTCGGCGACGATCTTGCGCGAGGAGAGCTTGAAGATGTTGTTGTAGTAGTAGGTGAACGAAAAAAAGGCGGAGATCGAGAAGACGAACGCGAAGACCAGCGCCGTTACGCCGGTCTTGATGATCATGCGTTCGCGGGCCATGCGCCGCCGCGCGATGAGCGCCGCAAGGTCGACGCCCAGCGACCAGGATGTCGCGGCCAGCATCGTAAGGACGGCGGTCGTCGCGATCAGCGTGCCGGCGATCCCGATCACGTCTCCGGGCTCCCGCTGCATGATGTCGATCATGCCGGACGAGGTTGTGTAGAAGACCCAGCCCAGAACGGGCAGGGCGGCGGCCATGCCGAGGCGGCCGAGGTTGAGATCGCCGCTCCACAGGCGGGCGAGCGGCGAAATCAGAGCGTCGAAAAGACCGAAGCGCCGCCGCGGGGCCGAGGCGTCGGCGACGCGCGCCTGCTGCGTGGAGACGGTCATCGCGCAGACGCTCTCGACGCTGGAACCAGCCGGCTGCGCATGTCCGCTCCCTTGGAAAAAGCAATGTGGGTTGGTGACGTTGCCGGCGAATTGAGACGGATTTGCGCTCCGGCGCAAGGGCGGACCGCCGCTGCGGCGCAGCGCGTTGGCGGCGCTCCCGGCGGATGCTCGCCGCGCATCGGACCTTGGGGGCGGGTGCGGCGCGGCGCCCCGCTTCCCCTTCCTGAACGATTCGTGCTAGACGGCGAGATTATTGTCTGCGGCTGGGCCGTTCGGCCGCGACTCGCGCTGACGGGCCTTGATCCCGTCAGGTCTCCAAGGGGTCAGCCGTGGCCATTCCGTTCCGCTATATCGCCAAGATCGGCGTCTATCTGCTCAAGCAGCACCTCACGGGCGTGCGGCGCTATCCGCTCGTGCTCATGATGGAGCCGCTGTTCCGCTGCAATCTGGCCTGCGCCGGCTGCGGTAAGATCGATTACCCCGATCACATCCTCAACAAGCGGCTTTCGGTCGAGGACGCGCTGCGCTCGGTGGACGAATGTGGCGCGCCGGTGGTGGTGGTCGCCGGCGGCGAGCCGCTTCTGCACAAGGAGTTGCCGGAGATCGTCGAAGGCGTCGTCGCGCGGCGCAAATTCGCGATCGTCTGCACCAATGCTCTGCTGCTCGCCAAGAAGATCGACCTCTTCAAGCCGAGCCCCTATTTCACCTGGTCGATCCATCTTGATGGCGACAAGGAGATGCACGACCGCGCGGTTTGCCAGGACGGGGTCTATGAGCGCGCCGTCGAGGCGATCAAACTCGCCAAGTCGAAAGGCTTCCGCGTCACCACCAACAGCACCTTCTTTTCCGACGCGGATCCTGAGCGCGTCGCGAAATTCCTCGACGCGACCACGGCGCTCGGCGTCGATGGGATGACGCTTTCGCCGGGTTACGCCTATGAGCGGGCGCCGGATCAGACTCACTTCCTCAACCGCACGCGCACCAAGGAATTGTTTCGCGCCATTCTGCGTCGCGGCCGGGGCGGGAAGGCTTGGGACCTCACCCAGTCGACGCTGTTCATGAATTTTTTGGCCGGCAATGTGAGCTATCGCTGCACCCCCTGGGGGATGCCGCTGCGCACGGTGTTTGGCTGGCAGCGTCCCTGCTATCTGCTCGGCGAGGGCTATGTGCCGACGTTCAAGCAGCTGATGGAGGAGACCGACTGGGACGCTTACGGCGTCGGCAATTACGAGAAATGCGCCGACTGCATGGTGCACTCCGGCTTTGAGGCGACCGCCGTCGCCGATTCGGTTCGCCGGCCCTGGCGGGCGGCCGCCGTCGCGCTCTTTGGCGTGCGCACCGAGGGGCCGATGGCGCCTGACGTCTCGCTCGAGAACCAGCGCCCGGCCGAATATGTCTATGACGAAAATATCGCCAAGCTCTCAGAGATCCGCGAGCACGAGGCGCAGCAACGGGCCGAGCAACGGTCCACAGCGGCTTAGCGAGACGAAGGCGGCGCGGGAATCGAGGCCAGCCCGGATCATGCCGCCAAGTTGATGCGGCCCGCGGATCAGCTCGCGGGCGACGCCAAGGGCATGAATGTCGCCTTCAGGCGTCAGCGCTTTGGCGACGAGCGGCGGCAGCGCGCGCGCCGCCGGATCGCTGATCGCGCGCAGCGCGACGAAAGGAATGTCGCGCCGCCGCGCGAATTCTTCGGCCAGATGCGATTCCATGTCGACCGCCACCGCTTGCGCGCCTTCGCGCAGCGCCGCCTTGGCGGCTGGATGCATCGCCGGCTGGTCGACGCCGATGATGGCCCCCGGCGCAACCTTGCAGCCGGCTGCGGCCGCGCCTTTCATCAGCACTGACGAGAGCCGCGGATGGGTGTCGCGCCGCAAGTCGCCCCCGACGATGGCGTCGGCCACGACGACATGGCCGGGCCGCAGCGCGTAATCCAGTCCGCCCGCGAGTCCGAAGCTGACGACGGCGGAAAACTCGGCTCCGCCGAGCGCATCGAGCGCTTGCCGCAGGCGCGCGACATTCGCGCCGCTGCACAGCGTCGTGACGCCTTCGCCGGCGGCGCAGGCGGCCTCGCGCTTCATGCCGACGATGACGAGAATCGGCGCGAGGGCGTTCAGTTCGGCGGTTTTTCTGCGGCCAGCAGTGCGCGCCATTGCTCCTCCGGCCAAGGGCCGTATCAGCTTTATCGAGAAGATGCTTCTAGAGCCCGACCTGCACGCGCTTGCTGTTGGCGCGCCTCAAATTGCGATAGCGCGCGAGCGCCCAGAGCGGGAAGAATTTTCCATAGCCATGATAGCGCAGATAGAAGACGCGCGGAAAACCCGTCGCGGTGAAACGCGCCTCATTCCATAGGCCGGCGTCGTTCTGCGTCGACTGCAGATAGGCGATCCCGCGCGCGACGGCCGGATGGTCGACGTCGCCCGCCGCCATCAGCGCGAGCAGCGCCCAGGCGGTTTGCGAGGCTGTCGAGGGCGATTTTTCATAGCCCTTGTAATCGAGCTTGTAGCTCGCGAGGTCTTCGCCCCAGCCGCCATCCTCGTTTTGGATCGCGGCGAGCCAGCCGACGGCGCGACGGTAAGCGTCATGCTCTTGCGGCAGGCCGACGGCGTTGAGCGCGCACAGCGTCGACCAGGTCCCGTAGATGTAATTCGCGCCCCAGCGGCCGAACCAGCTGCCGTCCTTTTCCTGTTCTTTGAGCAGATAGTCGACGCCGCGCTTGAGGCATTCGCTCGATTCAATCGTATCGCCGAGCTGCGCCAGCATGGACACGCAGCGCGCGGAAACGTCCGCCGTTGGCGGATCGAGCAGCGCGCCGTGATCGGCGAAGGGGATGTGGTTCAAATAGTGGCATGTGTTGTCGGCGTCGAAGGCGCCCCAGCCGCCGTTCTTCGACTGCATGCCGATGATCCATTCTTTGGCGCGGGCGATGCGTTCGTCATAGGGACGGGAAGCGTCATTCGCCGTGAGGCGATCCATCGCCGTCACGACGACCGCCGTGTCGTCGACGTCCGGATAATAGGCGTTGGCGTATTGGAAGGCCCATCCGCCGGGCCGAACGTCGGGCCGCTGCGCCGCCCAGTCGCCTTTGACGTCGAGCACCTGCAAGGGCGCGAGCCATTCGCAGGCCTTGCGCGCCTGTTCGCGCGCGTCTTCGTCGCCCGTCTCAAGCAGCGTGTGCGCCGTCAGACAAGTGTCCCACACCGGCGAAACGCAGGGCTGGCAATAGACTTCCGTATCGGTCACGACGAGCAGCCGCTCGATCGCCTCGCGCGCCTGTTTCTTACGCTCGTCGGCGTCGGGCGCGCCGAGCACGTCATACATCAGCAGGCTGTTGACCATGGACGGAAAGATGCCGCCCAGTCCGTCGACGCCATTGAGACGCTCGGTCGTCCATTCCATGGCAAGTTCGATCGAGCGCTCGCGCGGGCCGCTGGGCATGTGCGGCTCAATCAAACGCAGAAGCTTGTCGATCTGCCCGAAAATATTCGCCCAAGGCCAGGTCTGGTGTTCGCCCTTGGGCCATACCTTCACCTCTTCCGGCGGCGTCGTGAAGAGTTCGGCGATGTGAATGTTCTTGGGGTTCTTCGCGCGCGGCTTTTTCGTCATCAGCACCAGCAGCGGCACGAGAACGGTGCGGCCCCAATAGGAAATCTTGTCGAGGTGGAAGGGAAACCACTTCGGCAGCAGCATGATTTCGACCGGCATCACCGGCACGCCGCGCCACGGAATCTCGCCGTAAAGCGCCAGCAGCGCGCGCGTAAACACATTGCTCTTGGCCGCGCCGCCATACGCGAGGATCGCCGCGCGCGCGCGCGCCATATGCGGCGCGTCGACTTCGTCGCCGATCATCTTGAGCGCGAAATACGCCTTGACGCTGGAGCTGATGTGGAAAGGCCCGTCCTGATAGAGCGGCCAACCGCCGTGATCGCCCTGACAGCGGCGCAGATAAACGCCGATCTTGCGCTCGAGTTCCGCGTCGACCGGCTCGGCGCGGAAATGGCGCATCAGCACATATTCAGCCGAGAGGCTGGTGTCGGCTTCGAGCTCGAAGCAGAAATGTCCATCGCCTTTGCCGAGCGACAGAAGCGCGCGCTTGGCATTTTGAATGCTCGTCTCCAGCGCTTCGGCGGAAACGGCGGTGAAATTAGCGTCGATACGCGCGGCGGCGTTCATTGCAATCCTTTTTGATTTGCGGTCACGCGATGCTGAGCGTCGCGGACTTCGCCGATTCATGATGCGGCTTCACGACGATCTCGACGTCCTGCCCCAGGGCGACGAGAAATCGCATGAGCCGCTCCAGCGAGAACTGCCGGAAATCGCCGTGCAGCAGCTTCGACACGTCCGGCTGCTTGACGCCGAAGAGTTGCGCGGCTTGCACTTGCTTCAACCCGCGCTCCTTAAGCAGCGCTTCGATCTTGCGAACGAGCTGCGCCTTGAGGAGGTGGTCGTCGAGTGGCGCCTTGGGCGCGAGCGAGTCTTCGGTCATCTCGGCTTGGGGGATGTATTGGACGCCCAGTTCGCGCCGATGCGCATGAACTATAGTGAATTAGCTATATCGTCAAGTCGCATCTGGCTCATCGATTGCTACAGGGCAGGGCAAGGGCGCCTGGCGCCGGCGTGGCGCGCGACTTTGTCCGAAAGGTGAGCCGATGGACGAACTCTATGTGATTTGTCGGACAGAGGAGATCGAGGACTCCGAGGCGACGGGATTCGTCCTGATGCGCGCCGAGGCGAGCGGCGACGCCGCCCCCTATCCGATCCTGATCACGCGCAAGGGCAACAATTTCTATGGCTTCGAAAACGCTTGCCCGCATGAAGGCGAGCGGCTCGACGTCAATGCTGGCCAGTTCATGGACGAGGAAGGGAATTTCCTCGAATGCGGCAGGCATCATGCGCAGTTCGACATCGACACCGGCCACTGCTTCATCGGCCCCTGTCAGGGCCAACGGCTGACGCCGATCAAACTCGTCGTCGACGAGGGCGACGTCTGCCTTACCGGCGTGCTGCTCGCCGAAGAATGAAAGGCGCTCTATGACCGATATGGCGGAACTGCAAAAACGAAAGCAACCGCTCAATCTCGCGATCGTGCATGTCGATCCCGACGCCTTCATCGCGAATTATGTGCCGTGGCTCGAGATCACGAGTTTCATCACGGCGCTGCGCGCGGGCGACGTTGAGGCCCCCGCCGACGGCGCGACGCCGAAGCTGACGCCGCAGCAGATCAAAGGCGCGGCCGCGGTGAATTACGGGGGAGACGCGCTCTTTGCCTTTTGCATGGCGGCGGCGCTGAAAGGCGACAAGGCCGCGGTTGAAAAGGTCGACGCGGCGCTCACCGAGCAGCTCGGCCAGGAGTATCCGGGTTCGACGGCGCTGTGGAGTTTCCGTTCGCCCATCGCCTCGCCGATGAGCCTTGAAGATCACGTCGGGCAGGCCGCGCAGAAAATGCTTGCCGGCGACATCCCGCCGCCGCCCATGCGCGCGCGCGAGAACTGGAACGCCGGCCTGCGCTTCTTCGAAAAGGCGCGCAAATCGAATTTCGTGAACGAGATCGTCTATCCGCTGGCGTTGTGGACGCGCGCCAAATGGACCGAGACGCTGGAGAAGGGCGTCGCCTTCATGGCGCATATCGAGGATAGCGTGCCGGAGTTGCAGGAATGCCTCGCCGAGACGCGCAACGATCAGGCCTTCATCGCCAATATGCTGCTGAAGATGGCGCCCGCGATTGAAACGGATCTAACGGACGAGATGCAGGGCTTCCTGCGCTCGCTGTCGCGGCGGGTGTAGGCCGCGCCGTCGCGCCGCGACGATGCGCCACTATAAAAACTGCTGATGTTTTCGCCGGGCGAAACGAAGTCTTAACCATCGGCCGCTGATGGTCGTTCGAACGGAGCTAGAGGAGTGAGCATGGCTACGAAAACGGAAGGCGAACGCGCACTGGCCGACCTCGAGGCCGGTAAGTTTTCTTTCCCGATGGTCGACGCCATCAGGGATCATGTGAATCAGCTCGACGCCGAGCTGCAACGCGCCAGGACGGAGCTTCAGAGCGTCAATTCGCTGCATGAGGGCGTCGTCAACCAGCTCAGACAGCAGGAGTTTACGATCCTGCGGCTCGAAGGAGAGCTGCGCAAACTGAACGCCAGACTCTACGCCCTGCTGAAGGCCAATGTTCTGACGGAGATCGCCCTGCGCGAGACGAAGCGCGGCGCAGTGAAATTTATCGAACTTCTCCCCGTCGCGCGCAAGCATGCCGAGGAAGGGTCGAAGGCGGCGCTGGCCTATCTCTCGACGATTGATTTCAAGGCCAAGGTCGAGGCGGCGAAGGCGCATCCGCTGACCGAGAAGACGCTCGCCTGGCTTGCGAATCTCGATCTACGGGCCGAGTGGACGAAGCTGAAGACGCATCGACTGACGACAAAGGCTATCAGCGAGCTTCAGTCGGCCCTTCTCATGGCGAAGGACAATCTGCCGGTCGTGCAGAAGCGGATCGCCGCGCTTGTCGAAAAGGCGACGGCTTATATTGCCGAGCTGCAAAAGAAGGCTGCGTAAATCCGACGAGGGCAGGGCGCCAAGCTGCGCCCGCTCGCTGGCCGCGCGCCTATCCGCGCGCGAGTCGAAATCGAACCGACACGGGCCTTGCGGCCCTACGAGTTAAGTCCGTGAGCGCAAGTCTGTGCGCGCGACTGCAGTTCGCATTCACGCTGGCGCCGACGTGCGCGCCGGCTTTACCGCTCCGACATCGACCTGAATCTCGTCACCCTCGACGCGAAGCGCATAGGGGTGGAGCGCATTGCGGACGAGATGCGTCACGCATTTGCCGCTTGTGCTGTCGAACCCCCATTGGTGGTGTGGACAGGTGACGGTTTGACCGTTGAAGGTCGCCTCGCTCAACGGCATGTCCGCATGCGGACAGCGCCCGCGATAGGCCTTGAGGTCGCCGCCGGTCGGCCAAACCAGGAGCACGCTCTTTTTGCCGGCGTGAAAGAGGCCCATGCCGCCTTCGCTCACGGCCCCGGTGTTACAGATCGCGGTGAACGCCATCATGATCGCCTTCAGAAGATCAACCTCTGAAGGCGGTAGCAAATTGCAGACCAGGGAAAGTGCGGCGACGAGCCGGGCGCGCAAGACGAGACAGCGGTTGCATGGCAGAGAGTCGAACCGGCGCGGGCCTTGCGGCCGCCCGGTTACGCCTCACTGCGGCGAAGAGAAGGTTATTGTGAGCGGATCGTTAAGGCTTGCGCATTGGTCGTAGGGCTGCACCGTACCCGACGGATAGCCGCAGTAGTAGAGACCATTGCCAGTTTGTGTTCCCATGGGATTGCTGCCGCCGTCGCTCATGGGGCTGAAGAACGCCTGATAGCAGCCCGTCCCCAAATTGCCTGCGCAGTTCTTGAGAGTCGGCGCGAGCGAGCTGTAGCCACATTTGCTTGGATAGTTTGCAGGTCCCAAAGAGGGCGTCCCTCCGCAGGTGAAGGTGGCGTGGCCAGCGCTGCAGGAGACTTGAACGCCGAAATTGTAATTTGCGGGCCCCTGACTGGCGCAATACCCCGGCGATGAAGTTTTATTCTGCTGGTTGGCAGGGTCAACCTGGCTAGGATTTAACTGGGACACGTTGTAACCGGACTGTACGACGCCATAGTCATAATAGGTGCAGTTCGGAAGCCATTGCGGGTCGTTGCAGGCGACGCCATTCGCGTCCACATTCCTCGGGATCACGCTGATGTCATATCCGAGCCCGGAACCCGTGCCGGATACTTCGATAATCGTCATCGGTTGCAGAGAGGCAGGCGTGCAACCCGTCATCGACTGGGTGTTAGCGCAGACCTTGTTTTGCGCGGAAGGCCAGCTCACCGAGCCAGTGCACGTCGCGCCTTGAGGAACGATTAAGTTGTTATTCGAGTCAGAGGTGCAGCCGCCGGAAAAAGAAACTCCCGGAAGCAGATTCGATCCTGTCGGGCCATAGGCTCCGACGATTATTTGCTGCCCGACATTGTTGATGAAATTCACCTGAGCGCTGACATTCTGCGCGTGGCCGAACCGAGTGAAGCAAATCAGCGCGCCCATGATCGCAGCGAGTTGAAACAGCGATCGTGAAAATGAGGATGTATCGTTTCTCATTTCATCGTCCTACGTCTTTGAAATTAAAAACTCGAAAGCGCCGAAACGGAGCGCCGACGATAAACGCCGGTTCTGTCGAGCTTAAGCTAATGGCTCTCGGTAGCGCTTGTCTAGGCAGAGCCCCTGCAGAGATGTGGAAATGCTAATCTCAGCGACGGCGCTAGACAGGAAAGACGCTTGCGTGGTGCGGGCGGCCGGAATCGAACCGGCACAGGCCTTGCGGCCCTACGGATTTTAAGTCCGTTGCGTCTACCAGTTTCGCCACGCCCGCGGAGCGCTCGTTTATAGGGGCGCGGACCCGACGCCGCCAAGAGGATTATATGCGCCGCCGGCGCCGGCCCTCGGGCTTGGCGTCCGGCGTGCCGATCGGCGCCTGAAACGACAGGCCCGTGTCCCACGGAAAAAAGATCCAGGTGTCCTGCGAGACTTCGGTGACGAAGGTGTCGACCATCGGCAGGCCTTGCGGCTTGGCGTAGACAGTGGCGAAATGCGCATTCGCCAGCGTGTCCCGTACGGCTTTCGCCGTGGCGCCGGTGTCGACGAGATCGTCGATGATAAGCACTTCGGAGCTTGGCCGCGCGAGAATCGTGTCGGTCAGAGGCTTGAGCACCTGGATCTCGCCACGCTCCGTTTCCTCGTGATAGCTCGCGACGCAGATAGTTTCGATGACCCTTATGCCGAGTTCGCGCGCCACGATCGCCGCGGGCACCAGACCGCCGCGCGTTACCGCCACAATCGCCGAGAATCCGCCGATAGAAGCGAGACGCCAGGCGAGCGCGCGCGCGTCGCGGTGAAAAATGTCCCAGGAGACCGGAAAGATCTTGTCGGACCCATACATCAGCTTCAAGCCTCCCGATCGCGCCGTCAGCGCGCCTTTTCCGACGATAGCGACGCAATCATCGCGCGCGCCGCCGCCGTCGCGCGCGCCAAGAGCGCCGCGTCGCGACTGCGCAGCACAATCTGATTCCTGAATCCGGCGCTCGTAAAGGATGGATAGGAGCCGACGCTCACGCCATCATGGCCGCGCGCGATCGCTTCCAATCCCGCGGCGTAGGCGCCTTCCGGAACGCCGTAAGCTTCGATGGTCTCGACGAGCACCCGCGGGCCGGCCGCGAGCCGCGGCCCGACCACGTCCATCATATTCTGCATGATCGTCGGCACGCCGGCCATCACGATGACATTGCCGATCCAGAATCCCGGCGCCTTGGAAATGGCGTTGAAAATCAGCTCCGCGCCCTTTGGAATGCGCGCCATCCGCCGGCGCGCCGAATTGAGCTCGCCTTCCGAAAAGCGTTCCCGAAGGAGCGCAATGGCGCGCGGATCCTCGCCGATGTCGACGTCAAAGGCGCGGGCGACCGAGTCGGCGGTGATGTCGTCATGGGTCGGCCCGATGCCGCCGGTCGTGAAGACATAGGTGTAGCGGGCGCGCAGCGCATTCAGCGCCTCGACGATCGCCTCCGTCTCGTCGGGCACGATTCGCGCCTCGCGAAGATCGACGCCGATCTGCGCCAGATAATTCGCGATATAGCTTGTGTTCACGTCCTGCGTGCGGCCGGACAAGATTTCATCGCCGATCACGAGAACCGCCGCGCTTGCCGGCCTGTCGCCCGCCGTTTCTTGCGCCATTACCGGCCTCCCTGTCGCTGATTATGACCATGGCGGCCGTGAACGCCAGCCCTGGCGCTCATTCCGCAGCGGCGGGCGCGACCAGGGTAAATTGCTCGACGGCGGCGGCGATGCGGCGCAGCAGGCCCAGGCAGGCCACAACGAAGATGACGTCAAGGGCGGGCGAAGCGAGGCTTGCCTCCTGCAAAATCTGCCCGAACGCGCTCAGCAGGCTGGCGCTTGAATAGGTCGAGAGGCCGTTGCGGCCGAGCAGCGTGAAAAATGGAAAAAGCCGCGTTTGGCTCAGCGCCGCGGTGATCTTCGAAAAATGAAGCACATAAGCGAGGGCGACGAAATCGACGATGCGGACGACGCCAAGATCCGTCTTGTCCCAGTCGAGATAGCGCCCTGCGGCGTCGACAAGCCCGGGCGCAAAGCCAAACGCATTGGAGACGACGAGTGACGAAAGGATGGTGAAGGCGAGAGCGAGTCGATAGGCGATGGCGTGATAAGGCACCCCGCGCGTTTTGAGCGCGCCGCCGCAGTAGATCCCCAAGGCGAACATAAATTGCCAGGCGAAGGGGTTGAAATACCAGTAGCCGGGCTCCGGCCAGGTGGGAACGTTGAATCCCAGCAGGCGCGCGGCGGCATAAACCGCGGCCGAGGCCGCAAGCATGCGCAGACCGCCGCGCGAAGCGCATGCGAAGAGCGCCGGCGCAAGCGCGATCAGCACGACATAGAGCGGCAATATGTTGAAGTAAGCGACTTGGTGACTGAGCGCGAGAATGCCGACGACGCCTCGCGCCGGGTCGGCGAAAGGCGCGGCGCGGCTGTTCTCGGAGCCGAGGAAATCCCAGGGCGTGAAATAGCTCGCGACGCCATAAAGCGCCAACGCCGCTACGGTCAGACCGAGATGGGCCCCGTAAAGGCGCAGAGCGCGGCCGTAGAGCGAAGCCGCCGCGTCGACGACATTGCGCCTGAATTTTTCGCCATAGGCCAAGGCGATCGAAACGCCCGAAAGAAAAACAAAGCCTTCGGCTGCATCAGAAAAGCCGAAATTGCGCGGCGTGATCGCGCCGAGCACATTGCCCGGGATGTGATTCACCAGGATGATGGCGAGGGCCGCGCCCCGCCAGAAATCTATGCCCTCGACTCGCTTTCCCTGCACCCGCTTTCCACGCCCTTTTGTCCCTGCGCCCGTGGCCCGGTAGCAAGCCGCATGCTCCATTGATATTGAATCGCGGCTGTCCCGCCAAGACCGCGCTGCGCGCTTTCCAGCGGAATCGCAGGCGGCGTCCCGCGGCAGCCTTGCGTTGCCGCCTCAAACCATTACCTTGTCGAGCATACCCTTCGCCCAGGAAAGCCGAGCCGCTACGTTACATGACCTTTATCGAATCTCATCTCGCGCCCGCCGCGCGCAAAAGCGGACAGATCAAGCTGCATGGTCCCAAAGATTTCGAGGGCATGCGCGCCGCGGGCCGGCTGACGGCGGAGGCGCTGGACATGCTGGTCGAACACGTCCAGCCGGGCGTGACGACGCAGGCGCTCGACGATCTGGTGTTCGACTTCGCCATGGCGCATGGCGCCTATCCCGCGCCGCTCGACTATCGCGGCTACCGGAAGTCGATCTGCACCTCGATCAACCATGTCGTCTGCCATGGCGTGCCGGACAACAAGCCTTTGCGCGAAGGCGACATCGTCAATATCGACGTGACGTTCATCCTCGACGGCTGGCACGGCGACGCCAGCCGTATGTTCGCCGTCGGCGAAATTCCACGACGGGCGCAGCGACTGATCGACGTGACCTATGAGGCGCTTGAGCGGGGCGTCGCCGCCGTCAAGCCTGGCGCGACGACCGGCGACATCGGCGCGGCGATTCAGCATTATGCCGAAAGCGAGCGCTGTTCGGTGGTGCGCGATTTTTGCGGCCACGGGCTCGGGCGCGTATTCCACGACGAGCCGAATATTCTGCACTATGGCGTCAAGGGCGAGGGCGTCGAGTTGCGGCCGGGCATGTTCTTCACCATTGAGCCGATGATCAATCTCGGCCGGTCGCAAGTGAAAATCTTGTCGGACGGCTGGACGGCGGTCACCCGCGACCGCTCTCTTTCCGCGCAATTTGAACATTCCATCGGCGTCACCGAAACGGGCGCGGAAGTCTTCACAAAATCGCCGGCGGGGCTCGATAATCCCTCTGCCGCGCGCGCCGACGCATGAAGAAGGCGGCTGACGCCGCATCCAGCGACGGCTCAGGCCTGCGCGATTCCGCGCCCCACTACCACGGTCACCGGCAGCGTCTGCGCGATCGCTTCATGGACGCAGGCGAAGCGGCGCTTGCCGATTACGAAATGCTGGAGCTGCTGTTGTTTCGCGCCATCGCGCGGCGCGACGTGAAGCCGCTCGCCAAGGCCTTGATCACGCGCTTTGGCTCCTTCGCCGAGACGGTCGCGGCGCGGCCGGAAAGGCTTCGTGAGGTTGAGGGCCTCAGCGAAGCGGCGATCGTCGAAATCAAGCTTGTGGAAGCTGCGGCGAAACGCCTGGCGCGCGGCGCCCTGCAGAAGCGTCCTGTGCTTTCCTCATTCATGGAGGTGCTCGACTATTGCCGAACGGCGATGGCTTTCGCCGAGCGGGAGGAGTTTCGCATCCTGTTCCTTGATAAACGCAACGGGCTGATCGCCGACGAGGTGCAGGGCGTCGGCACCATCGACCATACGCCCGTCTATCCCCGCGAAATCGTCAGACGTGCGCTGGAGCTTGGCGCGAGCGCGCTCATCCTGGCGCATAACCATCCATCCGGAGATCCGACGCCATCGTCCGCCGACATCCGCATGACGAAGGACATCGCCGCCATCGCGCAGCCGTTCGGCATCACGGTCCACGACCACCTCATCGTCGGCCGCCATGGCCATGCCAGCTTCAGAGGGCTGAAGCTCATTTGACGCGAAGTCCGTCAACAGGCGTCAGGATTGACGTGACACCTTCAAAAACGGGCTGAGCGTATTGTCCTATTTCGTCACGCCGCTGATTATCGCCACTGCGCTCTTCATGGAGCAGCTCGACGGCACCGTGCTCGCCACGGCGCTGCCGGCGATGGCGGCCGATCTTCACGAAGATCCCGTGGCGCTGAAACTCGCGCTGACGTCCTATCTTCTATCGCTCGCGGTCTTCATTCCGCTTTCGGGCTGGGCGGCGGATCGCTTTGGCGCGCGGCGCGTCTTTCGCGCGGCGATCATCGTTTTCACCTTCGGCTCCATTCTTTGCGGCCTGTCCAATTCGCTCGGCGCGATCGTGGCGTTCCGGATCGTGCAAGGCCTCGGCGGCGCGATGATGACGCCGGTCGGACGCCTCGTGCTGCTGCGCACCGCGCCGCGCCACGAACTTGTGCGCGCCATGGCCTATCTCACCATCCCGGCGCTCATGGGCCCGATGATCGGCCCGCCGATCGGCGGCTTCATCGCGACGTATTTTCACTGGCGCTACATCTTCTGGATCAATGTCCCGATCGGGGCGCTCGGCGTCATGCTGGTCACGCGCTTTATTCCAAATATGCGTGAGGAATGGACGCCGCCGCTCGACGTCGTCGGCGCGATCCTTTCAGGCGTCGGCCTCTCCTGCCTCGTCTTTGGCTTCACGATCGCGGGGCGCGGCTTCGCGCCGGCGCCGGTCGTGGTTTTGATCGTCGCGCTCGGGGCAGGGGCGCTCTTCGCTTATGTGCGTCACGCCAAACGCGCGCCCTATCCGATCGTCGATCTCGATCTCTTGCAGATCCCGACATTCCGCGCGGCCGTCTTTGGCGGCTTTCTGTTTCGCGTTGGCTTGGGCGCAACGCCCTTCCTGCTGCCGCTGTTGCTGCAGGCGGGCTTCGGACTCTCCGCCTATGAAGCGGGGCTTCTGACCTTCGTTTCGGCGGCAGGCGCGATGGCGATGAAAACGACCGCGCAGCCAATCCTGCGGATTTTCAGCTTTCGGCGGGTGCTGATCGTCAATGCGCTCATCTCCTCGGGCTTTCTCGCCTTCAACGCCAGTTTCACGGCGGCGACGCCGCATTTGGTCATCATGGGCGCGCTGCTCGTTGGCGGCTTTTTCCGCTCGCTGGAGTTTACGGCGCTCAACGCCATCGCCTACGCCGACGTCGATCAGGACGCGATGAGCCGCGCCACGAGTTTCGCCTCCGTCGCGCAGCAATTGTCGCTGTCGACGGGCGTCGCCATTGGCGCGGCGGCGCTGGAGGCGACGCGCGCGCTGCGCGGCGGCGGCGCGCTGCAGGCGGCGGATTTCACGCCGGCCTTCATTGCCGTGGCGTTGATCTCGATGTTTTCGGTGATGAGCTTCCTGCCGCTGGCGCCCAATGCGGGCGACGACCTGACCGGGCGCCGAAAACGCGTGTAATCTCACGGGCGATCGACGGGCGAAGAACTCTTGCCGATGAGGATCGCGAGCGCCAGATCGACTGAAAGAGGACGTTATGTCGAGCGCAGCTCAAGGCTTCATCGCGGGGCTCCCGAAGGCGGAGCTTCACCTTCATATCGAGGGGACGCTTGAACCCGAGATGGCCTTCGCGCTCGCCGAGCGCAATGGCGTCAAACTCCCGTACGCGTCGGTCGAGGCGATGCGCCGCTTATACGATTTCCAAAACCTCGCGGACTTTCTCGATCTCTATTATCAGGCGACGCAGGCGCTCTTGACCGAGCGAGACTTCTACGATCTGGCGCGCGCATATCTCGACCGCGCCCGCGGAGAGAACATCCGCCACGTCGAAATCTTTTTCGATCCGCAAGCGCATATGCGTCGCGGCGTTCCCTTCGGAGCAGTCTTGGAGGGATTGAGCGCAGCTCTGAACGACGCCGCGCGCGAGGGCGGGCCGACGTCGCGCCTCCTCATGTGCTTTCTGCGCGATCTCGACGCGGCTGACGCAATGGCCACTCTCGAAGCGGCGCGCCCCTGGCTCGATCGCATTACCGGGATCGGACTGGATTCGGCGGAAGTCGGAAATCCGCCGGGCAAGTTCACCGAGGTCTATGAGCGCGCCCGTTCGCACGGCCTGCGCGCCGTGGCCCATGCGGGTGAAGAGGGACCCGCCGCCTATGTCTCCGAAGCGCTGGACCGCTTGAAGGTCGAGCGCATCGATCATGGCGTGCACGCGATCGATGACGCAGCCCTGGTTCAGCGGCTCGCGCGCGAGCGGGTTCCGCTGACCGTCTGTCCGCTGTCGAATATACGCCTTCGCGTCTACCCAGATATGCGCGCGCATCCGATTCAGCGGCTCTTCGAGGCAGGCGTCGTCGTGACCGTCAATTCCGACGATCCGGCTTATTTTGGCGGCTATGTGAACGAGAACTACCGCGCCATTCAGCAGGCTTTCGCATTAGGAGCAGCCGAGCTGACGCAGCTCGCAAAAAACAGTTTCGCGGCCTCGTTTCTTTCTGACGATGACAAGAAAGAAAGGATCGCCGAGGTCGACGCCTATGCGCGTGCGCATGGCGCCTAAGCGCATCGCCTATTCGAAGCGCCGCCCGCGAAAGCCTGTCGCCAGCACATAGAGCTCGGCCGAACCCGCGCGGCTCGCCGCCGGCTTGACGTGCCGCACGGTCGCGAAATCGCGCTTGAGGCGCGTGAGCAGCTGGCCTTCGGTTCCGCCTTGCAGCACCTTAGCGATGAAGAAGCCGCCTTCCGCGAGCACGTCGCAAGCGAAATCAGCGGCAAGTTCGGCCAGAGCGACGATGCGCAGATGATCGGTCGCCCGATGCCCGGTGGCGTTCGCGGCCATGTCCGACATCACGCCATCGGCGTGGCCTCCCAGCATTTCTCTGATGAATTCCGGCGCGTCGGGATCGTTGAAATCCTTCACCGCGAATTCGACGCCGTCGACCGCCTCCATGTCGAGAAGATCGACCGCGACGACTTTGCCCTTGCCCTCTTTCGCCTTCACATGCGCGGCGGCGACCTGTGACCAGCCGCCAGGCGCGGCGCCAAGATCGACGATGCGGCCGCCCGGCTTAAAGAGATGATAGCGATCATCCATCTCGATGAGCTTATAGGCGGCGCGCGAGCGGTAGCCCTCGCGCTTGGCGCGCGCGACATAAGGATCATTGAGCTGGCGCTCCAACCAGAGCGTCGAGGAGAGCGACCGCTTGCGCGCGGTCTTGACCCGCGTCTTGAGCGATCGTCCGCCTTCGCGCCCCGACTCTTTCGTCATGCGAGCACCTTGTCGCATGGGCTAAAGACGCCGCCCGGCGCCGGCTCCATGACGATGTATCGATCGTGGAAGGCGTGCAGCGTCGAGCGATGGCCGATCGAGACGATCGTCGTGCCCGGCAGCCGCTCGCGCAGCATCGCGTAGATCTCTTCTTCGAGCTGCTCGTCGAGCGCCGACGTCGCTTCGTCGAGGAAAAGCCAGTCCGGCTTGGCGAGAAGCGCGCGGGCGATGGCGACGCGCTGCTGCTCGCCGCCTGAAAGCCGCTGACCCCAGTTGTTTTCCTCGTCGAGGCGCTCCACGAAAGGCGCAAGCCGCGCAGCGCGCAGCGCCTCCTGCACGTCAGCGCGCGAGTAGTCGTCGACGTGGCCCGGATAGACGATGGCGTCGGCCAGCGCGCCCATCGGGATATAGGGCCGCTGCGGCGCCAGCATCACCTTCGCGCCGCGCGGAGTCAGCACTTCGCCCGAAGCATAAGGCCAGATGCCGGCGATGGCGCGAAACAGCGTCGACTTGCCGGAACCCGACGGGCCGGTGAGCAGCGCCGACTGGCCGGCGGCGAGCGTCAGATCGTCGACCGTCACGATCTGGCGCCCGTCAGGCAAAGCAAGCGTCAGCCCGCGCAGGCGAATATCAGCGCCGTCGGTCGGAGAGACAATCTGCGTCGCGGACGTCTGCCGGCGGGCCGTATCGATCGCGTGGTCAAAGGACGACAAGCGGTCGAGCACGGACTTAAAATTGGCGAGAGAGGTGTAATAGTTGACGAAGAAGGTCAGCGCGCTCTCCACCCGCCCGAAAGCGCTCGCCGTCTGCGTCATGACGCCCAGCGTAATGCGCCCGGCGAAATAGAAGGGCGCCGTGATCACGTAAGGGATGATCGGCGACATCTGCCCATAGGTCGAGGTGAACACCATCAGCTGCTTGCGCTTTTGCACGATCGCCAAATAATTGACGATAATGCCGGCGAAGCGCCGGAGCAGCGAGCCGCGCTCGGCAGGCTCGCCGCCGAGCAGCGCGATCTGCTCGCTGTATTCGCGCATACGCGCCAGTGAAAAGCGGAAATCCGCCTCGCGTCTCTGCCGATCAAAGTAGAGCCCGGTGAGAGAGCGGCCGATAAGATGCGTCACCAGCGTTCCCACCGCCGCATAGAGCAAGACCACCCAGAAGAGGAAACCGGGAATATAGATGTCAGTTCCAGGCAGCGGATAATTGCCCGACAAGTCCCACAGCACATAGGCGAAGGAAACGAGCGAACTTAAGGTGGAGATCAGCAGGATCGAATAGGTGTAGACGCCGTAGCCTTCCTCCCCGCCGCTGATGAAGCGATTGACGTCTTCGGCGATACGCTGGTCTGGATTGTCAGCGCCGCTTCCGGCGAGCGCCATGCCGTAATGCGTGTGCGCGCCGAGCCAGCGCTCGATGTAATGCCCCGTCAGCCAACGGCGCCAGCGGATGATCAGCATCGACTGCAGAACGAATTCTATGATCACGGAGGCGACGTAAACGAACGCCCATGGCGTGAACACGTAGAGGAGCTGTCGCCAGAACTCCCCGGCGTTCTTCTCCTGAATAGCGTTGAACCAATCGCGATTAAAGAAGGACAGGCGCACGGTAATGCCGACCTGTCCTTGATTGAGGAGCACCAGCACCACCACCATCGCGATGGCGATGGCGCTCTCACGCGCCGCAAAGGGCCGGAACGGCCAGACGCGCCCCTCGCCACGATCGCGCGAACTGAAATAGAGATCGGCGATGCGCGTCATCTCCTGGACGACTGGAATATGCGAGATCGCGTAAACGATGATCGAGAACACCGCCACGGTGAGCGGCATGGTTTCGGGAGGCGCATAGTCTTTCAGCGACTCTGGCCACAAGCCTTCCGCCTGGGCGAGGCCGATGAGTCCGAAGACGATCGTCTCCGTTGAAAAAATGAAGGCGAAGATTTTCAGGAAGCTCGACATGTCGGCCGCGCGCCATGTCGTATAGGCGCAGAGCGCCGCCGCGGCGACGAGGACGAATAGGCTGGAGTCGCCTTTATGGGCGCCGACCAGCGCGGTAAGCGCCGCGAAGACCGCGACCGCCACGCTCAATTTCCGCATCTTTCACCTTGGATGTGAGAAGCCGTTCGGCTCGCCGCGACCGCGTCGCCGGCGATTGCCGTCTAGCCCCATGATAGAGGAGTCAGTCCTCTTCAGGAATGACCGCGTCGCCATTGACATGCGCGACAAGCACGGGCGAGGCCTTAAACGTCAGCACACGGCGCGACGTTATCGTGGCCTCGACGCCAGTTTTGGGATTGCGGCCAATGCGCTCACGCTTGGCGCGCACGTTGAAAGTCCCGAAAGACCGCAGTTTTACGGATTCGCCGCGGAGCAAAGCTTCGCTGATCTCGTCAAAAGTCGCGTCCAGGATTTTGCGGGCTTCGGCGCGGGACAGCGATGGGCAACAGCCATAGACGGCTTCTCGCAGCGCCGCCCGCGTCAAGGTGCTGCCTGGAGCGGTTCTCCTTACCATGCGAAGAGAACGCCCAATGATCGTTCTGTCGGGACTGGGCTGAACACAACTCCCCCTCGAAGCTTCTGGCAATCGCAACATCGCAATAAATGGGCGCTGAACCCATGGCCTCATAGTACGCATAAATAACCGATTTGCAAGGGCGATCACGTGTTCTACGTCCCGGTGAAACAACCCCGGACGCGGACCTGCGGGCGGGCGATGGCGGAACCCTCAAACGGCCAGTTTCACCTTGTGCTGCGCCACCGGGATCATGGCGCGAATTTTACGAATGCGTTCGACGTCCACATAGGACGATACGAGCCCCGGCCCTTCGGAAGCCTTGGCGACGACTTGGCCCCAAGGGTCGGCGATCAGAGAATTGCCGTATGTGAAGCGCGTCTCATGCCCGGCCTTATGCGCGCCCGTTTGCGCCGGCGCGCAGAGATAGGCCTGCATCTCGATCGCGCGCGCGCGGCACAGCACTTCCCAATGGTCCTTGCCGGTCACCAGCGTGAACGCCGCCGGCAGCGCGACGATATCCGCGCCCTTATCCGCGAGCGCCTGGAAGAGATATGAAAAGCGGAGGTCGTAACAGATCGCGCAGCCGACGGTGACGCCCTCGCAGTCATAGGTGACGACGGAGTCGCCCGGCTTGAACGCCGCGCTCTCGTGATATTTCGCCCCGTCGGGCGCCGTGATGTCGAACATGTGGATCTTGCGGTAGCGCGCCACCTCCTCGCCCTCGCGGTTGAAGGCGACGCTGGTGTTGTGCAACCGCTCCTCGCCAGGCGCTTTTTCAAGAATCGACCCGGCGTGTATGAAGACCTTGTGCTCGCGCGCGAGGGCCTGGCACATTTGATAGGCGGGACCGCCCGGCAGCTCCTCGGCGGCGGCCATCTTCTCGGCGCGCGAGCCGCCGATGAAATCGAAGACCTCAGGAAGACAAATCCAGTCCGGACGCTCCTGAACAACGGCGCGCTCGATCAAAGCGCGGGCGTTGGCGAGGTTCAAGGCCTTGTCGCCAACGGAATTCATCTGAACCAGAGTAACCTTCATCGACCGCCCGATTGTTTCGCCGTTGCTCCCGCGACTCCCAGTCGCATCCTAACGAATAGCGCCGCTCGCTCATTATACGTCGCCGGCGCCGAAGGTATAGGTCGAATCGCGTTTAGCGCGACAACGTCGCCGATCGGTTGAGATCGTGAAAGCCGGCGCGCAACGCTGCAATGCAAAATTCGACCATTTGCGCGCTCGTCGGAGTCGGGCGATCGGCGCACTCCACCATCAGCCGCGGGTGGCAGTAGCGAATACAGGCGGCGTGCACCAGCCGCGCCGCGAGCTGCGCATCGCCGTCAGCGAATTCGCCGCTCTCCATGCCAGAGCGAATGACGTCCCCGAGCGCGGCGTCGATTCGGTCGATGTGATCCGAGATGATCGGCCAATTCTCGTCCAGCGCCGCTTCCACCATGTCGTGCAGCTTGCGGTCGGCGACGTAGCGCTCGGCGTTCATCGCCTCATTGGACAGGATGAGCGCGCGCAGCCGCTGCTCCGCCGAACCAGGTCCGTGCGCGATGCTCTGCGCCGACTGTTCGACTTCGTTCATCAGATGGCGGGCGACGGCGGCGTTGATTTCCGATTTGGCGCCAAAGAAGCGATAGACGTTCGCCGGCGACATCCGCAATTCGCGGGCGATGTCGGCGACCGTGGTCTTTTGGAAGCCGATCTCGCGGAAGAGCCGCTCAGCGGTGGCGATGATTCTCGCGCGCTGCTCGGTCTCGCGCGCGTTCTGCGCGCTTGCTCCCATCACGCTCATTCGGCCGCTCCCCTCGCCAGCGCGTCGGCCAGAGTCTGGACTCGCGCGCCTTTGGCTTCGGCCAATCCCTCGCCAAGATGACGGCGGAACCATGTCGCGTAAAGCGCCGGCAGGAAGAGAACGGTGAGAAAAGTGGCGACAAACAGCCCGCCCATGATGGTCAGCGCCATCGGCCCCCAGAAGGCGGAGCCCGACAGCGGAATCATGGCGAGAATCGCCGCGAGCGCCGTCAGCGCGACAGGACGCACCCGCCGAATCGTCGCGCCGATGATCGCCTCACGATATTTCTCGCCGCGCTCGAGGTCTTGTCGCACCTGATCGACGAGAATGATCGAATTGCGCATGTCCATGCCCGAGAGCGCGATGAGGCCAAGCAGCGCGACGAAGCCGAACGGCGCGTGAGCGACATTGAGCGCGAGCGACGCGCCGATGACGCCGAGCGGCGCGCTCACCATCACGAGCGCGACGCGCGTGAAGTTCTGGAGCTGGAACATCACAATGGTCAGCATGACGAGGCCGACGAGCGGAAAAACCGCAAAGATCGACGCGTTGCCTTTTTTCGATTCCTCGATCGCGCCGCCCATCTCGATGCGATAGCCCGGGGGAAGATGCTCGCGAATCTGCGCAAGCTGTGGCCAGATGCGCATCGTCGCATCCGGCGCCTGCACGCCGTCCTTGACGCCGGAGCGCACCGTGATGCTCATGTCGCGATTGCGCCGCCAAAATATCGGCTCTTCGTGGTCGTAGACGATCTTCGCGACCTGCGAGACCGTCACCGCCTTGCCGTCGCGCGCATAGATTACCATGTCGCCGATCCTCGAGAGATCGCCGCGCTCCTGAGGAATGGCGCGCGCGACCACTTCGACCTGATCGATCCCGTCGCGCAACGTCGTGATCGTCACGCCGGAAATCGCCAGACGCAGCCTGTTCGACACATCCTGCGGCGTCAGCCCGAGGAGCCGCGCGCGATCCTGATCGATGACGAGGCGTACGCGCGGCGTCTGCTCGTTCCAGTTGAGATGCGGATCGTCGACGCCCTCGTCGCCGCGCATCACGTCGCGCACCTGATAGGCGATGGCGCGGACGGTCGCCGGATCGGAGCCGACCACGCGAAACTGCACGGGAAATCCCACCGGCGGTCCGTAATAGAAGCGATCGACGCGCGCGCGCGCCTGCGGCAAAGCGCCGTTGGCGATGGCGGTCTCCAGCTTCTTCTTCAAGCGCTCGCGCGCCTCGATGTCCTTGGCGACGATGACGATCTCGGAATAGGCTTCGTTCGGGAGCTGCGGATTGAGGCCGAGCCAGAACCGCGGCGGTCCCTGTCCGACATAGCTCGTGTAGAGGGCGGCGTCCGGATCGTCCTTGAGGAGCGCCTCGGCTTGTTTCGCGGCCTCGAGCGAAGCGCCGATCGACGAACCTTCAGGAAGGCGCAACTGGAGGAAGAGCTCCATGCGCTCTGCATAGGGGAAGAATTGCTTGGGAACGACGAAGAAACCGAAGACAGCGAGCGCGAAAACGCCGATCACGCCTGCGATCACAACGCCGCGATAGTCGACCGCCCAGGTGACGACGGCGCGGAGCCAGCGATAAAAGGGCGTCCGATAGATCTCGTCCGGATCGCGATGCGGATGCAGCTTGGCGAAATCGGGAAGCAGTTTCACGCCGAGATAGGGCGTGAACATCACCGCGACAAACCATGAGGCGATCAGCGCGACGAGCAATACCCAGAACATCGAACCCGTATATTCGCCGACTGCGGAATTAGCGAAGCCGACGGGCAGGAAGCCCGCGGCGGTCACGAGCGTGCCGGTCAGCATCGGAAAGGCCGTCGACTCCCAGGCGAAGGTCGCAGCTTTGATCCGATTGAAGCCCTGCTCCATCTTCACCATCATCATCTCGACGGCGATGATCGCGTCATCGACAAGAAGGCCGAGCGCAATGATCAGCGCGCCAAGCGAGATGCGCTGGAGATCGATGCCGAGCGGCCCCATGAAGATGAAAACGATGGCGAGCACCAAAGGCACGGACAGCGCGACGACGATGCCGGTCCGAAAGCCGAGCGAGACAAAACTCACGCCGAGCACGATCACCAGAGCCTCGAGGAACGAACGCGTGAATTCGCTGATCGCCTCCTCGACGACCTTCGGCTGATCGGCGACCTGGTCGATGTCAATGCCAACCGGCGTCTTGCCGCGTATCTCCTCGACCGCTGCGCCGACGTTCTCGCCGAATTTGAGGACGTTGGCGCCCTTTCCCATAACCACGCCGACGACGATCGCCGGTTGGCCTTTAAAGCGTGCGAGAAAACTCGGCGGGTCTTCGAAGCCGGCATAGACAGTGGCGATGTCGCCGAGGCGGATCACCTTGCCGTTCGCTTCGATGGGAATCGCGGCGATGGCGTCCGCGCCTTTAAGATCGCTCGTCACCTGAACCCGCACGCGGTTCGACGACGTCTCGAAAACGCCGGCGTCGTTGATGGCGTTCTGCTTGGCGAGCGAATCGAAGACGGCCTGAGGCTGGATCGCCAGGCTCGAGAGTTTCGCCTCGCTGAATTCGACAAAGATGCGGCGTTCCTGATCGCCATAGACGTCGACTTTGATCACATCCTGCACGGCGAGCAGCCGTTGGCGCAGCGTCTGGACCACCTTGTCGAGGACATGATAGTCGGCGCCGTCGCCGGTCACCGCATACATCACCGTATCGACGTCGCCATATTCGTCATTTACTTGCGGGCCGCGCACGCCGGCCGGAAGCGTCGGCGCGATGTCGTCGAGCTTCTTGCGCAACTGATAGAAGAGCTGCGGCACATCTTTTGGCGGAGTCGTGTCCTTGAAGGTCACCTGCATCGCCAGAAAGCCTGGCTTGGTATAGCTCTCGATCTTGTCGAGGAAGGGCAGCTCCTGAAGCTTCTTCTCCATCAGATCCGCGACCTGATCGCGTATCTCGGTGGCCGTCGCGCCTGGCCAGGAGGCCGTGACGACGGCGACCTTGATGGTGAATGACGGATCCTCGGCGCGTCCCAGCCGCATGTAGGAATAGACGCCGGTCAGACTGATCGCGATCATCAGAAACAGCATCAGCGTCGGCCGTTGAACGGCCCAGCGTGAAAGGTTTACGCCAGCCATCGCCGCACCCTCAAAGCGATTGCCGCGAGATCACGCGGACTTTTGTGTTGGGATCGAGCTTGTGGACGCCGAGGACGACGATGTTGTCGCCGTCCTTGACGCCGCCGGCGACTAGCGCGGCGTCGGCTTCGAGGCGCACCAATGTTACCGGAACGAGCTGCAAGTTCCCTTCGCCGTCAACTTTCCAAAGCGAGGGTCCTGCGCCCTGATTGTAGATCGCCGAGAGCGGCACGCTGACGACGGGCTGCGCATCCGAAGCGGAAATGTGCAGCGTGGCGCTCATTCCCAGCGCGACGGCGGCATCCGGGTTAAGGATAGAGAAGCGCGCCGCGAAGGTGCGCGTGACCGGATCGGCGGCGGGGCTCAGTTCGCGCAACTTGGCGCGATAGACCGCGCCGGGCTTCGACCAGAGCGTCAAGGTCGCCTCGCCCTTTCCAGCGGCCGCGGCGAACGCCTCCGGCAGCGCGACGGCGGCTTCCAATTCGCCGGCATGGGCGATGCGCACGGCAGGCTGCCCCGCCGCGACCACTTGCCCCGGGTCGACCAGCGTTTGCGTGACGACGCCGTCCGCCCCGGCGCGCAGCGTGGCGTAGTCCAGCGCGTTGCGGGCGAGCTCGACCGCGCGTTCGGCCCGACGGAACCGCCCGCGCGCCTCCTCGCCGCCGGCGCGCGCCCGATCGAGCGCCGCCTGGGCGGTCCAGCCCTTGGCGCGCAGTTCGGCGGCGCGCCTTTCATCGGCGACGGCCTGAGTTTGCGCCACCCGCGCCGCGGTGAATTCGGCGTCGGACTGCTCCTTCTGCAGCCGCAGATCCTGCTCGTCGAGCGCCGCAATCGGGTCGCCAGCCTTCACCCGCTGACCAACTTCGACAAAGCGCTTGACCACCTTCCCGGCGATGCGAAAACCTTGGTCGGACTCGACCCTGGGGCGAATGGTGGCGACAAATTCGCGCGCCTGCGATTGCGCGGCGTAGCGCGCCGGCGCGACCAGCACCGGTCGCTCGCTCTCTTGGGCGGCCCGCTCGCCCTTGCCGTCGCAGCCGGCCAGCGCCGCGGTCAGAATTGCAGCAAGCGCACAAAGACTCGAGCGATAGTTGAGCATTGAAGCCTGTCCATTGACGCCAGAGCTGCATTGAGTTCCTTCTGACGATTTTCAATAATCGTCAGCCGTCAGCCGTTGGTCAATAGGAAAGACAAATTTGTTGAAGCGAAATCTTGTTCCAGGCGCTGGCTAAACCGGCTTGGCCCGCGACTGGACGCGCCCCGGCGCAGCCCGGACGCCTTGTCGCGAGGAAATGATTCTTCTATACGCGGCCTGCTCTTGCGGCCGGGTGAGCGCAACACAATCTTGGGAGAGCTAAGCGTGAAGGATCGCGCGGCGGGCTCATGGCGAGCCGCCGTCCTTCGCCTTTTGAACCGGACCGCTTCGGGGTTCGGCGTTCACCAGCGAAAGGAAACGATATGGGCAAAATTATCGGCATCGACCTCGGCACGACCAATTCCTGCGTGGCCGTCATGGAAGGGTCGAGCCCCAAGGTCATTGAAAACGCCGAAGGCGCCAGGACGACGCCTTCGATTGTCGCCTTCACCGACGACGGCGAGCGCCTCGTCGGCCAGCCCGCCAAACGTCAGGCGGTGACGAACCCCGACAAGACCTTCTTCGCCATCAAGCGGCTGATCGGCCGCACCTACGATGACCCGATGACCAAGAAGGACATGGGTCTCGTCCCCTATAAGATCGTCAAGGCGAATAATGGCGACGCCTGGGTCGAGGCGTCCGGCAAGCAATATTCGCCGTCGCAGATTTCCGCCTTCATTCTGCAAAAGATGAAGGAGACGGCCGAGGCCTTTCTCGGCCAGACGGTCACGCAAGCCGTCATCACCGTCCCCGCCTACTTCAACGACGCTCAGCGCCAAGCCACCAAGGACGCCGGCAAGATCGCCGGGCTCGAGGTGCTGCGCATCATCAACGAGCCCACCGCGGCGGCGCTCGCCTATGGCCTCGACAAGAAGCAGTCGGGCACGATCGCCGTTTATGACCTCGGCGGCGGCACATTCGACGTGTCGATCCTGGAGATCGGCGACGGCGTCTTCGAGGTGAAGTCGACGAATGGCGACACGTTCCTCGGCGGCGAAGACTTCGATATGCGTCTCGTCGAATATCTCGCGGGCGAGTTCAAGAAAGAGCAGGGCATCGACCTCACGAAGGACAAGCTCGCCCTGCAGCGCCTCAAGGAGGCCGCCGAAAAGGCCAAGATCGAACTCTCGTCGGCGACGCAAACCGAAATCAATCTGCCTTACATCACCGCCGACGCTACGGGACCCAAGCATCTGACGCTGAAGCTCACGCGCGCGAAATTCGAAGCGCTCGTCGACGATCTTATTCAGCGCACGGTGGAGCCCTGCCGGAAGGCGTTGAAGGACGCCGGACTGTCGGCGGCCGACATCGGCGAAGTGGTGCTTGTGGGCGGCATGACCCGTATGCCCAAAGTGCAGGAGGTCGTGAAGCAGTTCTTCGGCAAGGAGCCGCACAAGGGCGTCAACCCTGACGAAGTCGTCGCCATCGGCGCCGCGGTGCAGGCGGGCGTGCTGCAGGGCGACGTGAAGGACGTGCTGCTGCTCGACGTGACGCCGCTATCGCTGGGCATCGAGACGCTCGGCGGCGTGTTCACGCGCCTCATCGACCGGAACACGACGATCCCCACCAAGAAGAGCCAGGTGTTCTCGACGGCCGAAGACAATCAGACCGCCGTCACCATCCGGGTCTTTCAGGGCGAGCGCGAGATGGCGGCGAACAACAAGCTGCTCGGCCAGTTCGACCTCGTCGGCATTCCACCGGCGCCGCGCGGCATGCCGCAAGTGGAAGTGACCTTCGACATCGACGCGAACGGCATCGTCAATGTCACGGCGAAAGACAAGGCGACCAACAAGGAACAGCAGATCCGCATCCAGGCGTCTGGCGGCCTCAGCGACTCCGACATCGACAAAATGGTCAAGGACGCCGAGGAGCACGCCGCGGAAGATAAGATCCGCCGCGAACTTGTCGACGCCAAGAACCATGGCGAGGCCGCGGTCCACGCCGCCGAGAAATCCGTCGCCGAATTCGGCGACAAGGTTTCCGGCGCCGACAAGAGCGCGATCGAAGCGGCCATCGCCGCGCTGAAGAGCGCGGTCGAGGGCGACGATGCGGACGCGATCAAGGCCAAGACCAACGAATTGAGTCAGGCCTCGATGAAGCTCGGCGAGGCGATGTATAAGGCGCAGCAGGCTGAGGCTTCGGGGACTGGCGGGTCTGAGGAGGCGCCCAAGGACGACGTGATCGACGCGGAGTTCAAGGACGTCGGCGACGACAAGAAGTAAGCCGGGACTGGCCATAGCCGCTTCGATGCGGTAGCGAAACGGGAACCCGGCGCGAATACGCCGGGTTTCCTTGCGTTCATGTGATCGCGGCCAGGCCCGCCGCGCACCATCAGAAATCAAGCATGTCCAAACGCGACTATTACGAAGTTCTGGGCGTCAGCCGCACAGTCACGGAAGTCGAATTGAAGATCGCCTTCCGCAAGGCTGCGATGCAGTGCCATCCCGATCGACACCCTGGCGACAAGCAGGCGGAAGCGCGTTTCAAGGAATTGAACGAAGCCTATCAGTGCCTGTGCGACCAGCAGAAGCGCGCGGCATACGACCGTTTCGGCCATGCCGCCTTTGAACAGGGCGGCGGCTTTGGCGGAGGCGAGGGCTTCGGCGCCTCCATGGCCGACATTTTCGAGGATCTGTTCGGCGACGTCATGGGGCGGCGCAGCCGTTCGGGCGGCCGCGAGCGGGGCTCGGATCTGCGCTACAACATGGAGATTACCCTCGACGAGGCCTATCACGGCAAGGCCGCTTCGCTGAAAATCCCCACCTCGGCGACCTGCGACGCCTGCTCGGGAACGGGCGCGAAAAAGGGTTCAAAGCCCAAGACCTGCACAACCTGCGGCGGCATGGGACGCGTGCGCGCCCAGCAGGGCTTTTTCGCGATCGAGCGCACCTGTCCGACCTGCCAGGGGCGCGGCGAGACGATCGAGAATCCCTGCCCCTCCTGTTCCGGGACGGGGCGCAAGACGATCGAACGCTCGCTGTCCGTCAATGTGCCGCCGGGCGTCGAGGACGGCACGCGCATCAGGCTCGCTGGCGAAGGCGAGGCGGGCCTGCGGGGCGGGCCGCCCGGCGACCTCTACATCTTCCTTTCGGTGAAGCCGCATCCGTTCTTCCAACGCGATGGGGCGGATCTCTATTGCCGCGTGCCGATCTCGATGGTGCGTGCGGCGCTCGGCGGCGAGATCAAGGTCCATGCGCTCGACGGCTCCGAGGTGAAGCTCAAAATTCCCGAGGGCGCGCAGTCCGGACGCCAGCTCAAGGCCAAGGGCAAGGGCATGCCGGTGCTGCGCGGGCGCGACCAAGGCGACCTGCATGTGCAGATCAGCGTCGAGACGCCGCAAAAGCTCACCAAGCGGCAAAAGGAGCTCCTCGCCGAATTCGAGGAGGAGTCCTCGCTTGACACGCATCCCGAGGAGACGGGCTTTTTCGCGCGGATGAAGGATCTGTTCGGGGGGTAGCGCCAGAGCGCTAAAGACGCCGCGTTGTTTTTGACGCGCGGCTCTCCTATCATCCGCCCAACGGCCCTCCGATCGCGGGGGCCGTTTGCGCGTTTTTATCGCGCCGATCGGGAGGGGCGCTGTTGCCGCACAGAACGCACAAAGCCAGTGGGCGCGCGAGGCTCGTGGATAACGCGCGCTTCATCCGTCAATGGATCGAAAATCCGCGCCTCATCGGCGCCGTTTCGCCGTCCGGACGCGCGCTGGCCAAGACGATGGCCGGCTTCGTCGAACTGGATCGAGACGGCCATATCGTCGAACTCGGTCCCGGCACCGGGCCGGTGACTCAGGCGCTGCTCGCGCGCGGCATCGCGCCCGAGCGCCTCGTCCTCGTCGAATATGAGAGCCGGTTCTGCCATCTGCTCTCCGAACGCTTCCCGGGCGTCAACATCGTGCAAGGCGACGCCTATGGCCTCAAGGCGACTCTCGACGGCAAGGTTCCGGGAAAAATCGCCACCGTCGTCTCCAGCCTGCCGCTCCTGGTGCGGCCGGAGCGCGATCGCGTCGAGCTGTTGAATCAGGCCTTCGAACTGATGGGCGACGAGGGGCTCTTCATCCAATTCACTTACGGCCTGACCAAGTCGCCGATGCCCATGCACGCCAGCGGCGTCAATGGCGCCTATGTCGGCAAGGGATCGCCCCCGGTCGTGCTCAACATCCCTCCGGCAAGAGTCTGGCGCTATCGCAAAGCGGGTTACGCCGGCTTCGCCGGAAAGCGCAAGGCGTGAAGGCGCGGGAGCGCCTGATCGTCGCGCTGGACGTCGAAAGCGTCGACGACGCGCGGGCGATGGTCGCGGCTCTGGGCGAGACGGTCTCCTTCTTCAAGGTCGGCATGGAGCTCGCCTATGCGCCGGGCGGCTTCGACTTCGCGCGTGAACTGAAGGCCGCCGGCAAGCGCGTGTTTCTGGATCTGAAGCTTCATGACATCGGCGTCACCGTGGAGCGCGCGACGCGCCAGATCGCCCGGCTCGGCGTCGACTTTCTCACCATCCACGCCTTTCCCCAGACGATGGCGGCGGCCCGCGCGGGGGCCTCGGACGGCGCGCTCAAGCTCCTCGCCGTGACGGTGATGACCTCCTATGACGACGCGGATCTGAAAGAAGCGGGCTACGCCTGCGGCGTCGCCGAACTCGTCGCGCGCCGCGCCAGACAAGCCAGGGAGACGGGCGTCGACGGCCTCATCCTGTCGCCGATGGAGCTTGCGTCCATAAGACCGCTGGTGGGCTCGGACATGCTGCTGGTGACGCCGGGGGTGCGGCCGGAGGGCGCCGACGTCGGCGATCAGAAGCGCGTCATGACGCCGCGGCAGGCGGTCGCGGCCTCCGCCGACTATATCGTCGTCGGCCGGCCGATCACGCGCGCAGCGGACCCCGCAGCGGCCGCGCAAGCGGTGGTGGGCGAGATGGCCGGCGCCTGATCGAGGTCCGTCGGATGCCCTATGACAGCAACGCCGACCTGCCGGAGAATCTCCAGCACATTCTTCCGGAGCACGCGCAGGACATCTATCGCGAAGCCTTCAACCACGCCTTCGACGCCCATCGCGGCGACCCGCGGCAGGAGGAGGCGGCGCACCGCATCGCCTGGGCCGCGGTGAAGCGAAGCTACGTCAAGACCGAGGCGGGCTGGGTGAGGCGTTAGGAAGGACGTAGGGCGCGCTGGCCTGCCTTGAGCGTGGGTGCTAAAACGCGGGCTTGTCGAATCCTTACCCCGATTCGCCCATGCTCGCGATTGTCATCTCCGCCCTCGGGCTGTTCGTTTGGCTCTATCTGATCGCGCTTCGCGGCGGGTTCTGGCGGCTGACCGAACATGACCGGGACCTTGGCGGTCACGCAGCCGTCCCGGCGACCCATGTCGTGGCGATCGTTCCGGCTCGAAACGAAGCCGACGTCATCGAAAAAAGCCTGGCGTCGCTGTTTGCGCAACAGTTTCATGGCCGTTTCGACGTTGTTCTCGTGGATGACGAGAGCAACGACGGCACCGCCGAGGCGGCCCGCCGCTGCGCGGCCGCCTGTGGCGCTTCGAGCCGCCTGACGATTCTCTCCTCGCGCGGACCCGATGCGGGCTGGACGGGAAAGCTCGCGGCGATGCAACGCGGGTTCGATCATGTGCGGAGCTTGCCGATCGACCCGGATTTCGTGCTGTTTTGCGATGCGGACATCGAATTTTCGCCGCATGTGCTCGCCCGCCTCGCTTCGGGTGCGACGGCGCGCGGCGCCGTTCTCACCTCGCTCATGGTCAAGCTTCGTTGCGAAAGCGTCGCGGAGCGCTGGCTCGTCCCAGCGTTCATTTTCTATTTCCAGAAGCTTTACCCGTTCCGCCACATCAATGATCCGGATCACCCGGCGGCAGGCGCCGCGGGAGGAGTCATGCTGCTGCGTCCGGAGGCGCTCGCGACCGCGGGCGGCCTGCGGGCCATTCGCGGCGCGCTGATCGACGATTGCGCGCTGGGCGCGCTGATGAAGGCGCAAGGTCCGATCTGGCTGGGTCTGACCGAAGACGTCCACAGCCTGCGCGCCTATCCGCGCCTTGCCGATATCTCCCGAATGGTCGTGCGCTCGGCCTACGCGCAGCTTAGCTATTCCCCCTGGCGTCTCGCGGGCGCGCTCTTTGGCTTGGCGGCCGCCTATCTTGCGCCGCCTTATCTGACGCTGTTCGGCGAATCGCCGGCGCGCGAGACGGCGCTCGTTTCCTGGCTCCTGATGGCGCAGGCCTATATGCCGACGCTGCGCTTTTACGGCCTGTCGCGGTGGCGCGCCTTTGCTTTGCCAGGCGTCGCGGCATGCTATACGTGGTTTACGGTTGAATCGGCTTGGCGGCACCTGAGCGGCCGCGGCGGCGAATGGAAAGGCCGTTATCAGGCGCCGCGCGCGCAAAAGTCGGCGCAGCGCTTCGAAACGCCCGGCGAGATCGAGGCGAACCGCCACATCGAGGTATAGGGCGCGCCAGCGCCGTGGAGCGGCAAGACGGCGTCATATGGATATTGCGCAGACGAGTTCGGGAAAGACCCATCGCGACGAGAATTTTCCCGTCGCCTCCTTTCTCATTGCGCCGCGGCATCGCGCGCCGATCCTCGCCTTCTACGACTTCGTTCGCGCCGCCGACGACATCGCCGACCATCCGACGCTTTCCGCGCAAGAGAAGCTGGATCTGCTGGACGCGCTTGACGCCGCCCTGATCGGAGACGCGGAAGAGGATGCGGACGTCGCGCGCCGCCTGCGTGAAACCTGCCGCGAGCGGCGTCTCGACCCGCAGCATGCGCGCGACCTGATCACCGCCTTCAAGCGCGACGTGACGCAATTGCGCTATCGCGACTGGGACGATCTCGTCGACTACTGCCGTTATTCCGCCATGCCCGTCGGACGCTTTGTCTGCGATCTCCACGGCGAGAACCCCGGCCGGGTCTGGCCGGCCAATGACGCGCTCTGCGCGGCGCTGCAGATCATCAATCACCTGCAGGATTGCGGCAAGGATTACCGCAACCTCGACCGAATCTATCTGCCGCAGGACGCGCTCGCGGCGCATGGCGCGACCGTCGAGATGCTCGCGCAGGAGTCGGCGCCGCCGCCGCTCCTGGCGACGATCCGCGACCTCAACGAGAAAACCGGGCGTCTGCTCGCGCAGTCGCGTCCCTTCGCCGATCTGATCGACGATACGCGGCTCGCCATGGAGGTCGGCGCCATTCAAACATTGGCCGAACAGCTCGTTGCGCGCCTCGCGGTCGCCGACCCGCTTCGCGACAAGGTTCACGACGACAAGTTCAGCTTTGCGCTGAAAGGCGCGCTGGGCGCGCTCGGCGCGCTTCTTCGCCGCATTTCGCGTCCACGCCGCGTAGATTCCGAGGCCCTTCCGAGCGCGCGCCCAAGGACGCGCCAATGACCATGGACGCGCTTGCCGATTCCGCGACGCTGCGCACGCGCGCCATCGCGACCAGAAGCTCCTTCTATCTCGCTATGCGCATCCTCGAGCCGCCGCGGCGCGACGCGATGTTCGCCATTTACGCCTTCTGCCGCGCCGTTGACGACATCGCCGACGACGAGGGCGACCGCGCCGCGCGCCGCGCCGCGCTCGACCAGTGGCGCGCCGACCTCGACGAGCTTTACGCCGGCCGCATCCGCGCGCGCGTGAGCTTTCTCTCTGAACCCGTCCGCCGTTTCCGACTCGAGCGCGCCGATTTCGAGTCGGTGATCGAGGGCATGGCCATGGACGTCGAGGAGGATATTTGCGCGCCGGACTGGGAAAAGCTTGAACTCTATTGCGACCGCGTCGCGAGCGCCGTGGGACGGCTGTCGGTGCGCGCGTTCGGTCTCGCGGAGGAGGAGCCGGGCGCCGAATGCGATTTGCCGACGGGTCCGAAACTGCTCGCCTACCACCTCGGGCGCGCGTTGCAGCTCACCAACATCTTGCGCGACCTCGACGAGGACGCCGCGCGGGGGCGGCTGTATTTGCCGCGAGAGGCGATTGAGTCCGCCGGCGTGGCGAGCCTGGCGCCGCACGCCGTGCTGTCGCATCCTTCGCTCGAAGAGGTGTGCGCGCCGGTCCTCAGCCGCGCCCGCGAACATTATGACCAGGCGGATCTGGTGATGGCGGGCTTGCCGAAGCGCGCGGTGAAAGCGCCCTATCTCATGGCCGCCGGCTATCGTTCGATCCTCGACAGTCTCGCCGCTCGCGGCTTTTCGGCGCCGCGCGCGCCGGTGCGGGCGTCGCGTCTAAAGCTCGTCAGCGCCTTCCTGCGACACGCCTTCACGTGAGCGAAACGATTCATGTCGTCGGCGCGGGCCTCGCGGGGCTCGCCTGCGCGCTGCGTCTTGCCGACGCCGGACGGCGCGTCGCGCTCTATGAAGCCGCGCGCATGGCGGGCGGCCGCTGCCGCTCCTATTTCGACGCGTCGCTCGGCCTGACGATCGACAACGGCAATCATCTGCTGCTCTCGGGCAATCGGGCGGCGCGGGATTACGCCAAACGCATCGGTGCGAGCGGCGCGCTTGTTGGTCCCGACGAATGCGCCTTCGATTTTCTCGACGCGCGCACGGCCGAGCGCTGGACGCTGCGCCCCAACGCCTCGCGCATTCCCTGGTGGGTGTTTGTCGCCGACCGCCGCGTCCCCGGCACGGCGCCGCTCGATTATCTGGGCGCCGGAAAGCTTCTCTTTGCGAAGGACGGCGCGACCATCGGCGACACGATGCGCTGCCGCGGCCCGCTGTGGGAGAGGCTTTGGCGCCCGGTTCTGCTGTCGGCGCTGAACACCGAACCTGAAGAGGCGTCCGCGACGCTCGCCGGCGCCGTGCTGCGCGAGACGCTCGCGGCGGGCGGCGACGCCTGCCGCCCCATGGTCGCCAAAGGCGGCCTCGGCGACGCCTTCATCGAGCCGGCGCTGCGCACGCTTCGCGCCAAAGGCGTCGAGCCGCGCTTCGGCGCGCGTCTGCGCGACATCGCTTTCGAGGAGTCGCGCGTCGCCGCGCTGCGTTTCGGCGACGCGGAAGTGACGCTGGAAAAAGGCGACGTGGTGGTCCTCGCGACGCCGCCGTGGATTGCGCAGGAGCTTCTCCCCGGTCTCGTCGCGCCCGATGATTTTCGCGCGATCCTCAATGCGCATTTCAAGATCGCGTCGCCGCCGGGCCAACCGCTGCTTCTCGGCATGATTGGCGCGCTCACCGAATGGCTCTTCGCCTTCGACGATCGCCTGTCGGTGACGATCAGCGGCGCCGACCGGCTGATCGACGAGTCGCGCGACGCGCTGGCGGAAAAAATCTGGGCGGAGGTGTCCGCCGCGACGGGCCTGCCGGCGGCGCCGCCGCCCTGGCAGATCGTCAAGGAAAAGCGCGCCACCTTCGCCGCGACGCCGGCGCAGGAGAAGCGCCGGCCTGATGCGAAGACGCGCTGGGACAATCTGTGGCTTGCCGGCGACTGGACGAATACGGGCCTGCCGGCGACGATCGAAGGTTCGATACGATCAGGGGATAGAGCGGCGGAACTGGCGACGACGGCCAGTTGAATGTGACGCTTCGTGCATGGCGTAAGGAAGCGCGCTTGCGCCTCATGAGTGCGAAATTTGCCGGCGGTCTTGCGGCGCGTTGACGCCCTGCGCCAGCCGGCTGTGACGGCGGCTGTAGAGAAAATAAATCGCGAGGCCGATCGCCATCCAGATCGCGAAGCGCTCCCACGCCACCGCCGGCAGGCGCGACAACAGCCAGAGCGAGAAGCCGATGCCGGCGAGCGGCGTGAAGGGGACAAAGGGCGCGCGAGAACTGCGCGGCACGTCGGGGCGGGTGCGGCGCAGCACGATGATCGCCGAGCAGATGACGACGAATGCGGAGAGCGTGCCGATATTCACCAGCTCCGCCACTTCCTTGATCGGGTAGAGCGCGGCGACGAGCGCGGTCAGCGCGCCGGCGATCAGCGTCGGCCGATAGGGCGTCTGAAAACGCGGATGCAGTTTCGCGAACCAGGCCGGCAGCAGGCCGTCTCGGCTCATGGCGAACCAGATGCGGGCGCAGGCGAGCAGAAAAGCGAGCATGACGCTGGCGATGCCGGCGACCGCGGCGAGCGAGACGACGAAGGCGACCCAGGGCAGGCCGAGCGACGCGAAAGCGGTCGCGACCGGCGCGGGATTGTCGAGCGTGTCATAGCGCACGACGCCGGTGAGCACGAGCGACATGGCGATATAGAGCGTCAGCGCCACGACGAGCGACAAAAGGACGGCGCGCGGCACGTCGCGCTGCGGCGCGCGGGCTTCTTCGGCGGCGGTGGTCAGCGTGTCGTAGCCGAACACCGCGAAGAACACGACCGCCGCGCCCTGCGCCACGCCGGAAAAGCCGAAGGGCATGAAGGGCGTCCAGTTCTCGACGCGCACATAGGGAAGGCCGGCGACGATCACCAACAGCGCCGCGGCGATCTTGACGACCACCATCGCGGTGTTGAAGCGCGCGCCAAGCTCCACGCGCAGCGTCAACAGGAAGGCGACGCCAAGCGCGCCGAGCGCGGCGAAAAGATCGACGACGCGGCCGGGCCCGGTTCCCGGCGCGCCGCTCGCCCAATCGGGAAGCGTGACGCCGAATTGCGCGAGCAGCGCCTGCAAATAGGCCGACCAGCCGATCGCCACCACGGCGACGACCAGCGCATATTCGAGTAGAAGATCCCAGCCGATGATCCAGGCGGCGAGTTCGCCCAGCACCGCATAAGCATATGTGTAGGCGCTGCCGGCGACGGGAATCATGCCGGCGAATTCGGCGTAGGACAGCGCCGCCGCGGCGCTCGCGACGCCGGCGATCAGGAAGGAGAGGGCGACGCCCGGCCCCGCCTGGGTCGCCGCCACTACGCCGGTCAGCACGAAAATGCCGACGCCAATGAGGCCGCCAAGGCCAATTCCGGTGAGCTGCCAGACCCCGAGCACGCGACGGAATCCGCCCGGTCGGTCGGCTTCGGCTTGCAGCGATTCGATGGATTTGGCGCGCAGCAGCGAGGAGGAAAGCTTCATCAAAATGGCCCGTCGGCGGGCGTGTCCGCCATGACGTCCATAGGCGATCCGGGCGGCGCTGTCATTGCCGCCCCGCCACGCGCAGCCGCAAAAGAAAAGAGCGGCCCCAGTAAGGCCGCTCTTTCCATTTTGTTCGGGCGCCGCGGCCTATTTCTTCGCGGCCTCGAGATGGGTCAGCGCCTCTTCGGCGTGTTTCGTCGCGACATCGGGGTGCTTCTGCTTGCCGTGGTCAATCGCCATTTCGAGATGCGAGATGCCCTGTTTGGTATGCTCGTTTGGCTTTTGCGCTTCGGCGGCTTTCGCGTGCTTCAAGCCTTCTTCCGCATGCATCGTCAGCGCCTCGGCCTTTCCCTGCTTGCCTTCGCTGATCGCCTGCTGGGTGTGGGTGATGGCTTCACCCAGATGATCTTCGGCGTAGGCCAATCGGGGGGCGACAAAGGCCGCGAGGGATAGAGCCAAGACGGTTGCAAAAATTCTGCGATTCATGGGGGATCTCCTCAATGCTCGCCGCATGACGTAAATATGGTCTCTTTCGCTCTAGGATCGAGGTCTCGCAGGCGTCCTAGATGTCGCGGCGTGATCACTGCCGGTCGGCGGCAAAAAGCTCGCAACTTTCGCCGAATTCCGCCAGGCCGCCCTCAAGAAACGAGGCGAGAAGCGGAACCCCGAGCAGATATGCCGACGTCGCGCCTTCGTGCCGGGCTCGCGCTTGCGCGAGAGCTTCGCCCCATTCGCTGGCGGCGAAGTCGCCGCGCCCCACCCACATCAGCGCGACCAGCTCGACCTGCTCGTCGACGTCCATGGCCTCGATAAAGGAGGAAACCTCGTCGCGAATGGTGGGGAACGCGTCCTCCGTCAATACGCTGACGAAACCGTCGTCCGTGGCGTTCGAGGCGTCCGCGTCGATGCCCTCATCTTCGCTTTCAAGCTCACGAGCCTTGACGACGACGAAACAGACTTTGTCCGTATTGATGGTCGGCATTTCTTCCTCTCCGCCGTTCTGAAAACGCGCTTGACCTTCGCCCTTGTATTGAAAGGTCGCCCTTTGCATATATTCCCCGAAGGCGAGATTTTTACCCAAGTCGACGCCGTATTTTGGAGCCGCAAATGCGTGTCGGCGCGCCCAAAGAAACCAAAGACAACGAATATCGCGTCGGCCTTACGCCGTCTTCGGTCGCTGAACTCGCCCATGCGGGACATGACGTCTTCATCGAGCGCGGCGCGGGCGAGGGCGCGGGGCTATCGGACTCGGATTACGCCGCCGCGGGCGCGACGCTCGTCGATGGTCCCGAAGCGCTGTTTGCCGCAGCGCAATTGATCGTCAAGGTGAAGGAGCCGCAGCGGCGCGAGATTGCTTATTTGCGGCCGGACCAGGTGCTCTTCACTTATTTCCATCTCGCCGCGGACGCTGAACTCACGCGCGAGCTGATGGCGAGCGGCGCCCATTGCATCGCCTATGAGACGGTCACGGCGCCCGGCGGCGGATTGCCGCTGCTCGCGCCGATGTCCGAAATCGCCGGCCGGCTCGCCCCGCAGATCGGGGCGCATTTTCTTGAAAAGCAGGCGGGCGGCCGCGGCGTTCTGCTTTCGGGCGCGCCGGGCGTGCCGCCAGCTGACGTTCTCGTTCTCGGCGCCGGCAGCGTCGGCGCCCAGGCGACGGCGATTGCGCTCGGCATGGGCGCAAGCGTGCTCGTCGCCGACCGCAACCCCGACGCGCTGCGGCGTCTCGAAACGCGTTTCGGTTTCGCGGCGCGCACCATTTATTCCACACGCGCCGCGATCGCCGAATCGGTGAAGCGCGCCGATCTCGTCATCTGCGCGGCGCTCGCGCCAGGCGCCAAGGCGCCGATCCTGATCACGCGCGACATGCTGTCGACGATGAAGCGCGGCGCCGTGATCGTCGACGTCGCGATCGACCAGGGCGGCTGCTGCGAGACGTCACGGCCGACGAGCCATTCCGACCCGACCTATGTCGTTGACGGGGTCGTGCATTATTGCGTCACCAACATGCCCGGAGTCACGCCGCGCACATCGACCTTCGCGCTCAACAACGCCACATTGCCTTTCGTGCTGGCGCTCGCCAACAAGGGCTGGCGTCGCGCCATCGAGGACGACCCGCATCTTCGCGCAGGGCTGGAAGTTTCCGCCGGCCGCATTCTGTCGCCGCCCGTCGCCGCCGCGCATGGCCTGCCGCTGTCGCCGCAGCTCATGGCGCTGGACAGCGCCGGCGCCGCATAGCATCCTGCTGAATGACGTCATCCATTCCGGTCCATGCGACTTTTTCGCGCAATCCATGCTGGAGAGCGTTGGCTCCGGCGCGTGCTTCGGCATCGCATTGTAATAATTCGCGCTTATGTCGCCGGGACGCACCGCTCGCGCCAGGCCGGCAGAGCTTTTCTCATCAGCGCGCACTTGTTAGACCAGAGCGTCGCGGCCTTTGCGGAGCGGCGCCCCCTATCATTCGAAGAACAGACAGGTTTAGGGCATGAGCGCGAACCAGGACCAGGATCCCGCCGCCAACCGGAAACGAGGGGCCACGGCGGAAAAGGTCTCCGCGCTCGGCAAGTCCGAAACGCCGGTGAAGCCGTCCCACAAGGCCAAGAACAAGGCCAATAACAAGGCCAAGAAAAAGACTGTGGCGAAAAAGCCTTCGGCGCCGAGCGTTTCGACGCAAACGGCCGCGCCCGCGACGCCCAAGGGCGCCGGGGCTCCCGCGCCGCTCGCCAATCTGGAGACATTCGCCCGGCTTGATATCGAAGCGATCGCCGACAACATGGCGCAGCTCGTGGACGAGGGCCGCAAGGCGCTGGCGGCGGCGATCGGCGGCGCCAATCCCGACGAAACGCGAAGCGAACTCGCCGCGAGCGTCGCCGACGCCACCAAGACTCTCGGCGCCGTCGCCGAATATTGGCTGTCGAAGCCCGACCGCGCCGCCGTCGCCCAGGCCGATCTTTACAGCGGGTTGAGCGAGATTTGGCGGCAGACGCTTCGCCGCTACGGCGGGGAGGATGTCGCCCCGATCGTTCCTTCCGACCTCTCCGACAAGCGCTTCTCGGGGCCTGAATGGAACGAGAATCCGTTCTTCGACTGGCTGCGGCAATCCTATCTGCTCGCGTCGCGCTGGGCGGGCGACATGGTCGAGAGCGCCGAGGGACTCGATCCGCAGACAAAGGCGAGAGCCGTCTTTTATACGCGGCTGATCTCGAGCGCGATCTCGCCATCCAATTTCGTGCCGACCAATCCGGAACTGTTGCGCGCCACGATGGACGCCAAGGGCGAGAATCTGGTCCGCGGCTTGAAAATGCTCGCGGAAGACATTTCCGCGGGCGGCGGCGTGCTGAAGATTCGCCAGAGCGCGGATCGGAAATTCGAACTCGGCGTCGATCTGGCGAATACGCCCGGCAAGGTGATCTGGCGCAATGACGTGATGGAGCTCATTCAATATGAGCCCACGACGGCGGAAGTTTATGCGCGGCCGCTGCTCATCACGCCGCCCTGGATCAACAAATTCTATGTGCTCGATCTCAACCCCGAGAAAAGTTTCGTTCGCTGGGCCGTCGAGCAGGGCTTCACGGTCTTCATCATCTCCTGGGTCAATCCCGACGAGACCAAGGCCGCAAAGGGGTTCGAGGCTTATATGCACGAGGGCGTGCTGACCGCGCTCGACGTGATCGAGAAGGCGACGGGCGAACGCAAGGTCACGGCGGCGGGCTATTGCGTCGGCGGCACGCTGCTCGCGCTGACGCTCGCCTATATGGCTGCGACCGGCGACGATCGCATCGACAGCGTCACCTTCTTTGCGACGCAGGTGGATTTTTCGGACGCCGGCGATCTGCAGATTTTCGTCGATGAGGCGCGCCTCGCGGCGCTCGACGAAAGCATGGCGCGCACCGGCTATCTCGAAGGCTACAAGATGGCCAACGCCTTCAATATGCTGCGGCCGAACGAACTCATCTGGAATTATGTCGTCAACAATTACATGAAGGGGGTCGAGCCCGCCGCGTTCGATCTCTTGTATTGGAATTCCGATTCGACGCGCATTCCGCGGGCCAATCACTCCTTCTACCTGCGCAGTTGCTATCTCGAAAACCGTCTGGCGCGCGGCGAGATGGTCATCGACGGGGTTCGGCTCAATTTGCGTCAGGTGAAGGCGCCGGTCTTCGAGATCGCGACGAGGGAGGATCATATCGCGCCGGCGCAATCCGTGTTTCGCGGCGCGAGGTTTTTCGGCGGCGAGGTGACCTTCGTGCTCGGCGGCTCGGGCCATATCGCGGGGATCATCAACCCGCCCTCCAAAGACAAATATCAATATTGGACGGGCGGCCCCCCGAAGGGCGCTTTCGAGGACTGGATCAAGAAGGCGAAGGAAACCAAGGGCTCCTGGTGGCCGCACTGGCTGGCCTGGGTGACGGCGCAGGCGCCCGAGAAAGTCCCCGCGCGCCGGCCTGGCGGCGGCAAGCTCAAGATCATCTGCGACGCGCCCGGGGAATATGTGCGGGCAAAAAGCTAGGCGGCAGGTGGATCCGGCAGGGTCGCGGCGCGAAACGTGACGCCGCGGCCCACGCTTTAGCGCGCGCGCCGTCTCACCGTGTCCATAGACGCAGCGAGCCCGCGACAACCGATGAGGTCATCCTAGAGCCTCACCCGGGAAGAACCCCGATTCGCTCAAAGAACCAGTAGACCCCCGCAATCGCAATCAGCGCCGAGGCCACGTAGACGAGCTTTTCGCTGCGCTTGCCGCCTGTCTGCTTGTCGATGAAGAACAGGATCGGCATGACCGCGAAGACGATAGCGATCTGACCGAGTTCGACGCCAATGTTGAACGCGGCGAGCGCCGGCACGACCCCCCCTTGCGGCACGCCCATCTCCGTGAGCGCCGAGGCGAAGCCGAAGCCATGGATGAAGCCGAATAAGAAAGTGTTGCGCCAGCGGTTGTCGACGTCGCGCGAGAAATAGTTCTCCACAGCGACGAAAACGATCGAAGCGGCGATCAGCGCTTCGACCAATGTCGAGGGAAGCGTGAAGATATTGAGCGCCGCCAGCGACAGCGTGATCGAATGCGAAATGGTGAAGGCGGTGACGATCTTCACGACCGGCCAAATGCGGGTAGCCCACAGAATGAGCGCGAACAGGAAGCACAAATGATCGTAGCCGGTGACGATGTGTTCGACGCCGGCTTTGAGAAACTTCCACATCAGCTGTGCGGTGGTTTCCATCGGCTTTGACAGATCGAGCGGGGGATCGTCGGGGTAGAGCATGGTCTGGCCGGCGTTTTCGCTTCCCTCGAGCGTGACCAGGTGCTTCCCCTTTGCGCCTTGCGTGGCGAGGAGCTTCGTCGCGTCATAGAAGAGCGTGCCGGTCGTTCCGCCGCAGTCGAAGCGGATCAAGACGAGCGCGCTGTCCTGGTTGGTGGGGTCTTCGCCCGACTTTTCGACATTGGCGATGCAGGCCCGGCCTGTCGCATCGCGCATTGCGACACGCTTTTGGACAAATTTGCCGATTTCCGCTTCGAGCGCGCCGGGCCCCGAGAGGTCGACGCTGGCGCGTTCGCTCATCGTGTCCTGAAACATGCGCTCGAGATCGGTGGCGAGAAAGCCGACCTCGACGGCATAGGTTCGATTGTCCTTGGGAAGAATTTTGCCTGTCGAAATATCAGGCGTATGGGCCATAGCCGGAGCCGCGAGGCCGACGCAAAACAAGATTACGGCGGCGACTATCCTGAAAACTCCGGTCATACGCGCTCCCTTCGTTCGTGGCCGCGCAACATGCCAAACGCCGCTGCGCTGGACAAGACAGCGGAAGCGGGAGCGTTGAGCAGGCGCAAGCCGATCTTTGCCGTCGGCGGTGGGTCAGTTCATTTAATTCTCGCCGTAGGCGAAGCGCCGCGTCGAAGGATAAGGGCATGGGAGGGAAGGTTTTTCGAGCGTCGCGCCTCCTAATGCGCGACGCCAAGAGGCCCGCGCCGCTCGCCCCTTCCGGCGGCTTTGCGCGCCAGTTCCGGATTTTCTTCCTCGACCCGATTCAATTGATTAGAAGTGTCCGACAGATTTGAGTTTCTCAAGAAAGCGAGCGTTTCGGTGCCCCCTGGCCTCAGTACGAAATCAAAGACGCTCAAATCCCAGGAGCAGCTCGTCATTCGTCGCGCGAACCGTGGCGACGTCCCTGACATCATCGCCATGATGAAGCGGGCCTATCCCTCGCTCCCCGTTTACAGCCGCGGGAATTTGCTCGGTCAGATCACCTCCTTCCCCGAAGGTCAGTTTGTCGCGGACTATGAAGGCAAAATCGTTGGTTACGCGGCAACCTTCCGCATCGACGAGGCGACCGCGCTGAAACGGCATAATTGGGCGGAGATCACCGGCGGCGGCTACGCCTCTCGCCATGACGCCGCCGGCCCCTGGCTTTATGGCATGGAAGTCTGCGTCGATCCTGACTGGCGCGGTTTGCGCATTGGCCAGCGGCTCTACGAGGCCCGAAAGCGGCTTGCAGAAGAATTGGAGCTGAAAGGCATCGTATTTGGCGGCCGCATGCCGGGACTGTCCCGTAAAATCAAGGAATTCAAGACGCCCGAGGCCTATCTCGAAGCCGTCAAGGCGCGCAAAGTTCGGGATCAGGTCGCCAGTTTTCAAATCGGCAATGGTTTTGAGCCCCTCGGCGTGCTCGAGGCCTACATGCCGAGCGATCATGAGAGTCTCGGCTATGCCGCGCATATGGTCTGGCGCAACCCCTATGTCGACCAGGAGGCGACGCCGACGAAGAGCGCGATCCGCCCCAAGGATTGGGTGCGGGTTGCGACCGTTCAGTTTCAGCAGCGCGCCGTGAAAAGTTTCGAAGAGTTTCTGGCCAATATCGAATATTTCGTCGACGTCGTTTCCGATTACAAATCGGACTTTGTCGTCTTTCCGGAGTTGTTCACGCTGCAGCTGCTGGCGCTCGAAAAAAAGCGTCTTGGCCCCGTGGAAGCGATCGAAGCGCTGACGCAACGGACGGAGCCCTTCGTCGCGGCGCTACGACAGATGGCGCTGTCCTACAACATCAACATCATCGGCGGCTCCCATCCGACCCGCGTGGCCGACGGCGATATTCGCAATGTCGCCTATGTCTTTCTGCGTGACGGAGCCGTGCACGCGCAGGAGAAAATCCATCCCACGCCCAATGAGCGCAACTGGTGGAACATTCGGGGCGGCGACGAGATTCGCGCCATCGACACGGATTGCGGACCGATTGGCGTGCTCGTTTGCTACGATTCTGAATTTCCCGAACTCGCCCGGCTTTTGGCCGACGAGGGCGCGAAGTTGCTGTTCGTGCCCTTTTGCACGGACAATCGTCAGGGCTATCTTCGGGTCAGATATTGCAGCCAGGCGCGCGCGATCGAAAATCAGTGTTACGTCGTTCTCTCCGGCAATGTCGGCAATTTGCCGGGCGTCGAGAACATGGACGTGCAATACGCCCAGTCCTGCATTTTGACCCCATGCGACTTCCCCTTCGCGCGCGACGGCGTGGCGGCGGAGACAACGGAAAATGTCGAAACCATCGCCGTCGCGGATCTCGATCTCTCCGACCTCGCCTGGGCGCGGCGGGAAGGCACTGTCCGTAATCTACGGGACCGGCGGTTCGATCTTTACAGGCTCGTGCGACACGACGACGCGAAATCATGAGACGCGTCTAGCGAACCCGCCCACTGCGGAGGGGCGGGGACGCAGCGGAAGAGGTGATCCAGTGGTGGGGGAAGTATAAATCTAACCGACGGCCATATGCGCTTGATCTAGTTGTATTTATTGACTTAAAGCGTAGAATTTGGCACATAGATTTAGCACAAACATCCGTCCATTAGCCGCCATGCGGCCTTAACCTCAGCCCTCTATGAACCTTCCGAACTACCTCAAGAGAAGCCCTAAGACGGGCGTCTTCTCATTCCGAATGGCCGTCCCTGAAAAGCTCCGCCCGGTATTCGGTAAGCGGGAGGTCAAGCACTCGCTCAAGACGAAGGATCATCGCAAAGCGGTCGTCATAGCGATGCGTCTACATGAGGAATGGAAGGGACGCTTCCTCATTGCTGAGCAATCGCTCGCTGGGCAGAAGGGAGGCTCAGAGTCCTCCGGCCTCACGCTTTACGACGATGCGCTTGCATGGCTGCACTCGTTGGATTTGGAGAAAAAGCCGCTTCGGCGTGGGCAAGTTCCTGAGCAAGAGTTTCATGATCGCATGGATTATGCAGACGCTCTGATTGAAGAATACCAGCGCAAACCCGATCCGCTTACGAGCATGAAGATCGCTGCGCTACAGGGTAGCCTCAAGCGCCCGCTACCTACCGTCAGAGATGCGGTGAACCTTTATCTCCAAGAGAAGAACCCGCCCGGCAAGCGGACTGAGGCGAAGGCGAAACAGTTTGACCTTCATATTAGGCGGAACGAGCGATACCTGCTTGCGTCTTTCAAGCGAGACAAGGCGCTCACTGCGATAACCCGTCAAGACGCTCGGCAGTTCAGAGATTATTTGAAGGCACGTAAGGACTCACGAGATGGGACGGCCTTAAAACCCGAAAGCATCAACAGGAGTCTGCAAGCCATCGTGGCTGTGTTCAATCACGCCATCCGAGAATATCAGCTTGACGTGAAGAACCCGTTCAGCGGGCTTTACGTGGATGATCACGAGGCCAAGGGGGAGAAGCGACACTCCTTCACCGACGAACAGTTAGAGGCTTATCTGGCTGCTGCATCAGAGACGCTTAACTCAGAAGCGAAGCATTGCACTGTGTTGATGGCTTACACAGGGGCGAGAACAGATGAGATAGCTGGCCTAGAGGTTCAAGACGTTGCGCTTAATGATGATGAGGAAATACCCCACATCTTCATTCGCCCAAACCAAACGAGACCGAAGCTCAAATCCCCCGCCAGTAAGCGGGTGCTGCCCCTGATTGGCCCTGCCTTGGCCAGTGCTAAAGAGGCCGTTGAGGCGGCAAGGGCCGCTGTCGAGGAAGCCCGAAAGCGGAATGGCGGTGACAGTGCGTTGCCTGCGAGCTTAAGCGAGCTTCAACACGTTCCCCTGTTCCCCCGCTATGGAAGGCCGAGAGGCGCAGACGCGCTTTCGGCAGTCCAAAACAAACTCATTCGTAAGAAGCTCAACATAACCGATCCCAAGGTCACAGCGTATTCCACTCGCCATCGGATGAAGGACAAACTGAGGAACGCACTCATAGACTCTGACTTGCAGGATGCGATCATGGCTCATGAACGAGGGCAAATCTCGGATCGTTATGGCAATGGCTATTGGCTGGACGTTTTGAGTAAGGCGTTGACGAAAGCGCTTGGCGTTTGAGGCCCGCATGTTCGCAGTCTATGGAAGAATGAAATCAACTACTACACTACAGTAACAGTTGAACATTAGAAACAACTACAAAAGTTTAAGTAATATATCAGTTGACATGGCGAACTATCAGGGATTATATCTATAAATTCTCCTACTAAACATTAGGTAACTGCTTACAATGAATATATAGCTTCGCTCCTTTGAAGGCTGCATCACTATTGAAGACTACATCAAGAACTATGAACCTCATTATGGAGATGAGGTTGAGGAACAGGTGGCTGAGCTTGGGCCTTGGATGGAAGCGAGGGAGAAGGACTTGCGTTTAACCCCGTCTTCAATGAAGCGGGGCATAGAGTTTTCCAAAAGGGCCTTGTGGCGTGGGCGTTTTCTAGGTGACAAGGGATTGGGCGAGGCGTGGAGGTTTCTGCGCCTTGCTTCGGTTGACCGCAAGCTTTATTGAAGGCGCGTTGTCCATGGTGGATTAACGCAAAGGATCAGGTGTGTCCAACTTCTGGGAGAGCATCCAGTCGCTGTATTTGCTGCCTTTCATGCCGAAAGTAATAATCACGCTGATCGGCTTGATGGTTTATGGGTTACTTATCTATTTTCTATGGATACCTCAAGACAGGGACGCAAAACCATTTTCTGAGCTGGCAGTGGCGTCGCAGAGTTCTACACAAGTGCTGATTGCTGCTACACCTCCTACACCTCTCGCATGGGATGATCACTGGGGAACAACTACCGTTGGTGCGAACGGCACAATCTATCTGTCCGCATTGCAGATTAAGGCCCGCAACGTCTCAGACAAAGAGGTGGCGCTAAAGGACGCATTCGTCATCTCAGGAAAGACTGTAAGCATCCGGTGAGGCACGTGGGCTGATCATTTTCAGCCAAGGACGGCTGCGCGTAGATCAGGCGGCGAGCTTTTTGGCTTGTAGGTCGGCGGCCCAGCGCCACGGTAGCAAGGCGGCGAGATCGGTTATCTTGTGAT
>NZ_JBPFDU010000062.1:0-3469 GCF_051062815.1 Methylocystis sp. | reverse complement strand
CTCTATACGGCGGCGCTCGATCTCGTCGCCGGGATAGGCGAAGCCCACGACGAAATAGCCCTCCGCAAGCGAGCTTTCCGCGATCGACAGCTCGAATTGGTAGGAGCGCTTGCGGCCGTTGGCCCGCGTGGTCACGACCTGTAGATTGGTCGGCGAATGCTTCTCGCGCGGCTTGAGGAACAGGATCGATCCAGCGGGCGCGACCTCCCAGGCGACGGAGTCGCCGATCGCCACATGCGCGATCTCTTCGTCGTCGGCGAAAACAATCTGCGTCGAGGCGCGAATGACGCCGTTGATCTTGACGACATTGGCCGGATCATAGGTCACCATCCTCACGCGCGCGTCGCGCTGGCCGGCGGAAGGTTGCTGCAGGGCCATCGCGGGCGTGTTCGGCGATCCGGCGCAGGCGAGCGTCAGTAGGACGAGGAGGAGATAGCGGATCACGGCAGGGCCTCCGGATCGGCGCGGTATTCAGAAACGAGAAAGCCGAGCGGATTGATGAGACGGTCGCTCGAGGAGATCGGCGCGTTGACATAGGAAAAGGTGAGCGTCGCGATCCAATGGGTGATGCGCGTCTCCTCGCCCTTGCGGCTCTCGGCGAGATAGCGGACGGAGGCGACGTTATCGCTCAAAAGCGAGATTGCCTTGATGCGCACATTGGCGACGCCGAAGCGGCCATGCAGAACCTGCGGACTCTCGGGGTTGGAGCCGCGATACCAAGCGGCGAAACGCGCCTGTTCGGCCGGGGCGGAGAGCAGGGAGACCGTGCGGAAATTCGTCTCCGCCTCCGCGGCGCTGTAGCCCTCGCGGGCGCGCACATAACGCGCCAGGAAATATTTGGTGACGGCTTCGTCGTAGCGCGCCGGCGTTTGTTTCAGCGCGGCGACGGTCTCGACGATCCCCGTCGAATTGTCGACGCGGATCACGAAGGGTTCGACCGTCTTCAAGGGGGCGAGCGCCGCCACCGCGCCCACGGAGACGACCGCCAAGCCGCAGGCGCCCGCGGCGATAACCCAAGCGATCCGCTTCGAGCGCTGCGCCGACAGCAACAGGTCCTGCTCCCAGCGGCGCGCATTTATAAAATAGGCTTGCAGTTCGTCGGGGCGAACCATCGTCAGCCCTCCTTGCCGCATGAGCGATAAGAGGCGACGTCGACGACGAGGCTCGCGTTCGGCTTGTCGCTCGCGATGGACGGCGCCGGCGCCGCGCGATTCAGCGCACTTGTGGCATTCGGTCGGCCGATCTCGGCCGTGCGGATCGCCAATGAGGGAGCCGAGCCAAGAGCCTGCGGCGCGCCCTCCCAATCCCATAGAGAGCGGTTGAGGGGACGCCGCGCGAGGCCATCGCAAGTCGGTGGCGCGCTGGAAAAAGTCGCACAGCCGCCGAGCGGCCAGGCCATTACGCACATAATGATTAATCGCCGCATTTCGTTAATCCCATGTCGTTCGGCGCGGCCGCCGCCGCCCCGTCCTTCGTTGGCTCGGCTTGTTTCGATCAGGCCCGTTGAATGCTGCCGCCCTGCCTGCGGACCTTCATCGCCGCGAGGCTGCGGTTCGCCGACCAGCGCGCCCCGGCGTAGGCCCCGGCCGCCGCGGCCGCCGCATTGGCGACGAGCGTTCGCGTCACCAGCCGACTCGCGAGCGAAGCGCCGCCGCCGGCGAGCCCGCCGGCGATCGACGGTAGTTGCAGGGCGATGTGGCCGGAGAGGCCGAGCAGGGTGCTGATGGCGACTGCGCCGACCAGCGCCTCGCCGAGCGTCGTGGCGTTATTTGAGAATTTGTCGATGAAGCCGCTGACGGCCGAGAGCATCAGTCCGACGAGAGCGATGACGAGCACCAGCAGGATCAGGAAATTGGCGAGCTGGCGTAGCCAGCTTTCCGCGAAAGGGCGCGTCGCGTCGAAGAGAGCGAGCGCAATGAAGACGGGGCCGAGCGCGATGACGATCGCGAGACCGATCTTGGCGTAGAGCAGGACGGCGAATTGCAAAAACGAGCCGATCGCAACGAAGACCAGGAGAATCGCGGCGATCAGCGCCGGCGCGATATTGGTCAAGCCCGCCTGGTCGTAAATATTGTTGGCGACGTCGATGCCCTTCGAGAGCAATTGATCGAACGGCGCGCCGGAATTGACGTTGAGTCCGGAGCCCGCAATGGCGTTGCCGATTTCCTTGGGGAGGGAGTCGAAGAAGAGTCCCGTGACATATTGCTGGAAGGCCGAGGAGTTGGTCGCGAGCAAGACAACGACGACGATGCGCATCGCTCGCCACGCGAAATCGAGGATCGGCTCGGCGATCGCGCCGCGCATCACGGCAAAGCCATAGAGGATCACATAGAGCATGACCGCGACGCGCAAGGGGCCGTTGATGTAAGCGGCGAGATTGCCCGCCGATGTCGACACGAAATTCGTGAGCGGCTGCTCGAACTCGTGCAGGAAACTGTCGAAGACGTTCACGGCCATGCGGGCGAATCCTATTTCAAAGCGTCTTTCATCTCTTGCACGGTGATCTTGTCGCGCGCGGCGTTCGCATTGATGCAATCGGGCGTCTTGCCGAGCGCGCCGGGATTATTGCGGCAGGCCTTGAGCGTCGCCTGCAGCTCGTCGCGACGCTCAATGAACCACGAGACCGTTTTCGCTGGCTTCGGAGAATCTTGCCTTGATGCGGGCCGAGGCGGCGCGTCTTCGGCGCGTTTATTGCCTTCGCCGCAGCCAGCGAGTCCGACGCCGATGAGCGTTGCGAGGAGAAGGAGCGCCGATCGCTTCATTTTAGCGCCGCCTTCATTTCGTCGACAATCTGTCGCTGCTTTTCCCGCTCTCTCTGCGCATCCATGTCGCCGCGCGCCTGCTGGATCATGGCGAGGCCCTGCATGCGGAGCACGTCGTTTTGCAGCAGCGCCTGCTCGGCCTGGAGGCGCGCCGACAGATCGAGCACTTCTTTCGCATCGCTCGCCGAACTGATGCGCCTGCGCAGCTCTTCGAGAGCGTCGATCCTTTGCGAAGCTGTGTCATAAACAGCTTGGCCGAGCGAATGCTTGGCGCCGGTCTCGCGAGCAATGCGGTCGAGCTCGCTCTGATAGTATGAGTTCGCGCCATTGCCGGCGTAGGCCCGGTTTTGTGAGAGATAGGAATCGATTGTGCTCGCGAAACTGCCGTTTCCTTGCCCCGCGACGAGTTTCTCGATCTCCGAGAATTGTTGCGGCAGAACTTTGCGAAACTGCGGGGTGTTGAGCAGCGCCCCAATGTCGTTGGCGTTCGTGAGCTTATTGACGCTGTCATAGAGGCGTTTGGCTTCGCTCAACTGATCTGAACCGCCCCGGGTTTGCCGGAGGCCCCAACTCTTGAGAGATTGGGGCCATGGAAACGAAGAAGACGTCGAAGAGCTTTTCACCTGAGGTTCGGGATCGCGCGGTTCGGATGGTGCGGGAGCACCGGGGGGACTACGGCTCGGAATGGGAGGCGATTTTGTCGATCG
>NZ_JBPFDU010000061.1:0-41638 GCF_051062815.1 Methylocystis sp. | reverse complement strand
CGGCCGGCGAGACCGCCATATGTCGGAAATCCTTCCGTCAGGATGAGCAGGTTGCGGAAATCATCTGCCCAAGAATCATTGTTGCAGGCCAGAAATCCTCCGATATTTGCGAGCCCGTCCTTCTTTGCGCTCATCGTCGCCCCATCGGCGAATGAAAACATTTCCCGCGCAATTTCCAGCAGGCTCCGATCGGCGAAGCCCTGCTCGCGTTCTTTGATGAAGAATGCGTTTTCCGCAAAGCGGCATGCGTCGATGATCAGCGGAATGTTGCGCTTTTCCAAGATGTCCTTGACGCTCCGGACGTTTTCCATCGACACCGGTTGGCCTCCGCCGGTGTTGTTGGTCACTGTCAGCATGCAGAAAGGAATATTTCCGGCGCCTTCGACCTCGATCAACTGTTCGAGTCGCGCGAGGTCCATATTTCCCTTGAACCGTTTTTCAGAATGCAAATCGCGCGCTTCGGCCGACGGCAAGTCCGTCGCAACGGCGCCGACATATTCGATGTTCGCGCGCGTCGTATCGAAGTGACCGTTGTTGGGAACGACGTTCCCCTTTTTCAAACGCGTCGCGGCTAGAATGCGCTCGGCGGCGCGCCCCTGATGCGTCGGGAAAATATGTTTGAAGCCGGTAATCTCGCGCACGGTTCGCTCGAAGCGCCGCCAGGAGCGACTGCCGGCGTAGCTTTCGTCGCCGAGCATGAGAGCCGCCCATTGGCGGTCGGACATGGCGCCCGTGCCGCTGTCGGTCAGCAAGTCGATGGTGACGTGGTCGGCGTCCAAGAGGAAGACGTTGTTGAACGCCCTGGCGAGAAGGACTTCACGCTCGCTGCGCGTGGTGATGGGCAGCGCCTCGGTCATCTTGATGCGAAACGGCTCGATGATCGTTCTCACGGGAATGCTCGCGTTTGAAAGCCGAAACCGACCGGGCTGTCGGCCCACGTGCTCTTCAAATGGGCCTCATCGCACGGCTGGTCCACTTCCAGGCGCGAACTGCCGGCATCGCCGCTTCTTTCAGAGCGGCCTGCGAGCTTCTTTCTCTCTCGTAGATTTAAGCTTGGGGATCGTCGGGCGGTTCGTGCGCCTTCAGGCGTTCGCGCGTTTGACGCGGCAAGTGCATCGGGGCCGGCGGCGACGATCAATTGTGGGCGACTGCGTCGATCAACGGCGATCGTTACTGCTTCTCCCCGAGCCGTCCGAAAAACTTGCGAACCGAATTCGCGGTGCGCTTCAGAAAGGTGGAGAGGCCGTCGGTTTTCCGAGAGGCGTGACGGCTGGCGTTCCTGTCCTTGGCTTGCTGCTTGGGCTTGGCGTCCACGCCGGCATTGACGGCCCGGCGCTTTGACTCAGAGGCGTTTTGCTCCTGGTCGGGCCTGATCTGCTCACGCGATCGTTCCGGCGCCACGGCCGCAGGCTCCGCATTTGAATTTTTGTCCGGCTTTGCAGGCGAGGCGCCTTCCGTGGCGCGCGGAACGGGCGCCGGCAGAGTCGCCGCTGGCGCAGCCTCATTGCCATGGAGAGCCTTGTCTACCTGCTCACGCTCTCCGGATGGAGAGCGCGCATTGCTTCCCTGCTCGGCGCCCGGCGCAACAGGATTCTGTTTCGAGCTTTCTGGCGTTTCTGCCGGAGGCGCAGCGACGGTTGCGGCGTCGCTCCCCCCTGCCGGCGCGGCGCCGCTCGGATGTGTCGGCGCGTCATTTGTCGGCGCGCTCCCCTTCTCCATGGGCTTTGTCGCCGGGGCGTCCGAGGTCTCCGCCTTGGGCAATGCGGCTTTGCTGCGATTGACCGTTTCCTTTTTTGTCTGTGGCGACACGCTGGGCGCGTCGGCGCGATTGGTCGAATCGTCAGGGCCCCAGAGCGCTGTTTTGACGCCAATGACGGAAACCAAACCGCCAACAACGACGAGGCCGGAGATCATGATGATCCGGCCGGCGCGACTCGGCCGCTTGTCCAGATCCGTTCCGCCGTCGCGGCTGGCGAGAGATCCCGCCGCGTCTTGGTTCGCAGACCCGCGATCCTCGGACAGCCTGATGCGGCCAACGTCCGCCGCTTCTGCTTGATCCGGTCTAGCGATTGTTTCTTGTCGCCGTTCTTCTTGCTGGTGACGCTTGAAGCCTTCGATGAGCCAGTTATCGACGGGAACTTCCTTGCTTGCCGTATGCGCGCTACGGAATTGATGGCTCGCGGCTTTTGCGCGCTCTTCCTCTTGCCGGCGCCTGAAGGCTTCAGCGATCCAATTATTGCCGAATCCGTCGTGAGCGCGGCGCGTCTCGGCGATGTCCACATCGCCTGGGGAAGAGCCGCTCTCGCTGCTTCGCCGCGCGTCTTCGCGGCGTTTCAAGGCGCCCAGCGTCCAATCGCTTTCGAGAATTTCTTCCAAAATTTCATCCCCACTCACCGGCTCCGCTCCTGCGCTCATGGCTGCAGCGACGATCATCCGGGAACGCATGAGGTCTACACGAATGTTCAATGCTAACTGACTGACGGCGTGCGTCAATGATCCTGGCGCTGGACTCCGCCTGGGTCAGGTCGGAAGGACGCGCGAAATGAGCGCTCGAACAATTTCCTAACGCAAGCGTCGCTAAAACGACGAAGGGGCTCGATCGTAAGTTCAATGCCGAGCTTACGACGCGCCATGTGGACGCCATGTTGGACGCGATGTGGACGAGCCATGTGACGGTGGCGCAGAAACGGCCATTCGAGGTAAGCTCTCGCTGTAGCGGGAAGAGAAGTCCGGGAAGAAATAAGAGAGAGCGGGAACGCCACGGCGGCCGAGCGGCCGCGACCGACTGACGGCCACGACGGAAGCGAGTTCAGAAATTTAGACAAAAGGAAACAGACTATGCGGACTGTCCTCAAATTTTCGATTGCGCTCGCGTTTGTTGGAATCTCCCATCCCGCACTGGCGGCCCAGTGCGGACGCTCGGCGGCGGGCTTCGACAATTGGAAGCAGGAATTTGCCCAGGAGGCGCGCGGCCACGGCATAGGTCAGGCTGGCATCAGCGCGCTGATGGGCACCCATTACAACGCGGCGACGATTTCCGCCGATCGCGGCCAGAAGAGCTTCCGCCTTTCGCTCGACCAGTTCCTCGCCAAGCGCGGCGGCTCGGCCATCGTGTCGCGCGGCCGCGCGCTCAAGCGGTCCTACGGCGGACTCTTCGCCCAGATCGAGCAGCGCTACGGCGTGCCGCCGGGACCCCTTCTCGCGATCTGGGGAATGGAGACCGGCTTTGGCGCGGTGCATGGCAACCAGCACGCGCTGTCGGCCGTGGCGACGCTGGCCTACGACTGTCGCCGCTCCGACTATTTCACCGATCAGCTCTATGCCGCGCTGACATTGGTCGATCGGGGCGCGCTATCGCCGAACGCCCGCGGCTCCATGCATGGCGAGATCGGCCAGACTCAGTTCCTGCCGAAAAACATCCTGAATTACGGCGGAGGCGGCAATCTCGACAGCGCGGCGCCCGCGCTCAACGCCACGGCGAATTTCCTTCACGCCCATGGCTGGCGCGCCGGCGGCGGCTATCAGCCAGGCGAAAGCAATTTCGGGGCGATCCAGGCGTGGAATGCAGCTTCGGTCTATCAACGGGCGATTGCGCAGATTGGCAGACAGATCGACGGCGGCGGCGCCTACCAGTGACGCGCCAAGCCAAAAAAACGCCGGCGCAATCGGCGCCGGCGCACATTCCGAAAACGCCCAAGGCGAGGCGCTATCACTCAGCCGGAGTCGCCTCGGGTCCGTGATCCTCGTCTGGCGCGGTCGGCGGAGGCGGCGGCGGGGGTTTGTGAGCCTTGGCCGCGGCCGTCGTCTCACGACGGCGATGGACGAGATAGATTGCGAAGGCGGCGACCGTGCCGAGGCCGAGCGTAAGATAGATCGGCAGGTCGCGCATGAAGCTCTTTCCCACCGAGAAGGGGAAGCGCGACACCCAACGCTCTCCGTGATCGCCTGTGACGGTGACGATGCCGACGAAATACCCGGGGTCATTGAACGTATGTTCGAAATTGATGGTGCCCGTCGGATAGCTCTTGGGTTCCCGGTAGGCGACAGTGACGGCCTGGAGATCCTCGTTTTCCTTCTCCTCCCCGCCGACATCCTTGACGATGCGCAGCTCGACCTTCATGTCGCGCAGCTCTTCCTGCTCCGCGTCGAAAACCATGATGATCGGCCCGGTGGCCGGAATGTCCTCGCAGAATTCGTTCTTGGACGCTTCCGGCAGATAACCGGTGAAATTCATGATATCCGGGCCAATGAAGAGCCGGCACCGGCCTTCGGCCGCCCCCAAGCGCCCATGCGCCTCGGCCGGAGCGGGCGCGCCGGCGACCAGCGCCGCGACGCCAGCCGCGGCCAAAAAAATCGCGAGGCGAAAGCCTCTCGCGAAACGGCAAGCGTTCCGCGGCGTGAGGCGATCTTCACCCACGTCCGGCGCGGGATGCGCTTCCGGATTTCCACCATCACGCATGATGACCTCCTGGGTCTTCGTGTGACAAGAACACGCGACTCTCAGAAATGTTGCCTTTGCGCCGCACAGCCGCTCCCCCGTGAAGCTTACGCTCCAGGGAGCCGCTCTAACAACGCCTGAGGCTTGATGTTAGCGGATTTCGTCGCTTCAGCAAGGGTGCGACGATCAGTCGCTGTTTCCGCGCTGCGCAACGTGGCGGGCTCTTCCCGCGCGCGGCTCCGTCGGGATCGCCGGCGCTCGAACGAACGCCGCGCCGAGGAATCGATTTTGCAGCGCGAAATAAAATTGACCGAAATCAGAAAAAATATCGTAAGTCTACTCTCCGTCGTGAAAGCACCTTAACAAGAGTTCATTCGCAGAAAGCTTGCCACCCAATTAAGGCGGAGCCATATTCAGCGCGAGGCTGGGGTGCGCTTCCCATATAGCGAAACGCGGAACAGCCAACCAGACCAAGAGGATCACATGTCCAACTTCGACCGCAACACCAGCTTCGGCTACGGGCGCGGGGTCGCGCGGCCGACAACGGCTGAGATCGACCAGGGCCTGCGCGCCTATATGCTTGGCGTCTATAATTATATGACGCTCGGCCTCGGCGTGACCGGGCTCGTCGCGCTCGGCGTTTATATGCTCGCTGTCGCCAAGGTGGCGCCCGGCGCGATCGAGCTGACGTCGTTCGGCCACACGCTCTACGCCACGCCCCTGCGCTGGGTGGTGATTCTGTCGCCGCTGGCGTTCATTTTCTTCATGGGCGCGCGCGCGAACACGATTTCGGCGGCGACGGCCCGCAATCTCTTCATCGCCTTCGCGGCGGTGATGGGATTGTCGATGTCCTCGCTTTTGCTCATCTTCACGGGCGTATCGGTCGCGCGGGTATTCTTCATTACCGCCGCGGCGTTCGGTGGGCTGAGCCTATACGGCTACATGACGCAGCGGGATCTGTCGGCCTTCGGCTCCTTCCTGGTGATGGGCGTCTGGGGGCTCGTGATCGCCGGCCTCGTCAATCTGTTCCTGCAGTCGACCGGCCTGCAGTTCGCGCTGTCGATCATCGCGGTTCTGGTGTTCGCCGGCCTGACGGCCTGGGACACGCAGAACATCAAGGACATGTATTACAGCAGCGACAGCTATGAAGTCGCGCAGAAGAAGAGCGTTTTTGGCGCGCTCTCGCTCTATCTGGACTTCATCAACATGTTCCAGTCGCTGCTGTTCCTGTTCGGCCAGCGCAACAACTAAACGGTCGACCGGACCGATGAAGAGCCCCGCTTCGGCGGGGCTTCTTCTTGCGTACGCCTTTGCGGGACGGCCCGCCTGTGGCAGAAGCGCCGAGCGACCTAACGAGGACCCTTAATGGCGGACGTCACATTCCCGGCTGCTGCGGCGGCGGGATTACTGTCCTTCCTCTCCCCCTGCGTCCTGCCTCTGGTGCCGCCCTACCTGACCTATCTCGCCGGCGTCAGCATGGAGGATCTCGAACTCGAGACCCGCTCCCGCGCGCGGCGCGACATTCTGCTGTCGTCGATTCTGTTCGTTCTTGGCTTTACGACGGTCTTCGTCGCGCTTGGCGCGACGGCCAGCGCCTTCGGCGGCGTGCTGCGCGCCAATCTGCATATCCTGTCCTGGGTCGCGGGCGGGATTATCATTCTGATGGGCCTGCACTTTATCGGCCTGCTGAAAGTCAGCCTCTTGTATCGCGAGAAGCGCGCCGAGATCACGAAGCCGATAGGGCTTTTCGGCTCCTATGTCATGGGCCTCGCTTTCGCCTTCGGCTGGACGCCCTGCATCGGGCCGATCCTCGCCGCGATCCTCGCCGTCGCCGGAACGCAGGAGACGGTGGCGCTCGGCGCCGCTCTGCTCGCAACCTATTCGCTCGGCCTCGGTCTGCCTTTCATCCTGGCCGGCTTGGCGCTCGGCCGCTTCCTCGCTTTCGTCGCGCGTTTCCGCCGGCATTTCGGCAAAGTCGAAAAGGTCGTCGGCGTGCTGCTCGTCTTTACCGGCGTCGCCTTTCTCACAGGCGGCGTGCAGGAGATGTCCTATTGGCTACTGGAGCTGTTTCCCGGGCTCGCCAAGCTCGGATAGGCGGAACGCAAAACCCGCTCTATGACGAGCATCGGCTGCCGGAGATCGACCGGCTGCGCGGCCTCGTCATGGTCCTCATGGCGCTCGACCATATGCGCGACTTCTTCGACGCGGACGTCATGCGCTTCTCGCCGACGGATCTCGATCATACCTATCCTTTTCTGTTCTTCACGCGCTTCATCACGCATTTCTGCGCGCCGACCTTCACCGTTCTCGCCGGCGTGAGCGCCTATCTCTATGGCGTGAAGGTGAAAGACCCCGCGGCGCTTTCAAAGTTTCTCGCCGCGCGCGGCCTGTGGCTCATCCTGCTCGAAGTCGCCGTCATCAGCCCGATCTGGAGCATGGGCTGGGGCCGGATCGAACTGGCGACGCTTTGGGCGATCGGCTGCAGCCTCGTGGCGCTTGCCGCCCTCTCGCGCCTATCGCCGCGAATCGTGCTGCTCGTCGGCGTCGCGATCATCTTCGGCCATAACCTTCTCGATGGGATTCATGCCGCCGACCTCGGCGCGTTCGGACCGTGGTGGTCTCTGCTGCACGAACGCGGCAAACTGCCCTTCGGTGCGCCGGGCGGCGTCCTCTATCCGGCCCTTCCCTGGATTGGCGTCGGCGCGCTGGGTTACGGAATCGGGCCGCTGTTCCTCAAGCCGGCGATGATGCGCGACCGCACGCTCTATCTCGCCGGCGGCGCGGCGCTAGCGCTTTTCGTCGTGCTGCGATTCTCCAATCTCTACGGCGACCCGCGTCCCTGGAGCGTGCAGCGTGACTGGGTTTTCACCCTGCTCTCCTTTCTCAACGTCACGAAATATCCGCCCTCGCTTCTCTATCTTCTGGTGACGCTTGGCGGCGCGGCGTTGACGCTGCCGGCATTGGCGCGCGCCGGCGAAAAGATCGGCGAGGCGCTGACGGTCTTCGGCCGCACCCCGTTGTTCTTTTATGTCCTGCATCTTTACGTCGGCGCCTTCGCGGCGCTGGCGCTCACCTTGGCGCGCGGCTATTCCCTGCAGGACGTCGCGGCCTGGGCAAAAGGCGGGGGCCCGCCGCCGGAATTCGGCGCGGGGCTCGCGGGCGCTTACGTCGCGTGGATAGTGATTGTATTGGCGCTGTACCCGCTGTGCCGCTGGTTTGCGGAGGTGAAGCGCCGACGCCGCGATCTCTGGTGGCTGACGTATTTGTGACGAGGTGGCGTTAAATTGGCGCACGGCGTCGCCATTAAGGTTTCGGCGTAAGCCGCCTTGGTGGTCGCGCAGCGCGCTTGTATAGAGGAACCCGACCCAGGAGCGCCGGTTCCCGCTCATATGAGGTCTTACGCCAGAAGGCGGGAAAAACGGAATGCTTGAAAAGCTGGTCGCCTTTTGCCTCCGCTGGCCTTGGACAGTGGTTTTGCTCACTCTCTGTCTGACGGCGGGGGGCGTATATGTCACCGCTGAGCGGTTCGCCATCGATACGGAGACCGGAAATCTTTTCTCGCCAGATATCCCCTGGCGCAAGAATGAAGCGGCGCTCTACAAAGCCTTCCCGGACCTTCTCGACGTCATCGTCGTCGTCATCGACGGCAAGACCAGCGATGAGGCTGACGACGCCGCGAAACGCCTCAACGCGGCCCTGCAGGGCCAGCCCCTCCTGTCGCGCGTATGGCGCCCGGACGAGCACGAATTTTTCCGCAAGAACGGCCTGCTGTTCCTGCCGGTATCCGACATCGAAAAACATGTCGGCGTGATGATCGGCCAGCGCGACGTTCTTGAACCGCTCGCCGAAGATCCAAGTTTGCGCGGCCTGTCGAGCGTGCTCGTCGGCAACTTCAAGTCCGCTTCGGGCAGCGAACGCGCCATGAAACTGTACATCAACGGCGTCGAGGAGTTTTCCGCCGGGATCGAACAGGCGCTCGCTGGAAAGCAGGCGGAGGTCGACTGGGGCAAGCTGCTGGCGTCGGACGGAAGCGCGCCCGCCGCGCCTGAAATGGACAAGCGACGCATCGTGATCGCCAAGCCGGTCGTCGACTATTCCGACCTTCAGCCGGGCGCCGACGCGATCCAGCTGGTGCGAAAGACGGCGGCCGACCTGCATCTCGACGAAGAACACGGAGTCAAGCTGCGCTTGACGGGTCAGGTGCCGCTCGCGGACGACGAATTCGCCACCATCTCGGAAAACATGACTCTCAACACCACTGGCACGCTCGCCGTGGTGACGCTCATTCTGTTCGCCGCACTGCGTTCGCCAAAGCTGATTCTCGCGGTCCTCGCCACCTTGCTCGCTGGTCTCGCCATCACGTCGGGACTCGGGATCTTGATGATCGGCCGCTTCAACCTGATCTCGGTCGCCTTCGCCGCGCTGTTCATCGGGCTTGGAGTCGACTTCGGCATTCAGTTCGCGACCCGCTATCGCGAAGAACGGCACAACGACGACGATCTCGAACGCTCTCTGCTTTCCGCGACCCGGGGCATCGGCAGCTCGCTCACGCTCGCCGCGGTGTCGCTGCTCGCGGGATTTTTCTGCTTTCTGCCGACCTCGTTCAGCGGCGTGTCCGAACTTGGACTCATCGCGGGCGTCGGCATGATTGTCGCCTACATCGCGACTCTCACGTTCCTGCCGGCGGCGATCAAATTGCTGCGCCCGCGCGCGGAGCATGTGCCGATCGCGACCACGTCGCTCGCCGCCGTGGACCACTGGATCGCGCATCACAGGGCCTTCGTGCTGATCGCCACGGCGATCGTCGTGCTCGCCGGCATGCCGGCGCTGATGCATCTGACCTTCGACTCCAATCCGATGAATCTGCGCGACCAGAAGGTCGAATCGGTCGCGACTTTTCTCGATCTCTCCAAGGACCCCAAGACGGCCCCAAACAAGATCGAGGTGCTCGCGCCGTCGATCGAAGCCGCGCGCGAGATGGAAAAGAAGATCGAAGCGCTGCCTGAAGTCGATCACGTCGACTCGATCGACTCCTTGGTCCCCAAGGATCAGGACGACAAGCTCGCGCTCGTCGACATGGCGGTTTCGCAATTGCGCGGCGTGCTGAGTCCCAAGATGAAATCGCCGCCAAGCGACGCCCAGACCGTCAAGGCGCTGACGAACGCCGCCAAGGCGCTGCGCCGTGCGACGGCGAAGAAGCCCATCCCCGCCGTGACGCGCTTCGCCGACGACCTCGACGCTCTCGCCAAGGCGAGCCCGGAGACGCGCGCCACGGCGCGCCAGGCGGTGTTCGGCGGCTTCGACAAGATGCTCGGCGAAATCCGTCAGGCGCTGCAAGCGCAGCGCGTGACGATCGACACGCTACCCGAGGATTTGCGTCGCGACTGGATTTCCGACACCGGCCTGGTGCGCGTCGAGGTGACGCCCAAAGGCGACAGCAACGACCGTGTCGTCATGACCGAATTCGCCCAAGCGATGCAAGCAATCGCGCCGGACGCGAGTGGTCCGCCGGTGATTGTGTCGGAGGCGCAAAAAACCATTACGCGCGCGTTTCTCGAAGCTGGACTCTACGCCTTTATCGCGATCTTCATCATCTTGGCGGTGGCGCTGCGCAATCCGCTCGACGTCGCCTTGACGCTGGGCCCGCTGGTGCTCGCCGGCATCATGAGCCTTCAGGCCGCAGACTTACTCGGCATGTCGCTTAATTTCGCCAATATCATTGCGCTGCCGCTGATGTTTGGCGTCGGCGTCGCCTTCCATATCTATTATGTGATCGCTTGGCGAAAGGGCGTCGTTGATATGTTGGCGTCGAGCCTGACTCGCGCCATCTTTTTCAGTTCTCTAACGACGGGCACCGCTTTTGGCAGCTTGATTCTGTCGAGCCATCCAGGAACGGCGAGCATGGGCCAACTTCTCGCCATTGCGCTGTTCTTCACATTGCTCGCCGCCTTCATTATCGTGCCGGCGTTTCTTGGCCCGCCGCGCGCCCCAGCAACGGACGCGGAGGAGGCTTGACGGAGTCGGCGTTCCGCCGTTCGCTACTTTGAGCGAATCATATTCATCGCAACCGAACAGAGGTCCGGCGTCATGAGAAAAGCACTTCTACGCATCGCGATGGCGACGGCCCTCTGCGCCCCCACGGCGGCATACGCCGTCGACGCCGTTTACGGCGTCTGGGTTCGCGAAGGACATCCGAACGACAAGCTGGAATTCTACGACTGCTCGGGCAAGCTTTGCGCCAAGGGGATCGAGGCGATGCCAGACGGCTCACCGGCCCCGGAGGTCTTGCGCAACGCCGCCAAAACAACGCCCAACCACTGGGAGGGCGAGATCAATGATCCCGAGAGCGGCAAGACCTACATCGGCAAGATCGCGCTTGATTCGCCAACGTCGCTGACGATGACCGGCTGCCTCGTCGCCTTCCTCTGCCAAAGCGAGACCTGGACCAAGGTTTCCGGCCCGACCAAGCCGGCGGCCGACGCCAAGCCCGCCGGACAGCCTGCCGCCAAAACGGCCGCGCCCGCGCCGGACGCGAAGGAGCCTGCTGCGGCGAAACCCGCAGCCCACGAGCCAGCGTCCAAGGAGACGGCGAAGCCTGCAGCCAAGGCGACGAAACCGGCGAAAGGCAAGACGACAGCCCCGCCAGCCCAAACGGAATAGCGGCGCGCTCCAGCGCGCGGCGGGGACGGCCTTACCGATAGGTAACTTGACCGTCGCGGCGCGCCGCGCGAGCTTAGAATTCACAGCTTTTCGCGCGTTGACGGCCATCGCGCGCCTCCCCCGCCGCCGCTTAGAGGCCCGCAACTCGTCGCTCGTCAGGTCTTCGGTCGAGCGATGCGAGTTTGCGAGTTACAGAGACGAGCGACGGGCCTTCCCCACGCCTCCACTGGCGCTTAAGGAAGAGGACGCTCAGGCCGTTCCCGCGGTTCCTCTGGAGACGTCTGCTACTTGACCGCGCCCGCTCCGTCTCGCTCTTTTCGACCAGCGCTGGCGGCCGCCGCGACGCTCGCGGCGGCGCTTGCCGGCTGCGATCTTGAGTGGGACAAGCCCGATCTGTCGGCGCCGCCGCCGGCGCGGTTCATAGAGGCGAAGCCGCATCCGCAGCCGCCGATTTCCGGGGGACGGGATTTCGCCGTCAAATTCGGCTCGAAGGAGCTGACCGGGCTCGTCGAGCGCGCGCTCGACGACAACCTCGACATCGCGGCGGCGATCGCCCGCATCACCCAAGCCGACGCTCAGGCGCGCATTTCAAGCGCCGCGCAATGGCCGTCGGTCTCCATGACGAATATCGCCCGCACGACGCGGACTCCCGGCACGACGATCAACGTCGGCTCCGCAAGCGGCGGATTTAATCCGGCCACCACGTCGAGCTCGAGTTCGACCTCTACCTCGAGCTCCGGGTTCCGCGCGCGCAACTTCGGCTTTTTCCAGCTTGGCCTGACCGCGAGCTATGAAGTGGACTTCTGGGGCAAGAACGAGGACGCCTCCATGGCCGGGCGCATCCTCGCCAACGTCTCGCGCTTCGACCGCGACGTCGTCGAAATTTCGACCGTCGCCGCCGTGCTGAACGCCTATTTCCAGGTGCTCACGGCGCAGGATCGTCTGCGCATCGCCCGCCAGAACGTCACGATCGCCCAGCAGGTCATGGACGCCATCAACGCAAGGCTCGAAGTGGGCGTGGCGACCGTGCTCGACACGTCGCAACAGCTAACCATCCTTGCCCAGCAACAGGCGACGATTCCACCGCTCGAACAGACCCTGCGCCAGACCCGCAACAATCTTGCAGTGCTGCTCGGACAGACGCCCGAAAGCATGACCATCAGGGGCGGTTCGCTGACTCGGTTGAGCTTTCCTCGGATTGCGCCGGGTCTGCCGTCGGAAGTGCTGCTACGCCGACCCGACGTGGCCGAGGCGGAAGCGCGACTCGTGTCGCAGGAATTTTCAGTGTTGCAGGCGCGGGCCGCCTTTTTCCCGTCTCTAACCTTGACCAGCCTCTATGGCTTCCAGAGCGCGCTGCTCTCGACGCTGCTTTTGCGGCCGGACGCCATCGCCATACAGCTCGCCGGGACGATCACGCAGCCGGTGTTCGACGGATGGAATCTGCAGGGGCAATATGACCTGCAGAAAGGCCGCTACTCGGAACTCGCGGCGCTTTACCGCAAGCAAATTCTGACGGCGTTGTCCGATACCGAGAACGCGCTGATTGCAATACGCGAGACGGACCGCCAGATGAAGTTCCTGAGCGTCGCGGTGACCGCCGCCCGCCGCGCATTGGAGGCGGCGGAAATGACTCTGCGGGAAGGGACAATCGACATCGTGACGCTGGCGCAGACGCAAACGAGTTATTTCCAGACGCAGGAACAGCTCGCCATCGCGCGGCTCTCTCATTTTCAGGCGGCGACGAGCCTCTATCAAGCGCTCGGCGGCGGCTGGGGGCCGACGACCCGCGAAATCGAGATCGCCCGCTCCAACGCGGCCTATGAGGCCGACAGGGGACCATGGCCATGACCCGCGTCAGCCGAAGGACGCTGCTCGCGATCGGCGCGCTCGCGCTCGCCGTCGCCCTGGGCTGGGCGTATCAGGCCGGAAAGATTCCCGGATTCGGCGCCAGGGACCAGGGTCCCGGCGCGGCGCGTTCCGGCGGTCCGCGCGGCGATCGCATCGTTACGGTGACGGCGGCGAAGTCGCGTCTCGACGACGTTCCCGTGACCATTGACGCCGTCGGCACCGTGCAGGCGCTCAACACGGTGACGATCCGCACGCAGGTCGACGGGCGGCTGCTGCGCCTCACCTTCACCGAGGGACAGGACGTCCGCAAGGGCGACATCTTGGCCGAAATCGATCCGGCGCTCTATCAGGCGCAATATGATCAGGCGGTCGCCAAGAAGGCGCAGGACGAGGCCAATCTCGCCAACGCCCGCGTCGATCTCGCGCGCTATGAAAGGCTCGTCGTCGGCAATTTTGCGTCCAAGCAGCAGCACGCCACCCAGAAGGCGACCGTCGCTCAGCTCGAAGCGCTGGTGCGGGCCGACAAGGCGGCGATCGACAACGCCAAGACGACGCTCGACTATGCGACGATCCGCTCGCCGATCGACGGTCGCGCCGGCATCCGCCTTGTCGACGTCGGCAATATTCTGCATGCCTCGGACCAGACCGGCATTGTCGTCATCACGCAACTCAAGCCGATCTATGTCGTATTCACCCTGCCTCAGCAGGCGCTGCCCGCGGTGCAGAAGGCGCAGGCTCAAGGAAGGGCCAAGGTCTCGGCGCTCGGTCCGGACAATGTGACGCCGATCGAAATCGGAGAGCTGAGCGTCATCGATAATCAGATCGACCCGCAGACGGGAACGGTGCGCATTAAAGCGACCTTTGCGAATCAAACGCTGTCGCTCTGGCCCGGCCAATTCGTCAATGTGCGTCTGATGCTCGACACGCTGAAAAATGTTATCGTGACCCCGAGTCCAGCGGTGCAGCGTGGGCCGAACGGGGCTTTCGTCTATGTGGCGGGCCCTGACGATATCGCGACAATGCGCGAGGTGACGACGGGTCGCCAGGACGAGAAAATCGCCGTCATCGCTTCGGGGCTTCAGCCCGGCGAGGTCGTCATCACAAGCGGCTTCTCCCGGCTGACGGACGGCGCAAAAATTCAGATCATGAATGCGCCCTCGGCTGCAAGCGCCGAAGATGTCGGGGCCAGCGGCGAAGACCAGCGCTCAAACGCGGCGCGCAGCGCGCCGACCCGACGCACGCGAGGTAATCGAACGCAAAGATGAACGTATCTGCGCCCTTCATCCGCCGGCCGGTGGCGACGTCGCTCTTGGCGTTCGCCGTTCTGCTGTTTGGCGTGATGGGGTATTTGCGACTTCCCGTCTCGCCGCTTCCGCAGGTCGATTTTCCGACCATTCAGGTGACGACGCAGCTCCCCGGCGGCAATCCCGATACGATCGCATCGCTGGTGACGGCGTCGCTCGAACGGCAGTTCGGCCAGATCCCGTCGCTGACCAGCATGTCGTCGCAGAGCTCTTTCGGGCTTTCGCAGATCACGCTGCAATTCGATCTCGATCGCAACATCGACGCGGCCGCGCAAGACGTTCAGGCGGCGATCAACGCCGCCGCCTCGACGCTGCCGCGCAATCTCCCCTATCCGCCCGTTTACGCCAAGGTTAATCCCGCCGACACGCCAATCCTGACGCTGACGCTGCGTTCAAAGACCGCCACCCTGCGCGATTTGAGCGATCGCGCCGATACGCTGATCGCGCCGCAGCTCTCGCAGGTCTCCGGAGTCGGCCGCGTGTCGGTGCAGGGCGGCGTCCGGCCGGCCGTGCGCATTCAGGCCGATCTTGCGCGCCTGGCGGCCAATCGCATCGGCATGGAGGATTTGCGCCTCGCCATCGCCGCGGCAAACATCGCCGGCGCCAAGGGCTCGCTTGACGGCAGGCGACAGTCTTACATGCTGGACGCCAACGACCAGATTCTGCACGCGAGTCAGTACAACGACATCATCGTCGCCTGGCGCAACGGCGCGCCGGTGATGCTTCGCGACGTGGCTCAGGTCATCGACGGACTGGAGAATGCGCGCGTCGGCGGCTGGCACAATGGCGAGCAGACGGTCGTTCTCGACGTGTTGCGCCAGCCCGGCGCCAACATCATCAACACCGTCGAGCTGGTCAAGAGCGAACTGCCGCAGATTCAGCGGGCGCTTCCCGCCGGCATGTCTCTGGAGATCGTCAACGACCGCACCGTAACGATCCGCGCCTCGATTTTCGAGGTGCAGCTGACGCTTGTCATCGCCTCGGCGCTCGTCGTGCTCGTCGTGTTGATGTTCCTGCGGAGCTGGCGGGCGACGGTCATCGCCGGCGTCAGCCTGCCGCTCTCGATCATCGCCACATTCGCGATCATGTGGGCTGCGGGCTTCTCGCTCGACAATCTGTCGCTGATGGCGCTGACCATCGGCACGGGCTTCATCGTCGACGACGCGATCGTGATGATCGAGAACATCGTGCGCAATATCGAGGAAGGCAAAGCCCCACGCCAGGCCGCGCTCGACGGCGCGCGCCAAATCGGATTCACGGTCGTATCGCTCACCGTCTCGCTTATCGCCGTCTTTATACCGCTGCTGTTCATGACCGGCATCGTCGGACGGATGTTCCGCGAATTCGCGCTGACGTTGACGATCGCCGTCGTCATTTCGGCAGTGATCTCGCTAACGCTGACGCCAATGCTTTGTGCGGCGCTGCTGCGGATGTCGCCGCCGCGGGGACAATCGCGATGGGAGACGCTTTCGCTGGCGCTTGATCGCGCTTATCACGTCTCGCTCGATTGGGCGCTCAAGCGCGAGAGATTCATGCTTGCGCTCACCGTCGCGACTCTGGCGCTCACCGTCGCGCTCTACGCCGTTATTCCCAAAGGCTTCCTGCCGCGACAGGACACCGGCGTGCTGTCGGTGGTTTTAGAGGCCTCGTCGGACGCGTCCTTCGACAAGATGACGGCGCTACAGGCGAAGATCGCCGAAGAGTTTCGCCGCGACCCGGACGTGAGCGGCGTGACATCGGTGCTGGGCGTCGGCCCCCTCAATGCGACGACCAATGTCGCGCGGCTCACCGTGATGCTGCGTCCGCATGACGAGCGCCGGGAGAACGCCGAAAAGATCGCCGACCGTCTGAAGGCGGCGGGCGAACAAACGCCGGGCGTCACGCTTTACGTCCAGCCGGTTCAAGACATCCAGATTACGACGCGGCCAAGCCGATCCCAGTTTCAATATACGCTGACCGCCGCTGACGGCGGCGAATTGCTGACATGGTCCGGCCGATTGCTCGATCGACTGCGCACGACCCCAGGCTTGCGTAACGTCGCCGCCGAAACGCAGGAGGGCGGTTTGCGCACGCTCATGCGAATCGACCGCGATAAAATGGGGCGGCTCGGCATTACGGCGCAAAATGTCGACGACGCGCTGAACGACGCCTTTGGGCAGCGACAGATTTCGATGATTTACACGCAGTCGAATCAATATCGCGTCATTCTTGAAGCTGCGCCTCAATATCTCCGCGACCCGTCGGCTTTGGAGAAGCTTTATGTCGCGCCGCTTGGCGGCGGACCGCAGACGCCGCTTGCGACTTTTGCGCGCCTGGAAAATCTTTCCGCGCCGCTTTCCGTCGCGCATCAGGATCAGTTTCCAGCCTCGACAATCAGTTTCGATCTTGCCGAAGGCTATTCGCTTGGCGACGCGGTGAAAATGATCGCCAACGCGGAAGCCGCAGTCGGCATGCCGTCGTCAATCGTCGGCGTATTCAGCGCCGACGCCGCCGAATTCAACAAGTCGCTGGCGAGCCAACCCTGGCTCATTCTCGCGGCGATCGTGTCGATCTATATCGTGCTCGGCGTTCTTTACGAAAGCTTCGCCCATCCCTTCACCGTCCTGACGACTCTGCCTTCGGCGGGCGTTGGCGCGCTGCTCGCGCTGCTCGCCTTCCACATCGAAATGTCCATTGTCGCGCTGATCGGCGTCGTTCTGCTGATGGGCATCGTCAAGAAGAACGCGATCATGATGATCGACTTCGCGCTGGACGCCGAGCGCGATGAGGGACTCTCGGCGCGTGACGCGATCGTGCGCGCCTGCCATCTGCGCTTCCGTCCCATCATGATGACGACGCTTGCCGCGCTCTTCGGCGCGCTGCCGCTCGCGCTCTCGCATGGGCCGGGCAGCGAACTGCGCATTCCGCTCGGCGTCGCGATCATCGGCGGCCTGCTGCTCTCGCAGGCGCTGACGCTTTACACGACGCCGGTCATCTATCTCGCCGTGGAGCGGCTGCGCGTCCGGCTCTCGCCGCCGGCCGAGCCGCCCGCCGCCGAGGAGTTTGAACCGATCGGCCAACTGCCGAAGCCGCCAACCCGCGAGGCCGCCGAGTGAACGTCTCCGCGCCCTTCATCAAGCGGCCGGTCGGAACGACGCTGCTTGCCGGCGCGTTGTTTCTGCTGGGAGCCGTCGCCTATTTTTTCCTGCCCGTCGCGAGCCTGCCGGAGGTGGATTTTCCGATCATCGGCATCTCCGCCCAGCGCCCGGGCGCTGATCCGCGGACGATGGCGGCGTCGGTCGCGGCGCCGCTCGAACGTCGCCTGTCCACCATCTCCGGCCTGAATGAGTTGACTTCGACCAATTCGCTCGGTTCGACTCAGATCATCGCCCAGTTCGACATCTCGCGGCCGATCGACGCCGCGGCGCGCGACGTGCAGGCGGCGCTTAACGCCGCGCTCACCGACCTGCCGACCGATCTGCCAACGATGCCGACCTATCGAAAGGCAAGCCAATCCAGCATGCCCGTGCTCGTGCTGGCGATGACCTCCGACACCTTGCCGACGAGCGCCATTTTCGATGCCGTCGACTCCGTGATGCTGCAGCGCGTTTCGCAGGTTCCGGGCGTCGGCGAGGCGCGCCTCGCCGGCGCCGAGCAGCCAGCGATCCGCGTCCAGGTCGACAGCGCGCGGCTCGCCGCCATGGGGCTCGGCGTCGACGCCGTCGCCAGTGCGCTCAACGCCGCCAACGCCCACTCCTCCGTAGGGGCGCTCGGCGGCGATACGAGGGAGATCACGCTCGCCACGACCGATCAGCTGTCGACGCCTGACGATTATCGCAACATCGTCATCGCATCGCGCAACGGGGCGGTGGTCAAGCTCGGCGACGTCGCCACGGTCGAGCGCGGCGTAAAAAACCGCAACGCCGCCGGCTGGTTCAACGGCAAGCCCGCCGTGCTGCTTATCGTCACCAAACAACCCAACGCCAATGTGATCGAAACGGTCGATCAGATTAAGGCGCTGTTGCCGCGGCTTCAGGAATGGATACCGAGCGGCATCAAGATCAACGTGCTCGCCGACCGCACGCAAACGATTCGCGCCAGCATTCATGACATTCAGCGCACGCTGGCGATCTCCGTCCTGCTGGTGATGATGGTCGTCTACGTATTTCTGCGCCGTTCGACGCCGGTCATAGCCGCCGGCGTCACCGTGCCCCTTTCTCTGGTCGGCACTTGCGCGGCGATGTGGGCCGCCGGTTTTTCGCTCGATAATCTATCGCTGATGGCCCTGACCGTCTCGGTCGGCTTCGTCGTCGACGACGCTATCGTCATGATCGAAAACATCCAAAGCAACGCCGAGCGCGGTCTGAGCCGCATGGAAGCGGCGCTGGTGGGCGCGAAGCAGATCGGCTTCACCGTCCTTTCGATCAGCCTCTCGCTCGTCGCCGTTTTTATACCGCTGCTCTTCATGGAAGGCGTGATGGGCCGGCTGCTGCGCGAATTCTCCTGGACGCTGACGTTCGCGATTGCGATTTCAACGGTCATCTCCCTGACAGTGACGCCGATGATCTGCGCGCGCTTGCCTGCGCATCGCGAGAAGCCGCCATCGCGCTTCGATCGGATCGTCGAAGGCGCTCTCGACACGGTCGTCGATCTGTATGCGCGCAGCCTGCGGCCGGTGATCGATCATCCGTGGGCCACCCTTATTGTCGTGGTCGTCTCGATCGCCTGGACGGTGCGTCTCTACGAGACGATCCCCAAGGGCACGCTGCCCCAAGACGATATCGGCCTGATCAATGGAACCACCGAGGCGTCTGGCGACGTGTCTTTCGCCGAGATGGAGCGGCTGCAAAGGCTCGCGTCCGACACGCTGCTCGCTGATCCGGATGTGGCCAATGTCGGCTCGTTCATCGGCGCGAAAAGCTTGACCGCCTCGATGAATCAGGGCCGGCTGTTCGTCGCCTTGAAGCCGGCGGACGAACGGCGTGCGTCGAGCAAGGAGGTGATCGCGCGCCTGCGCGGCCAATTCGCGAAAATCCCCGGCCTCAGCGTGTTCATGGTGCCTTCGCAGGATCTGCGAAAGGGCGGGCGGATGAGCAAGTCGCAATATCAGTTCACTCTGTCGAGTCCGTCTGTCGAAACTCTCGAGACGTGGCGCGACAAGGTGGTGGCGCGCCTAAAGCAGGCGCCCGAGCTTGTCGACGTGACCACCGATCAGGAGCGCGGCGGCCTTCGCGCCAAAATCGTCATCGATCGCAACGCCGCCTCCCGTATGAATGTGCAGATCGCCGCCATCGACGCGGCGCTGAATAGCGCGTTCGGCCAGCGGCAGGACGCGATCATCTATACTCAGCGCAACCAATATCGCGTGATCTACGAAACGCCGCCCGAACGGCAGCGAGACATTCGCGACCTCGCCGGAGTCTACGTGACGTCGACGACCGGCGCGCAGATTCCGCTGACCGCGCTCGCCCATATCGAGCGCAGCTCGACGCCGCTCGTCGTCAATCATCAGGGCGTGGTGCCGGCGACGACCATTTCCTACAATGTCGCGCCCGGCTATAGTCTCGACGCGACCGTCGCGGCGATCGAAAAGGCGATTGCGGAACTCAATCCGCCGGGCGGACTGCGCGCCGAATTCGCAGGCGACGTCGCGGATTTCCGCAAGGTGGCGGCGGGAATGGCGGCGCTGATCCTTGCCGCTCTGCTTTCGGTCTACATCATTCTCGGCATTCTCTACGAAAGCCTCATTCATCCGATCACGATCATCTCGACGCTGCCGTCCGCAGGTCTCGGCGCGCTACTGTCGCTTGAACTCTTCGGCGTCGAATTCACCATCATCGCCTTCATCGGCATTTTGCTGCTGATCGGCATCGTCAAGAAGAATGGCATCATGCTCGTCGACTTCGCCTTGCAGGCGGAGCGCGACGGCGGCATGTCCGTGCATGACGCGGCGCTCGCGGCGGCGCGCGAACGCTTCCGTCCCATTCTGATGACGACGCTCGCCGCGATTTTCGGCGCGCTGCCGCTCGCCTTCGCGACCGGGATCGGCGCCGAACTCCGGCGTCCGCTCGGCATCACCATCGTCGGCGGATTGCTGCTCAGCCAGGCGCTGACGCTCTACACGACGCCAGTGATCTATCTGCTGATGAGCAGGCTTAGGCGCAAAAAACCGGCGACGCCGGCGCACCAGCGCATCACGCCGCTAAAAGCCCACGGCGCTTGACGTTAGAGCGCGCCGCGAAAAAGAGGACGCCGGTTTTTCGCGTACAGCGCGCTCTAAGTTTTTGGAATCGATCACGTCATCTGCGTTTAGGCGATTCCGCCTAAACGCAGCGTGATTTAGTGCGCCGGCGCTTGCGGCGTTTCGAAGAAGAAGCGCAACACCTGGGCGGCGCCGCAATCCTCGATCGGGATATGCCAGAACTTCGAATCGAGATCGGGGAAGCGTTCCATCGGCAGCTGGATCTGCGTGAGCCGCGCGTGATTGTCGAAGCCGCGCAGCATGGCGCGTTCGAACAGTTTCAGCAGCTGCTCTTCGCAGTCTGGCACTTCCGTGACGGTGAGAATGATGTTGTTGGCGAGGGGGAAGTCTTTCTCGAACAGCTGTTCCAAATTAACCAGCGCCATGTTCGCGTCTCCGACGCCCCCTAATTGGAGCTTCGACTATCAGGCGGTTCCTACGCTCCAACCCTTTCACGCGTCACGCTAAAAAGCGAACTGCGCTAACAGGTTGTCGATCGAAGTCCACAGGAAAGCCGGGCTCAGCCTTTCAGTTATTTAAGGCGGGTTTGTGGAAGCGGCCAATTCTCCCCAGCTGTCCTCGAAGATCAGATTCTCCAACGGCAGACGCGAGGCCCAGCGCTTGACCTCGAGTTCTGGCGATTTGTAGGCCTGCGCGACATAGCCGACGCAAAGGTAGGCGACGATGGCGATCTCATTGGGAATCCTGAAGATCTGGCGCAGATCGGCTTCCCTGACGATGCTCACCCAGCCGACGCCGACGCCTTCGGCGCGCGCCGCCAGCCATAGATTTTGAACAGCGCAGGCGGTGCTGAGGATATCGGTGTCCGGCTGCTGCGTGCGACCGAGCCCGGTCGCGCCGAACCGCGCGCGATCGCAGGTGACGCAGATATTCAGCGGCGCCTTGATGATCCCCTGCAGCTTGAGGCTGCGATACAGCGAGCGACGCTCCGGCTCCAGCGCCTGCTCCTCGGCTTCACAGGCGCGTTGAAAGGCCGCATAGGCGGCGCGTCGTTTTTCCATGTCACTGATAATGATGAAGTTCCAGGGCTGCATGAAACCGACGGAGGGCGCATGGTGGGCTGCGTCAAGGATGCGCAGCAAAACTTCGCGCGGCACGTCCTTCGGAAGGAATTCGTCCCGCACGTCGCGGCGTGCGTGGATGACCCGATAGATCGCCGCGCGTTCGGCGTCGCTGAAGGCGTCGGCGGGCGCAAGACCCGCTTGCTCCTCATCCGGCTTCGATGACTCAGCCGCCATCGACGCTCTCCAGCGCCGCGGCAAGCCGCGCCCAGGCGGACTCGTTTGGCGGCAGACCGAACCGCAGCCCGTCTGGCCTGTCGGCGAAGCCTCGGGTCAACAAGCCGCGCGCGGCGAGATGCACGAAAAAGCGAGAGGCCTGCGGATGCGCCGCCAGCCGAAACAGCGTCGTGCCGCCCACAATGTAAAAACCAGCCTGCGTCAGCAGCGCGTCGAGGCGCGCAGCGTCGCCCGCGCAGGCTCGCGCCGCGCCTGTGCGCCATGCTTGATCCGCAAGCGCGCGGGCGCCGATGGCGAGCGCCGGACCTGAGGCGGCCCAGGGCCCGAGCGCGGCGCGCAGCTTCGCCCCGAGCGCATGCGAACAGAGCGCGAAGCCCAGCCGCAATCCGGGAAGCCCATAGGCCTTGCCGAAGGAGCGCAGCACAACGAGGCTCTCATTCTGCGCGAAACGCGCGACGCTACCTTCCGGCGTGAAATCCATGAAGGATTCATCGACGATCAGCAGACCGCGTTGCGACATTTGCGTGGCGGCGGACAAAATGTCCTGCGGCTCGACCACGCGTCCGTCCGGATTATTGGGAGTGACGATCACGCCAACGTCGGCGTTCGCAAACGCGTCCAATGTTTCCACGATATCGACCTGCACGCCCATTGCGGCCCAACAGGCGGCGTGCTCGGCATAGGTGAAGCCGAGGATCGCGACGCGTTTGGCCGGGAAAACGCGCGGAAGCATCTGAATGAAGGCTTGCGCGCCGCCGCCTGGAACGACGTCGGCTCCGGCGGGCGCGCCATAGGCCGTGCGCGCGGCGCTGTCGATCGCGGCGAAAGCGTCATCGTCCGGAAGGCGCGTGAAAACCTCATCGGCAAGCGGCGGCAGCGGATAGGCGCGCGGATTGACGCCCGTCGACAGATCAATCCAGGGCTGCGGCGCGTTCGGATAGAGTCGGCGCGCGGCGTCGAGTCGCCCGCCATGCGCGACCAGCGGTGGCGCGCCGATGGCGGAATGCGCCGTCATCGCGCCATCTCCCACAGCGCGTCGAGATCGATATGGCGCGCGCAATGCGCCGCAAGCGCGTCGAGCGTCTCTTCGATCGACTCCTCATAACGCAACGACGACTGCGGCGCGCCGAGCGTGCGCAGCAGCGACGCGCGCAAGCAATCGTCCGCGAAGATTCCATGCGCATAGACGCCCGCCACACGCCCATCGCGTGAGGTCGCGCCATCCGCGCGACCATCTGCGAGGTGGAGCGCCGGTCGCGCGCAGTCGGGACCGTTGGTTGCGCCAACATGCATTTCATAGCCGCAGAACGGCGCGTCGAAAAGCGGCGCGTGGCCGCTGACCGGAGCCAGCGCTTTTTCTCCCGTCAGCGTCGTTTCAATATCGAGGAGACCCAATCCCTGCGCTTCGCCGGCGGCGCCTTCGACGCCGAGCGGATCGCGGATGACGCGGCCCAGCATCTGATAGCCGCCGCAAATGCCGAAGACGCGGCCGCCGCGGCGCACATGCGCGAGAATGTCGATGTCCCAGCCATTGGCGCGCAGCGCCGCCAGATCGGCGATCGTCGCTTTCGATCCCGGCAGGATGACGAGTTGCGTTTCCGGCGGCAGCGGCTCTCCATCCTTGAGGAAGACCACGCGCACGCCGGGCTCGGCTTTCAGCGGATCGAGATCGTCGAAATTGGCGATATGCGGGAGCAGCGGCGCAGCGATCGTCACGCCATCGCGCTGATCGTGGCCTCGCATACGCAACCCGAATGCGTCCTCCGCCGGAAGCCTCGCGGCGGCCTCGAAAAAAGGCACGAGGCCGAGCGAACGCCAGCCGGTCCGCGCTTCGACGAAACGCAGGCCATCGTCGAACAGCGACGCGTCGCCGCGAAACTTGTTGACGATGAACCCCTCGATCATCGCCGCGTCGTCATCGCCGAGCGCCGCCTTGCAGCCGACGAGCTGGGCGATGACGCCGCCGCGGTCGATGTCGCCGACCAGCACGACCGGAACGTCGGCTTCACGGGCGAAGCCCATATTGGCGATGTCGTTCTTGCGCAGATTGATTTCGGCGGCGCTGCCGGCGCCTTCGACGATGACAAGCTCGGCTTCAGCTTTCAGCCGCGCGTAGCTCTCGAGCACAGGCTGCATCAGGCGCGGCTTCAAGTCCTGGTAGTCGCGCGCCTTCGCCTGGCCGACGACGCGTCCTTGCACGATGATTTGCGCGCCCGAGGCGCCTTGCGGTTTGAGCAGCACGGGATTCATGTCGATGCGAGGCGTAAGCCGCGCGGCGCGCGCCTGCAAGGCCTGGGCCCGGCCGATCTCGCCGCCGTCGCTCGTCACCGCGGCGTTGTTCGACATGTTCTGCGGCTTGAAGGGCGCGACCCTGACGCCGCGATTGGCGAAGGCGCGCGCGAGCCCGGCGACGAGCAGCGATTTGCCGACGTCGGAGCCCGTGCCCTGGATCATCAGCGTGCGGCTCATGAAACGAGGAAGGCCAGCGCCGCTTCAATGTCATGCGTCGTCGCGGCGTCTCCACTCGCGGGACGCGCAATCATGACGACGTCAAGCCCGAGCGTCCGCGCCGCTTCGATCTTGGCGTAGGCGAGCGCGCCGCCGCTATTCTTGGTGACGACCATGTCGATGCGTCTCTTGCGCATCAGCGCGATCTCATCCTCCAGCGCGAAAGGCCCGCGACCGTAGATGACCTCGCAGGAAGGCGGCAAATCGCCGGCCTGCGGCGGTTCGATTACCCGCAGGAGATAATCGTGCTGCGGCGCAACGCGAAAATCGGCGACGCCCTGCCGGCCGATCGCGAGAAAGACCCGGCGCGGCGCGGCGCCGAGCGCGCGGGCCGCCGCGGCGTTGTCGTCGACGTCGATCCAGCGATCGCCCTGCGCAGAGATCCATGGCGGGCGCGTCAGGACGAGCAGCGGCGCGCCGGCGACGGCGCAGGCGGCTCGGGCGTTGGCGGAGATGCGCGCGGCGAAGGGATGCGTCGCGTCGATGACATGCGAGATGCGTTCTTCGATGAGGTAGCGCGTCAATCCTTCGACGCCGCCGAAGCCGCCGACGCGAACCGGCAGATCATGCGCCATCGGCGCGCTGGTGCGTCCGGCGAGCGAAATGACGCCGTCGAGACGCGGGTCGGCGGCGATGCCCGTCGCAAGCGCGCGCGCTTCGCTCGAGCCGCCGAGCACAAGCGCGCGGCGCCGCTCGATCGCTGCGGAGAAAAGAGATGGCGTCGAATCCGCCTGTCTCACGCCGAATTCCATCGCTCCATTCACTCACATCGCAGCAGAACTGATTGATTGCTTCGCGGATGTCATTCCCGACGCACGGAAGCGCGATCGGGAATCCAGGGCCAAATCCAGCCTCGCAATGTGGCTCTGGATTCCCGATCAGGCCTTTGGCCTGTCGGGAATGACAGCCCCGAGGCGCTGGCGGTCGGATTTATATCACCGCTTAATCCCGGCGGACTCACTCGGCGGCGAGTTTCACCGCGCTTGGCTGGCGATATTCGGCCATGAGCCGCTCGCGCTCAGCGTCCGCCGCCGCGATGTGTCGGGCCTTGATGTGGCCAAACCCGCGGATGTATTCCGGCAGGCGCGCCAGCGCGACGGCGCCCGCGTGGTTTTCCCGCGTCAACGAAGCGGCAAATTCATCGAGCAGCGCTTCGTAATCCTTTAGCAACCTGCCCTCGACCACGCGATCGTGGTCGAAGCGGAAGACGTCGAACCAGGTGTTGCGCAAGCTCTTCATCCGCGCCAACACGCGCAGCACCTTGAACATCCAGGGTCCGAAGGTGATTTTGCGCGAGCCGCCGAAGTCGGTCTTGCGCTGCAGCGACGGAAAATTCGGCGCGAGATGCAGTTCGAGACGCAGATCGCCGTCGAATGTTTCCTCGAGCTGGCGCTGGAAAGCGCCGTCCGTGTATAGCCGCGCAACCTCATAATAGTCTTTCGTCGCCATCAGCTTGAAGAGATAGCGCGCGACCGCTTCGGTGAGTTCGCGTGAACCCGGCGCGCGCGCGGCTTCGAGCCTCGCGATCTTTTCGACGCGGGCGCGATAGCGAGCGGCGTAGGCCTCGTTCTGGTAATCAACCAGAAACGCCGCGCGACGTTCGATAATCTCCTCGAGCGTCTTCGATTTCTCGCGATCGCCATTGGGCTGGCGCAGCGACTTAACGGTGGCGAGCACGCTGCTCAGATCATGCGCGGCGCGTCGGCCCCACAGGAAGGCCGACTGATTCATCGGCACGGATTCGCCGTTCAGTTCGATGGCGCGCAGGATCGCGGCGTCGGACAGCGGCAGATAGCCCTTCTGCCATGCGTAGCCGAGGATGAAAATATTGGCGGCGATCGAGTCGCCGAGCAGCGCCTGCGCCAGCGCCGTGGTGTCGATGAAGGTCGACTCCGGTCCTGCGGCCCAGCGGATCGCCTGCTTGATCTCTTCCGAAGGCAGCACGAAGTCTGGATTGCGCTCGATATCGCCGGGGAACACCTCGGCGCTGTTGACGAGCACCGCGGTCTTGCCCTGCTCGACGGCGGCGAGCACCTGCTTCGCGCCGGCGACGACGAGGTCGCAGCCCAGCAGAAGATCGGCTTCGCCCGCGGCGATGCGGATGGCGTGAACCTCCGCCGGCGTGCGGCCGATCTTCACGTGGCAATAGACCGCCCCGCCCTTCTGCGCGAGGCCGGCCATATCGATGACGCCAACGCCTTTGCCCTCGAGATGCGCGGCCATGCCGAGAATGGCGGAAACCGTGACGACGCCCGTGCCGCCAAGCCCGGCGATGAGAACGCCGTAGGGCACGGCGCCGATCTCGGCGATCGCAGGCTCCGGCAACGCCGGCAGTCCGCCGTTATCCTGCGTCGAGGGCAGCGGCGCCTTTTTCATGCGCCCGCCATGTACGGTGACGAAGCTCGGGCAGAACCCCTCGAGACAGGAAAAGTCCTTGTTGCAGGCGGACTGATCAATGCGCCGCTTGCGGCCGAATTCGGTTTCAACCGGCTGCACCGCGACGCAGTTCGACGCCGTGCCGCAGTCGCCGCAACCCTCGCACACGAGTTCGTTGATGATGACGCGCGAATCCGGATCGCTCATCAGCCCGCGCTTGCGCAGGCGACGCTTTTCGGTCGCGCAGGTCTGATCATAGATCAGCACGGTGACGCCGTCCGTTTGCGCCAGATCGCGCTGCACCTCGTTGAGGACATTGCGATGATGGATCGTCAGGCCCGGCGGCCAGCCGATCGTCGGCGCAAATTTGCCAGGCTCATCGGAGACGAGGGCGATCTTCTGCACGCCTTCGGCCGCGACCTGCCGCGCGATCGTCTCGACGGTCAGCTCGCCTTCATGCTTCTGGCCGCCGGTCATCGCGACGACGCCGTTGAAGAGAATCTTGAAGGTGATGTTGGTGTTGGTCGCGACGGCAAAGCGGATGGCGAGCGACCCCGAATGATTATAGGTGCCGTCGCCGAGATTTTGGAACATATGCTTGCGCGTCGAGAACGGCGCTTCGCCGATCCAGTTCGCGCCTTCGCCGCCCATATGGGTGTAGCCTTCCGTCGAGCGGTCCATCCATTGCGCCATGTAATGGCAGCCTATGCCGGTATAGGCGCGCGAGCCCTCGGGCACATGGGTCGACGTCGAATGCGGACAGCCGGCGCAAAAATGCGGCACGCGAACGGTGACGTCGGTCATCGTCCGGCGGCGATCCTGCAGCTTTTCGAGCCGGCGCACGCGCGCCTCCAGCTCGTCGAGCGAATGATATTTCAACAGCCGTCGGCCGATCGCGATGGCGACGTCATTGGAGTCGAGCGCGCCCTTGACCGGGAACAGCCATTCGCCGCGCTCGTCCTTCTTGCCGATGCAGAGCGGCTGATGCGGCGCGCCGTACAGTTCCTCCCGCAGCTGCACTTCAATGAGCGAGCGCTTCTCCTCGACGACGATGATGAGGTCGAGGCCGCGGGCGAATTCACGCAGACCCTGCGGCTCCAGCGGCCAGGGCGCGGCGATCTTGTAAAGGCGTAGACCGAGATCGTTCGCCTTCACTTCGTCGAGGCCGAGATCGTCCATCGCCTGGCGCACGTCGAGATAGGATTTGCCGACGGTGATGACGCCGATCTTCGGATTGGCGCCGCCGGAGGTGATGATGCGGTTCAAGCGATTGGCGCGGATGAAGGCGAGCATCGCGTCGCGCTTGCTCTCCTGCATGCGCTCTTCCTGCGCGAGAACCGGATCGCCGGGGCGGATGTTGAGGCCGCCGGGCGGCATGAAGAAAGATGGGGGCGCGATCGGGCGAATGCGGTCGAGCGAACCGTCGATCGAGGCCGTCGACTCGACCGTATCCTTGAGGAGCTTGAGGCCGACCCAGACGCCCGCGAAACGCGACAGGGCGAAGCCGTAAAGCCCGTAATCGAGAATTTCCTGCACGCCGGCCGGCGACAGGATGGGGATCATCACATCGACAAAATGATAATCGGACTGATGCGCGGTGGTTGAGGATTCGGCGGTGTGATCGTCGCCCATGAGGGCCAGCGCGCCGCCATGGCGCGACGTGCCGGCGAGATTGACGTGACGGAAGGCGTCGCCGCTGCGGTCGATGCCTGGACCTTTGCCGTACCAGAGCGAGAAGACGCCGTCATATCTGCCTTCGCCGCGCATCTCGGCCTGCTGCGCGCCCCAGATGGCGGTCGCGGCGAGATCCTCGTTGAGCCCGGGCATGTACAAGATATTGTTGGCGTCGAAGAGCGCCTTGGCCTTGTGCATCTGCGCGTCGACGCCGCCGAGCGGCGAGCCGCGGTAGCCGGTCACGAAACCCGCAGTGTTCAGTCCAGCGCGGCGGTCCGCCTCCTTCTGCATAAGGAGCATACGCACGATCGCCTGGGTGCCGGTGATCAGAACGCGCGACCTGTCGAGATCAAATCGATCGGAGAGCGACGCCTCGGCGAAGGCGGAGCCGGTCTTTGCGTCGCCGGCGGCTGTGTCCGCCATTACTGCTCTCCTGCGAGAAATCGGGGCGAAGCGCGCTTGGGACTCTTGCGCTCACACGCTAAAGCAAGGATCAACCCGTGAACGAATCCGGTTTAAAGACCCAGCTGGTCGCGGCCTTCCGCCGCAGAGGCGCCCAGTAGCGCCGATTCTATATCCGCCACCTTATGCCACACGGAAGCGCCTTTTCAAGGACGGATCTGCTAGCATGCACAGGCTCGAAGCGGGAGCCTGCGCCGCGTTTTCGCCGCCTTCGCCGCCTAAGCGCGAGACTCGCATGAAGCTGAAAATCGACTGGGTTCTCATCCTTTTGACCATGGCGACGGGCATTGGCGCGGCCTCGGCCCATCCGCATGTCTGGGTCGCGGTGCACAGCGAAGTCGTATTCGCGCCAGACGGCAAGATCGCGGGCGTTCGGCACGCCTGGGAGTTCGACGAGATGTATTCGGCCTATGCCGTACAGGGGCTCGGAAAGGACGGCAAGCCGCCCACCCGGGAAGAACTTGCGCCGCTCGCCAAAACGAACGTCGAGTCGCTGGCCGAATTCGAATTTTTCACCTTCGCCAAGCAGAACAGCGCCAAGCTCGCGTTCAAGCAGCCGGAAAATGTGGCGCTCGAAGCCAATGACAAGAAGATCGTCACCCTGCGCTTCTTCCTGCCGCTGGAGAAGCCGATCGGGGCCAAGAAGCCGTTCTCCTTTCAGGTCTATGACCCGACCTATTTCGTCTCCTTCGGACTGGAAAAGAAGGATCCCGTGACGCTCGCGGGAGCGCCGGGCGGATGCTCGCTCAGTCTGATCGAACCTGCGCCGCTCGTGGCGACTGAAAACCAGAAACTGAGCGAAGCGTTTTTTCAGAACATGTCGCCAGGCGCCGATTTCGGCATGAAGCTGGCGACCCGCGCGATCGTGGCCTGTCCGTGAAGATTGGGCAGAGGGCGGTTTGGCTCGGCGTCACCGCCGCGGCGCTGGCCGCGATCGCCGCCTCATCGGCCTGGGGCGCGCCGCGCCATCCGTTTGCGATCGGCGCGCAAGAATCGACCGCGGCGGCGACGGGCGTCGCCGGACTTATCCTTGCGTGGCAGAGCAAGTTCCACGCTGAGCTGCACGCCGCCGTTCGCGCGCTGAAGACCGATCCTTCCGCGTTCTTCGTGCTCGCTGCGGCGAGTTTCGCCTATGGCGCCTTTCACGCCGCCGGCCCCGGCCACGGCAAAGCGGTGCTTGCATCCTACATGCTCGCCAATGAAACGGCGCTGCGCCGCGGTCTGCTGCTCGCGGCGCTCGCCGCGCTGCTGCAAGGACTGGTCGCCATCGCCGTCGTCGGCGCGGCGGCGGCGTTGTTCCGCGCGACCGCGAATCAGATGAGCGACGCGACCCACTTCATCGAGCTTGCGAGCTATGCGGCGGTCGCGGCGCTCGGCGCGCGCCTCGCCTGGGTGAAAGGCCACGCGCTATCGGCGGCCCTCCACATGCCCGCAATCGCACCGGCGGCGCGCGGGTTCGTTTGCGAGGCCATCGACGACCCAACGCATGTGCATGACGCGACCTGCCGCCATGCGCCGGACCCTTCGACATTGGGAGGACCGAAGTTTCGCCTCGCCGACGCCGCCGCGACCGTCGTCGCCGCCGGCCTGCGCCCCTGCTCGGGGGCGATTCTGGTGCTGGTCTTCACCCTGTCGCAGGGGCTTTTCGCCGCCGGCGCCGGAGCGGTCATCGCCATGTCGGCGGGAACGGCGATGACAACGAGCGCCCTCGCCGCGACGGCTGTTTACGCCAAAAGCGCCGCGGTGCGGTTTGGCGCGAAGGATTCACGGCGCGCGGTCATCATCGCCCGCGGCGGCGAGTTCGTCGCCGCAATCCTCGTTCTGGCGCTCGGCGTTTCGCTGCTCTTCGGCCTCGGACCGGCGCCACCCGGGACGGCGTGACGCGGCTCGCGGCGACGCAACATAATGATCGCCGCGGGAATGGCCTCATTCGACGCGAGACGCGCTATCTTGAACAAGAACACACAGGCGCAGCGGACGATTCGCGTCGCGCGCTTCACGCCCGCGAAGCCGAGGACGACATGACCAACGCAGAAAAAATAGAGGGCCCTTACGTCAAGCGGCCCTGGCTCTCGTCCTACCCCGCTGGCGTCCCGGCGGAGATCGACGAATCTTCCTATTCGACGCTGGTCAATATTTTCAACGCGAGCGTTGCGGAATTCGCCGACCGGACCGCGATGGAGAGTTTCGGCGCGACGCTCAGCTTCGAGGAGCTCGGCCGCGCCGCGGTGGCCGTCGCCGCCTGGCTGCAGACGCGCGGACTGAGAAAGGGCGATCGGGTCGCGATCATGTCGCCCAACGTCCTCGCCTACCCGGCGACGCTTTTTGGCGTCCTGCTGGCCGGCGGCGTCGTTGTGAACGTCAATCCTCTGTATACGCCGCACGAGCTCGAGCACCAGATGAACGACTCCGGCGCGCGCTTCTTGTTCGTGTTCGAAAACTTCGCGCATACGGCGGCCTCCGCTTGGCCGCACATGAAAGTCGAACGTGCGGTGATTATGAAGCCCGGCGATCTGATGGGGCTGCGCGGACTGATCGTCAATTTCGTTTCGCGCTGGGTCAAACGCATGGTCCCCGCCTATCGGCTGCCCGGCTGCGTCGGCTTCGCGCATGTGTTGCAAGCCGGCGCCGAGGAGCCGTTCAAGCCGCCGCAAATCGGGCCGGAAGATATCGCCTTTCTGCAATACACCGGCGGCACGACCGGCGTCGCCAAGGGCGCCATGCTGCTGCATCGCAACGTCGCCGCCAATGTCGAACAGTCGTGGACCTGGCTGAAGCCCTACCTCGAAGGTAAGCCGCTGATCATGGTGACGGCGCTGCCGCTCTACCATATTTTCGGACTGACGGCCTGCCTGCTGCTTGTGGTGAAGACCGGCGGTTGCTGCCTGCTGATCGCCAATCCCCGCGACATCAAGGGCCTGATCGCGACGCTGCGGAAATCGACGTTCACATTGTTCTCTGGCGTCAACACGCTTTACGCGGCGATCGCCGACCATTCCACCGCCGGCTCGGTCGACTATTCCAATCTTCTCCTGACCATCTCCGGCGGCATGTCGACCCAGGAGGTCGTGGCGCAAAAGTGGAAGGCCTTGACGGGAAAGCCGATCGTCGAAGGCTATGGGCTGACCGAAACGTCGCCGATCGTGACGGTCAACAAGCCGACGATCGCCGAATTCACCGGCGCGATCGGCTATCCGGCGCCGTCGACGGAAGTTACGTTGCTTTCGCCCGAAGGCGACCCCGTTCCGCTTGGCGAGCGCGGCGAACTCTGCGTCAAGGGCCCGCAGTTGATGGGCGGCTATTGGCGCCGGCCAGATGAGACGGCGAACGCCCTGACCCCCGACGGTTTTCTCAAGACCGGCGACATTGCGGTGATGGCCCCGGACGGGCTCATCAAGATCGTCGATCGGTTGAAGGACATGATCCTCGTCTCGGGCTTCAACGTCTATCCGAACGAAGTCGAATCGGTCCTCGTCGAACACCCCAAGGTGAAGGAAGCAGCGGTCATCGGCGTGCCGAACGAACATTCCGGCGAAGCGCCGATGGCGTTCGTCGTGGCGCGCGATCCCAGCCTCACGCGCGAAGAGTTGCGCGCTTTCGCGCATGAGCAACTGACGAGCTACAAGGTTCCGCGCTATTACGAATTTCGCGAGAGCCTGCCCAAGAGCACCGTCGGCAAAATCTTGCGGCGCGCGCTCAAGGACGAATTTCTCGCGCGCAAGAATGCCGTCGCTGATGAGGGACGCGGCAAGAGCGTGAGAACCGAACTCAAAGGCTGACGATCGCACTATGCAGATCCGCCGAAGCAATCGGCCGCCTCGCTGATCGCGTCATAGACGAGGTCGAGTTCGGCCGCCTCGACGCAGTATGGCGGGAACACATAGATCGTCGGCCCGAGCGGGCGCAGCAGAAGACCACGCGCATTGAAGAAGCGCATGAGATCGAGCGCGATCGTCGCAAGATAGCCGCCGTCCGCGACATTGAGATCGAGCGCCGTGACGATTCCGAGCCGACGGGCGTTCGAGAAGCGCGCGTCATCGGCAAAGCGCGCTAAGCGCGTCGCCTGCATGTCGCACAGCGCCGCGACGCGGGCGGCGGGTTCGCCCGTCGCCCAGACGTCGAGATTGGCGAGCGCCGCCGCGCAGGCGATCGGATTGGCGGTGTAGGAGCTCGAATGAAAAAAGGCGCGGGCGCGCTCCGGCGATAGATGCGCCTCGAAAACTTCGCGTTTGCACATGGTGACGGCGAGCGGCAGCGCGCCGCCGGTGAGGCCCTTGGCGTAGCAGGCGATGTCCGGAACGACGCCCGCCTGCTCGCAGGCGAAGAGCGTTCCGGTGCGGCCGAAGCCGGTCATCACTTCGTCGGCGATGAACAGCACGTCGTAACGCGCGCAGATGCGCTTCATCTCCGCGAGTGTCTCGGCGCCGTAGATGAGCATGCCGCCCGCGCCCAATATCAGCGGCTCGACAAGCAAGGCGGCGGGTCTGTCGCGGCAGGCGCGTTCCAGCGCGTCGAGCGTCTCCTGCGCGCGCCCGCGCGTGGGGAAGGGAATGCGCGAGACCTCGTAGAGCAGCGGCTCGTAAGGCGCGTTGAAGGGCGATCGCGCGCCGACGGACATCGTGCCGATCGTATCGCCGTGATAGCCATGTTCGAGCGCGACGATGCGCGTGCGCGCTTCGCCGCGATTGCGCCAGAAGCCGAGCGCCATCTTGATCGCCACTTCGACGCAGGTGGAGCCGCTGTCGGAATAGAACACGTAGTCGAGGTCCGGCGGCGTCAGCGCCACAAGGCGCCGCGCCAGGGCTTCCGCCGGCTCATGGGTGAAGCCGGCGAAGATGATCTGGTCGAGCCGCTCGGTTTCCTCACGGATCGCCTGCATGATCGCCGGGTGGCGATGGCCGTGGGTGATGACCCACCAGGACGAGATGGCGTCGAGAAAGCGCTTGCCGTCCTCGGCTTCGAGCCAAGCGCCTTCCGCGCGCGCAATCTTGACGGCGCCGGGCTGCAGCGCATGCTGCGTGAACGGCCGCCAGACCGGGGACTCTGTGACGAGGCTCACGCGCCGCTCCCGAAGGCGTCGCGCGCGATTGCGGCGTTAAACGCCGCGCCGAGCGTTTCTTTATTTAGAGGATCGAGTTTCGGCAGACGGCCGAGAATGCGCGCGCCGCCGATCGTCTCGATCGAATGTTGCGCGTCGGCGTCGGCGTCGCCGACGAAAATGATTCCCGTTACCGAAATTCCGCGCCTGCGCAATGCTTCGAGCGTGAGCAGGCTGTGATTGATCGTGCCGAGACGCGTGCGCGCGACGAGTATGACGGGCAAGCGCCAGCGTTCGAGCACGTCGATCGTCAACGCGCGGTCGCTGAGCGGCGTCAGCACGCCGCCCGCTGTCTCTATGATCAGAGGACCGTCGCACGGCGGCGGATTCAGCGCGGCGGCATCGATCTCGACGCCCTCGTCGCGCGCGGCAAGATGCGGCGAGGCCGGTCGACGCAGCCGCCAGGCTTCTGGGAAAATATGCTCAGCCGGCGCGCCCGAAAGACGCGCGACGATCTGCGAGTCCGTCTCGCCATCGAGGCCCGACTGCACGGGCTTCCAATAGCAGGCGTTGAGCGCGCCGACGAGCGCGGCGGAGACGACGGTTTTCCCGACGCCGGTGTCGGTTCCCACGATCACGAAGCGGCGCTTCATGGTTCGAGCCTCGCGAGCTCTTCGCCAAGATGCGCAATCATGCGCGCGACGTCATCTTCGCTCGCATGCAGCGTCAGCGCGATGCGCAAGCGAGCAGAGCCGTTCGGCACGGTTGGCGGACGAATGGCGCGAATGTCATAGCCATGCGCCTGCAGGCGCGACGCCAGAGTCGTCGCGCGGATGTCGGCCCCGACGATGACCGGTTGAATCTGGGAGCCTGAAGGTTCGATCGCGCAGAGCCGCCGCAGTTCGGCGCCCGCGAAATCGATGCGCGACATCAGCTCGGCGCGCCGATCGTCGGCCGCTTCGATGATCTTGAGCGCCGCGCGCACGCAGGCGGCCATAACCGGCGAAGGCGCAGTCGCGAAGATAAAGGACCGGCAGCGGTTGACCATGAAGTCGCGCAGGACGTGCGGCAGACAGAGTAGACCGCCGGCGACTCCCAGCGCTTTGCCGCATGTATGCAAAGTGACGACGTTCTCCGCGCCTTCAAAACGCGCGGCGAGTCCGCGGCCGCCTGGGCCATAGACGCCGGTCGCATGCGCTTCGTCGATCAGGAGAAAGGCGTCGGTCCTCGCGGCGAGCGCGAACAGATCATCGAGCGGCGCCTTGTCGCCGTCCATGCTGTAAAGGCTTTCCACGACGATCCAAATTCGCCCGCGGCCGCCCTTTTCGCGCCAGGCGCGGATCACGTCCTCGGCGGCGCCGACGTCATTATGGGGGAATCGCGCATTCGGCGCGCGCGACAGTCGCATGCCCTCATGGGCGCTGGCGTGCGCGAGTGCGTCATAGAGAATGAGATCGTCACGCTGCGGCGCCGTGGAAAGCAGCGCTTCGTTGGCGTTAAAGCCGCCACTGAAATACAGCGCGCTTTCCGCGCCAAAAAAGCGCGCCGCGTCCTCTTCCAGCGCTTCATGCTCCGGATGATTGCCGCGCAACAGCCGCGAACCGCCGGCGCCAACGGGAACGCCGCGCGCCAGCGCCGTCGTCACGGCCGCGGCGAGTTCCGGCGACTCGGCTAAAGCCAGATAGTCATTCGACGCGAAATCCAATCCGGCGCGCGAAGCGAGCGCGCGCAGCCTGCCGCGCGCGGCGAGGTTCGCAAGATCGTGCGCGTAGCGCTCAAGCATGAAGGGCCGATGCTCGATCAGGAGAAACGCTCCCAGGCGGCCTGTCGGGAAACGCCCAGGACCTTGCCGATCGCCGTCCAGCTTACCTCGCGTTTGCGAAGCGCCGCGACTTGCGCGTGAATCAGTGAATGCAGCGCCGCCACGCTGGCCTCGCTCGCCTTGATCGAGGTCAACAGCTGCTCGTCGGTGAGGTCGTCCCAGCTTTTGAACGGCGAAGGCGCGGCGTCAAGGATCTTGTTGCAGACCCCCACGCAATCTTCGCAAATGTAGCCGCCGGCTGCGCCGCCGATGAGCCGCGCGACCTCTGTCTCGGACTTCTTGCAGAATGAACAGCGCAGCTTACGTTTGGGCAAGGCCAGCATGACAGCTCTCGCATGTCCAGGGCGATCATGTGTCAAGCTGATCTTGACAACCTGCAGGACTGCCGTCAAGTCGCCCTTGACAAAGGCGCACTTGAAACGAGCGCCCCGAACCGCGATCTTAAGAGAAGCGTTTTCCCCCGATAGGAGCCGCGATGAACGCGCAGATCGGCGCAAACGCGCCCCCCTCCCGCATTCCCTGGCCGCCGATTTTGATGGGGCTGACGCTCGCCGCCGGACTGGCGCTCGACGCCGCGACAGGGGCTTCACTCATCGATCGCGCTTCCTCCCCGCTGCCGCAGCTCGCCGGCGCCGCGATCGTCGTCCTCGCGCTGGCCAATGACGTCTGGTGCTTTCGCATCCTCTCGCGCCATCAAACGACGATTATGCCGCATCGCGCTGCGTCCTCTCTCGTCACCGAGGGGCCGTTCCGCTTTTCCCGCAATCCGATCTATGTGTCTCATGTCGCCCTGATCTTTGGACTTGGTCTGTTCCTCGGCTCGCCCTTCACGCTGTTGTTAACGCCTCTTCTCGCTTTTGGGCTGACGAAGCTGGCGATCGAGCCCGAAGAGCGGCATCTTCTTGGGAAATTTGGCGACGACTATCGGTCCTATATGGCGCGCACGCGGCGGTGGCTTTAAACTGAGGCGCGAGGGCGTTGCGACTGAGGCGGCACATATGAACGCTCAAACTCCTTTACCGGGCGGCGAACGCCTCGACTTCACCGTCCGGGGCATGACCTGCGCCTCCTGCGTGTCGCATGTCGAAAAGGCGCTAGCGCATACGCCCGGCGTTAACGCCGCCAGCGCCAATCTCGCCACCGAACGGGCGGAAGTTTCGCTGGCGCCGGGAGCGAGTCTCGCGCAACTCGTAAATTCGGTCTCGGACGCGGGCTACGAGGCGGTCGTCGAGACGATTGAGATTGGCGTTCGCGGCATGACCTGCGCCTCCTGCGTCTCGCATGTTGAAAAGGCGCTCAGCGCCGTTCCAGGCGTGATGGAAGCGAAAGTTAATCTGGCGACCGAACGCGCGACCGTGCGCGCGCTCGCCGGGCCTGGCCTGACAGACCGTCTGCGCCGGGCGATTTCACAGGCCGGCTATGAGCCGCGAGCGATCGAAACCGATTCCGGCGGCGCCGATCGCGAGAAGATGCGACGTGAGGAGGAGATGCGCGCGCTGCGCTTCCGCCTCATCGTCGCCGCCATTCTGACGGCGCCGATCTTCGTGGTTGAAATGGGCGGGCATCTCATTCCCGCCGTCCATCACTGGACGATGAGCGTGATCGGCGAGGCGAGGATCCGCGAGATTTCCTTCCTGCTCGCCAGCGTCGTGCTGTTTGGCCCCGGGCTGGTTTTCTTCCTCAAGGGGATTCCCTCCCTGTTGCGGCGCCAGCCCGACATGAACGCCCTCGTCGCCACGGGCACGCTCAGCGCCTATCTCTATTCGGTCGTCGCGACCTTCACGCCCCATGCGCTGCCGGCCGGCTCGGTGCATGTCTATTATGAAGCGGCGGTCGTTATCGTCACCCTGATCCTGTTCGGCCGCTATCTCGAAGCGCGCGCCAAGGGCCGCACGTCGGAGGCGATCCGCGCGCTCGCGCGGCTTCAGCCGAAAACCGCCCGCGTCGAACGCGACGGCGCGACCGTCGACGTCGATATCGATGACGTGCGCGTCGGCGACATCGTGCTGGTGCGGCCGGGCGAGCGCATCCCGACCGACGGCGTCGTCACGCAGGGCTCGTCCCATGTCGATGAGTCGATGGTCACCGGCGAGCCGGCGCCCGTCGCCAAGCGGCCGGGCGCAGCCGTCACCGGCGCGACTGTCAACGGCTCCGGCGGGTTCTCGTTTCGCGCCACCCGCGTCGGCGCGGATACGACGCTCGCCGGCATTATCCGCATGGTCGAGCAGGCGCAGGGCGCCAAGCTGCCGATTCAGGCGATGGTCGACCGCGTCACCGCCGTCTTCGTCCCAGCCGTTTTCGCCGTCGCGGCGCTGACTTTCGTCGCCTGGATGCTGATCGGGCCGGAGCCGCGCCTCACTTGCGCGCTGGTCAACGCGGTCGCCGTGCTCATCATCGCCTGCCCCTGCGCCATGGGGCTGGCGACGCCGGCGGCGATCATGACCGGCACCGGCCGGGCGGCGGAACTCGGCGTGCTGTTTCGCAAGGGCGAAGCCCTTCAAACGCTGCGCGACGTCACCCTCATCGCCTTCGACAAGACCGGCACGCTCACTTATGGCAAGCCGCGCCTGACCGATCTCGTCGCAACGCCCGGCCAGCAGGAGAACGAGCTTCTGCGGCTTGCCGCGAGCGTCGAGGCGCAGTCCGAACATCCCGTCGGCGCGGCGCTGGTCGCCGCGGCCAAGGCCGCGGATCTGGCGCTTTCGCCCTGCGCCGACTTCAGATCGATCGCCGGCATGGGAGTTACGGGACTCGTCGACCGCAAGACCGTCGCCATCGGCGCCGAGCGCTTCATGGCGACGCTCGGCCTCGACGCATCGCCCTTCGCGCAGGACGCTCAGAGGCTCGCCGAGGAAGGCAAAACCCCGCTTTACGTCGCGGTCGACGGGAAGCTTGGCGCCATACTCTCGGTCGCCGACGATCTGAAGCCGACAAGCCGCGCCGCGATCGACGCGATACATTCGCTCGGCGTCAAAACCGCGATGATCACCGGCGATGACGCGCGAACGGCGAAGGCCATCGCCGCGAGACTGGGAATTGACGAGGTCGTCGCTGGCGTCCTTCCCGACGGAAAAGTCGCGACGCTCGAGCGGCTGCGAGAAACCAACAGGATCGCCTTCGTCGGCGACGGCGTAAACGATGCGCCGGCGCTCGCCGCCGCAGACGCCGGAATCGCCATCGGCACGGGAACCGACATTGCGATCGAAGCCGCCGACGTGGTGCTGATGTCGGGCGATCTCGCCAAAGTGCCGGCGGCGCTCGCGATCTCGCGCGCGACGATGCGCAACATTCAGCAGAATTTGTTCTGGGCGTTCGGCTATAACGTCGGGCTCATACCGGTCGCGGCGGGCGCGCTCTATCCCGTCAACGGCATGCTGCTCTCGCCGATGTTCGGCGCCGCCGCCATGGCGCTGTCGAGCGTTTTCGTGCTGACCAATGCGCTGCGCCTGCGCCGCTTCAAGGCTCCGGTCATCGCAAGCGCCGACCACGGCCCGCAAGCGACGCCGATCGAAACGCACGCGGCGGATAAGGAATTCAAGGAGGAAGTAATGACGACATTCAATGTGCAAGACATGACCTGCAATATGTGCGTGAAACATGTCACCAAGGCGGTCCAATCGGTCGAGCCGAACGCCGACGTCAAGGTCGATCTCGCCACCGGCAAGGTCGACGTGACGCCGTCGCCGAAAGACGCGCAGGCGCTCGCCAAGGCGATCAGCGAAGCGGGCTATCCGGCGCAGGTCGCCGCGTGAGTTTCACGACGAACCACGGCGCGAGCGCGCCATGACGCCTGCAACGACGCGCTCGCTCGCCGGCAAAACGCTCTTCGTCACCGGCGCGAGCCGAGGCATCGGACTCGCGGTCGCGATGCGCGCCGCGCGCGACGGCGCGAATGTCGTCGTCGCGGCGAAGAGCGTGACCGAAAACCCGAGAATTCCCGGCACGATCTACACGGCGGCGGCGGAGATCGAAGCGGCGGGCGGACAGGCGCTCGCCGTGCCCTGCGACATTCGCTTCGACGATCAGGTCGAGGCGGCGGTCAGTCAGGCCGCGTCCTGCTTTGGCGGGATCGACATCCTGGTCAACAACGCCAGCGCCATCGATCTGCGTGGGATCGACGCGCTCGAGATGAAGCGCTTCGATCTGATGCATCAGATCAACGCGCGCGGGACCTATCTGTGCTGCAAGGCGGCGCTGCCGCATCTGCGCCAATCCGCCAATCCGCACATCTTGACGCTGTCGCCGCCGCTGGATCTGAACCCGAAGTGGTTTTCGCCCAACCTCGCCTACACAATGTCGAAATATGGGATGAGCCTCGTGACGCTCGGCCTCGCACGGGACCTCGCCGCCGACGGGGTCGCCGTGAATTCGCTGTGGCCGGAGACCGCGATCGCGACGGCCGCCGTGGGCAATCTTCTCGGCGGCGACGAACTGCTGCGCCGGTCCCGAAAGCCCGAGATCGTCGCGGACGCCGCGCACGCCATTCTGGTTCGTCCCGCACAGAGCTGCAGCGGGAATTTCTTCATCGACGTAGAGGTCCTAAAGGAAGAAGGCATGACCGACTTCTCGACCTACGCCGTCGATCCGAGGGTCGACGCCGTGCTCGACTTTTTCCTCGACGCGCCGATCAGCGCAAAGGTGACGAAGTCGGCGTTTCACCTCGGCAAATAGCTCTACCCCAGCGCGGCTGCGCCCACTGCGATCGTATAGGCGCCGACCGCGGCGACGATCGCGCCTGACACATAGGGGGCGCGGGCCGCCAGCGCTTCCAATCCTGGCCAGCGCGACGCGGCGTGACGCATGCCGAGCGCCGCCGCCACCCCGACAAGCACGAGGGTCAGCGCCAGACCGACGCTGAAGCAGAGCACGAGCAGCGCGCCGAGCCCGATGCGGCCGACCTGCAGGCAGAGCAGAAGCACGGTAATCGATGCGGGACAGGGGATGAGCCCGCCCGTCAGGCCGAAGAGAATGATCTGTCCGGTCGTCACGCGGCGACTGGCGAAGCGCCGATCGATATCCAAGGCATGTTCGCGCTCATGCGCGTCAGCGTAGACGGTGGGATCGACGTCGAGGAGCGCGCTCTCGAATTCCTCTTCCTGATGGGTATGCGGCACGCCGCCGTCATGGACGTGAACATGGGCGTGAACATCGCCGTGGACATGCCCGTGAACATGGTCTCCGTTGTGCGAGTGGCCATGCGCGGCGCTGGCGCCGGCCGGAAACCGTCCGCGCTCATGCGCCGGCGCCGTCACGGCTGCTGTGGCGGCGATATCGCGCCAGCTTCGCCACATCATCCAAACAGCGACGGCGATGATCAACGCGCCAGAGACAATCTGCAGATAAGGTTCATTCGCCTCGACGTTCAGTTGCGCGCCGAGATAAAGCCCGGTCAGCGCCACGGCCCAGACGATCGCCGTATGGGAAATTGTCGCCGCGACGCCAAGCAGCACCGCTTGCGCCACGGTGCCGCGAACCGCGACGATGAACGCCGCCATCATCGTCTTCGAGTGGCCCGGCTCGAGTCCGTGCAGCGCGCCCAAGGCCACCGCGCTCGGCGCAAAAATCCAGGCGTTCGTCGCGCCGGCGCGAAAGACTTCGGAGAGGTCGGACATCGTGCTCGCCGTGGGCTCCTCAGGCGCAATGCCGAGGCGATGGAAGGGGCGCGGCCTCCCGGCGGCGCTCCAATGCGCCGTCGGTCACGAGGCAGCCTTACCCCCCGTATTTTATAGTTAGCGGCGCTTGATGAAACAAGCGCCAGTAGAAACAGAGAAATAGAAGCAGCACGGCGCCAAGGCGCGAATGTTCGCGTTGCGCGGGATTTCGCGGGCGACTTGCAGAACGCCGCTTGACGCTCGGCGCAACGCCTTCGCGCAGAAGGCGCGTTCTGTGTTCGCGCGGGAGGCGCGTCGTCATAGGAAGGCGCGCTTGGTTTGCGGCACAGGCGGCGCGGGGCGGCTCCAAACGAAAACCCCCGGCCTTTTGGGCCGGGGGCTTTTATTTCAATTCGTCAGTATCGCTTAGGGCATATC
>NZ_JBPFDU010000060.1:0-135245 GCF_051062815.1 Methylocystis sp. | reverse complement strand
CAGACAATAAGCGTCGCAACCCCTCACCCGGCCGCCTTCGGCGTCCACCCTCTCCCTCTGGGAGAGGGTTGCACGCGGACTTGTGCCGGGCGCAGCGCTTGCGCAATATCGCGCCGCAACATCGCCGCAGGAGCGTTCATGTCCGCCGCCGACGCCATCGCCCGACCCGATTTTTTCAGCCGCGAGCGAACCGTCGCATTGCCGACATTCAATCGCTGGCTCGTGCCGCCGGCGGCGCTGGCCATTCATCTGTGCATCGGCATGGCCTATGGCTTTTCCGTCTTCTGGCTGCCGCTCTCTCGCGTCGTCGGCGGCGCGCAGCCGAAGGAATGCCCGGAAACGCTTGGGCTTTTCGCGACGCTTGTCGCCACCCACTGCGACTGGAAGATCAGCTGGCTGGGCTGGACGTTCACGCTGTTCTTCGTATTTCTGGGCTCCTCGGCGGCGGTCTTCGGCCATTGGCTGGAGACAGCCGGACCCCGCAAGGCCGGTCTCGCGGCGGCCTGCTGCTGGTGCGGCGGCCTGCTCGTCTCGGCGCTCGGCGTCTATCTCCACCAGATCTGGATGCTCTGGATCGGCTCGGGCGTGATCGGCGGCATTGGTCTCGGGCTTGGATACATCTCGCCGGTCTCGACGCTCATCAAATGGTTCCCCGACCGGCGCGGCCTGGCGACCGGCCTCGCCATCATGGGCTTTGGCGGCGGCGCGATGATCGGCGCGCCGCTCGCCGACCGGCTGATGAGCTTCTATGCCACGCCGGCTTCCCCGGGCGTCTGGCAGACCTTCGTGACGCTCGCGGCGATCTATTTCGCCTTCATGGTCGCCGGCGCGCTCAGCTACCGGGTGCCGTCCGAAGGCTGGGCGCCGGAAGGATTCACGCCGCCCGCGGCGGCCAAGAACGCCATGGTGACGCATCGTCACGTGCATCTCGACGTCGCATGGAAGACGCCGCAATTCTGGCTGCTCTGGGCCGTGCTCTGTCTCAACGTGTCAGCCGGCATCGGCGTTCTCGGCATGGCCTCGCCAATGCTGCAGGAAGTCTTCGGCGGCAGACTGATCGGCCTGGACATGGGATTCGATCAGCTCGACGCCGATCAGAAAAAGCAGATCGCGGCGATCGCGGCGGGCTTCACCGGCCTCTTGAGCCTGTGCAACATCGGCGGGCGCATCGGCTGGGCGTCGGCGTCCGATAAATTCGGCCGCAAGATCACTTACGCGATCTTCTTCATCGTCGGCATCGTGCTGTATTCGGCGATCCCCTTCGCCGCGAGCGGGGCGATCGTCGGCCTCTTCGTCCTGCTCTTTGCGGTCATCATCACCATGTATGGCGGCGGCTTCGCGACGATCCCCGCTTATCTCGCCGACATCTTCGGCACGCATCACGTCGGCGCCATCCATGGACGGCTGCTGACCGCCTGGTCGACGGCGGGCGTGCTGGGGCCCGTGCTTGTCAATTACATTCGCGAATATCAGCTGAGCGTCGGCGTCCCGCGCGAAGCCGCCTATAATCAGACGATGTATGTGCTCGCGGGCCTGCTGCTCTGCGGTCTCGTCTGCAATCTGCTCGTGCGGCCCTGCGCCGAGAAATATTACATGAGCGATGAAGAGGTCGCGGCGCAAAAGCACATCACGGTCGCCGAGGTCGTCAAGGCAGATGACGACATCCACGCCGATTTCGAGGATTTCGTCGAAGAAGGGTTGGACCCCGCCGCGACCGACGCCGATCCGCCGGCCGCCGCGCGCGCGCCGCCCGGCTCAAAGGACGGATCGCTGCTGCTGGTTCTCGCCTGGGCCGCCGTCGGCGTCCCCCTCGCCTGGGGCGTCTGGACGACCCTCCTCAAAACCGCCGCGCTGTTTCACTGATTTGGGCGCGATCGCCAGCAGCTCGCCTTGATCGCGGCCGGCTTGTTTGCCAGAAGTCGGAGTCGCTTGGCGCCTTCGTGATTCGTCGCGGGGCCGACAAACGAGACGAGGGCCTCTATGGCGACCGCTTGCACGAATGGGCTCGACACCGGTTTTGTCGATCTCGGTTATATGAAAGTCGCCGTTCTCGGCGTGGTGCAGGGCATCACCGAGCTTCTGCCGATCTCCTCGACCGCGCATATGCGCATCGTGCCGGCGCTGCTCGGCTGGAAGGACCCTGGCTCCGCCTTCTCCGCGGCGATGCAGCTCGCGGCGCTCGCCGCGGTCGTCAGCTATTTCTGGAGCGACATCCGCGCGCTCGCCGAGGGGTCCGTGCGGGCGCTCGTGCGGCGCGACTTCAACGATTGGACCTTTCGCTTCGTCGTCTGGATCGCGCTCGCGACCGTGCCGATCGGCATCGCCGGCCTCGCGCTGTCGCATACGCTCAACACCTGCGGCTCGCCGTTGCGCACGCTGCCGGTGATCGGCATTTCCTCGATCGTGATGGCGGCGCTGCTCGCCATCGCCGAACTCTATTGCAATCACAAGCGCACGCTCGAACATGTCAGCCTGAAGGACGCGATGATCGTCGGCTTCGCGCAGGTCGGCGCGCTCATTCCGGGCGTCTCGCGCTCGGGCTCGACGCTGACGGCGGCGCTATTCCTCGACCTCAAGCGCGAGGAAGCGGCGCGCTTTTCCTTTCTGCTCGGCCTGCCGGCGATCGCGCTCGCGGGCTTGAAGGAATTATGGGAGCTGCACAAGGCGCAGCTCGATTTCCACGGCTGGGCGGTGCTGACGCTCGGGCTTTTCGTCGCCTCGATCTCCGCCTTTGTCGCGATCTGGGGCTTGCTGCGGATTCTCGAACGCTTTTCCGCCTGGCCCTTCGTGTACTATCGCGCCTTCATCGGAATCGTACTGCTCGTGGGCTTTTACGCGGGATGGCTGGCGTAGCGCCTAACCCTCTCCCATCGGGAGAGGGTGGCGAGCGCAGCGAGCCGGGTGAGGGGTCGCGCGCTGATCGCCTGAATCTGGAAAAAGCAATCGAGTGTGTTTCCCCTCACCCCGGACCTTCGGTCCGACCCTCTCCGGTCTGAAGTCGGCTGTTGCCGACTTCAGCATTGTTAATCGCAAGTCGAGCAGGCTCGACTTGCGTGGGAGAGGGTTTTTATTCCGCCGCCACTTTGAGACGTTCGCGCGCCTCGGCCCGCAAATCGTCGATCGGCGCGAGTGCGCCCTTTTCTTCGTAGTGCCAGAAGGTCCAGCCGTTGCAGGCCGGCAGGCCCTGCGCCAGCGCCCCGGTCTTATGGATCGAGCCGACGAAGCCGGAGAGCGACAGCGCGCCGTCGGCGCGCACCACCGCGCGATGGCGCCGCCTGGCGTCAACGAGCGTCGCGCCCGGCGCGATGAGTCCCGCTTCGACGAGGCTGGCGAAGGCGATGCGCGGCTCCGTGCGCTTAGACGGGGCCGTCGCGAGCGTTTCATGCGGCAAGGGTTCGATCGCCGCGATCCGCGCGCGCGCCGCGGCGCGATAGTCGCCGTCGCGCTCGATGCCGAGCCAATCGCGCCCGAGGCGCTTGGCGACGGCGCCGGTCGTTCCGGTGCCAAAGAAGGGATCGAGAACCAGATCGCCCGGGCTCGAGGCGGCGAGAATGACGCGCGCGAGCAGCGCTTCCGGCTTTTGCGTCGGATGGGTCTTGCGGCCCGCGCCATCCTTGAGACGCTCTGTCCCGCCGCAGATCGGCAGCAGCCAGTCGGAGCGAACCTGGCAATCTTCGTTCGCCGCCTTCAGCGCCTCGTAATTGAAGGTGTAGTTCTTGGCGCTTTGGTCGCGCGCCGCCCAGATCATCGTCTCATGGGCGTTGGTGAAGCGCCGGCCGCGAAAGTTCGGCATCGGATTGTTCTTGCGCCAGACGATGTCATTCAGGATCCAGAAGCCCAGATCCTGCATGATCGCGCCGACGCGAAAAATATTGTGGTAGGAGCCGATCACGAAAATTGTCGCCGAGGGCTTCATCACCCGGCGCGCCTGCGCAAGCCAGTCGCGCGTGAAGGCGTCATAGGCGGCGAAATTCGCGAATTTGTCCCAGTCATTATCGACTGCGTCGACGAGACTTTGATCCGGGCGATGCAAACGATTGGCGAGCTGCAGATTATAGGGCGGATCTGCGAAGACGAGATCGACGCTCTCCTGCGCCAGTCGCTCCATCGATGCGACGCAGTCGCCGCACAGGATTTCGTTGCGCGCCGTCGCGCGGAGCGGCCCTTCATTTGTGCGCCCGATACGCGTGACCTGATTTCGGGCTTTGAGGCGAGCCGCCCCGACGCGCGCGCTACGCATGAACTGAACACCATCAACGCAACCAACATGCGAGATAGTGAAGCAGGGAGGTAAAGGGGGCGTTTAGATTGGCAAAACGCCGACGTCTCTTTTTCGAACGGAAGTCTTAAAGAAATAAAAAGGTTAGCGAATAGTTGACGAAGGCCTCACGCCTCGCGCACGGGCGCGAAGCTGACGCGATGCGCCGGGCTCGCGCCGTGCAGCGCCAGCGCGTCAAGGTGACGCTGCACGGCGTAGCCGACATTGGTCTCAAACCCATAGTGGGGATAGTGGACGGCGAGGCGGCGCATCATGGCGTCGCGCGCGACCTTGGCGACGATCGAGGCTGCGGCGATGGACAGCGCGGTCGCGTCGCCCTTGATGATCAGCTGGCAGGGGCAGTTGACCGGCGGCCGGTCGTTGCCGTCGATGAGAAGATAGGCCGGCGTCTGGGAAAGGCCGGCGACGGCCCGCGCCATCGCCGCGAGCGTCGCCTGGCGGATATTGATGCGGTCGATTTCGGCGGGGGCGACGAAGGCGACGCTCACCGCGAGCGCGCTGGCCATGATGCGCTCAAACGCTTCTTCGCGCTGCGCCTGGTTCAGCGCCTTCGAATCATCGAGCCCCCGCGGCCGTCGTTCGGGATCGAGAATCACCGCCGCCGCCGCCACCGGACCCGCAAGCGGCCCGCGTCCAACCTCGTCGACGCCGGCGATCGGCCAGACGCCTTTGCGGCGCAGCTGCGCTTCCAGCCGAAAATGGGGCCCCTTGGCCGTCACAAACGCTCCCCCGCGCGGATCGCGCGCGATCCTGCGCAGGCGCGTCATCGGGCGCAGGAGCCGCTCGGGCCAATAAAGCGTGGAGAACCCGCCGTTGGCAAGCCACCGGCGGCGGCATGAGATTACTCGCGGTAAATCATCAATTTGAGAAGTGAGTACTCAATCCGCCATTTGGATGCTGAGAATTTTTTAAAAAAACTCTTCAGCATCAGCTTGCATTACGACACATACTCAGAAGTATGCATTTTATGCCGTCGCGAGCTAAGCGATTCTGAACATGTAAGTGATTGTTGAACGCAATGTGAAACGTTGAACTGCCATGAACCAGCAACCACATGCATTGTGTACAAGCGAATCACTCTAGCTCCCCAGAGTCCGGTTGTGCTAATATAAATGGTGGCCCCGGTCGGAGTTGAACCGACAATCCCACCAGGAAGCAGCTCCCAAAGCTGCCGCGTCTACCAATTTCGCCACGGGGCCAAGCAGGGGACATGAGCGGTAGCTCACCGGATTGGTAGAGGGTTGCAGCTCTCTCCAATCCGGCCCGACCCTAGAGCAGCCAGCGCGCCAAGTCGGCTTGTCTCAAGGACGCGCTGGCGCCAATTTTAGGGGGGGGCATCGGCTTTCTCCTGGGATGAGTTAGGAGGAGTGGGCGTCACTGGATGCCAGCGCCCCTCCTCGATGCGAATGTGTCCCGCAGTTTTCAGCCGATGGAGTGCGGTTCGCACAGTCCGCTCGGGGAATGATTTTGCTAGCGCGGCGGCGATCTCCACGCCTCGCAGCCCCGGATTGCGACGGATGAAACGCTGCACAGTAATGATTGCCGGCGGTCTTGCTGTTGAGGTTCCGCCACTATCCGCCAGCAAGTCGTGGAGTCGCGAATAAAGGTGTCCACGATTTTCCGGCGGCTGCGGGGGCTTAGCGCCCATTGCGGCTTCCCGGGCTTTTTTTTGTGCCTCGTCTTGGAAGTGCTTCATCGCACCTCCCCACCCGGCCAAAAAGCCTTCCTCCCACCCGATCGTGTGGGCCTCCGTCCTGTTCGCAATAATGAAGTCAGAAAACGCCTGAAAAAACTTTTGTTGCTCCTGCTTAATCGCGGCAGCAAGCTTCACTTTCTCCTCGGCGAGCGGAGAGTCACCTGAAGGAACCGCGTCCTCCGAGGTCAAATCGTCGCTCTGTTTGGCACCATCATTCATGCTGAATAGCGTAGGCTGGCAACGAATGATCCGCAAGCGAAATTTAAATCATTGCGTGAAACGAGTGGGATGCCTGTGAATAAGTGAATGCCTCCCCCGGCCCCGGTTCATTTCGTAAGCCGCTGCCTTTCCGCTGAAGGCTCGGCGGTTCGCTTAATCAAGTTTTTGGAACAGGAAAATCGGATGGTCGTGCCAAACGAGTCGTGAGCAGGCTCAGAAGAGGCTGAGCTGCTGCGGCGCGCGGCGCGGCGGCTCGAACAAATCCGTTCGCAATCTTGTTCTCTGCGCAAAGCCGAGCCGGGCGGCCGCAAGCTCAAAACGCCGGCCGATCATCCAGGCGTAGGGCCCCTCGCCTTTCATGCGGGTTCCGAAGGACGCATCGTAAAGCTTGCCGTCTCGCGTCGAGCGCACGAGCGCGAGGGCTCGCCTGGCCCTGTCAGGAAAATGCGTCGCCAGCCATTCGGTGAAGAGATCGCGCAATTCGAGCGGCAGGCGCAGCATCACATAGCCCGCTTCCCGTGCGCCGGCGGCGTGCGCCCGCATCAAGATCCGCTCGATCTCGTCGTCATTGATGGCCGGAATGATCGGCGCCGTCATCACCGCCGTCGGCACGCCGGCGGCGCTGAGCTTTTCGAGCGCATCAAGCCGCAGCTCGGGCGTCGCGGCGCGGGGCTCCATCAGCCGCGCCAGCTTGCGGTCGAGCGTCGTCACCGAGATCGCGACCTTCGCGAGGCCCTTGGACGCCATTGGCGCGAGCAGATCGAGGTCGCGCAGCACCAGCGCCGACTTCGTCACGATGCCGACCGGATGATTGGCGCGCGCCAGCATTTCGAGGATCGAACGCATCACGCGATGGCTCTTCTCGGCGGGCTGATAGGGATCGGTGTTGGTGCCGATGGCGATCGTCTTGGGGACATAGCGCGGCGCCGATAATTCGCGTTCGAGAAGCTGCGCCGCGCCGTCCTTGACGAAGATCTCGGTCTCGAAATCGAGGCCCGGCGAGAAGCCCATATAGGCGTGCGTCGGCCGCGCGAAACAATAGACGCAGCCATGCTCGCAGCCGCGATAGGGATTGATCGAGCGGTCGAAAGAAATGTCCGGCGAATCATTCCTGGTGATGATCGTGCGCGGCTTCTCTATGTGAAAATTCGTCTTGAGCGCCGCAAGGCTCTCCAGCGAGCCCCAACCGTCGTCGGCCTCCTCGCGAGTCTCCTTTTCGAAGCGGCCGCTGCGCTTCGACAACGCGCCGCGTCCGCGCCGGCGATCGGCCTCAACGAGGGCTGCGGCGTCGATCCCCGGGGCACCCTTTATCTCTGTCGATGCCTGAGCCGCACCCATGTCCGCAACCTCTGCCCAGCGTCGCCCCGAGCATCGCCCTGGCGACCGCTCAGAACTGACGCTAGTCAGAACATATAGAGAACATTAAAGCGAGGCAAGCGGCTTTCCGAACGTAAATAAAGCGCGCCGAGTGGCTCCGCGCGCTTGTTTGGCCCGATCTGGCGCGCGCTAGCGCACCAGAATATTCCTGAACTGCCACGGATCGCTTTCGTCGATATCTTCCGGAAACAGGCCGGGACGCCCCTCGAGCGGCGTCCAATCCGTGTAATAGCCCTTCACCGGGCCGAGATACGGCAGCTGCACTTCGAGGCAGCGCTTGTAGTCGACCTCGTCGGCCTCGACGATTCCCGCCTGCGGGTTCTCCAGCGCCCAGACCATGCCGGCGAGCGCCGCCGAACTCACCTGCAGTCCGGTGGCGTTCTGATAGGGCGCGAGGTCGCGGGTCTCCTCGATCGAGAGTTGCGACCCGTACCAATAGGCGTTCTTGGCGTGGCCGTAGAGCAGCACGCCGAGTTCGTCGATTCCATCGACGATCTCGTGTTCGTCGAGGATCGTCCAGCTCTCCTGCATCTTGCCGGCGGCGCCGAACATCTCGTGCAGAGAAAGCACGGCGTCGTCGGCGGGATGATAGGCGTAATGACAGGTCGGACGATAGATCGCCTGACCCTTATCGTCGCGCAGCGTGAGATAGTCCGCGATCGAGATCGACTCATTATGGGTGACGAGGAAGCCATATTGCGGCCCCGGCGTCGGGCACCATGAGCGCACGCGCGTATTGGCGCCGGGCGACAGCAGATAGATCGCCGCGCCGCAGCCGGAGGGATGCGTGCGGCCGATGTCGGGCAAGGATTTTTCATGCGTGCCCCAGCCGAGTTCGGCGGGCTGCAGGCCCTCGGAGACGAAGCCTTCGACCGACCAGGTGTTGACGAAGACGTTGCGCGGCTTCGGATTGCGCGCGCGCTGCGTGTCGCGTTCGGCGATGTGAACGCCCTTGACCCCGAGCCTTTGGGCGAGCGCGCCCCATTCGGCGCGCGTTGCCGGCTCCTTGTCGAGCGTTCCCGTGTCGCGCGCGATATCCACGAGCGCCTGCTTCACGAACCATGAGACCATGCCGGGATTGGCGCCGACGCAGGAAACCGCCGTCGATCCGCCGGGATTTTTGCGGCGCTCCTCGAGCACCGTCTCGCGCAGCGCATAATTCGTGCGCGCTTCATTGGACATGGTCTTGTCGAAGTAGAAGCCCGGCCATGGCTCCACCACCGTGTCGACGCAGAGCGCGTTCAATTCGCGCGCGAGTTTCATTATCGCGAGCGAGGAAACGTCGACCGAGAGATTGACGATAAAGCCCTGGCCTCCGCCCTTCGTCAGCAGCGGGGTCAAGACTTCGCGGTAGTTCTCCGGCGTCAGCTTGGTTTTCAGAAAAGCGATGCCGCGCTCGTCGAGCAGACGACGATGCGTATCGACGGGGTCGATGACGGTGAAGCGCGATTTGTCGAAATCGAAATGGCGCTCGATCAGCGGCAAAATGCCTCGGCCGATGGAGCCGAAGCCGATCAGCACGATCGGACCGGTGATTTTGCCGTAGTTTGGCCAAGTCGACATGAGGCGCAGCTCCTGAGAAAGATATTGCGCCGCGATAAAGCAAGCATGGACGTATTAATCAAGAGCTTGAGTATGCGCGGGCGGCGCGCATGGCGTGGCGCTGCGCCCGCGCTTTTTGCCCGCGCTCGGCGACACGCAGGCCAGTTGGGCGTCTTCGACGACATTGGGTCGTGGCTCATCGAATCATGAAGATTCGCAAGGGCCCCTCGTCCTTCGAAACGCCCGGCATTATGGCGCAAACGCCACAAGGCTGAGACTGAGCAGCAGGGAGCCGCTAAGTGATCGCGGCTGCCCGATGCGGGCTTCCAGCTAATGTCCGTTCTGCCGAGACGCGTTGCGGAATCAGCCGCGCGAGGGCAGGATCGGAGCTATGCTACAAAGGATTTTTGGCTTCCTGCTTTTCTGCTTCGGGGCCTTTTGGCGCTGGATTTGGGACGGCATCAAAGGCAAGCTTTTTGATCAAGGCTCTGCCATGCTGAGCCATTACGTCACCTCAGATCAAATCATCAGCTGGGGACCAACGGTTATATTGCCGTTGATTGGCTTTTGGATGCTATGGAGAACGAGGGTGCCGAAGCACCCACTCATCGAAACATCGGGCCAGCGGACAGTTGTAGCCTCGCGTCGCCGGCCAAGTGCTACTTTTACACTTGTGAATTCAACTCATATTATTTCTCGTATTGTATTCCCCGATAGAGCCAAATCTGTTGATCTAATCTTGGACTTCTCGGAGTTATCAGGCGGAAAGTGGCTACCTCACGAACGTCATGTTTTAAAACGTGGCTTGGATGTATCCGCAGGAGAACAGGTAGTCATTGCGTTAGCAGACTGTGGTGTTGGTGGAGAACGCCCATGGGAATGGTCATTGAAAGAAAAGAAATGGCCTATCCACTATAGGATATCAGGAGATTATGTGCGGGCGCAGCTAATTGTCCAATGGGAAACTGGCGAAGAGGAACCTTTCCCATTCGTCTTGGCATTCCAGGTGCGTGACGGCAGCCGTTTCGCGAGCGTGACGACTACGGACTTTGGTCAAGAGTGGCGAACACCACCTGGATTAGTTAAATGAATTACGGATATTCATAAAAACGAATTTTGTAACCTAGTCAGATATCCTCCAAGCGCAATGATGTGCAACCAATAGCCTGTTAACACTGAATCAGAAACGCGGCGGTAAACCCGCCGCGGCTGATCTTATTGTTTAGGTTCCGGTCTGTCTCCTTCACCCCGATCGCCGCCTGCTTTTCGGTAAGCTGCGCATAGGTGACGCCCCGTCGCTTCAATTCCCCTTTGAGGATTTTTTTCGGCTTCATCCCATAGGCTTGGGTTGCTGGGTCCGCCATCGCCGCCATAGGGTCTCCAAAATAAGACTGAGGGGCAAGCCGGTTTGCCCGCATTGCAGCGGCGCGGACACCTATGACTGCCCGCCGCCCGAGCGGCGCGCTGCGCTTCGCGGAGTCCTATTTCTAGCGCCGGCGCCAGCCGAATGGCGCCGTCTCGAAGGGCGAGAACCGCAGCGCGATCAAAAATTTAAATCCTTGGAATTTCACGCAGACGCAGCGGCGTTTCCGTCGATGCGACCCTGCAGGCCGTTGGGCAGGCGCGGGTTGGGCAGAATGTAGCGCCCGCGCTCGCGCACCATTTTTGTCACCGCCGCGAAATCGAGCTTGCCCGAACCAAGAAGCGGCACACTCTCGACGATCATGATCTCCGCCGGAATCATCAGGTCGGACGCGCCCTTCGATTTCGCATAGGCCTGGAAATCGGCGCGCGTCGCGTCCTTCTGCTGCGTGATAAGAATGATTCTCTCGCCCTTGCGCGGATCGATCTCGGTCGCCGCCGCCGACAGCGCGTCGGGCCAAAGTTCCGCCGCCAGCTGTTCGATCGCCGCGAGCGACACCATCTCGCCGCCGACCTTGGCGAAGCGCTTGGCGCGCCCCTTGATCGTCACATAGCCCTGCGCGTCGATCGTGACGATATCGCCCGTATCATGCCAGCCGTTCTCCGGCGGCTGCACGACGCCCGGTCTATCGATCTTGAGATAGCCCATCATCACATTGGGACCGCGCACCAAGAGCCTTCCGCCGTCCTCCACGCCCGGAACCGGCTCGAGCCGATGTTCGACGCCCGGCATCAAACGTCCGACCGCGCCGAATTTGTTGAACATCGGCGTGTTGAGCGCGAGGACCGGCGAGGCTTCCGTCACGCCATAGCCTTCAAGGATGCGGACGCCGAACTTCTCCATCCATAGATCGCGCGTCGATTGCTTCACCGGCTCGGCGCCGGCGACGACATAACGGATCGACCGGAAGTCATAAGCGTGGGCCGGGCGCGCGTAACCGGCGAGAAAAGTGTCCGTGCCGAAAAGAATCGTGGCGTTTGAGCCGTAAACGAGTTCCGGCACGATGCGATAGTGCAAAGGCGAGGGATAAAGATAGATCGGAACGCCGGAGATCAATGGCAGCGTGAAGCCGACCGTCAGACCGAAGGAATGGAACATCGGCAGCACGTTGAAGACCTTGTCCGTGCGTCCGAAGTCGATGCGCGCGGCGGCCTGCGCCGCATTGGCGAGCATGTTTCGATGCGACAAGGCGACGCCCTTTGGCGCGCCTTCCGAACCCGAGGTGAAAAGGATCGCCGCCATCTCGTCGGCCTTGCGCGGAGCGACGGGCTTACGGAACCGCCGAAAGGCGTCGAGCTTGTCGGCGAAGGAAATGCGCGCCCGCATGTCTTCGAGATAGACGATCGCGACCTTCTCTTCGAGCGCCGCGAGGAGCTTTTCGAGCTTGGCTTTCTCGATGAACCCGCGCGACGTCAAAATCGTCCTCGCCTGCGCCGCCTCGCAGCCCGCCAGAATATTGGCGGCGCCAGCGGTGAAATTGATCATCGCCGGCGTGCGGCCGGCCGAAATGACCGCGAGGAACGCTATTCCCGCGCCATTGGCGTTCGGCAGCATCAATCCGATCGCGTCGCCCGGCCTCCCAATGCGCGCGATCTTGCCGGCGAGCGCGCGCGTCCCGATCAGCAGCCCGCGATAGCTGAGCTTGCCGGAGATCGGATCTTCGAGAGCGACGCGCGACAGCCCGTGCGTGCGGGCGGCTTCAACGACGGCGTCGAACAAAGTGCGATCGACGTTTGTGGCGCGAAAGACGAGATCCGACATGATCTGATAGAGCGCCGCGCCGGCCGCCATCCGCCGCGCCTTGCCTTTCAGCGCGTCATCGACCGTCAGGCGGATAGGTTCGAGCACGGTGAGGGTGAATTTCGGAAACCAGCGCCGGCGCGCCTGTTCGCGCGTCAGCCGCGAGAACATCGTCGCCTCGGCGCCGTCAATGTGCACCGGGATGACCATCGCGCCGGATTTTTCCGCGATCAGCCCCGCGCCGTCATAGACCTTCATCAGACTGCCGGTGACCGTAAGCCGGCCTTCCGGGAAGATGACAAGCGGATTCCCGTCCTTGACCGCATTGATGAGCGCGCGCGCGCCAAGCGGATTGGCTGGATCGAGCGGGATCACGCGCATGAATTTCAAAAACGGCTTCGCCCACCATGTCTTCGAGATCGCACGGTCAACGGCGAAGACCGGCTGCTTTGGCATGACGGCGAAAATCGCCGCGGCGTCGAGAAAGCTCACATGGTTGAGCGCGACGATCGGATTGGGTCCCGCCTTTTCGAAATTTTCCAGTCCCTTCGCCTCGAGACGATAGAAGGCGCGAAAGTAGATCGAGAGCAGATCCTGCAGCGGCGAGGCGACGACCGCCTTGACGATCCAAATCGAAGCGATGAGCGCGACGACGGCCAAGCCAATCAGCAGCGCCGCGAAAGAAACGCCCAAGCTCTGCAGACCCGCAACCCCGACGCCGCCGAGCGCCATGAAGGCGGCGTTCTGCACATTCACGGCGGCGATGGTGCGGGCGCGCTGCTCAGGCGCGCTCTGCGCCTGAATGGCGGCGAAGGACGGAACGATCATCAGCCCGCCGGCGACCGCGAGCAGTGAAAGATCAATCGCGGCGCGCCAAGCGAGCGGTTGAGCGAAATAGGCTTGCGGCGACAGCGCCGTCGCCGCGTCCGGCGCTGGCGAAAGGAGCAGCGCGAGGCCGAGATCCGCGGACGCAAAAGCGACGACCGCCGCGCCGACGGCAGACGGCAGCAGCACGATCTTGCCCTTGAGCAGGAAGGCGGCGAGCCCCGATCCGATGGCGATGCCGACGGCGAACAGCGCCAGATGAATGCTGACGAGAATCTCCGCGCCATGCAGCGTCTGGGTGATGAGCGAGGGCGTCAACGACATGGCGATGGAGCCGAACAGCCAGAAGAGGCTCGTCACCACGGCAAGCCGCCGCAGTGCTATTTGACCACGCAGATGCCGCAGCAATTTGAAGGTTGAGCGGAAGACGTTGGCGTCGATCGCAAGATCGGGATCGGCGCGCCGCGTGGGGGGAATGAGCCACGCCGCGCCAAGCGCCAGCGCCGCGACGCCCATGACTCCCGTGGCGAGGATCAGCCCGTCGCCCGCATGAATCGCGACGCCGCCGGCGACCGTGCCGCTGAGAATTGCGAAAAAGGTCGCGCTCGCGACGAGCGCATTGCCCTCCGGAAGTTCCTCGCGCGTCAGATGGTCGGGCAAGATGCCGTATTTGACAGGGCCGAACAGCGCGCTGGTGACGCCGAAGAGAATGACCGCGCCAAAGAGCGTCGGGACATTGGAGAAAAGAAAGCCCACCGCCGAGAGGCCCGCCACTCCGATGTCGGCGAGGCTCAACCAGCGCACGACGCGCGCCTTGTCATATTTGTCGGCGAATTCGCCGCCGATCGCCGACAGAAGAAAAAACGGCGCGATGAAGGCCGCGCCGGCGAGCGTAACAAGTGACGCGCCGCTCTCGGCCGCGTGCGCCAGGATCAGGAGCACCAGGGCGTTCTTCAGGAAGTTGTCATTGAAGGCCGCGAAGAACTGACGCCAAAACAATGGTGCGAAACGCCGCGAAGCGAGAAGCGAATGCGTCATGTCGAAGCTTCCGGGAGATGCGTCGTGACTTTCGTCGATGACCCTTAAGGATCGGTCAAGTCGGGCGCGTTGCAATGGGCGTTGCGATCGGGTTGAAGGTCAGCCTTTCGCCATGAACTATGTTCAATATGGAGACTGCAGCGCTTTTGCTCTGCCGTCAATCAAAAAATGAACGACGTTCATACCGAATGGGAGACGTTCCTTGAACGAGAAGAACGCCGACGCGGGCGCCGACCGCCGGACGCAGTTGCGTGACCGGCTTATCGACATCGCGCAGGAGACGGTGGCGGCGCAGGGTCTCGCCGGACTTAAGGCGCGCGATCTCGCCGCCGCGGCCGGCTGCGCGCTCGGCGCGATCTATACCGCTTTTCATGACCTCGACGAGCTGATCCTGCGGGTCAACGCGCGCACCCTGACGCGCCTGGAGGCCGCGCTCGACGCGGCGTTCGTGGACGCGGAGGCGGAGCAGGCGCTGGAAGCCATGGCGCGGGCCTATCTGAGCTTCGCGAGAAAAGAAGAGCCGAGTTGGCGCGCGCTGTTCGAGCACCGATTGCCTCCTGGCGCGCCGGTGCCGGCCTGGTATGCGGACGCGCGCAACCGCCTGTTCAGTCGGTTGGACGCGCCGCTTGCGCAACTGTTGCCGGGCAGGGACGCGATGGCGCGCGCCGCGCTGGCGCGCACGCTGTTTTCGGCCGTGCATGGAGTCGTGGCGCTGGGGCTCGAGGAGAAGATCGCTGAGACCCCGCCAAAATTGCTGGATGAGCAGCTCGGCGTGCTGATACGGCTTCTCGCGGCGGGACTGATGATGGAGTCGGCCCGCTTGCTTTGAGCCGCGCGAGCTGACATAGGCGCGCATGACTTTCATTCTGCTGTTTGCCGTAGCGACCTGGGCGGGCGCGCAGAATGCGCTGGCCGGCGGCGGCTCCTTCCTCACGCTTCCCACCCTGATGTTCACGGGGATGGACGCGCTGGCCGCCAATATCACGTCATGCGCGGCGCTGTTTCCGGCGCAGGTCGCGACCGGCTGGACCGGCCGCAGACTCGCCCGGGGCGCCAACGGACTTTCGCTGCGCACGCTGTTCGTGATCAGCATCGTCGGCGGCGCCGTCGGCGCGGCGGTATTGCTTGGCACGCCGCGGGGACTCTTCGCGCGTCTCGTGCCATGGCTCGTGCTGTTTGCGACGGTGGTCTTCGCCTGGGGCAGTTTCTTTCGCAAATCAGGCGACACGCATACGCATCTCAGCGCGCCGGGAGCGGCGCTGGCGCAATTTCTGATTTCGGTTTACGGCGGCTATTTCGGCGGCGGCATCGGTTTCCTCATGGTCGCCGCGCTGACCATGGCCGGACAGGGCGTGCGCGTCGCCAGCGCCACCAAGAACGTATTGGCCGGCGTCATGAACGCCTCCGCCGTCGCGATCTTCCTGTTCTCGCCGGATCTGCACTGGCCGCAGGCGCTGGTGACGAGCGCGGGCGCGACGATCGGCGGCGTCGCCGGCGCCCGCCTGATCCATCACATTGACGAAAAAGTCCTGCGCATCTTCATCATCGTGGTCGGCGCGGCGCTGACCGTCGGTCTCTTTCTCAGAGCGCCATGATCCGGGCGCCCGACGCGTTCAGCGCGTCGTGGCCGCCCCGCCCGCTATCGCCTTTTCGATTTCCGGAATGAGCGTCGTCGCAATGGCGGAAGGCGTCAGCGGCCCTACGAATTTATAGGCGATGGTTCCGTCGCCCTTGATCACGAACGTCTCCGGCACGCCATAAACGCCGAAGTCGATCGCCGTGCGGCCGGCAGGATCGACGCCGACGCGCGCGAAAGGATTGCCGCCCTCCTCAAGGAAACCTAAGGCCTTTGTCGTCTCATCCTTGTAGGAAAGCCCGTAGAGCTCGACGCCTTTGGCCTTTAGAGCTTCGTCGCCGGCGATCGCCATGAGCGCCGAATGCTCCTGCCGGCAGGGTCCGCACCAGCTGGCGAAGACATTGACGAGGCTCACGTGACCCTTGCGCAAATCTTGCGTCGAGAGACCAGGAACGCCGGCCAGTCCTTCAAGCGCCGGCAGATCGAAAGCCGGCGCCGGCTTGCCGATCAGCGCCGAGGGGATACGCGACGCGTCGCCGGAGAACAGCCGCACAAGGAAGACCAGCGCCAGCAGCGCGAAGAGCGCCAGCGGCAGAAAGCGCAGCGCCGAGCGCGGCGCGACGGCGTCGCTCACGCGCCCTCTCCTTCATCGCGCGCGCCCGCCGCGCCAAATCGCGCCAGCGCCGATCGCAGGCGGCGATAGTCGAGAACGATGCGCAAGGTCACGACGCCGAGCGTCGTGGCCGTCACGCCATAGGCGGCGGCGATATAGAACCAGTGATCGCTCACTCGGCGGCCTCCATGCTCTCATTGCCGGCGATTTCGCCGGCGCGGACGGCCTGCATCGACAAGCGCGCGAGGCGCCGGCGCAGGATTTCGTTGCGGATCGCCATGACATGCAGCGTCGAGAACAGCAGCGTCGCGGCGAGCGCCATGACGATGAGCGGCCAAAGCATCGATCCGGAGATCGCCGGTCCGTCAATGCGAAACACCGAGGCCGGCTGGTGCAAGGTGTTCCACCAGTCGACCGAATATTTGATGATCGGGATGTCGATGGCGCCGACAAGCGTCATGATCGCCGCGATGCGCGCGCCGCGCGGCGTGTCGTCCATCGTCTGCCTTACGGCGATGAGACCGAGATAGAGAAGAAAAAGAACCAGCATCGAGGTGAGGCGCGCGTCCCACACCCAGAACGTCCCCCACATCGGCTTGCCCCAAAGCGAGCCCGTGACGAGACAAATGAAGGTGAAGGCGGCGCCGAGGCTGGCGGCGGTCTTCTGCGCTGCGTCGGCGAGGGGATGACGCCACACCAGAACGCCGAGCGACGCCGAGGTCATCACGACATAGGCGAAGATGGCAAGCCAGGCGGACGGAACATGGATGTACATGATCCGGACGGTTTCGCCCTGCTGATAATCGGGCGGCGCCGTGAAGGCGCCGTAGAGCCCGATCGCGAGCAGAAGCGCCGTGGCGCTTGAGAGCCATGGCAACGCGCGTTCTGCAAACCGCAGAAAGCGCGTTGGATTAGCGTAAGTGGACAGAAAGCTCATCGACCGCCGGAAACTCCCGCCGACCGTCTAAGCCCCACGGCCATTACCGTCAATTGGCGGCCTTGGACGGCGGCTTGGTCGTGTCCTTGGCGACCTCCTTGGTCTGGTCAGCGAGGATCTGCGCCCTCGGCTTGCCGTGCAGAAGTTCGACCGCCGCGTTGAGCTGCTTGTCCTTCGCCTCATCCGGCGGGACATAGGCCTGCGAGCCGGTCTTTTCCTCGTCGCCAGTCTTGAGATGGCCCTTGAGCGAGGCTTCGCCCTTGGTGTCGTCCTTGCCCTTAAGCTCGTCCGGCACGTCCTGCAGGATGATCATGTCGGGATCAATGCCCTTGGCCTGGATCGTGCGGCCGGACGGCGTGTAATAGCGCGCCGTCGTCAGCCGCAGCGCGCCGCTGGAGCCGCCCAGCGGGATAATCGTCTGCACCGAGCCCTTGCCGAAGGAGCGCGTGCCGATCAGCGTCGCGCGCTTGTGATCCTGCAAAGCGCCGGCGACGATTTCGGACGCCGAAGCCGAACCGCCGTTGATCAACACGACGACGGGCTTGCCCTTCGACAGATCGCCGGAGCCGCGGGCGTTGTAACGCTGGGTTTCATCGGCGTTGCGGCCGCGCGTCGACACGATCTCGCCCTTGTCGATGAAGGAATTGACGACCTGGATGGACTGATCCAGCAAACCGCCCGGATTGTTGCGCAGATCGAGGATGTAGCCTTTGAACTTGTCAGCGGGGATGTCCTGCTGCGCCTTGGCCATGGCGGTGCGCAAGCCCTCCGCCGTCTCCTCGTTGAACTGCGAAATGCGGACATAGGCGATGTCGTCGCCTTGTTTACGCGAGCGCACGGATTTGATGTGGATCTCGGCGCGGACCAGCTTGACCTCGACCTTGTCCTTGTTCTTGCCGCGGAACAGCGTCAGCTTGACAGGCGTGTTGATCGCGCCGCGCATTTTGTCGACGGCCTGATTGAGGGTCATGCCCTGCACGGTCTCGTCGTCGATGGCGCCGATGAGATCGCCGGACATGATCCCGGCGCGCGACGCCGGCGTGTCGTCGATCGGCGTGACGACCTTCACGAGTCCGTCTTCCTGCGTGACCTCGATGCCCAAGCCGCCGAACTTGCCCTCGGTCTGCGTCCGCATATCCTTGAACGCCTTGGCGTCAAGGTAGCTCGAATGCGGATCGAGCGAGGTCAGCATGCCGTTGATGGCGTTTTCGACGAGCTTCTGCTCGTCAGGCTTCTCGACATAGTCGGCGCGCACCTTGTCGAACACGTCGCCAAACAGGCTGAGATTCTTATAGGTGTCGGCGGAAGCGGCTTGAGCCGGAGCGCCGATGACGGCGCGCGCCTGCTGGCCAAGCGTGGCGAATCCCGCTCCAATTGCAATTCCTGTGGCGATAAGGGCTGTTTTGCGAATCATCCGCCGACCTTCCGACTGTCTGACTTTGCCCACCATGGGCCCGAGTCGATTGACGCTCCGTCCTTGCGGAACTCAACATAAAGAATGGGTTGTTTCGCGCCGATTGCGATGGTCGCCGCGGTTTGCGCGGCTCCGTCTCCCATGCTGGCAACCGGCTCACCTGCGAGAACGAACTGTCCCACGTTCACATTGGTGCGACTCATGCCGGCCAGGACCACATAATAACCGCCGCCGGCATTAATGATCAAGAGTTGTCCATAACTACGGTAAGGCCCTGAAAAAGCGATCCATCCGTCGCAAGGGGCGATAACGACGCCGTTTTCGCGCGCCGCGATCGACAGGCCCTTCTCCTTGCCCCCAGAACCGTCGGGCGCGCCGAAACGCCGCACGACCGGTCCCGCGGCCGGCGCCGGCAGTCGGCCTTTGAGATCGACGAAGGCGACGGCGGGCGCAAGCCGCGCCGGATCCTTGAACGGCGCGGACAACGCTTTGAGCCGCTCTCGCTCGGAAAGCCTCGCTTGAGCTTTGGCGCGCTCGTCATCGGCCTTGCGCGCCGCCTCCGCCGCGCGCCGCGCCGCCGCGCTGTCCGCCTCCATGCGCGCGATCAGATCCTTGAGGCTCGTGGCGCGCTGCGCCAGCGTGCGCGCGCGCTCCGTCTCCGCCTGCAAGGCGTTTTGCGCGGTGGAAAGCGCGTCCTGACGTTCGGCGATCATCGGGGCGAGCCTTTCGCGCTGAGCGCTGAGACTCGTTTGCTGCTCCGCGAGGCGTTCGCGCTCACGCCGAACGCCATCGCGCACCTGCTCGAGTTCCGACAGATCGCGCTGAAGTTGGCGCGCTTCGGCGCGCATTTGCGGCAACAGGGCGCCGAGCGCGAGCGACGCCCGGACGGCCTCGAGAATCTCGTTCGGGCGCGCGATCAGCGCCGGCGGCGGCTTCCGGCCCATCCGCTGCAGGACGGTAAGAATCTCCATGATCAATCCGCGGCGGCTCTCGAGCGAAGAGACGATCTTGCGCTCATTCTCGGTGAGCGTCGAAAGCCGCTCTTCGATTTCAGCCGCGCGCCCTTCCGTTTCCTGCATCCGCTGGGTCGCTTCGATGAGCGCGCCATTCAGCCTTTCGCGCGCGGCGGCGTGGTCGACAAGCTGCTCTTCGAGTCGACGCGCGCGCTCCTGGACGGCGCCCATCGTGTCTTCGACGCCGCGCAATTCTTGTTGCCTTGACGAAATGTCTTTGGCGTCGGGACCTTGTTGTTCGGCATGCGCGGAAAACGCAAAAGAAATCGCAAAGAGCGCCGCAGAGATGAGCCCGCGCTCCGTGGCTTCGTTACCCGCCATGCTCGAAACGCTCATGTCCGTCCGCGGCATCAATTTCGCCCGGAGGCCGATATGCCTTGGGAATCACGTCCACATTGCGGCAAAGCCCGGCGAGGATCGCGCGCGCGCGGCGCGAATCAACGAGCGCGTTGATCGATCCTGGCAGTCTGCGTCGCCAATTCAAGCGTTCGCGATCGGTGCCAGGCAAATTGATCGCAAGGGTTTCCCCTGCAAGGTCATCGAGTTGCGCCATGGCGAGCAAGGACGGCGTGCGCGCGATGAACGCATGAAGCGCCAGCGCCAATGCGTCGTCGAAGGCGTCCGACGAGCGATGCGAATCGTCGATGAGCGTCTGCGCGCGCAACGCATCGAGCAGCGCGTCCTTTTCCGCGCGGCGCGCGGCGCGGGCGGCTTCGGCCGTGTCGGCCGCGATCAGCCCCAAGGCTTGCTTCTCGGCGATGTCCGCCGCCGCACACCAGCCTTCGAGCGTCGGCAAGTCATGCGTCGAGACGCAGGCCATGGCTTTTGTCGGATAGTGCGTCGGCGGCGCGAAGCCCTCGCCCGAACGTTCGAACCATAGAACCCGGTAGCTCAGCACGTCGGCGCGCGCGATGCGCTCGCGGAAGCCCCACGGCGCCGTGCCGAGATCTTCGCCGACGACCACGCATTGGGCGCGTCGGCTTTCGAGCGCAAGTTGCCCCAGCAAGGTCTCGAACGGGTAATTGACGTAAGCGCCGGCCGCAGGCTTTTCGCCGTCCGGAATGACGAAAAGCCGCGCCAGACCCATGACGTGATCGATGCGCAGCGCGCCCGCATGGCGCATGTTGGCGCGCAGCAGCTCTGCGAAATCGGCGCCGCCGCTTTTCTCCATGTCGATCGGATTTGGCGGCGGCAATCCCCAGTTCTGGCCTTCCCGACTGAAGGCGTCGGGCGGCGCGCCGATCGAGAAGCCGTCCACGAAACTTGCCGCGCGGCTCCAGCACTCGGCGCCATCGGGCGCCGCGCCGATGGCGAGGTCGCGGCAGAAGCCGAGCGACAGGCCGGCTGCGTGCGCATCCTGCGCCGCATGTGCGAATTGCGCATCGGCGAGCCATTGCAGAAATTGGTGAAATTGGACGCGCGTCGCATGTTCGCTCGCGAAGCCTGTCAGCGCCGCATCGCGCGCCTCCCGCAGCTGTTGAGGCCACATCCGCCAGCTTTGGCCGTTGCGCGCCTCGCTGACCGCCTCGAAGACGCAGAAACGCGCGAGCGCCGTCCCGCCCTGGTCAATGAAGCGCTGGAACGATGCGGCGGGCGCGGCGTCAGGGTGGCGGCGCAAGAGATCAAGGAAGACTGCGAAGGCGCGTTCGAGCGCCGCCATCTTCAGCGCATGAACGCCGGGATAGTCGACATCCGCGGCGGCGCGGAGAGCGGCCGCGGTCTTCTCGTCGAAATCAATCGGCGCGCCGAACATGCCGCCCAGCTCAGCCACATCGATATAGAGCGGATCGAGGAATCGCCGATCGGACGGATAATACGGACTGACGCGCGTGCGGTCTTGCGCAAACAAGGCGTGCAGCGGATTGATGGCGATGAGCGCAGCGCCGGCCTTGGCGCCGACGCGCGCGAGCTCCGCGAGCGTCGAAAAGTCGCCGATGCCCTGATCGCCCTCGCGGCGCGCGGAATAAAGCTGCGCGGAGAGGCCGAAGTCGCGGCGCGCGTCGTGAGGCAGATAGCAGCCCGAAGGCGCGACCGTGAGCGCACAGTCTTCGCCGCCCTCGATCGACAAATGATGACGACCGGCGGGCATCGGCGGCAGTCGCGCTTCGACGCCGTCGCAGCGCCGACCGTCCAGTCCGCGCCATGTGACCGGCGCGGCGTTTTCCGCGCGCAGCGCGACGCGCGAACAGCTTCCGTCTTCGTGCGCGACGACGATCCAACCTGGCGTGCGGCCTTCGACCGCCCCGAGCCGCAGCGTACACGGCTCGCCCTCCTTCGCCGAAAGGCTCGCCGGCAACGCGCGTCTGTCACGGAAGTCTGAAAGACGCGCGAGACTCTCGCGGGCCTCATCGAGCGTGCGGGACGGAAAGCCCAATTGCGCCAGCAACGCGCAAACCGTCTCGCGAGGGACATCGTGTTGCGCGCCTTCCACATCTCGCCATTGTCTTTCGACGCCTGCCGCCCCCGCGAGACGCGAGAGGAGGTCTTCCGAAGCCGGCGCAATAGACCGGCTCGATATGCGACTTTCCTCGACGAGAAGCGCAACCGAGCGCGGCGCGATAGAACTGCTTCCTTCAACGTCTTCGCTCGGGCGAGCCTTCGCCGAACTGAACGCCAATCGCCAGCCGTGATTGTCGTGGGCGGGCGGTGGCCGCACGATGATCTCATCCGCGCCGGCATGCAGAATGACGATGACGCGATCGCCTTCGGCATAGAGCGCGGCGACAAGCGTTTGCGTCTCGCCGTCGCGCCAGTCGTCTTCGCGCATCGGCGCGCCGTCAGGACGCAACCATTCGACGTCGGGGATGAGCGTCGCGTCATGCGGCGCGCCGTCGAGAAAACGGTCTTCGCGCAATGCTGCATGTCGCTTGCGCAGCGCGATGAGCTTCGCCGTCGTCTCGATCAGTCCTTCGTCGGCGCACGCCCAATCGATCCAGGAGAGGGCGTTGTCCTGCGCATAGGCGTTGTTGTTGCCGGACTGCGTCTTACCCAGCTCCGCGCCCATCGCCAGCATCGGCGTTCCGCGCGAGAACAGCAGCGTGGCGAGCAGATTGCGCGCATCGCGCGCGCGCGCCGCATGGATCGCCGCGTCTTCGCTCTCGCCTTCGACGCCATTGTTCCAGGAGAGATTGTGGTCGGCGCCGTCGCGGTTCTCTTCGCCATTCGCTTCATTGTGCTTATGCGCGTAAGAGACGAGATCACGCAACGTGAAGCCGTCATGCGCGACGATGAAATTGACGCTGCGCGAGGGACGCCTGCGCGAAAACACATCTTGCGAACCGGCGAAGCGCGTCGCGAGTTCGGCGACGCCGCAGGAGTCGCCGCGCCAGAAACCGCGCGCGCCGTCGCGATAGCGATCGTTCCATTCGGCGAAAGGTTCGGGAAAGTCGCCGAGCCGATAGCCGCCTGGGCCCATGTCCCAGGGTTCGGCGATGAGCTTTAAGTCCCGCAACACGGGGTCTTGCAGGAGCGCCGAAAGCAATGGCGCGTCGCGATCAAACCCCGAGGGGCGACGCGCGAGCGTCGTCGCCAGATCAAAGCGAAAGCCATCGACGCCGCCATAGAGCGCCCAGGCGCGCAGCGCATCCATGATAAGCCGCACGACAGGCGCGCGCCCGCAATCGAGAATATTGCCGCAGGCCGAGTCATTGACGTAACGCGCGCGGTCGTCGGCGAGCCGGTAATAGCTGGCGTTATCCAATCCCCGGAACGAAACGGTCGGCCCGAATTCGTCGCCTTCACCGGTATGGTTGAACACGACGTCGAGAATGACTTCGAGCCCGGCGTCGTGAAGCCTGGCGACGGTTTCGCGAACTTCGCGCCAGCCGCCCGGCGCGAGACGCGGGTCGGGCGCCATCATGGCGATGGGATTATAGCCCCAGTAATTGGAAAGCCCGAGCGGCGGCAGATGGCGCTCGTCGATCCACGCCGCGCATGGCAGAAGCTCCAGCGTCGTGACGCCGAGCCGCGTCAGATGCGCAATCGCCGCGTCATGCGCGAGACCGGCGAAGGTCCCGCGCAGATGTTGCGGGATGTCGGGATGAGCGGCGGTGAAGCCCTTGACGTGAAGCTCATAGATGATCGTATCGCGCCAGGGATGCTTTGGCCGCAGCGACTCCGCAGGGACTGGCTTCGTGACAATTGCTTTCGGCAGATGCGCGGCGCTATCAGCGTTCGCGGCGTCGCCATAGGCGAAGAGCGGAGGATGCAACGTGAAGGCGCGGTCGAGCGCCAGCGCGTAAGGATCGACGAGAAGTTTCGCTGGATTGAACCGATGGCCGGCCTCCGGCGCGTCGGGTCCATAGGCGCGAAAGCCATAGCGCTGGCCTTCTTTAAGGCCCTCGATATAGCCATGAAAAACGTCGCCGCTGCGCACGGACAATTTTATGCGGGCGAACTCTTCGTCGGCGTCATTGTAGAGACAAAGCTCGATCGCCTCGGCGTGAGCGGAAAACACCGCGACATTCGCGCCGCTCGCGTCCGGCGTGACGCCAAGCGGTTCCGGCGCGCCATCGGCGAGCCCGCTCATGCCCCCTCCCCATCCCTCCCCCGCTGCGCTTCGCTTGCGGGAGAGGGAGGAAGACGCGGCGCAGGTCGCGAAACCCGCGCTACGCCGATCGTTAGGGTTCCCTCTCCCGCGAAAGCGGGGGAGGGACAGGGAGGGGGCTTTGTTGCCGAAACAGTCACCCAATCTTCGCGGCGACCGCGTCCTCAAAAAGCTTCGCGTAGCGGCGCGCCGGATTGCGCCAGGAGACGTCCGTTCTCATGCCGTTGACCTGAATCTTGCGCCACGTCTCGGCGTCCTCGAAAAGGCGCTCGGCTTCGCGCAGCACGATGGCGAGCGCCTCGGCGGTCGTCGGCGAAAATTGCAGGCCGGTCGCGACGTCGGCCTGCAGCGCCATCTCGTTGGCGTCGACGATGGTATCTTTCAGCCCGCCGACGCGCGAAACGATCGGCACGGCGCCATAGCGTAGCGCATAGAGCTGCGTCAGTCCGCAAGGCTCGAAGCGCGACGGCACGAGAAAGGCGTCGGCGCCCGCCTGGATCATATGCGCAAGCTCTTCGCTATAGCCGATATGAACGCCCACACGGCCCGGATGCGCCGCCTCCGCAGCCGCAAATCCCTCTTCAAGCGTCTTGTCGCCAGCGCCAAGCAGCGCGAGTTGCGCGCGGCCGCGCATGAGCTGCGGCAAAACGTCGAGCAGCAGGTCGAGCCCCTTCTGCCAGGACAGCCGGCTGACGACGCCGATGAGAAAGGCGTCGGGATCGACGCCCAGCCGCAAACGCTTCTGCAGCGCCGCCTTGTTCCTGGCGCGCGACGGCAGGCTCCAATGATCATAACGCGTTCCGAGATGCGCGTCGGTTGCCGGATCCCACGTCTCTTCATCGACGCCGTTCAATATGCCGCTCACGCGATCCGCGCGTGCGCGCAACAGCCCCTCGAGGCCCATGCCGAATTCCGGCGTCTCGATCTCGCGCGCATAGCTTGGCGATACGGTAGTGATGCGGTCGGCGAGTTGCAGGCCAGCCTTCAGGAAACCGATCGCGCCATAATATTCGACGCCGTCGATATCGAAGGCGCGCGGCGGCAGTCGCAACGGCTCCAGCAGTTCTTTGGGGAATTGCCCCTGGAAGGCGATATTGTGAATGCTGACGATCGTCGCCGGCCGCGGCCGCTCCGCATAATGCATATAGGCCGGCGCGAGCGCCGCCTGCCAGTCATGCGCATGCACGACGTCGGGCGCAAATTCATCGAGCGCGCCGAGCCCCATCTGCGCGCCCGCCCAGGCGAGCGCCGCGAAGCGGAAGGCGTTGTCGGGATAATCGGCGCCGTCCGGTCCTGTATAGAGTCCGCCTTCGCGCGCATAAAGATGCGGCGCGATCAACGTATAGATCGCGGTTCCGTTATGCCGCGCCGCGTGAATCCAGGCCGGGCCGCCGAAGAGATCATCGAACTCAAGAACCGTTTCGCCCGCGCCCAGCGTGGCGCGTACGTCGGGATAGCCCGGAATGAGCGTGCGCAGCTCGATGTTTTCGGCGGCGAGCGCATGCGGCAGCGCGCCGACGACATCGGCGAGTCCGCCGGTCTTGACGAAAGGCGCCATTTCCGAAGCGATGGCCAGCGCGCGCAACACGCTCATGCGCGGAGCCTGTCGATCATCGGCTGGGTGATGAGACAGATCCCGCCCTCGGTGCGGCGAAAACGCGCGGCGTCGAACTCCGGGTCCTCCCCGACGATAAGTCCCTGCGGGATCTGCACGCCGCGGTCAACGACGACATTGGTGAGTCGCGCCGAGCGGCCGACGTCGACATAGGGCAGGACCACGGCGTTCTCGACGGTCGCGTAGGAATTCACGCGCACGCCGGTAAAGAGCAGCGTTCGGCGCAGCGTCGAGCCGGAAACGATGCAGCCGCCGGAGACGAGCGACGACAGCGCCTGTCCGCGCCGTCCGACCTGATCGTGCACGAATTTCGCCGGCGGCGTGATTTCGGCGTGTGTCCAGATCGGCCAGTTGCGATCATAAAGATCAAGCTGCGGCGTGAAGTCAGTGAGATCGATATTTGCCGCCCAATAGGCGTCCACCGTGCCGACGTCGCGCCAATAGGCGTTCGGTTCGCTCGCCGCGCGCACGCAGGAGCGCTCGAAATGATGCGCGACCGCCTTGCCGTGCGAGACGATGTAGGGAATCACATCCTTGCCGAAATCATGCGTCGAGAGCGTCTCAGCGGCGTCGCGGCGCAATTGCTCGTAAAGAAACTTCGCCTCGAACACATAGATACCCATGCTGACAAGGGCGCGGTCGGGATGTCCCGGCATCGCCGGCGGATCGCTGGGCTTTTCGATGAACGACATGATCCGGTCGTTGTCGTCGACATGCATGACGCCGAAACCCGACGCCTCGGCGCGCGGAACTTCGAGACAGCCGATCGTCACGTCGGCGCCATGATCGACATGCTGCTGCAACATGGGCTCATAGTCCATCTTGTAGACGTGATCGCCCGCGAGCAGCACGATATATTTGGGATCATAGCTCTCGACGATGTCGAGGTTCTGATAGACCGCGTCCGCCGTGCCGAGATACCAGTGGTCTTCGGAAACGCGCTGGCTCGCCGGCAGAATGTCGAAGCTCTCGTTTCGCTCGGTGCGAAAGAAGCTCCAGCCGCGCTGCAAATGGCGGATGAGGCTGTGCGCTTTGTATTGCGTCGCGACGCAAATGCGCCTGATGCCGGAATTGAGCGCATTGGAGAGCGCGAAGTCGATGATGCGCGACTTGCCGCCGAAATAGACGGCGGGCTTCGCGCGCCTGTCGGTCAATTCCATCAGCCGCGCGCCGCGGCCGCCGGCAAGGACATAGGCCATGGCGTGGCGCGCGAGGGGCGGATTTTCAAAGGCGGACATCGCCAGTTCCCCGTAACTTGGCCCTCATGCTGAGGAGCCTGCGCAGCAGGCGTCTCGAAGCGCGAGGGCGAAGCTTGTCGCTTCTCGGGGTTTCCTCGTCCTTCGAGACGGCCCTTTCGGGCCTCCTCAGGATGAGGAACCCCCTGCCCCAGTCTCTTGAAGCGGACATCTTCATCATCTCACTCGATTCGATATTCATTTTAGTTCATCGCTTTCGAATGCGAAGAAGAGAGTCGAGAGCGGCGGCAGAAGAATATCGGCGCTCGCGGGAAAGTCGCGGAACGCTTCGGCGCGCGCATGAATGGCGCCGAGATTGCCAAGTCCCGAGCCGCCATAGACCGCAGCGTCGGAATTGACGAGTTCACGCCAGCGTCCCGCGCGCGGCAAGCCGAGCTTATAGGCATCGCGCATCACCGGCGTGAAATTCGTTACGACGACGATCGCGTGGGAACGATCCGCGCCAAAACGTGCGAAGGCGAATACCGAACTCTCCGCGTCGTCCGCGACGATCCACTGAAAGCCTTCGGCCTCGCAATCGCGCGCATAGAGCGCTTCGTGATCGCGATAGATGCGGTTGAGATCGCGGATGAACGCTTGAAGTCCGCGATGCGGGGGAAAATCGAGCAGGCGCCAGTCGAGGCCGCTTGCGAAATTCCACTCGCCCGTCTGACCAAACTCCTGGCCCATGAACAGGAGCTTCTTGCCGGGATGGCCCCACATGAATCCGTAATAGGCGCGCGCGGTCGCGAAGCGGCGCCATTCGTCGCCGGCAATCTTGCCGACGATCGCGCCCTTGCCGTGCACGACCTCGTCGTGGGAGATCGGCAGCACGAAATTCTCGGTGAAGGCGTAGAGCAGACCGAAGGTCAGCTCGTTATGACGCCATTTACGATGGACAGGGTCGGATGAGAGATAGCGCAACGTATCGTTCATCCACCCCATGTTCCATTTGAAGCCGAAGCCGAGTCCGCCCGCATAGGTCGGCCGGGTCACGCCGGCCCAGGCGGTGGATTCCTCGGCGATGGTGACGACGCCGGGATAAAGCGCGTAGACGAGCGCATTGAACCTTTGAAGAAAGGCGACGGCGTCGCGATTGTCATTGGAGCCGTCGGGATTGGGCGACCATTCGCCCGGCTTTCGCGAATAGTCGAGATAGAGCATGGAGGCGACGGCGTCGACGCGCAGCCCGTCGATGTGGAAGCGATCGAGCCAATAGAGCGCGCTGGCGATGAGAAAATTCGCCACCTCGCGCCGTCCGTAATCATAGATCGCGGTGTTCCAGTCGGGATGAAAACCGCGCTTGGGATCAGAATGCTCATAGAGCGGCCCGCCGTCAAATTGCGCGAGGCCATGTTCGTCGGTCGGAAAATGCGCCGGCACCCAGTCGAGAATGACGCTGAGGCCCGCCTGATGCGCGCGATCGACGAAACGGCGAAAGCCATAGGAATCGCCGTGCCGGCGCGTGGGCGCAAAGAGCCCGATCGGCTGATAGCCCCAGGAGGCGTCGAGCGGATGCTCGTTGATCGGCATCAGCTCGATATGGGTGAAGCCGAGATCGGCGACATAGGGCACGAGCTGATCGGCGAGTTCGTCATAGGTCAGGAAGCGCCCGTCTTCGCCACACCGCCACGACGGCAGATGAACCTCGTAAATCGATATCGGCGAACGTCGCGGGTCAAAATTGGCGCGCGCGCGCATGTGACTCTCGTCGCCCCAGTGATAGGACGCGCTCGACGCGACGACGGAAGCGGTCGAAGGGCGCAGCTCCGCCTCGAAGCCGAGCGGGTCGGCTTTGAGCGGCAAGAGCTCGCCATGCCGCCCGATGATTTCATATTTGTAATTCGCGCCGGCGCCGACGCCGGGAACGAAGATCTCCCAGACGCCGCTGTCGATCCGCTTGCGCATCTGCGCGCGTCGCCCATCCCATTGGTTGAAGTCGCCGACGACGGAGACGCGCCTGGCGTTCGGCGCCCAGACGGCGAAATGCGTTCCTTCCACGCCCTCATGCGTCAGCACATGCGCGCCGAGCTTGTCATAGAGCTTCTGATGCGCGCCCTCGACGAGCAGATGGTCGTCTGTGGGACCAAGCACCGGCGAAAATGCGTAAGGGTCGGCGAATTCCCATCGCGCCGCGTCGTGAGAGGCGACAAGGCGATAGGGCGCGCGCGCCTTCAGCGGCGTCACCCCTTCAAAGAAGCCATCGGCGTGAACGCGTTCGAGCGGCGCGATCATGGCGGGCGCAATCGCCTCCACTCTCGTCGCGCCTGGAACGAACGCGCGGATCACATAGCCCGCGGGCGTTTCATGCAGGCCGAGCAGCGCGAACGGGTCGCCATGGCGCGCGCCGACGATTGCGGCGATGTCGTCTGCGGAAGCGCGCCAGTCCATCAGTCGGAATCGTTTCGCGTCAACCCTCTCCCATTGGAAGAGGGTGGCTTGCGCAGCAAGCCGGGTGAGGGGCTACACACATGCAACTTATGAGAGCCGCCAACGGTTTGGCGAGGAAAAGCAAAAGCAACCCCTCACCCGACCCCGCTTCGCGGGGCCACCCTCTCCCATAGGGAGAGGGAACTGCGCCTCACACAGCGACATTCCAGATCTCTTGCGCATATTCGCGGATCGTGCGGTCGGAGGAAAACCATGCCACCCGCGCCGTGTTGAGAATGCTCGCCCGCCGCCACGCCTTCTGATCTCGCCAGCGCGCGTCGACGCGGCGCTGCGCCTCCCAGTAAGCGTCGAAATCCTTGGCGACGAGAAAGTGATCGTAATAGGTGAGCGTATCGACAAGCTGCGCGTAGCGATGCGGATCGTCGGGCGAAAAGACGCCGCCAGCGACGGCCCGCAACGCCTCGGCGAGACGCGGACTGGCGGCGATCGTCTCGCGCGCGTCGATGCCCTTCGCGCGGCATTCCTCCACCTCCTGCGCCGTGAGGCCGAAGATAAAGATATTGTCGTCGCCAACGCGCTCCCTTATTTCGACATTGGCGCCGTCCAGCGTGCCTATGGTGAGCGCGCCGTTGAGCGCGAATTTCATATTGCCGGTGCCCGACGCCTCCATGCCGGCGGTCGAAATCTGCTCGGAAAGATCGGCCGCCGGAATGATCGTCTCGGCGAGACTCACATTGTAGTTCGGCAGGAACACGATCTTCAAAAGCCCGCGCGCCGCCGGATCGGCGTTCACGACCTTCGCCACATCGTTCGCGAGCTTGATGATCAGCTTCGCCTGATGATAGCTCGCCGCCGCCTTGCCGGCGAAGATCTTCACCCGCGGCGCGAATTCGCGCGCCGGCTGCGCGATGATGTCCTGATAGAGCGCCACGGCTTCAAGCACGTTCAAAAGCTGTCGCTTATATTCATGGATGCGCTTGATCTGCGCGTCGAAGAGCGCGGCAGGATCGACGCTGACGCCGACGCGCTCGAAGATCGTCGTCGCCAGGCGCGCCTTGTTTTCGCGCTTTGCCGCCGCAAACCGGTTCTGGAACTCGACGTCGTCGGCGAATTTCTCGAGTTCGATCAGTCTTTCCGGCTCATCGAAGACGCCCGCGCCAATCGTGTCGGCGAGCAATCGCGACAGCGGCGGATTGGCCTCGAGCAGCCAGCGGCGGAAGGTGACGCCGTTCGTCTTGTTGACGATGCGGTCGGGGTAGAGCCGATGGAAATCCTTGAACACCGTCTCCTTGACCAGCGCGCTATGCAACGCCGAGACGCCATTCACCTTGTGCGAACCCAGAAACGCCAGATGGCCCATACGCACATGCCGTCCGTTATGCTCGTCGATGAGCGACACGGAGGAGAGCGTCGCCGGGTCGCTCGCGCCCTTGGCGCGCAGGCAGTCGAGATGCATGGCGTTGATGAGATAGATGATTTGCATGTGGCGCGGCAGCAGCCGCTCCATCAGCTGCACCGGCCAGGTTTCGAGCGCTTCCGGCAAGAGCGTGTGATTGGTGTAGGAGAAGGTCGCCTGGGTGATGCGCCAGGCCTCCTTCCACTCGACGCCGTGGACGTCGACGAGAAGCCGCATCAGTTCGGCGACGCCGATCGCCGGATGCGTGTCGTTGAGCTGGATCGCCACCTTGTCGGCAAGCCTGAGGATGTCGCCGGTCTGTCGCATGTGACGGCGGATCAAATCCTGCAGCGACGCCGAGGCGAAGAAATATTCCTGCCGCAGCCGCAGTTCCTGTCCCGCGGGCGTCGAGTCGCTTGGATAAAGAACTTTGGAAATCGCTTCGGCGCGCGCCTGCTCCGATTGCGCGCCCACGTGATCGCCCTGGTTGAAAGCGTCGAGGCGCAGCGCGTCAGGCGCTCGCGCCGACCACAGCCGCAGCGTGTTGACATGTTTGCCGCGCCACCCGACGACAGGCGTGTCATAGGCGACGGCGACGATGGTTTCGCCCGGCCGCCACACATGCGCCAACATGCCGTCGGCGAGGCGCGAACTTTCGACTTGGCCGAAGAAGCCGACGTCATAGGTGATTTCCGGCCGCGGGAATTGCCAGGAATTGCCGAAGGAGAGCCAGTCTTCCGGATATTCGTGCTGCCAGCCGTCCTTGAGCGTCTGGCGAAACAGGCCGTGGTCGTAGCGAATGCCATATCCCATGGCGGCGATTTCGAGAGTCGCCATGCTGTCCATGAAACAGGCGGCGAGGCGCCCGAGCCCGCCATTGCCGAGCGCCGCATCAGGCTCGAGCGCGCGCAGCATATCGAGGTCGACGCCAAGTTCGGCGAGCGCGTCGCGCATCGCCTCGGTCAGGCCGAGATTGGTTAGCGTGTCGATGAGCAGACGGCCAATGAGAAATTCGAGCGAGAGATAATAAACGCGACGCCGGTCTTCCCGATAATTGCGCTTCGTCGACGCGAGCCAAGAAGGTACGAGCCGGTCGCGGGTCGCAAGCGCGGTCGCGACGAACCAGTCGCGCGGACTGGCGTCGGCGTTGTCCTTGCCGACCGTATAGGTGAGGCGCCGCTGCACGTCGTCGCGCAGCGCGGCGACGACGGCCTTGTGAGCGGCCTCGGGCGGGTCAAAAGCGTTCAAGTCGATCCTTTCGCGACGGACCGGATTTCCGGTCCAAGACATCTCAGAAGGACATGTCTCAGAAGCGGCTGTTTTAGGTAGAATTGGAATTTGGCGCTACCGGGCCGCGCCGGCGCCTGAAGTTGAGGCGCCTAGGCGCGATCATCGCACCTCAAAAGTGAGGGCGCGGTTTTCCGCCTGATCCGGTTCGCCGTGGGATGCGAGGAGGCGGCGTCCGCCGACGCCCTGACCCTGGAGATAGCCGGTCGCCGCCGCCGCGCGCCGCTGCGCCAGCGCGTCATTGTGCGCTCTGGCGGCGGAACCGCGAACGTGGCCGCTAATCTCGATCGTCGCGTATTCCGGGCACCGACGAATGACCGCCGCCGCCTTGTCGAGCGCGCGCGCCGACGAAGACGTTAGCCGCGCGCTGCCTTTGGCAAAGGCGAGTTCGCCCGGAGTCGACGATTGTTCAAGCGCCGCTTTGCAATCGGCGAGCGTCATGCCGCCGGATACAGCCGTGGCTGACGCGCTCGGCCCTTGCGCGTGGACAGGCGATATGGTCGCGCCGGCGGTCGCCGTTTCATCGGCAGGCGGCGACGTCGCGGGCGGCGAATTCGCGGGCTGAATGTCGGCGCCCGCGCTTTTTGTCGGCGCGGCAAAGCGGCGACCCACTTCGCCGTCGGACTGGCCGATCACGACCGCTCCGACCCAGAGGAGCGACGCGGCGACCAGCCCTACGGCCCAGCCCTCATGCGCCCAGATCGACCGATGCCGCGCCAACGCGCCGAGCGCGGCGCCAATAATCAATGCCGCATAGGCCGCGAGCGCGCCTTCGACCAAAGGCGCGGCGGCCTCGAGCGCGCCGAGACGAACGACAAGCACGCCGACGCCGAAAGCGAGCGCGGTCCACACCAGCCAGCGGGCGACGATGCCGTTTTCGGGCGCGCGCCGAGTCAATGCCCCGGCGGCGGCGCCGATGGCGAAACAGGCGAGAAGCCATGGCCAGAGGCGAGAAAATTCAACAAGCACGCGCCGACCCTAACGGGCTGAACGCGTCTCTCCAAGACCTAAACGCGCATCGGCATCAGGACGTAGAGCGCGGTGGCCCCGTCGCGGTCCTGCACCAGCGTCGGCGATCCGGGGTCAGCGAGCTTGAACAGCGCCGTGTCGCTGTCGAGCTGCTGGGTGATGTCCAAGAGGTAGCGGGCGTTGAAGCCGATATCGAGCGGCGGCCCGTCATAGTCGGCTTCGAGCTCCTCGACCGCCGAGCCCTGGTCCGGATTGGTGACGGACAGCACGAGCTTGCTCTCGGAGAGCGAGAGCTTGACGGCGCGTCCGCGTTCCGAGGAGATCGTCGAAACACGATCGACCGCCTTGGCGAAGACGTCGCGCTCGACGGTGAGCCGCTTGTCGTTGCCGGCGGGAATGACGCGCCCGTAATCGGGGAACGTGCCGTCGATCAGTTTGGTCGTCAGCAGCGCGTCGCCGAACGTGAAGCGCATCTTGTTGATCGAAAGCTCGACTGAAACCTCACCTTGCGCGTCCTCGATGAGACGCTGCACTTCGGTGACGGCCTTGCGCGGCAGGATGACGCCCGGCATGCCCGCGCTGCCTTCGGGCGCGGGAAGCTCCAGCCGCGCCAGACGATGCCCATCGGTCGCGACGGCCCGGAGCATCGGCCGGCCCTCGACGTCGAGCGTATGGAGATAGATGCCGTTGAGGTAGTAGCGCGTCTCTTCGGAAGAGATGGCGAACTGCGTCTTTTCGATCAGCCGCTTGAGATCCGCCGGCACGAGCGCGAATTTATGGCTGAAGTCGCCGGAGGTGACGTCGGGAAAGTCGCTTTCGGGAAGACTCGAGAGGTTGAACCGCGAACGCCCCGAGCGCAACGTCAGCTGTCCCGCGTCGCCCGTCGCCTCCAAAGAGACCTGCGCGCCTTCCGGCAGTTTACGCACGATGTCATAGAGCGTATGCGCCGGCAGCGTCGTCGCGCCGGGTTGGGAGACTTCCGCCGGGGTCTTCTCGGTAATTTCCAGATCGAGATCGGTGGCCTTGAGCGTCAGCGCTCCGTCCTTGGCGGACAGCAGCACATTCGCCAGGATCGGAATGGTCGTGCGTCGCTCCACCACGCGGTGAACATGGCCGAGCGCCCGCAACAGCGCCGCTCTCTCGATGGTGACCTTCATCGCCGGGAAATCCGTCCGCATATTTTCTTGCGGCGCGGCAGGTCGCCGCGTCGGGGCGGAGACTTTGGCGCGGCAGGACGCGGAGCGCAAGGGCGGGTGACGATCTAAGCGAATGATTGTGCATAAGTGCGAGGGTCAGCGGAGCCGTGAGCGACCGCAATGAGTTTTGCGCCATCCGCCGAGGCGGGAGATAATAGAGCCTATCAGCTATGGGTTAGCGTTGGGAGCATGGGCTGGTTACACACCCGCTCGATGACAGCATAAGGAAGCTCAACTTTTGCAATGGGACTTGCTTGGCGGAAGTCACGAATTACGAGAAAGCCGGGATCGGTGCTTTCTATCCTTGAGGTAAATCCCCCTCAGGAACGTCGAAAAAATAAGGCAGTGAGAATTCAAATAAGTTAGGCGCGTTATGCAACTTTGCGACAACGGTTGCCTCAAACTCGTTCGCGACATTTTTCGACCACATGGCTGCAATCAAACATTGAAGCAACGTCACCATTTCATTGTTCGCTGTCCGGATATCGGATTGAAGGCGCTGCTGTGCTTCCGCAAAATTGCTGCATCCAGCGCTCTGTAAAACGCCGTGCATGACGATGATCTCGCTCAGAAAATAAAATGAGTTCCAGCCGGACTTCGCAAAATACCAATGCCAGTCTGCATCCGTCTCTGGATCAGCCGCCGCTAGCTGGCAAGCCGCCTCGATATCGTCGTCCTTGGGGTAGTGAAAAGCAAAGTCATTGCGGATTGCGGCCAACAAACCAGACTTGCCGAAAAGCTTTTTAAGATTGGCCAGCGCTTCTTTCCCCTGATTATCCATATCGTCAATATATACCCGCCCTTCTGGAGAATTCAAAAAATGCTTAGTGATTACGCCAGACCAAGTTTCGTGCAGAATACCCGCGACAGTACGAAGGATCATTATGCTTTGGGCTGCTGAAAGAGTGTTTTCAACGGCATCAGAAGAATTGTAGTTGGTCGATAGGATTGCGATCTTTGTGTAAAAAGCGACCTGATTTGCTGCGTATCCGAGCAATAAAAACATTGCTCTTTCACGCGCGGGCATCGCCATTATGCGCGCCTTCGGCACTGTGACCTTCAGAACGTCGCGCATTGTGATTCTCTGTTTTAGCCTACCGATCCCGCTTTGGACGTCTGTCGAGTGACGCTCGTATGGCGAAGATGCTCACACTAATTCGATACGCAGCGAACGGCCAACGGCCTGCGCCGCGCGGCGCAACGTGTCGAGCGTGACAGACGGGATAGCAGGGTCAAAAAGGCGGTCGAGCTGGCGGCGGCTGGTCTTCATTCGCGCGGCCATCTGAACCTTGGTTAGACCTTGCTCCGCCATCGCGGCGGCAAGCTGCTCCGCAATCATCTCCTTGATTGCGTGGTCTTCGCAAGCTTCCAACATGCCTTGGCTGGAGAGAAATTCATCGAAGGTCTCGTCGCTCACGTCGCCTTTCTTTTTTTGCGCCATTAGCTCACCTCCTTCTTGCGTTTCAGGGCAAGGTCTATGTCCGTCTGCGGCGTCTTTTGCGTCTTCTTGATGAAGCCGTGCAGCAAAATCATATGGCTTTCGCCCATGCAGAAAATCACCCGCGCAATGCGGCTGCTGTCCAGCGCACTGCGCACTTCCCACAAGCCATGTCCAAGTGGCGCGCAATGCGGTCGCCCGATCGGCCACCCAAATTCCACTCTCTGAATGTCGACGCCAATCCTGTGACGGTCGGCCTGCGGCAATTCGAGAATCCACTCTCGGACAGGTATCCGGCCTGCCGGGTTCACATAGAACCGCGCCGGCAATTTTTTGGTGCGGTCAATCATCAAGTGGCTTAGTGTGCCAAAATTGACACATTAATGCAAGCAAATTCTTCGCTGTTACGCTGCGTCATCGTCATGCGTCGCATCGTTATCCGACTATCTTCCTGATTGGTTTTCCTAAAATCTCACAAGATCACACAACGAAGTCCCGCCCGCCCTTAACCCGCCCTTAAACGGCCTTCGTTACGCTTCATCAGGCACTTCGGCCCGTGCGGCGGCGACAGGCGAGCAACCCGATGGCGCGCAGCGACAAGCGTCGCGAACCGCGGTTCGACGACGACGAAGACGGCGAATTGCGCGCCGAGCGCCGTCCGCCGCCCCGCCCGCGCGCGCGCAAGAAAACGCGGCGCTCGCGCTCGCTCTTTGGCGCGCTCATCTATTGGAGCTTCACGCTGGCGCTCTGGGGGGCGATCGCGGGAGGCGGCCTCGCCGTCTATTACGGCTCGCGACTGCCGCCGATCGACCAGCTGGCGGTGCCCAAGCGCCCGCCCAATATCGCCATCCTCGACATGAACGGCGAGCTTCTGGCCAACCGCGGCGACACCGGCGGCGCGGCGGTCCGGCTCGCGGACCTCCCGCCCTATGTCCCCAAAGCCTTCATCGCCATCGAGGATCGCCGCTTCTATTCGCATTGGGGCGTCGATCCGATCGGCATCGGCCGCGCCATTGTCCGCAACGTCACGGGGCGCGGCGGGATGCAGGGCGGCTCGACCCTGACGCAGCAGCTCGCCAAAAACCTGTTCCTGACCCAGGAGCGAACCATCTCGCGCAAGATCCAGGAGGCGATCCTCGCGCTCTGGCTCGAGCACAAATATTCAAAGGACCAAATCCTCGAACTCTATCTCAACCGCGTCTATTTCGGCTCCGGCGCCTATGGCGTCGAGGCCGCGGCCGAGCGCTACTTCGGCCATGGCGCGAAAACCATCACTTTGTCTGAAGCCGCCGTCCTCGCCGGGCTGATGAAGGCGCCGAGCAAGCTTGCGCCGGATCGCAATCCGGAGGGAGCGGCCGAGCGCGCGGCGCAGGTGATCGCCGCCATGGCGCAGGAGGGCCACATCACCGAGGCGATGGCGAAGGCGGCGCTTTCGCATCCGGCGCGCGCCCGCCAGGACATCGGCGGCGGGTCGATCAATTACGCCGCCGATTATGTCATGGACATGCTCGACGACACGATCGGGGCCATCGACCGGGATATCGTCGTCACGACGACGATCGACGCGCGCATGGAGATGGCGGCGGAAGGCGCGCTCAAGCAGGAACTCGACGAGAAAGGCGCGAAATTCGGCGTCACCCAGGGCGCGCTCGTCGCCCTCGATCCCTCCGGCGCGATTCGAGCGCTCGTCGGCGGACGCGACTATTCGGCCAGCCAGTTCAATCGCGCGGTCTCGGCGAAACGCCAGCCAGGCTCCGCCTTCAAACCCTTTGTCTATCTGACGGGGCTCGAACAGGGGCTCACCCCTGAGTCCGTGCGCGAGGATGGTCCGCTCGACGTCAAAGGCTGGCGCCCCGAAAACTACAGCCGCCAGTATCTCGGACCCGTCACCCTCGCCAAGGCGCTGTCGCTGTCGCTCAACACCGTCGCCGTGCGCGTCGGCCTGGAAGTCGGCCCCAAGGCCGTGGCGAAGACCGCGCATCGCCTCGGCGTCCAGTCCGACCTGCAGGCGAACGCCTCGATCGCGCTCGGCACGTCGGAGGTGACGCCGCTCGAACTCGTCGCCGCATATACGCCCTTCGCCAATGGCGGGATCGGCGTCCAGCCGCATGTCATTCTCAAGGTGAAGACCGCCGCCGGCAAGACTCTCTATCAGCGCAAGAACGCGTCGCTCGGCCGCGTCATCGCCCCGCAATATGTGGCGATGATGAACGACATGATGCGGGAGACGCTGCTCACCGGCACCGCCCGCAAGGCCGAGCTTCCGGGATGGGACGCCGCGGGCAAAACCGGCACGAGCCAGGATTTCCGCGACGCCTGGTTCGTCGGCTACACCGGCCGGCTGGTCGCCGGCGTCTGGCTCGGCAACGATGACAACTCGCCGACGAAAAAAGCTTCCGGGGGCAATCTGCCGGTCGAAATCTGGAGCCGCTTCATGAGCGTCGCTTTGAAGGGCCAGCCCCTCGCCGGACTGCCCTCGGGCGCCTGGCGGTCGGAGAACATTGCGCTCCCCGAGGAGATCGCCAAGCCGATGGATGACCTCATCGGCTTGTTCACCGGGGAGTCGAGGCCCGCGCCGCGGCCGCAATCCGCGAGAACGGCGCCGGCGCCGCGACCGCCTGCGCCAATCCCCGCCGGCTCGCCCGAGCAACCGCCTGTCGCCCAGGCGCAGCCGGCGTGGCCCGCGCCCCGCGACGCTCCGCCCAGGTCGCCGCCGCGCGCGATCGACGATCTTCTGCCGCCGGAAGACATCCCGACGGTCGGCTCGATCGAACGGCCGCGGCAGAGGCGCGGGGCGCCGGAAAGAAGCATTTTCGAGGATCTTTTTGGCGGCGGCTGAGACAGCGGTCGATCGCCGCGACCGGCCAGACGCTATTCCGCGGGGGCGCGCACCGAGGCCGAAGGCGGCCGCGCGGCGAAAAACTTGGTGGCGGCGACGATGGCCGCGAGCGTCGCGAGATACACCGCGACCTGCATGCCGGAAGGCTGGTCGGCGTAGCCAATCAGCGTGTGCAGCACCCGGCCGACGATGCTCTTGTCCGACAATAGCCATGAACTGTCCCAGGCGGTGTCGGAGAGCGCCGTCACAAAGCCCGCCTGCTGCAGAAAAGCGACGCATTGCGCCGCAAGGCCTGCGGCGAGCAGCGTGATGAGCCATGTCGTTACGGCGAACAGGCGGCGCGGAGGGATTGCGACGAGCCCATAGAATGTCGCGACGCTGGTCACCGCGCCGAGCGCCAGTCCGGCGAGCCCCCCGGCGAAGACGTCCCAGCCGGATTCGCCCGAGGCGAGAATGCCGTAAAGAAATAGCGCCACCTCGGCGCCTTCGCGCAGCACGGCCAGTCCGACGACGGCGGTCAGCGCGAAGAGCGTCTCGTCGCCGCGCGCGACCGCCCGCCCGACATCGGAAAGATTCTGCGCCAGCTCGCGCCCATGCTGCGCCATCCAGATGTTGTGCCAGACGAGCATGACGACCGCGACCGCGAGGATTGCGGCGTTAAAGAGTTCCTGGCCGCTGCCGGCGAAGGCTTGCGAGAGTCGATCGGCGAAGGCGGCGACGACGATTGCGCCGAGCGCGCCGATCCCGACGCCGGCGGCGACGAAGCCGCGCGAGCCGGCGACGCCGCGCGTCACGGCGAGAACGATGCCAACGATGAGGCCGGCCTCGATGGCCTCGCGAAAGACGATGATGAGCGCGCCGAGCATGCCTATTCCGCGATGACCTCGCCCTTGGCGGCGTCCTCGTGGAACTCGCCGACGAATTTGTAGCGGCCGGCTTTCAGCGGCCGAAGCGTGAAGGTCGCCTCGCTGTTGCCGGGGATCACCTTCTCGATCCGCAGGCTCTTGCTTTCAAACTCTTCGGGCGTGGCGTCGAGGTTCTTCACGGTCAGCGTCGCCGGCTGATTGGCTGGAACGCGAAGTTCGGCCGGTTCGAAGCGGTGATCCTTGATCGTGAGCGTGAAGGCGTTCTCAGCCGCAGCGGCGCTGGAAATGCCCAAGACCGAGGCCACGAGGACCCCCACAAAATGGTCGCGCTTCAAAAACCGCATCTCCCGAGTTCGCTGGGCGCCGACGGTCCCGCCGCGTCCATATCGAAAGTAAGAAGGCCAAAACATGAGGTCAATCAATCTAGTCTGGAGCGCTTCCAAGCTGATGCCGCAGGGCCGCGCGCCTTACCCTGGATAGCCATGCCGCGATTTCGAGGCGCGCAGCAGCGACAGCGCGCGGCCGTCCTGGCCGCTGGAGCAGGCCGACGCCGCCTCGCCGATCTCATTCGAGATCTGGGCGTGGACGCTCCGGTTGACGTGTCCCATCGCGAGATCATTGTCGATGACGGAGCGATAGCGGGCGACGGCGCCGGCGCAGCCCGGGGCGTCCGGCGGAAGCGCTTCGCCCATCCGCGCCGGCGGCGGGCCCGCTGGTCCGGGAGGAACGATCTGCGGTTGGCGCGCGGCGTTGCAGCCGGCGAGGCCAGCCGCGGCGCATGCGGCCAAGAAAAGCAAACCTGCGCGCATCCGTTTCTCCAATGCTTGGTTGAAGTTTCGCCTCTCATAACGGCGAGCGCCTTTCTTGGGCAAATATTTTCCTCTTCGCTTGCCGACGCCGCCAAACCGCGTCAGCATCGCAATGCGCCCTGACGCTCTTTTGTCCGCAGTTGCTTGAGCTGTTGGAGGAAAAATGATTCGCAACATTGTCTTGCTCGACGGCACATGGAATACGCCGCGCGATTTCACCAGCATCTGCAAGAAGTCCTGGGACGAGAAAGTCGCCGAAAAGCTCATCCCTCCGAAAGGCGCGGACGGCGTCGAACAGAATGTCCGCTACTTCTCGGGCGTCGGCGCCGAAGGATTCAAGATCGTCGGCGGCGCCGCTGGCCTCGGCCTGCGGACCATCGTGCAGGACGCCTACAATTGGGTCGTCGACAACTATCAGGACGATCAGGAGCTGTACATCTATGGATTTTCGCGCGGCGCCTACGCCGCCCGCGCCTTGGCCGGCCTGATCGGCGACTGCGGCATCCGAAAGACCAGAGACAAAAGCATCTTCGGCATCGCGCGCGCCAACAAGAGCGCGAAAAAAGCCTCCCGGTCGGGCGCGCCGCCGAGCGGTCCCGACATTCAGGCGAACAACCGCATCAAGCTGCTCGGCGTGTTCGACACCGTCGGCTCCTATGGGGTGCCCGCGGGGTTCAGCGGACTGGCCCCGCTCGGCCGCTATGTCACGCTGATGGTTTTCGGCGGGTTCGAGGATACGCAGCTGGGCGCGCATGTCGATCACGCGCTGCACGCGATCGGGGTCGACGAGCGCCGCCGTCCATTTACGCCGACCTTCTGGACGGTGAAGAAGGGGGCGCCGCATCCCGCGAACATCGAGCAGAACTGGTTTCCCGGCGTCCACTGCAACGTCGGCGGCGGCTATCCGGAATCGGGGCTGTCCGACATTGCGCTGATCTGGATGATCGCGCGCACGCAGGCGCTGACGGGGCTCTCCTTCGACGCGGCCGCAATTCGGCGCACGCTAAAGCCCAATATCGACGGCGACATTCCAGACTCGGCCGAGAAATTTCCCATCGACAGGAATTTTCCGCGCAGCCGCGAGATGTTTCCGGCCGGGGCGCCGGCGAATAGTCTTGTCAGCGCCGGCGGGGACCCCGGGGAGGAGCAGGTCAACGAAAAGGTCCATTGGAGCGTGCTCGCCAAGCTCAGTCGCAGCTGCAATATCTATGGCGCGGCGGACGCCCGCTACGATCCTCCGAATCTGAAGGAGGCGATGACGCGGCTTGGCCCCGACCTTGCGGGGAAGATCGCCGCGATCACGCCGGAAGAGCGGGACCTGCTGCCGCCGGAGCTGGCGGCGCTCGCCCGAGTCAGCGCGTGACCCTTCGGCTCGATCGTCCCGCCCAAGCGTTTTTCCGCTTGGCGGCGTGGCGGCGAGAGGCTATAAGCGCTGGAATTCGTGGCGCGCGGCCGGCAGGTCCCGCGCCGCGATCGTTTTGCGGCGCGAGTCATTCGCGACGCGAGTCAGAGGGGCGGGTCGCGCGCCCCCGCACAGCCCGGTAGCCGAATGGTCAATCCGTTTCAATTCCTACAGGAAGTCCGCGCCGAGGCGGGCAAGGTCACCTGGCCTTCGCGGCGCGAGACGCTCATCACGACCGGCCTCGTCATCCTGATGGTGCTATTCGCAAGCCTGTTTTTTGTCGTCGTCGATTCGGCGCTGCGTTTCGGCGTCGGACTGATGCTGGGCGTCGGTCAATAGACAATTGGAGCTAGTCGCGCCGCTATGAGCATGCGCTGGTATATCGTTCACGCCTATTCGAACTTCGAAAAGAAGGTCGCCGAGGCGATACGCGAGGGCGCGGCGCAGCGCGGACTCGCCGACCAATTCGAAGAGATTCTGGTCCCGACCGAACAGGTCATGGAAGTGCGTCGCGGACGCAAGGTCTCCGCCGAGCGCAAATTCTTCCCCGGCTATGTGCTGGTGAAATGCGAACTCACCGATCAGGTGTTCTCGCTCATCAAGAATACGCCGAAGGTCACGGGCTTTCTCGGCGCCGACAACAAGCCGATGCCGATCAGCGAGGAAGAGGCGCTGCGCATCAAGGGCCAGGTCGCCGATGGCGTCGAGCGGCCAAAGCCGACGATCATGTTCGAGGTGGGCGAGACGGTGCGCGTCGCCGACGGGCCCTTCGCCTCTTTCAACGGCCTCGTCGAGGAGATCGACGAGGCGCGTTCGCGCCTCAAGGTCGCCGTGTCGATCTTCGGCCGGCCGACTCCGGTCGAGCTGGAGTTCGCCCAGGTCGAGAAGGTTTAAGGCCTAACGCGCGGGCGATCTATCCGGCCCGCTTTCTCCCTTGGCGCCGCCGTCCGCGGGCGCATCTTTCCGCTCAGGGGGCGCCATGGCGCAACGCTGCGTTCGGCACGCCGGGCAAACGCCGCGCCATCCGTAATAATAGAACCCGATCCCCGCGAGCAGGCCAGCCCAGCCGAGCAGCGTCTCTCCCATGTATAAATTGGAGAAGATCATCGCCGCGAGTCCGGCGGCCATGAAGGCGAGGCGCTTTGCGTAATCTGACATGCAGGCTTCCTTTCCTCGATGGAGGTGGGAAGCCGGAGACAAAGGCGCAATGCGGCGCTATGTTGGGTCGGCACATTTCCGCAGTCGATGGAAGCCGCGATGAGCGACGAGCCCGAAAATTTCACGCTGGCGCTGCTGCGCAAGATCGACGGGAAGGTGGACGGCCTTCGCGAAGAAATGTCGGATATTCGCAAAGTGATGGCGACGAAGAGCGATATTGCTGATGTTCGCTCCGAGCTTCGGTCCGAAATTCATTCGCTGCGCGCAGACGTGGCCTCCGACATGATGGCGCTCGAAAAACGTCTTGGCGACCAGATTTCCGGTTTGCGCCGCTCGGTGATGGAATATCATTCCTCGCAAATCGGCCACGGCGTGCTGTTGACCGAATTCGAGGAGCGCCTGCGCCGCCTTGAGGAGCATGTGGGCCTCACGCCCGAGGGGCACTGAAGCCCCACGCTGGTCGACGCGCTCGCCTAGCGCCGACAGGGAGTCGTCGGCGAAGCGTCGAAATGCTGGGCGCGCGTTACGTCATATACCGCCCGGCGTTGAGATGGATCGTCTGTCCCGTCAGATATTCCGTTTCGATGATCATGCGCACGGCCGGCCAGATTTCGTCGGGACGTCCCATCCGTCCCAACGGCAGATCCGATGGCGGCGGCAGGTCCATTCCGGCCAGCATGTCGGTCTCGATCAGCAGCGGCGCGATGGCGTTCGCGGTGATGCGATCATCGCGCAGATAGAGGGCGTAATAACGCATCAGCCCTTCCATGCCCGCCTTGGACGCCGCATAGGCGGCGGAAACCCTGCCGCCGATGTGGGCCGCCCCGGATGACATGAAGATGAGCCGCCCGCCTTTTTGCTTGAGATGGGGAATGGCGGCCCGCGACACATAGAACGCCGAAAGGAGATTGGCGTTCAATGTCTGCTGGAAGGCGGCGCCGTCCAACGCGTCGATCGTTCGAATGACGCCCGCGCCCGCATTGTTGATGACGCAACCCAATCGTCCGAATTGGTCGATGCACGCGTCAACCAGCCGCTGCGCCTCGTGTTCGTCGCTCACATCCGCCCGGATCGCGCAGGCAAGCCCGTCCGCGCTGCGGATCTCTTCGACCACGTCCGCCGCCGCCGCCTCGTCCGATCGATAATTGACCACCACCGCCAGTCCGTATCGGGCGCAGTCCAGCGCCAGGCGCCGCCCGATGCCGCGCGACGCGCCCGTGATGATCACAACAGGCTCAATGCTCATGCTCACGCGCTTCGCCCTCCGACCGTCGTTCCGTCTTGCGGCGAACAAACATTGGTTCGTTGGTCATCCGCGAAAAAACGAGACTCCGTGGTACGGGCGTTTTTTGCAAAAGACAGGCGTTTGGTTGGTTCTTGCCCTTTCTCTCGCGTTCCCCTAAGAACCGCCATTCCTCGGGCGGTCCCGCCGCCTGAGGAGATCATACGTGGCGGGTCTGCCCTGACGCCATCGGGGAGCTCCAGACCGGACCACGAACTGCAACCGGCGCCGACGCGTGAAAAATCGCGGCGGGCGCCAATCGTTGGAGAAAGCAAATGGCGAAGAAAATCGCCGGCTATATCAAACTGCAAGTGCCCGCCGGCGCGGCCAATCCGTCGCCGCCGATCGGTCCCGCGCTCGGCCAGCGCGGCCTCAACATCATGGAGTTCTGCAAGGCGTTCAACGCCAAGACGGGACAGATCGAGAAGGGGACGCCGATCCCCGTCGTCATCACCGCCTATCAGGACCGCTCCTTCACCTTCGAGATGAGGCAGCCGCCGGTCAGCTTCTTCCTCAAGAAGGCGGTGGGCCTCAAGATCGGCAAGAAGCCCGCTTCCGGCTCCAAATTGCCGGGCCGCAACGTCGTCGGAACGATCACCCAGGCGCAGATCCGCGACATCGCGGAAAAGAAGATCGTCGATCTCAACTGCGCCTCGATCGAATCCGCGATGTCGATGATCGCCGGCTCCGCCCGCGCGATGGGCCTCGAGGTGGTGGAGTAAGATCATGGCGCACATCGGAAAACGTATTGCAAAGTCCCGCGAGGGCATTGAACGCACCAAGCTCTATCCAATCACCGACGCCGTGAAGCTGGTGCGCGAGCGCGCCAAGGCGAAATTCGACGAATCCGTCGAGATCGCCATGAATCTCGGCGTCGACCCCAAACACGCCGACCAGATGGTGCGCGGCGTCGTCAATCTGCCGAACGGCACCGGCCGCGTTCTGCGCGTCGCGGTCTTCGCGCGCGGCGCCAAGGCGGACGAAGCCAAGGCGGCGGGCGCCGACGTCATCGGCGCGGAGGATCTCGTGACGACGGTGCAGGGCGGAACGATCGACTTCGACCGCTGCATCGCGACGCCGGACATGATGCCGCTCGTCGGGCGGCTCGGCAAGGTGCTCGGCCCGCGCGGTCTGATGCCGAACCCGAAGGTCGGCACGGTGACGATGGACGTCGCCGGGGCGGTCAAGGCCTCGAAGGGCGGCGCGGTCGAGTTTCGCGTCGAGAAGGCCGGCATCGTTCAGGGCACCGTCGGCAAGGCCTCTTTCGACGACGGCAAGCTCGTCGAGAACATCAAGGCCTTCGTCGACGCCGTGGCCAAGGCGAAGCCGCAGGGCGCCAAGGGCACCTACATTCAGCGCATCGCGCTCAGCTCCACCCAGGGGCCGGGCGTGAAGGTCGACGTGTCGAGCCTGGGCGCAGCCCCGCACTGAGCGAAGTCCTTTCGACAAAAAAGCCGGCGGGAAACCGCCGGCTTTTTGTTTTGGTTCATCCAACGTAAAGACTCGCCGCGCCAAAACAGACGGCGAGAACGCGACGCGGCGGCCTGTCGCAGGCGTCGCTCCCCGCCTTGTGCGGCTGAGCTTTTGTCAATAGGTTCCGCGCGGGCGACGACGGGCGGCGGCTCCGGTTTTTCGCTTCATTCAAAGGCGCGCGCGCCGTTTTCGCTTGCTTTCGGGATTTGCGCTTCATGTCCGTGCTGATCGACAAGAACACCAAAGTCATCACCCAAGGCTTCACCGGCAAAACCGCCACCTTCCACTCCGTCCAGGCCCTCGACTACGGCACCAAAATGGTCGGCGGCGTCTCACCCGGCAAAGGCGGCTCGATCCATCTCGATCTTCCGGTCTTCGACACGGTTCTCGAGGCGCGCGAAAAGACCGGCGCCGACGCCTCCGTGGTCTATGTGCCGCCGCCGGGCGCCGCCGACGCCATCTGCGAGGCGATCGAGGCGGAGATCCCGCTGATCGTCTGCATCACCGAGGGCGTCCCCGTTCAGGACATGATCCGCGTCAAGCGCGCGCTTTGCGGCTCGAAGTCCCGGCTGATCGGTCCCAACTGCCCCGGCGTCGTCACCGCCGGCGAGAGCAAGATCGGCATCATGCCCGGCAATATTTTCTCGCCCGGCTCGGTCGGCGTCGTGTCGCGCTCCGGCACGCTCACCTATGAGGCGGTGTTCCAGACGACGCGCGAAGGCCTAGGTCAGACGACGGCGGTCGGCATCGGCGGCGATCCCGTCAAAGGCACGGATTTTATTGAAGTGCTGGAGTTGTTTCTCGCGGACGAGGCAACTAAGTCCATCATCATGATCGGCGAGATCGGCGGGGCGGCGGAGGAAGACGCGGCCCAATTCTTGAAAGACGAAGCGAAGCGCGGCCGCAAGAAGCCGGTGGTCGGGTTCATCGCGGGCCGCACCGCGCCTCCCGGCCGCCGCATGGGCCACGCCGGCGCGATCGTCTCGGGCGGCAAAGGCGACGCCGAAAGTAAAATCGCGGCCATGGAGTCGGCGGGCATCAAAGTGTCGCCCTCGCCTGCGAGGCTGGGAAAGACCTTGGTCGAAGCGCTGAAGGGCTAGCGCTGGCCCGTCATCGCTTCGAAAGTCGTCGGCGGCTTTGAGCGCCGGCGCTTTTGGGAAAGATTGAGATGGCGCGTTTTGAAACCAATGGCGGCGCCGGACCCGCCGCGCCGGTGGGCGCGCGCTCGCCGCAAAATGACTTTCTCGCTTCGACATCCTTTCTGCAGGGCGCGAACGCCGGCTATCTGGAGAGCCTGCTGGCGTCCTATGAGGCCGATCCCTCCTCGGTCAGCGCCGACTGGCGCAATTTCTTCGCCGAGATGGGGGTCAGACCGCAAGAGAAGGCCGTCGCCGACGGCCCGAGCTGGGCGCGACGCGACTGGCCGCAGCCGCAAAACGGCGAGTGGGTGAGCGCGATCATCGGCGAGGCGCCGGCGCCTGTTAAATCGCCAGTTGCCGTCCCCGCGCCGACGCCCGGCGGCGACGACGTGTTGCGGGCGACGCGCGATTCCGTCCGCGCCCTGATGATGATCCGCGCCTATCGCATGCGCGGCCATCTGCACGCCAATCTCGATCCGCTCGGATTGGAGCAGCGCTACGATCACGGCGAACTCAATCCGCAGACCTACGGGTTCACCGACGAGGACTACGAGCGCAAAATCTTCCTCGATGGCGTGTTGGGGATGCGATACGCCACGCTCTTTGAAATGGTCACGATCCTGCGCCGCACCTATTGCGGGACGATCGGCTTCGAATTCATGCATATCTCCAATCCGGAGGAGAAGGCCTGGCTGCAGGCGCGCATCGAAGGGCCGAAGAAGGAGATCGTCTTCACGCCGGAAGGCAAGCGCGCGATTCTGAACAAGCTCCTCGAGGCGGAAGGTTTCGAGAAGTTCCTGGACGTCAAATACACCGGCACCAAGCGCTTCGGCCTCGACGGCGCTGAATCCATTGTTCCGGCGCTGGAGCAGATCATCAAGCGCGGCGGCGCGCTCGGCGTGAAGCAGATCGTGCTCGGCATGGCGCATCGCGGCCGCCTCAACCTGCTCTCCCAGGTGATGGGCAAGCCCCACCGCGCCCTCTTTCACGAATTCAAGGGCGGCTCCTTCCTGCCGGACGAAGTCGAAGGCTCCGGCGACGTCAAATATCACCTCGGCGCGTCATCGGATCGCGTGTTCGACGACAACAAGGTGCATCTCTCGCTCACCGCCAATCCGTCGCATCTCGAGATCGTCGATCCGGTCGTGCTCGGCAAAGTGCGCGCCAAGCAGGACCAATATCATTGCGCAGACGGCGACCGCCGCGCGGTGATGCCGCTGCTCATCCACGGCGACGCGGCCTTCGCCGGCCAGGGCGTCGTGGCGGAATGTTTCGGCCTTTCCGGCCTCAAGGGCCATCGCACCGGCGGTTCGGTGCATTTCATCATCAACAATCAGATCGGCTTCACCACCTATCCGCGTTACTCGCGGTCCTCGCCCTATCCATCCGACGTGGCGAAGATGGTCGAAGCGCCGATTCTTCACGTGAATGGCGACGACCCGGAGGCGGTCGTCTTCGCGGCGCGCGTCGCCGCCGAATTCCGTCAGCAGTTCCAAAAACCCGTCGTCATCGACATGTGGTGCTATCGCCGCTTCGGCCATAATGAGGGCGACGAGCCGGGATTCACCCAGCCGCTGATGTATAAGAAGATCCGGGCGCACCGCACGGCGCTCGATATTTATGCGGACCGTCTGATCGCGGAAGGCGTGACGACTCGCGACGACGTCGATCGCATGAAGGAAGACTGGCGCACGCGCCTCAACGAAGAGTTCGAATCGGGCCAAAGCTACAAGCCCAACAAGGCGGATTGGCTCGACGGCCGCTGGGCGGGGAAAAAATCCGGCTGGCAACTCTCGGAGAACGAGCGTCGCGGACAGACCGGCGTGGCGCTCGAGACGCTGCAGCACATCGGCGCCGAGATCACGTCGACGCCGGCCGATTTTCACGCCCACCGCACGATCCAGCGTTTTCTCGACAATCGGAAGGCGGCCATCGAACATGGCGGGCCGATCGACTGGGCGACGGCCGAAGCGCTGGCGATCAGTTCGCTGCTCTATGAAGGCTACAATGTGCGGCTCTCCGGGCAGGACAGCGAGCGCGGCACTTTTTCGCAACGTCACAGCGTGCTCATCGATCAGGAGAACGAGGCGCGTTATTTGCCCTTCAATCACATCGCCGAAGGCCAGGGCCGCTACGAAGTCGTCAACTCGATGCTTTCCGAAGAGGCGGTGCTCGGCTTCGAATATGGCTATTCGCTGGCCGAGCCCGACGCGCTGGTGTTGTGGGAGGCGCAATTCGGCGATTTCGCCAATGGCGCGCAAGTCGTCTTCGACCAGTTCATTTCATCGGCCGAGCGCAAGTGGCTGCGCATGTCGGGACTCGTCTGCCTCTTGCCGCATGGCTACGAAGGCCAAGGTCCGGAACATTCCTCCGCGCGGCTCGAGCGCTATCTGCAGCTGTGCGCCGAAGACAATATGCAGGTGGCCAATTGCACGACGCCCGCGAACTACTTCCATATCCTTCGCCGTCAGCTGCACAGAAGCTTCCGCAAGCCGCTGGTGCTGATGACCCCGAAATCGCTGCTGCGGCACAAACGGGCGGTGTCGCGGCTCGGCGAGATGGGCATGGCGTCGAGCTTTCAGCGGCTGCTGCTCGACGACGCCGAAACGGCGCCGAACGAGACGTTCATCCTCAAAGCCGACGAAAACATTCGCCGCGTCATTTTGTGTTCGGGCAAGGTCTATTACGATCTCCTGGACGAACGCGAGAAACGCGGCGTCGACGACGTGTATCTGCTGCGGGTCGAGCAGCTCTATCCTTTTCCGCTCAAAGGCCTCGTCGCGGCGCTCGGGCGCTTCAGGAACGCCGACGTCGTGTGGTGCCAGGAAGAGCCCAAAAATATGGGCGCCTGGTCCTTCGTCGAATCCTATCTCGAATGGGTGCTGACGCAGATCGGCGGCAAGTCGAAGCGCGCCCGCTACATTGGACGCACCGCCTCGGCGTCGACGGCCACGGGCACCATGTCCCGGCACCTCGCACAGCTGAAATTATTCCTGGAGGAAGCGTTCGCGCCGTAAGACGCGACGCGAGCGAAGAGAGAGCCGATGGCTGAAATACGCGTGCCGACCTTGGGCGAATCGGTGACTGAAGCGACGATCGGCCGCTGGTTCAAGAAGGCGGGCGACGCGGTGCGCGCGGATGAGGCGCTCGCCGAGCTTGAAACCGACAAAGTCACGCTCGAAGTCAACGCCCCCGCCGCCGGCGTGCTCGCCGAGATCGTCGCCAAGGAGGGCGAAACTGTCGGTCCTGGCGCGCTGCTCGGACAGATCGCCGAGGGCGCCGTCGCGCCCGCGAAGAGCGGCGAGACCGCCGGCAAGAGCGCCGCGCCTAAACCGGCGCCGGCCCCCGCAGCGCTTGCGCCCAAATCCGCTTCGGCTCCGGCTGCGCCGGCCGCGACGACGATGCCGCCGGCGCCCGCCGCCGCCAAGATCGCCGTCGAGCAGGGGATCGACGTCGCTCAGGTTCCCGGCAGCGGCAAGCGCGGTCAGGCGCTGAAATCCGACGTCGTTCAATTCGCCGCGCGTCAGGCGGCTGCCCCGCAGCCCGCGCCAGAGGCCCGTGCGCAAGAGCTTCCCGCCCAGGAAGCGCGAGTCGAGGCGCCGGCGCCCCGCGTTCCTATTCCGCAGGAAGACGCCCGCCGCGAAGAGCGGGTGAAGATGACGCGCTTGCGTCAGACGATCGCGCGCCGGCTGAAAGAAGCGCAAAACACCGCCGCCATGCTGACGACGTTCAACGAAGTCGACATGTCGGCGCTCATCGAATTGCGCAAGCGCTACAAGGAGGCGTTCGAGAAGCGGCACGGCGTGAAGCTTGGCTTCATGGGCTTCTTCGTGACGGCCTGTTGCCAGGCGCTGGAAGAGATCCCCGCCGTCAATGCGGAGATCGACGGGACGGACATTATCTACAAGCGCTTCTGCCACATCGGCGTCGCCGTCGGCACGGAGAAGGGACTCGTCGTGCCGGTGGTGCGCGACGCCGACCGTCTGTCGCTCGCCGAGATCGAAAAAACCATCGCCGAACTCGGCCGCAAAGCGCGCGAGGGCGCGCTCGACATCGCCGATCTGCAGGGCGGCACCTTCACGATTTCCAACGGCGGCGTCTATGGTTCGCTGATGTCCACGCCGATCCTGAATGCGCCGCAATCGGGCATTCTCGGCATGCACAAGATTCAGGAGCGCCCTGTCGTCGTCGACGGCAAGATCGAAGCGCGGCCGATGATGTATCTGGCGCTTTCTTACGATCACCGTGTCGTCGACGGGAAGGAGGCCGTGACTTTCCTGGTGCGCGTCAAAGAGTTGCTCGAAGATCCTGCGCGGCTGGCGCTCGGCGTGTAGCCGCGACCCCTTCAAAATCTCCAAAGGCTACACATCTAATTTCAGACGGCGCGCCGCCTATGGGCGCCGTCGGCGGGGCGAAAGGACCGCCATGGAGGTAGAGATGGAAATGAAAACCGCCACCGAAACCAGAGAGTCTCCGCTGACGCCCGAGCAGTTCGCGCAGCTTGGCGATGGCCTCATCGCTTATGTGCGGTCAATGCGCTCGGAAGACGTCAACCGGCTTTACCCGCAGGCGCCACAGATTGCGCCAGGGCTGACGATCTTTGCGCTTTTCGGCGCCGATGGCGCGCCGATCGTGCTCGCGGATTCGGAAGAAGGCTGCATCGGCAACGCCCGTGAAAACCATCTCCAGATGGTGAGCCTGCACTAACCCTCCAACGACAGAGGCGCGCCGCCGGCGCGCCTGCCACCCGGCCCAAAACTAAGCGCAACTCATCCGTTAGCTTCTCTGCTGTGCGCCGTTGTGGCTCTCGGCGGTGAGCTTGGACGCGAGCACCTTGTCGAGTCGGCGTCCGTCGAGGTCGATGACCTCGAAGCGCCATCCGAGCTTCTCCACCGTTTCGCCGAGAGTCGGAAACCGAATGAGCCCGTCGAGCACAAGGCCGGCCACCGTTTCAAAGCTCCTGTTCTCGGGGAGCGCAACGTGCAGGAGCTCGGCCATTTCGTCGACCGGCATCCAGCCGGCGAGCAGCCAGCTGCCGTCTTCGCGCTGAAGCGCCTCGGGCTCCTCATGCCCCTCGTCGGATCTGAACGCGCCGGCGATGGCGTCGAGAATGTCCGCCGGCGTCACCACGCCTTCGAAATGGCCATATTCGTCGTGCACGAGCGCCATCGGCGTCTCGGCTTCGCGCAAAACATTCAGCGCGTCGAGCGCGTCGATCGAATCGGGCACGACCGGCGCCGAGCGAACATGGGATTCGAGGTCGAGCGGCTCGCCGCGCAGCGCGGGCCCGAGCAGGTCTCGAATCAGCAGGACGCCGATCATGTCGTCCATATCGCCCCGGCTGACGGGCAGGCGCGCATGGGACGTCTCGATGAGCTTTTCGCGCAGAAGGTTCTCGGGCTCGCCGAGATTGAGCCAGTCCACCTCCGTGCGCGGGGTCATCAACGCGCGCGCGGCGCGGTCGCCCAGCCGCAGCACGCCAGCGATCATCTGCTGTTCGTCGGCCTCGATGGCCCCCGCGGAATGCGCCTCGGCGACGAAGGTCTTGATTTCCTCGTCGGTGACAGAGGACTGAAGCTCATTCGCCTGGCCGACGAACAGCAAGATGAGCTTCGTCGACTCATCGAGCAGCCAAACCACCGGCGTGCCCAGAGTGGAAAGCAACGTCATCGGCGCCGCCATCCGGCAGGCGATGGCTTCCGCATGGCGTAGCGCGATGTTCTTGGGCAGCAATTCGCCGATCACGACGGAAAGATAGGTGATGAAGCCGATGACGCCGCCATAGCCGATCCAGTCCGCCGCACTGTCCGATAGACCAAGCGCGCGCAGCTCTTGCGAGAGCCGCTGACCGAGCGCTGCGCCAGAAAAGGCCCCCGCGAGGATTCCGACGAGCGTGATCCCGATCTGCACGGTGGAGAGGAAGCGTCCCGGATCTTCCGCCAGCGCCAGGGCGGCCGCGGCGCCGCGGCGACCTTCGGCGGCCAAAGTCTTCAGCCGCACTTTGCGCGACGAAACGATGGCGAGTTCGGACAACGAGAAAATCCCGTTGATAACTATCAACACAAGCGCGACGGCAAGCTCGAACATGACTCCTGATAGGGCTTTCTGCGCAGGCTCTCAAGCAAATGGCGCCGGCAAGCGTTGACGGCGACGACATTTGTCTCCTGGACGTCGATCCCGCCGAAGAGGACGGCCTCGATCGGTCCGAAAACGCCGATTTGCCGCGGATCGTCGTTCAGCCGACCTGAGCGCGGCGCTTGGAACGGCTTCCGAAAAAGTCAGACTTTTTCGATGAGAACCTGCTCCACCATTGATTTTGAGCGATTCCTTATCGATCAGTCGCGGGCCGCGATTTCGATCTTCTTGACGACCCGCGCCGGCTCGGGCCGCGCCAGATCGATGGAGAGCAGACCGTTGACGAGATCGGCGCCGAGCACCTGCATCCCTTCGGCCAGGAGAAAGGCGCGCTGAAACTGCCGCGCGGCGATGCCGCGATGCAGGAAATGGCGCTCTCGCTCTTCGGTTTGGCGCCCGCGAATGACGAGCTGATTTTCTTCGAGCGAGACGTCGAGCTGGTCGCGGGTGAAGCCCGCGACGGCCAGGGTGATCCGAAGCCGCTCCGGCGCGCTCTCGACGCGCGGAATGCGCTCGATATTATAGGGCGGGTAGCCATCGGAGGCGGTGCGGGCGACGCGGTCGAGCGCCCGTTCGATCTCATCGAAGCCGAGCAGAAACGGCGAATTGAGCGGCGGACGCGACATGTCGTTGAAGCCCTGTTGGCGCCTCTTCGGCCAGAGCCCGTGAAGCGCTCCGGCTACAGCTATATGATCGAGCCGGCCGCGCCATTCAAGCGCGGCCGATGCGCGCGGCCGCCATTGACGCGGGAACGACAAACGCCCATGTGCGAGCAAGCTTCCCCTTAAGAGCGGCGACCATGGGCAAAGCACAGCATCTCTTCCTCGCGATTGTCCTCGCCATCGCCCTCGCCGCGTCATTCGGAGCGGCGGCGGTCGCCGAAACGCCGCCGCCGATCATCGCGCCCGAGAGCGAACGCTTCACGCTGACCCCCGCCGAGGGCGGCTACGTCCGGCTGAATAAAGAGACCGGCGCCCTGTCCTATTGTTCGGTGAAGGACGGCGTCACGGCGTGTCGGCTCGGCGCCGAGGAGCGCGCCGCGTTCGAGGCGGAGATCGAGCGTCTGCGCAAGGAGAACGCCGCGCTCAAAGCGCGCGCCGAGGCCGCGCCCGTCCCGCCCACGGCAAGGCCGAACATGGCGCCGAGCGAGGAGGAATTCGAGCGCGCGCTCTCCTTTACCGAGCGCTTTCTGCGCCGCATAATGCGCCTCTTCCGCGAAGAGACGTCGCCCGGAGGCGCTCTGTGAGGGCCAGAGGGAAGATGCATCCGCAGGAGCGCCCCAATGGCTGATCAGGGACCTTTCGCCAATTGGCCGCATCTCGACAAGCCGGGCCGGCCTGAGCCGACGGAGGCCCAGCGCGACGTGCTGCTCCTGCCGAGTTCCGACAAAATATCACAGGAAACCAACGAGATGGCGTCGAACAACACGCTTGAAAATTTCCTCGGCGGCTCGCCGCTCAACACTTTCGCGCGATTGCTCGTCATTTCGCTGGTCGTGGGCGCCCTGCTGATGTGGCTGGAACTGCGGCCGATCGACATTTTTCGCGGCGTCCAGGCTTTCTTCGACCGCATCTATCAGCTGGGCTTCGGCGCGGTGCGGGAGCTTGTCAGCTATGTCCTCGCCGGCGCCATTTTCGTCGTGCCGGCGTGGCTCGTCCTGCGGCTCATCAATGTGGGCGCGAGCAAGCGGTGAGGAAGGGCGATGAAGCTGACTGTGGAGACCGAGCAGGAGGTGGACGGCCGCTGGATCGCCGAAATCCTGGAAATTCCTGGCGCGTTGAAATACGCGACGACCCGGGATGAAGCCATCGCTCAGGTGGAGGCGCTGGCCCTACGCGTTATCGCCGACCGCATTGAACATGGCGAACGCCCGACTGAGCCGATTCATATCACTTTCGCGGCCGCATGACGCCGTGGCCGAGCGTAAAGGCGAAGCGTCTTCGTGCAGCGCTGGCAAGAAACGGTTGGACGGAAAAGCGATCCGCCGGCTCTCACCGGACGTATGCCAAAAGTGGGTTTCCAGATTTCATATTTGCGTTTCACGACGGCGAGGAGATCGGGCCGCGAATGTTGGCGAGGATAGCCAAACGAACAGGACTGACGCGGGAAGATTTATAGTCGTCGCCGGTGGCCGATGCTCGATGTCTGATCCGGGTCGTCGATGAGCTGGCCGATGCCGTCGCGGCGCGGCGGCAGCGGCGGTGGAGGCGGCGCATAGGCCTCCGGTCCAGCGACGGCTCCAAACCCGTCCCGCGCGCCAACTCCAGGCCCCTCGAAGGCGGCGAGCGGCGGCTGGCCCGTCGTGTCATTGTCGGTTTCGTCGTCCGGCGCAGGCGGCGCGCGCCGCCCCTGAGCGATCAGCGGCGACGGGTCGGGCGGCGGCAGCGTCTCTTGCGGCTCGGGCTTGCAGATGCTGCGTCCCGAGCGGCCGTGCAGCGCCAGATCGACGTGAATATGGTTGTAGTGGAAGGCGTTGGAGCCTGGCGACAGCACCGTCGAGAAATGCCCGCATGAGCCGCGATGCACGTCCATCAGGAAGGCGCGCGTCTGTTCGTCGCCGCGGCGCCAGTCGCGCACGAGCGTGATCTCGCGGCCGTCGGCGAGCACGAAGCCGCCGATGTCCAGCGCATTGCCGAAGGAATGTTCAGAAAGCTGCGCGCCGCGCTGATTGTTCATGCCGCGGCAGGCGTAAGAGCCCATCGAATTGATCTGAACCACCTGCTGTCCGAAGCGCGCCTGAGCGGCGGGCTGGACGGTGTCGGCGAGCCAGGCGTCGAGCTCGGCGACCATCGAGCAGTCGAGGGTGGCGGTCGCGTTGAAGGAAACGGCCCCGCCCTGCAGCGCGGTCACCTTGAACGGCCTGGTGAGGCCGCAAATGCCCGGACCGTCGACTTCGGGCGCGAGCGCGATGTAGTCGGAAGGATTGACGCGCCTTTCGGCGAGACAGGCGTTTTCAGCCTGCGTGCGCCAGGCCGGCCGTTGCGGCTTTTGCCCGATCGAGCACGCGGAAAGCGTCGCCGCGACGAGCGCCAGCACAAGCAGCGAGTGATGGGCGCGGCGGACCATGCCGCGAGGATGGGCGCCAGGCCGTTAATTCAGGGTCGAGAATTGTGGTTAATGCTCAGATATTTGAGGACTGTGGCGGGCGATCCACACGCCCGCGCAAGCTGCACGGGATGCGCTGCGCATGAGCGCGGTAGGCGTGATCAGCGCGCAAATCTGCTCAAGCGCCGCTTCCATGTTTCGCCGGCCTTGAGTTCAGTCTTCAACACCCATTTCCTTCGAATCGTCCTGATTGCCCGCGACGATGTCTTGAGAATGACTTCCGGTTCCGGTTCTTTCGCGCGCGGCGCCGTGAGAATCGGGGTCGCCACTGCTGGCTGCGGCTTCACCTTTTTGGGTTCCGCAGGAACAGCCTCTGCAACTTTGGCCGGCTGACGCACACGACGCGTCCGAGTTGATGCGCCTCTCGCCGGCGGATCGCTAATGACGTCGTTTTCCAGTAGGTTCGGGAGCACGCGCCCCCGAGGGCCATTCGACTCCGGCGGAATTTGGGAACCTTCAGCCGCTCTGCCGCCGAAAACCGCGTCCGCCGCGTCTAGAGCCGCCAAATATGTGGCGTCACGTTCGACCTCGACGGCCGCCGCGACGCTCGGGTCCCTAAGACTCGGATCCCTAAGTGATATGCTCCCAGCAGCATTTTCAGCCTCTTTGATCTTCCAGGGATTGGAAATCCGAGATTTGGGAGACCGACCTTTATATGCCGTTATGAACGGACGCGTGGGTTGGCGCATTGAAGCTGAAGATCTTTCTGTTGACGTATATGGCAAGGAAGGTCGTTTGAAAGACCCGCCTCGGCACAAGCGTAATTGAGTATTGAGAAAACGCTCGGGCACGACGCTCAGTCCAAGCGTCCGGGACGAAGGACGTTTGCTACATATAACGGAAAAGGCGCAACACGTCACCGTCAAGGCGCGCTGATGGCGTAAATCGGACATTGCCGATTTGCGCCTTGTTCAGCTCCTTGAACCAATTGCGCGCTCCTTTTGCTTCCCTTTGCTGGCGGCGACCCTAATGGCGGACGATGTAGAGTCCGAACTTAAATTCGTCTTTCGCCAAGACGTGGCGCGCTCAAATCCGTTTTGAGCCGATCAGTCAGGTTGCAGACACACGCTGCGGCTGTAGGCGTGGTTGCGTCCTGCCATCTCGGAAATATTGTGCAACCCCTCTGGAAAAGCTTCAGGTCTATCCCAACTGAAAAGCCATCAAGCGCTGCGGTTTGTCTTTTTCTTGTCTCCTGAACAACGAATGAGTCGGGGCGTTGCTGAAAGACCCTCTAAACGGATCTCATTAGAACCCTCCATCCGCTCGCCTGATATGTCGGCGCAACGTGAGAAGACAGAAATCCGTTGTCGTTAATTTGGGAGATTTAGTCATGCGAAACATGCTCGCTGCAGCGACGGTCGGCCTCGTCGCTTTTCTTGTCCAGGACATTGCCCAGGCGGCCACCGCCCAAAGTCCGGCCGTGCTACGCTCCGGACCAGGAACGTCGTGGCGTAAAATCGGTCAGATCCCGGCCGGAGCCGATGTGCAGGTGTTGAACTGCGACCCGGGCTGGCGTCACAGCTGGTGCCAAGTCCGCTTCGGTTCGAAGACGGGGTGGGTGAACGCGCCTGCGCTCGGGACGTCCGGATCGCAGGTCGTCGTTGCGCCAGTTGTGACAACTGACGCAGCCAGTCTAAAACGGCGCGCCAGCATGTTTTCCTCCGTTATCACGGTGATTCCCGGCGGCAAAAAGGTCGATGTCCTTCGCTGTAGAAGTGGACTCGGCAGGGGCTGGTGCCGCGTCTCTTATCAGGGCAAGACCGGATTCGTCAGAGGGGGTCTTCTGACGCGCCAACGGTCCGTCATTCCCCGTTAAGGCGCGGGCGCGGCGAGAAAAAGCGGCCGCGAAGCCGGCGCAAAAACGTCAAGGCGCAAACCGGACATCGCCGATTTGCGCCTCTTCTGTTCAGGTCAGCGCTTGGCTCGCTCCCTTGAGCGATTACGCGCCTTTGCCCTCGCCGGTCTTGCGGCCGCGCATGAAGGATTCGAACTCCTCGCGGTCGCGGGCGCGGCGCAACTGGTCGATATGTTCGGCGAAGTCGCGCTCCGCTTCGGCGAGCTTGCGGCGCTCTTCCTCGAGACGCGCGAGTTCGCCTTCGCGCCATTCGTCGAAGGCGACATTGCCGGTCGAGCGCATGAAGGAGGGGCCGCCCCAAGCGGCCGAACCTTCTCGAGCGACGCCGCTCACGGCGTCCTTCACCCGCGTCCCCTGCTCCTGGGCGAAGGCGAAGAAATCGCCCTCAAAGCCCTGGCTGCGCTGCCAAAGCTTCCAGACCAGCATGGCCAGGCCGAGCGGCCAGAAGATCAAAAAACCGAGGATCACCGCCGCGATCTCGTAGGGCCTCCAGGACATTCGTCCGCAATGCCAGGAGGGCGATCCGCCCTCCCCGGATGACGACATGCGAGAATAACGATGGCAGCTCATGATGGGCTCCAGTTTGTCAACGGCGCGCCCGCCGCCAAAGCGGGGCCGACACCAATGTAATATGCATTAACATTGGTGCAAGGGAAAGCGCCGCGCCGCGGCTACGATTGAACTTACGGCTTATTAAGGAGGCGCGACACTATGGACCGAATCAGTGCCCGTAAGTTCGTTGAACGCATATATGGAAACCCGAAGCCATCCATATTAATGGATATGTTAAATATAGACAGGAAAAACGAATCATATTAACGTCCGCTGATAACAGAGGAGGCCGTCCACTTGTATGTAGCTCGATCAGGCCATTACGCGTTACAGCCGAGTGGATACAAGGCGTTCATACCGTCTTCCCTGCCCCCTGATCCAGCTGTTGATATCGATCCTGAAATGCAGCGGCTGCTATCTGAAGCCGATCGAGCATTGGGGCGCCTCGATGGATCAATTCAAACTCTTCCAAATCCAGACCTGTTCGTATTCATGTATGTGCGAAAGGAGGCGGTGTTATCCAGTCAGATTGAGGGCACTCAGGCGTCTATCAATGACCTTCTAAAGGCTGAAGCAAAGGTTTTTGATGCAGAAGCTCCCAGTGATGTGGATGAGGTTTTGAATTATGTAAATGCAATGAATTACGGATTGGCTAGACTAAAGGAGATCCCTTTATCAATACGATTGATTAAAGAACTCCATCAGCAACTACTGAAAGGTGTTCGAGGAAGAAATCTTCAACCAGGCGAACTTCGTCGTTGCCAAAATTGGATTGGTCCCCCCGGGAGCTCGCTTTTGACGGCGACCTTCATTCCCCCGCCACACCAACAAGCGGAAGCGGCGCTCGGAGAACTCGAACTATTTCTCCACGCCAGCGACCATCTCCCTCCTTTGGTCAAGATTGGATTAGCTCACGCTCAATTTGAAACTATTCATCCATTTCTGGACGGCAACGGACGTATTGGACGACTATTGATTACATTCTTCCTCTGCCAGCAAAATATACTGCAAAAGCCTGTTCTCTATCTGTCTCACTATTTCAAGCAAAATCGAAGCGAGTATTACGAGAAGCTGCAAAAAACACGAGATTCCGGCGATTGGGAGGGTTGGCTAAAATTCTTCCTCAGAGGCGTAGCTAACGTGGGAAAACAAGCCACAGATACTGCGCGTGAGATCGTCAATTTGAGGGAAAATCATAGACTGACCGTTATGAATGAATTTGGAGGTTCCGCGGCGAACGCCAATAAATTGCTAGAATATTTGTATTTGAGACCGACGGTTACCGTCAATGTTGTGAAGGAAATTTTACAAATTAGCTTTCCGAATGCGAATTCTCTAGTGGAAAGATTTTGCAGGAACCAGATATTATTTGAGATTACAGGGCAGGCTAGGAATAGAGTTTTTAGCTATTCTCCATACATTAACCTGTTCGCAAATTTATAGGGCGGCCGGCGCTCAAATGACCTTCCTCGGTCCGAGCGCCGACCCCTACATTTGCCTGCTTCGCGCTGAACGCCAGCGGCGGAGCGATTCCCAGTGCTTTGGCCTCGCGGGCTGGGTCAGGCCGCCTGGCCGCTCAGATCATCTTCAAGCACGGCGTCATCTGCGAATGGCGCGGTCGTTTCGCGCGTCGCCCCCGGCTCGATTTCGATGTCGATTTCGAGCAGCGACATGTCTTGCTTGCGATGCATCTTCACCATGACCTTTTCAGGATCGACGTTGATGTGCTTGGAGATCGCGATGAGGACTTCCTTGTGCAGCACGGCGATGAGATCCGAATCGCGCGCCGATTTGCGTTCATGCGCGAGAAGAATCTGCAGGCGCTCGCGCGCAACCGGCGCGGTGGCGCCGCGACGCCCGAACAATCCGAAAATATTCATGCCGCCCTCCGTCCAAAGAGCCGAACGAAAAGTCCCCTCTTGTCAGCGGGAATGTTCACCGGCAGTTTTTCGCCGCACAGCCTCTTCGCCGCTTCCGAATAGGCGCGCGCCGCGGGGCTCATGGCGTTGTGAAGAATGATGGGCGCCCCGACGTTCGACGCGCGCAGAACGTCTTCGCTCTCCGGCACGATTCCAAGCAGCGGTATCGAGAGAATTTCGAGCACGTCGTCGACGCTGAGCATCTCGCCGCGGCCCGCGCGCTGCGCGTCATATCGCGTCAGCAGCAGATGCTTCTCGACGCGTTCGCCCTTTTCGGCGCGTTCGGTCTTGGCGTCGAGCAACCCGATGATGCGATCGGAATCGCGCACCGAGGAGACTTCCGGATTGGCGACGACCACCGCGACGTCGGCGAAGCGCATCGCGAGCGTCGCGCCGCGTTCGATGCCGGCGGGACTGTCGCAGACGATCCAGTCGAATTTTTCGCGCAATTCGCCGATGACGCGCTGCACGCCTTCTTCGGTCAAGGCGTCCTTGTCGCGCGTCTGCGACGCGGGCAGCAGATAGAGATTGTTCAAGCGCTTGTCGCGGATGAGCGCCTGATGCAGCTTGGCGTCGCCCTGGGCGACGTTGATGAGATCAAACACCACGCGCCGCTCGGCGCCCATGACGAGATCGAGGTTGCGCAGGCCGACATCGAAGTCGACGACCGCGACCTTGTGACCCTGTTGGGCCAGCGCGGCCCCGAGAGCCGCGGTTGACGTTGTCTTTCCGACGCCCCCTTTGCCGGAGGTCACCACCAAAGTCTTGGCCATTTTTCGTCCTCTCTTAATCGAGCCGCGCGATCTTGACCGTCTCGTTTTCGAGCCAGGCCTGGATGGATTGGCTCTGAACACTCGCCGAGATCTCGTCGGCGGTCAGATAAACGCCGCAAACCGAGAGCAGCTCGGCTTCGAGCTTGCGGCAGAAAATTCGCGCGCGCTTTTCGCCATAGGCGCCGGCCATCGCGCGGCCGCGCAGCGTTCCGTAGATATGCACGGAGCCGCCCGCCATGATTTCCGCGCCTGACGCGACAGAGCCGATCACGGTCACGTCGCCATCCGGGTGATAAATCGACTGCCCGGAGCGCACCGGCTCCAGCAGGATCAGCGGCGTAGCCGATGGAGCCGGCGGCTCGGACGCCTTGACATCGACGGCCTGTGCGCCGCCGGCGCCGAGCGCGTTGGCGATATCCTCGAAGGCTGCTTCTTCGCTTGGGGTCAGCGTTCCAGGATTTGCGTCTTTGGCGCGCGTTGCGCCGGCGTCCGGCGGCGGTTGCGGGGTGGCGCGACCGCCGGCCAGAATCGGCGGCAGATCGTCGCCGGCCCATGACGGGTCGACGCCCGACAGTCCCATGACGCGTATGCCGCGCCGGGCGAGATTTTCGAGAAGCTCGGTGAGCTGCGGCCGCTCGAGCGTCAATTTGGCGAGGTCGATGACGATCGATTTCCGGCTGAAGAAGGCGGGCGACTGCTCAAGCAACGCGTCCAGCTGCTCGAACCAGCCTTCGATCGGCTGCTCAGGCTCCAGCGTCAGAACGGGAAAGGACCTGCCTCTGAAGCGGATATGTCGGGATGACGCTTGCGTCACGGGAGCCCTCACGCAATTGGGATTTGCGTCATTTGAGGGCGTTAACGTTAATGAAGGATTAAAGCGCGCGCGTAATTTGACGCTCGTCGCGCTTTATCAAGAGATTAAGCTGGCGCGGCTTTGGCGCGCGCCGCAGCGCTTTCCATGACGCCTTGCGCGGCGCTCTCGAGCACCAGCGCCGGATCCGCGCTTTTGACAGGGTCGAAATGGCCCGAGATGGTCAGCATCGCCACGCCATGCGCGAGCGACCATATTTGCAGCGCCGCGTAGCGCGCGCCCTGCGCCGGCGCGCCCGCCTGTTGCAGCCAGGCGACCACGGCGCGCCAAAGGATTTCGAGCGCATGGTCAGCGGCGCCGCCCGCTCCCGGATCGGCGAGCGTCTGCGCCTGCGCGAACATGGCTGCGTAAAGCCCCGGTTCGTCCCGCGCGAATTTGAGATAGGCGGCGCACATCGCCCGCATCGCGCTCTTGGCGTCGGGCCGGCCTTCGTGCCACGCCGTTTCAATTCGTGCGCCAAAAGTCTCGAAACCGCGGCGCGCCAGCTCGCTCATCAGCGCGTCGCGTCCGCTGAAGTGACGGTAAGGGGCGGCGGGCGAAACGCCGGCGCGGCGCGCCGCCTCGGTGAGCGTCAGCGCCGATGGTCCGCCTTCGGCGAGAATCTCAAGAGCGGCGTCGATCAGCGCCTGTTTGAGCGACCCGTGGTGATAGCCTCGCTTATTGTGCATCTCTCACCCCGGCGCGGATCGGCGTCATCGCCCCGTCGCCGGGTTATCCCGAGAGTTTGGCGACGAGCGCGTCGGAAACCTCGAAATTGGCGTAGACGTTCTGCACGTCGTCATTGTCCTCGAGCAAACCGACGAGCTTGAGAATTTTCTCGCCGGAATCATCGTCGACCTTGATCGTGTTCTGCGGGCGCCAGATGAGCGCCGCCTTGCGCGGCTCGCCGAATTTCTCCTCGAGAGCCTTGGCGACGTCGCGCAGCGATTCGACGGACGTGATCACCTCATGCGTCTCGTCGGTCGTCGAGACGTCGTCGGCGCCGGCGTCGATCGCCGCCTCCATCATCCCATCTTCCGTCGCCGCCTTCTTGTCGAATTCGACGAGGCCGACGCGATCGAACATGAAGGATACGGCGCCGGTCTCGGCGAGCGCGCCGCCGGCCTTGGTGAAATAGGAGCGCACCTCGCCGGCCGTGCGGTTGCGATTGTCGGTCAGGGCCTCGATGATCACCGCGACGCCGCCGGGCGCGTAACCCTCGTAGCGCACTTCATCGTAATTTTCGGCGTCGGCGCCGGAGGCTTTCTTGATCGCGCGCTCGATATTGTCCTTCGGCATGTTCTCCGCCCGGGCGGCGAGAACCGCGGCCCGCAGCCGCGCGTTCATATTCGGGTCGGGCAGGCCCATCTTTGCGGCGACGGTAATTTCTCGGGCAAGCTTTGAAAACAGCTTGGAGCGGATCGCGTCCTGCTTGCCCTTCTTGTGCATGATATTCTTGAATTGACTGTGCCCGGCCATGCGCTCTCGCCCTGCTCCTCGATCAATCTTCGCCTTTCGGCGTCCGGCGGGTCATATACGCCGGACGTATACGGAAATAAAGAAAAGCGCCAAGGAGAGCATGATTGAGCGCAAGCGATGAAGAGCGAAATTCTCGGCCTGAGCCCGATGGGCGGGCTCCGTCCGCCCTCCCCGCGCCGCACATCCCTGACCTCGCCGCCGCCAAGCGGCTGCAGGCGATTCTCGCCAGTCCGTCCTATCGCAAAGCCGACGAGGACATTCATTTCCTGACTTCGGCCCAAGCCCGCGGTCCCCGACTGGAGCTGGAATATCTCAAGGCCGAACTGCTGCTGCGACGCCATGGCGTCACCGATACGATCGTCGTCTTCGGCTCGACTCGCATCGTCGAGCCCGCCTTAGCAGAAAGCCGCCTCGCCGAAGCGCAGGCGCTCGCGACGGCAAATCCCGAGGACGCGACCCTCGCCAGACGGCTCGCGGTCGCGCAACGCGCCCGAGAAAATTCGCGCTATTATCAGATCGCCCGCGAGTTCGGCGGGCTCGTCGGCGCCGCCCGCGAGAGCGGCGACCAGCCGCGCCTCGCGATCGTCACCGGCGGCGGACCGGGCATTATGGAGGCGGCGAATCGCGGCGCCTTCGAAGCCGGGGCCGAGACGGTGGGGCTCAACATCACCCTGCCGCACGAGCAGTTGCCCAACAGCTATGTCACGCCATCGCTTTGCCTGCGCTTCCGCTATTTCGCACTGCGCAAGCTGCATTTTATGCTGCGCGCGCGGGCGCTGGTGGCCTTTCCGGGCGGCTATGGCACTTTCGACGAATTGTTCGAGACGCTCACGCTTGTGCAGACCGGCAAGGTCAAGCCGATCCCGATTATTCTGGTTGGTGAAAGCTATTGGCGACGCGCCTTTGACGTCGATTTCCTGGTCGACGAGGGCGTGATCGACGCGCAAGACCGCCAACTTTTCCGCTATGCCGAAACCGCCCCTGACATTTGGGAAGAAATCCGACGCTGGGGCGAACGCAAGGAGGATCTCCTATTTGAATGAAGGCCTTAGCCTGTGCCGGCGATCGCCTGCCGATCGCCTGCCCGATATCCCCTGCCCGATCCCCTGCCATTGTAAAGCCTATGCCCTGCCTTATCTCAGCTAACGCGGCGCAAGGCGCGCGCTTTTTTAAAATGGGAGAATGACCATGAGTTGGCTTAAAGCCATCGCGGGCGGCGTGATCGGCGCCGAAGCCCTGAATCTTATTAAGGATTATGTGGAGAAGCAGGGCGGCCTCGACGGCGTCGTCAAGAATTTCGAGAACTCCGGACTGGGGAAGCAGATCCACTCCTGGGTCGGCCTCGGTCCCAATGAAAAGATCAGCGAGATGGACATCAGCAAGGTGGTCAACGCCGACAAGCTGATGGAAATCGCCAAGAACGCCGGCGTCGACATCGACAAGGCGAAAGCGCTTCTCGCCCAGTATTTGCCCGAGGCCATCGACAAGGCGACGCCGGAAGGCAAACTGCCGCCGCCCGACAAGCCGGCGTAAGCGGACCAACGCCGTTCTCGACGCTGCGGACGGCGACGCCTGCCGCCGTCCGGCCCGTTCCCCCCACGCTCTTGCTTCAGGCGCCCTGATTCTGTAATTGCGTCGCGCGCGCCCTTTTGCGCCGCGCCAGGGCGAGAAACGCCCTGAGGCCGCGCGGCTGCGGGGGCTTCGCCTTCGCCACGGCCGCCGGCCAATTTGAATAGGATCATTAATGACCAAGCGCGCGCTGGTGACCGGCGTTACAGGACAGGACGGCGCCTATCTCTCCCAGTTTCTACTCGACAAGGGCTATGAGGTGCATGGCGTGGTGCGGCGCTCATCGCACCGAGGCGTCGAGGACCATCGCCTGCGTTGGCTCGGCATCAGCGGCAAGCTGAATTTGCACGACGCCGATCTCGCCGATCTCTCGAGCCTGCTGCGCACCGTCCAGGCCATTCAGCCGGACGAAATCTATAATCTCGCGGCGCAATCCTATGTCGCGTCTTCCTGGCGCCAGCCCCTCCTCACTGCGAACGTCACCGGCGTCGGCGTGACCAACGTGCTTGAGGCGATGCGGCTCGGCGCGCCCAAAGCGCGCTTCTACCAGGCGTCGTCCTCAGAAATGTACGGGCTCATCCAGGAGCCGATGCAGAGCGAGAAAACGCCCTTCTACCCGCGCAGCCCCTATGCCGTGGCGAAGCTCTACGGCCATTGGATCACGGTGAACTATCGCGAGAGCTTCGGCCTTCACGCCTCCTCGGGCATTCTCTTCAATCACGAAAGCCCGCTGCGCGGCGTCGAATTCGTCACCCGCAAGGTCACGACCGGCGTCGCCGCGATCAAACTCGGCCTCGCAACGGAGTTGCGGCTCGGCAATATCGACGCCAAGCGCGACTGGGGGCACGCCAAGGATTACGTGCGCGCCATGTGGTTGATGCTGCAGCAGGAGAAGCCGGACGATTACGTCGTCGCGACCGGCGTCACCACCACGGTGCGCGATATGTGCCACATCGCTTTCGAGCACGCCGGACTCGACATGGAGAAATTCGTCATCATCGACCCGGCGTTCTACCGTCCGGCCGAGGTGGACGTTTTGCTTGGCGACGCCAGCAAGGCGCGCAAGGTTCTTGGCTGGACGCCTGAGATTGATCTTCGCGAAATGATCTGCGAGATGGTCGACGCCGATCTCGAGCGGCTGCGGCGCGAGTCGGCCTGAAAAGGGCGCCCGCGATGGCCGCCTTCGAGCGCATCTTGGTGACGGGCGGCGCCGGATTTGTCGGCGGACACCTCTGCGCCGCGCTGGCCGCGGCCTATCCGCAGGCGACCCGCGCGGTCCTGCTGCGGCCGGGCGAGCGCGGCGGCCATCCAGCCTTTGAAGCGACCGCCGCCGACCTCACCGACGAGCCGGCGATCGACGCGCTGATCGCCCGTTTTCGCCCCGATCTCGTCGTCCATCTTGCGGGACAGGCCTCCCTCGGCCAGGCGCTGCACGCCGCGGAAACAACCTGGCGGGTGAATTTCCACGGGGCTTTCGCGCTCGGCGCGGCGATCGCCCGCCATGCGCCGGAGGCTGTCATGCTCTTCGCCTCGTCGGCCACCGTCTATGGCGCGAGCTTTCGCGACGGCGTCCTGACCGAAGAGGCGCCGTTGCGCCCCCTGGATGTCTACAGCCGCTCGAAGGTCGCCGCCGAGAGCGCGCTTTCCGATCTGCTGGCTGCCAAAGGGCGGCTCGTTGTGGCGCCGCCGGTCAATCATTCAGGACCCGGCCAGCGCAATCGCAACTTCGCTCTCGCCTCCTTCGCCGCGCAGATCGCGGCGATCGAGACCGGCCGCGCCGAGCCGCGACTCATGGTCGGCGATCTTTCCAAGGCCCGCGATTTCCTCGACGTGCGCGACGTCGTCGACGCCTATATGCGGCTGATCGAAAAAGCGCGGGATCTGCCCGCCTCCGTCTCGATCTTCAACATCGCCTCCGGAACGGCGCATCGCCTGGAAGCGCTGCTCGATCGGTTGCGGAGGCGGGCCAAGGCGCAATTTGCGATCGAGGTCGATCCGGCGCTGCTGCGCCCCGAAAGCGACATCGCCAGCGTCGCCTGCGACGCGACGAGACTGACCGAAGCGACCGGCTGGCGTCCCCGCCACGACATTGACGACATGCTGCAGGCGCTTCTCGACGACGCCCGCGCGGCCCAAGCGCAGGCCGCAACGGCGGCGTTATGAGCGAGCGGCAAAACCGAGATCCGGAGCAGGCGCGCGAACGCATCCGCCTGCTCGAATTTCAGCTCGATCATTTGCGCGCCGAACTCCTGCATCTGACTCATGAGCGCTACCGGCTGATCTACTCGGTCTCCGGCCACATCTACCGCTTTCTCCGACCGATCGAAGCGTTCCTCGCCGACGCCGCGAACGCTCTCGTCGCGCGTTTTCGCCCGCCGCCGCCCGACGCGACGACGCCATCGACGTCCGGTGAGGGCGCGCCGCCCGCTCGCGCGCCGCTGCCGGCGCGTAGGCTGCTGGTCGATGTGACGGGAACGATCAAGCGCGACGCCGGCACCGGCATTCAGCGCGTCGTCAAGGAAGTGACGCGAGGCCTCTATAGCGGCGAAAGCGTCGACCTGCCCGCGGTGGCGGTTCGCTGCGAAGGCGGCCGGCTGCTGACCGCCAACGGCTTTGTCGCGGAGCTTGTCGGCGGCGACGCCGCGCCCGACTCTGAGATCGCGATCGCCGGAGGCGACCGCTTTCTGATGCTTTCCGACAGCTGGAACGCCTTCGACGAACTCGCGCCGATTTTCGCGAAGATTCGGGACGAGGGCGGCGAGGTCGTCACCTGCATCTTCGATCTCATTCCGGAGCTTTATCCGCACGCCTGCCACGAAGTGACGGTGCCGCGCTATCGCGCCTGGCTGCGCAAGGCGCTCCTCGAGAGCGACAGTTTCCTGGCGATTTCGCAAACGGTCGCCGACGAACTCGCCGACTATGTCGCTGCGCATGGGCTGCCGCATCGTCCCGGCCTCAAGATCGGCTGGTTTCACTGCGGCTCCGATCTTGCGCTGCGCGCAGACGCCGCGCCGCGCGACAAGGTCAAAGCGGCGGTCGCCGGCGATGCGCCGGTCTTTCTCGCCGTGGGCACGATCGAACCGCGCAAGGGTCAGCGCGTCGCCCTTCGCGCTTTTGAAGAACTCTGGGCGCGCGGCCGCGACGTCCGCATCGTCTTCGTCGGCCGGCGCGGCTGGTTTGAAGAAGCGGTGGTGAGCGAAATTCTCGAACACAAAGAATTCGGTCGTCGGCTGTTCTGGTTCGACGATTCGGACGACGACGAGCTTTCGTTTCTCTACGATCACGCGGCGGCGCTGATCTTCCCATCCTATGCGGAAGGTTTCGGCCTGCCGATCGTCGAGGCGGCGCGGCGCGGCCGCCCGGTGATCTGCAGCGACATCCCGGTCTTTCGCGAGGTCGGAGGGGCCGGCGCGCTCTATTTTCGCGTCAATGACGCCAGGGCGCTGGCCGAGACGATCGCCGACTTTCTCGACGGCCGCCGCGCCGCCGACCCGGACCAGGTCTTGCGCGTCGCCTGGCGCGACGCCGCGCGGCGCATCGCCGAAGTGGTCGCGCGCGGGGATTGGAGCCGGCGCCTGCATTAGCCTGCCGGTTTGCGCTGCAGCATGAGAATCGCCGTATTTCCGCGCTCCGAGAAAGCATGGTAGAGAGGCGGCAATTGGTCGTGCGGCCCGGCCAGCGCCCTTGCGGCGCGCTGGGCCGCACGACTTTTCGCTTCCAATGCGGGTAGGGCTTTCGCCTTCTCCCGCGCCAAAAACGGAAACGCTCTCCATGCCGATCAATATTCCGCTTCTCAATCAGCAGACGCCGCAGACCGTGCTCAAGATGATCAATCTCGAAGCGTCGCAGCTCTCGCTGCCGGATTCGCGCGAATTGATGTGGGGCGCTTTCGGCGCTTACGGCGTGCTTCAGGCGATCGCGCAGTCGTTCAACCATTCGCTGCTCGGGAGCCTGATCTACGGCGTGATGAGCGTGGTCCTTCTCTACGGCGGGACATACGGCCTGCTGCGCGTTCTGAAAGAGGACGCAAAGTTTCAGCGCACCGCCACGGCGCTCGCCATCATGAGCGGGCTTGCGGCGCTCATCTACACTGTCCTGCACCTCCTCTTCGGCATCGCCCTGCCGCCGCCCTTGCCGACCGAAAAGCTACTGCGCTTTCTGCTCTTTCCGATTCTGATTTGGATGGTGTTCATGTACGCCTTCGTGTTCCGGCACGTGTCGCTGCGCCCGGCGCCGGCCTTCTTCGCGGCGGCGCTGTTCGTCATCGTCATCGAAGTGATCCTGTCGCCGATTAGCAGATAGCCGCAAATCCATATTCGGAAGGCGCGGCGCTCGGTCGCGTGATTTCGCGGATTTCGCGAATGCCTCCCATGTGATCGACGGGACCGCACCGCAATGCTAAACAACGCGCCTGCGGCGCGCAGACGCCCGATTGCCTACGCTAAACGGATTAACGACGCTCATGACCTTATCATTTGACGTTCTGGGCATTGGCAACGCCATCGTCGACACGATCGCGCGCGCCGAGGACGACGATTTGCTGCAGGCCGGACTGCGCAAAGGCTCGATGACGCTGGTCGACGAAGCGCGGGCCGCTGAACTTTATGCAGCGATGGGCCCGACGACGGTTATTTCCGGCGGCTCGGCGGCCAACACCATGGCGGGCCTTGCGAGCCTGGGCCGCGCCGCGGGATTCGTCGGCAAGGTCAAGGCAGACGACGCGGGGCGCGAGTTCGCGCATGACATCCGCAAGGCCGGAGTCGCCTTCGACACGCCGGCGGCCGCCGACGGCGCCGCGACCGCGCGCTGTTTGATTTTCGTGACGCCGGACGGCCAGCGCACGATGAACACGTTTCTGGGCGCCTGTCAGGCGCTCGCCCCCACGGACATCGACGAGGGGGCGGTCGCGCGCGCGAAGGTCCTCTACATGGAGGGCTACCTCTGGGACCCGCCCGGCGCCAAGGAGGCTTTCCTGAAGGCGGCGAAGATCTCGCGCGCCAACGGACGCAAGGTGGCGATTACCCTTTCCGACAGTTTCTGCGTCGATCGCTATCGCGGCGAATTTCTGTCTCTCATCCGCGATCGGGTGGTCGACATCGTTTTCGCCAATGAAAGCGAATTGCACGCGCTCTATCAGACGGGCGATTTCGAGACGGCCCTCGCGGCGCTGCGCGCCGAAGACGGGCTTCTTGGCGTCGTCACGCGGTCGGAAAAGGGCTGCGTCGTGGCGAATGGCGCGAGCGCCCTCGCCGCGCCGGCCTGTTCTGTCGATGCGGTCGTCGACACGACCGGCGCTGGCGACCTCTTCGCCGCCGGTTTTCTCGCCGGCTACACGCAGGACTTGCCGCATGAACGCAGCGCGATGCTCGGCGCGCTCGCCGCGGCGGAGATCATCTCTCACGTCGGCGCGCGGCCGCAGAAGGATTTGCTGCAGCTCGCCCGCGATGCTGGCGTGCTGGAATACGTTCGGGTTTCCTCGACCTGAGGCGCTCGATCGACGATTCAAACAAGCTGGAGGAACGAAAGATGCGCCTTGTCTCCAAAACAGTGCTGGCCGCATTTGCCGCAGTCGCGAGCCTCGCGCTCACCGTTGAGGCGCGCGCTGAAGAGCAGATGACGAAAAGCCTCACCGGCCTTCAGTACAAGGACACGAAGGTCGGGACCGGCGCGACCCCCAAGATCGGCCAGACCGCAGTCGTGCATTACACCGGCTGGCTTTACAACAATGGCGAGAAGGGCAAGAAATTCGACTCTTCCCGTGATCGCGGCCAGCCCTTCGAATTTCCGCTCGGCCAAGGCCAGGTGATCAAGGGCTGGGACGAGGGCGTGGAAACCATGAAGGTCGGCGGCAAGCGCACGCTGGTCATTCCGCCAGAACTCGGCTACGGGGCGCGCGGCGCCGGCGGCGTCATTCCGCCGAACGCCTGGCTGATTTTCGACGTGGAGCTGGTCGGGGTAAAATAAACGCCGCGTCGGCTGTTGACCGACCAAAGCGCCGCCCGCCATATTTGATGCGGGCGGCGTTTTTATTTTTTGAGGCAACCATTATGAGCAGCGATCAATCGCAAGCGGCGTTCGCCGCGCCGCAGGAATATTGCGACATCGTCATGAAGGGCGGCATCACGTCCGGCGTCGTTTATCCGCTCGCGCTGACCTCTCTCGCCAAGAAGTATCGTTTCTCGAACATCGGCGGCACGTCCGCCGGCGCCATCGCTGCAGCCGCAGCGGCCGCGGCGGAATATGGGCGCTTGTCCGACAAAGGCGGATTCCTAAGGCTCGCGACAGTGCCCGACGAAGTCGGGCCACATCTCAAGAGCCTGTTTCAACCGACGCCCGTGCTAAAACCGCTGTTCGATATTTTCGTCGCGCTGCTCGAATCGAGATCGGCGTTCGGGAAGATTGCCGGCCTGCTGCGCGCAGCCTTGCTTGGCTACCGTAAGGAGGCGATCATCGGGGGAAGCCTTGGGTTCTTCCTCGCGTTGCCGCTCGTCGCTCAGGGCGTCGCCTTCTGGCCGAGCCTTGTCCTTTTTCTTCTGCTTGTAGCGCTTGGAGTCGCCGTCGCGCTCGTCTGGCGTCTGATAGAAGCGTTCAAGCGCGACCTGCCCGACAACGACTACGGCCTCTGCCCCGGCCTCCGACAAGAGGGAGGCGAAGACGAAGGTTTTACGGACTGGCTCGCTCGGCTGATCGACGAAGCGGCAGGCCGCGCGCCCGACTCGGCGCCGCTGACATTCGGCGAGCTCAAGAAGCCGCCGCAAGACGGGCGTCCGATCACGCTGATGATGATGACGACCAGTCTGATGGAAAAGCGTCCCTATACGCTGCCGCTCGATAGCGGACGCGAGGGCGACGCCACCTATGGTTTCGTCTTTGAGATTGGAGAGTGGAAAAGGCTCTTTCCCCAACGGGTCATCGACTACCTCCTCAAGGTCTGCGAACGAGATTTTCAGTCGCAGGGGGAGCCCGGCGAATTTTATACATTTCCCCACCGGGACGATTTGCCGATCGTCGTCGCCGCGCGCATGAGCCTCAGCTTCCCAGGGCTAATTTCCGCTGTTCCGCTCTGGCGACGCGACTACAAATATGCCTCGAAGCCCGATCAGCAGACATTACGGCGCTGCCTTTTTAGCGACGGAGGGCTCTCGAGCAACTTTCCAATCCATTTTTTCGACAAGCTGCTGCCGAATTCGCCGACCTTCGCCATCTCGCTCGATCGCTTTGATCCGAAGCGGCATGATCCAGAGGAGGGTGACGGGCGCATCTGGATGTTCCGCAAGCCGCGCGAAGGGGCAAGCTTGCCCATTCTGCCTTTCTCGGGCTTCGGCGACTTCCTGTTCCGGCTCGTCGACGCAGCGAAGGACTGGCAGGATAATCTGCAGAGCGTTTTGCCGGGCTACCGTGAGCGTATCGTCCATGTCGGACTTTCGGACGACGAGGGCGGCCTCAATATCGCAATGACCGAGGAAACTGTCCGAAAGCTGGTTGCGCTCGGCGAAAGAGCGGGCGAACGGCTGGCGGATTTTGACGGCGACGACATGGACGCGCATCGTTGGCGTCGCTTCCTCGTCGCCATGGCCCGCATGGAGCAGACGCTCGACGATCTCACCCGTTCGTGTGAAGGGGTCGCGCAGACGAGTAGCGGACCGACTATCGAGTCCTTCGGTCGTTTTCTGGAGCGCTACCCCGCGCTTGCGCGGGAATACGAGCAAACGCCCGAAGTTCTCAACGCTCTGCTGACGCGCGCCGCGGAAATCCAGGAAATAGGCGCACAGTGGCGGGATTCGCCGACGATCCGATCAGGTAGGATTCCTCAACCAGACACCAATCTGCGCATCACGGCGAAGCCCTGAGAGCCGGCGGCAGATTCGTGAAACTTTGCCGCCTGCCCGGATCATTCGCTACTGAGGAAAGGGTTCAACGTGCGTCTCGGCTGTGCGGCCAAAATATACGGCGCGGCGACCAGAGAACGACACGACATATCCCGCGCAACCGCCTGCCATGACCTTCGTACAGAATCCCAAATATGTGTAGCCGGGCGCAGATTGTTGGGCTTCCCTTATGGCGGTCCGCACAATGTTTGTATCGAGCGTCGGAGCGATCGGCGCTTCGAGCCGATGCGTGGAAAAAACCACGCTTTCGCCATCCGTCAGGTAATAAGTCGCCGTTGCGCGGCGGAAATCGATCGCGTAGCTCTCAAACCCTGCCTGCATCAGCTTCCCGACGATTTCAGGAAAGCTCATGCTGTTGCTTTCGGCTCCGCGCAGGCAGCTTTCGGCGATTTCGATCGGTTGAGCGTTCATGGCATCTTCTATGTGTTGAGCTGAGAGTTCTCAGTCGAGCGGCATTCGCGTCAGGCCAAGTCGCGCAACGGTCTCTTTCAGGATTCGTTCGAGCGCGCGTCGATCTTCGGTGGCAAGGTGCGCTGTTAAGCAACGTTGGCTAAATTCGCCTCTTTAAAGTAGCCAGATCGCTAAAAGCGCCACGGCGATCACGGCCAGCACGAACCAGCGGTCGGACCGACGTCTCATCCCCTCGAGCGCGCTAAGTGAGCGGTCCGACAGTTCGACGCCTTCGTCCGCCATCTTCGAAAGGCGGTGGATGGCGAGCTCCGCCTCCGCCAGTGTTCGTGGCAGATGCGTCGCGAGTTTGGCCAGTTCAGTGACGCTTCTGCTCGCGTCCTCGATCTTCGCCTTGACGCCGAGATTCTCCTCGATCCAGGAGCGCACCACGGGATCGCAGGTCTTCCAGATATCGAGCTTGGGATCGAAGGCGCGGGCGACGCCCTCGGCGACGACCATGGTCTTTTGCAGCAGCACCAGCTCGGTGCGTGTGCGCATGTCGAACAGCGCCGTCACTTCGAAGAGCAGGGTCAAGAGATGCGCCATCGAAATATCGGCGGCGTTGATCATGTGCATCGGTTCGCCGATGGCGCGCAGCGCCTGCGCAAACTCTTGAATGGAATGGGCGGCGGGGACATAGCCCGCCTCGAAATGAACCTCGGCGACGCGCTTGTAGTCGCGAATGATGAAGCCGTAGAGAATCTCGGCGAGGAACCGGCGCTCCTTCAAGCCCAGCCGGCCCATGATGCCGAAGTCGATGGCGACGAGACGGCCCTTCTTGTCGACGAAGAGATTGCCCTGGTGCATGTCGGCGTGAAAGAAGCCGTCGCGCATGGCGTGGCGCAGGAAAGACTGCAGCACATTGCGGCCGATGGCCTTGAGGTCATAGCCCTCGGCCGCAACGCGCTCGATGTCCGAGAGAGGAACGCCGTCGACCCATTCGAGCGTCAGCACTTCGCGATCCGTGCGGCTCCAGTCGACGCTGGGCACGTGAATCTCCGGATCGCCGGCGACATTTTCGGCGAATTCGGACGCGGCCGCCGCCTCAAGACGAAAGTCGGTTTCAAGCCTGACGGTGCGCGCGAGCGTATCGACGACCTCGATCATACGCAGCCGGCGCGCTTCGGAGGAATAACGCTCAGCGAATCGCGCCACGCGATACATGTCGCGCAGATCGAGCGCGAATCGGCCTTCGATGCCCGGCCGCAGCACTTTCACCGCAACCTTGCGCACGCCCTCCTTGTATTGCGCCTGGGCGACATGCACCTGCGCGACGGACGCGGCGGCGACAGGCTCGCCGAACGACACAAACAGCTCGTCGATGCTGCGGCCCAGCGACTTTTCGATGATCGCGACGGCCTTGTCGCGGCCGAACGGCTCCATACGGTCCTGCAGCGCGGTCAGCGCATCGGCGATCTCGCCCCCGACGATGTCGGGGCGCGTCGCCAGAAACTGCCCGAGCTTCACATAGGAGGGGCCGATCTGCGCCAGCGCGCGCACCAGCGCCCGCCCGGTCCCGTCGCGCTTGCCGCCCGCGAAGAGATTGGCGAAGCGCACGAGCGGCGCCGCCGCCGGCGGCAGAAGCGCCGGATCGAGAAGCGCAAAGACGCCTTCGCGCGCCATGATGTAGCCGGCGCGCGCCAGACGATAGAAATGACCGACGCCAAGGATCACGAACGCCGCCGCTCTTTAGATCACGCTGCATTTGGACGGTATCGCCCAAAATAGCGTGATCGAATCCAAAAGATTAGAGCGCGGCGTCACCGGGTCCCGATTTTTCGCAGCGCGCTGTTGAGAGATCAGCTCTTCCAGCCGGAATGGATCGCCACCACGCCGCCCGTCAACCGCTCAAAGCCCGTGCGCCGAAAGCCCGCCTTGCGGATCATCCGTTCGAATTCTTCCGCGCTGGGGAATTTGCGGATCGATTCGACGAGATAGCGGTAGGGCTCCGAATCTCCCGCGACAAGCTTGCCGATGGCCGGAATGACGTTGAACGAATAGGCTTCGTAGAGCTTGTCGAGGCCCGGAACGGCGACCTGCGAAAACTCAAGGCACAGGAAACGGCCGCCGGGCTTCAACACGCGATGGGCTTCGGCAAGGGCGACGTCGATGCGCGGCACGTTGCGAATGCCGAAAGCGACCGTGTAGCTGTCGAAATGCGCGTCGGGAAAAGGCAGCGATTCGGCGTTGGCCTGCACGAACTCGACGCCGGAAACGCCGCGCTCGCGCGCGCGATCGCGGCCGACTTCGAGCATGTCGCCATTGATGTCGAGCACGACGATTTCCGCGTCATGCGCCGCGCCGGCGGCGATGCGGAAGGCGACATCGCCCGTGCCGCCGGCGACGTCGAGATGGCGAAAGCCCCTGCGCCCTCGCGCATTGACCTTGGCGGCGAGCGTGTCCTTCCACAGCCGGTGCATACCGCCCGACATGAGGTCGTTCATGATATCGTAGCGCCGCGCAACCTTGTGGAAGACGTCGTCGACGAGGCCCTGTTTCTCGTTCAAGGGAACCTCGGAATAGCCGAAATGGGTCGAGCCCTCTCGCTCGGAAGTTCGATCAATCATCAGGCGCTCGGGTGACGAGGAAGGAAGAGGACGGTATAGCCTGTCGCCGAGCCGGTGGCTACGCCCGCGCCGTCCCAGCCCGCCGGCGCTTTGATGGGGTCAACCCGCTTCATGCCAGAGCTGCCCGAAGTCGAAACCGTGCGACGGGGATTGGCGCCCGCGCTCGTCGGCGCGACCATCGAGGGCGTCGAGCTGAGGCGCCAGGATCTGCGCTTTCCCTTCCCCGAACGCTTTGCCGCGCGTCTTCAGGACCGGCGCGTCCTCGACCTTCGCCGTCGCGCGAAATATCTCCTCGCCGATCTCGACGACGGCCATTCGCTGATCATGCATCTTGGCATGAGCGGCTCGTTTCGGATCGACGAAGAGACGCGAGGCGCGTTTCACCCCAAGCGCGACAAAAACGCCGCGCATGACCATGTCGTCTTGCATCTCGATCATGCGCGGCGCGTCGTCTACAACGACCCGCGCCGTTTCGGCTACATGCTGCTCATCGCCACGCATGCGATCGACGAAGACAAGCTCTTTCGCGGCCTCGGCGTCGAGCCTTTGAGCGACGCGCTCGACGCCGCGTTCCTTGCCCGCGCCTTTCGCGGACGCGCGGCGCCGGCGAAGGCGCTGCTGCTCGACCAGCGCCTGATCGCCGGCCTCGGCAATATCTACGTCTGCGAGGCGCTGCATCGCGCGCATATTTCGCCGCTGCGCGCCGGGGGATCGCTCGTCACGGCGAGCGGCAGGCCGACGGCGGCGCTGGCGCGGCTGCCGCAGGCGATCAAGGATGTCTTGACGAATGCGCTGAAAGCGGGCGGCTCGTCGCTGCGCGATCATCGCCAGATCGACGGCTCGCTGGGCTATTTCCAGCACAGTTTCCGCGTCTACGACCGCGAAGGCGCCGCCTGCGGGGCGCCGGGCTGCAAGGGTACGATCACGCGCGTCGTCCAATCCGGCCGCTCGACGTTCTATTGTCCCGCGTGTCAGAAATAGTGAAGGCTTTTCATTGAAGAACGCGTCACTCGGCTAATTGGAGAAGGAAAAATGCGGCTTTTGCCCTTAACCATCGCTATCGTTGCGCTGCTTGTCGGCTTAAATCCCGCCCATGCAAAAAGCCGCGCCTACAGCGCGCCGCCCTGCTGGGCGGGAACAAGCGATATTCCGGCCTGCGCCGCCTATATGGCCTACGTCCACCAAACATTTCTTGAACAGACGCCGCCGGCCACAAGACTTGGTTATGGCGACGCTGGCGTCGACTTCAAGGTTTCGCCCTCCGGCCGCGTCACTGTAATGAGATATTACGGCTCGACCTTCGCGCACGTTCAAATGGCGCTTTGGATTCTCAAGTCGATCCGCTTGCGGCCTCCGCCGGGTCCTTATGCGCTCGCGAGACAGCAGTTCGTCTTTCATTGAGCGGCGCCGCGCCAATGGACTTGCGCCGCGGGAGAGCGACGATAATGTGCGCACATGTCCGCCACTCCCGCCGCGCCGACGCTCGCCGTCGCCGGCCTTTCCAAGAATTACGACAAGCGCAGAGTGGTCGGCCCGCTCGATTTCTCGCTTGAGGCCGGCTCCGTCACCGGCCTCCTCGGCGGCAACGGCGCCGGCAAGACCACGACCATCGGCATGGTGATGGGGCTGATCGAACCGACGCAAGGTTCGGTCCACGCTTTCGGCTGCGACATGTCGCGCGAACGCTACGGCGCGCTCGGCCGGATGAACTTCGAAAGTCCCTATGTCGACATGCCGCATCGCCTCACCGTGCGGCAGAATTTGCGCGTCTTCGGCATGCTCTACGGCGTCGAGGATCTCGACGCCAAGATCGAACAGCTTGCGAAGGATCTGGCGCTTGGCGATTTTCTCGACCGCCAGACCGGGCGCCTGTCCGCAGGCCAGAAGACGCGCGTCGCCATCGCCAAATCGCTGATCAACGACCCGCAGCTTCTGCTGCTGGACGAGCCGACCGCGTCGCTCGACCCCGACACGGCGGACTGGGTGCGGGCGCGTCTCGAAGCGCATCGGCGCACGCATAATTGCGCGATCCTGCTTGCCTCCCACAATATGGGCGAGGTCGAGCGTCTGTGCGACCGCGTGCTGATGTTGAAGGACGGGACGCTCGTCGACGACGATTCGCCCGCGAACCTCCTGGCGCGCTACGGCCGCGACACGCTCGAAGAAGTGTTTCTCGACGTCGCCCGCGGCCGCGTCGACGGGGCCCCGGCATGAACTTTTCCTTCAAGCGCATCGGCGCGATGGTGCTGCGCTACGCCTATCTCTTACGCGCGTCCTATACGCGCGTGCTCGACATCATCTATTGGCCGACCGTCCAGCTCCTCACCTGGGGATTTCTGCAGACCTATCTCGTGCGCGCCGGCGCGCTCGCGGCGCCCGGCGGGGCGGCGCAGGCCGCCGGCACGCTGATCGGCGCGATTCTTCTGTGGGACATTCTGCTGCGCGGACAACAGGGCTTCTGCTTCTCCTTCATCGAGGAATTGTGGTCGCGCAATCTACCGAACATTCTGATGAGCCCGCTGCGGCCGGCGGAGTTCGTCGGCGCGCTTGTCGCCATGAGCCTCATTCGACTTGCTGTCGGCGTGCTTCCCGTCACGATTTTTGCGATCCTGTTTTTCGGCTTCAATCTCTGGGCGCTCGGGATCGCCTTCGCCGCCTTCTTCGTCGTGCTGATGTTGTTCGCCTGGAGCATCGGCCTCTTCGTCTCCGGCATTCTGCTGCGTTATGGACTTGGCGCGGAAAACCTCGTCTGGTCGCTGATGTTCTTCGTGCAGCCGCTCGGCGCCGTCTATTATCCGGTGACCACGCTGCCCAACTGGCTGCAGCCGATCTCCTGGATGCTGCCGCCGACCTATGTGTTCGAAGGGCTGCGCGGCGTGTTGATCGATCACGTTATCCGCTGGGATCTGCTGACGCAGGGCTTCGCGATCGACGTTGTTTTGTTCGCGGCCGCATCGGCGGCGTTCGGCCTGCTGCTGAAAAGCGCGCGGCGGGCCGGCACGCTGCTGCAGACGGGAGAATGACATTGGCCGCGAGCCGCGCCGACGCGGCGCTCCATGCGCGAGGGCTCTTCGAGAGTCGCGCCAAGGCGCGCGAGGCGATCGAAGCCGGTCTCGTGAGCGTCGACGGCCGCATCGTCAAAAAGCCCTCCGAGCCGATCGCCGCCGACGCACATATTGTCGCGCGCGCGGCCTACCCCTGGGTGTCGCGCGGCGGCGTGAAGCTTGCGCATGCGCTCGACCAGTTCGGCGTCGATCCGACGGGGCGCTTCTGTCTCGACGTCGGCGCCTCGACGGGAGGCTTCACCGACGTTCTGCTGACGCGCGGCGCGCGCCAAGTCGTCGCCGTCGACGTCGGTCACGGGCAACTGCATGCGCGGCTGCGCGGAGAACCGCGCGTGACTTCGCTTGAAGGGCAGGACGCCCGCACGCTGACGACTGAGCATCTCACCGAGGCGCCGAGCCTGATCGTGATCGATGCGAGCTTCATTTCGTTGGCGACGCTCTTGCCGAAGGTTCTTTCACTCGCCGCGCCGCGCGCCGACTTTGTCGCGCTGATCAAGCCGCAATTCGAAGCCGGGCGCGCCGCCGTGAAGAAGGGCGTCGTGCGCGACGAGCAGATTCACGCGCAGGTCTGCGCGCGGATCGAAGGCGAAATCCAAGCTTTGGGCTGGCGGGTATCGGGGGTCATTCCCTCGCCGATCGAGGGCGGCGACGGCAATCGCGAATTCCTGCTTCACGCGGCGCGATCATGAGCATTGAGCGTCTTCGCGTCGAACGGCTCGGCAATCGCGGCGAGGGCGTGGCGCTGCTTGGCGAGCGGCGCGTCTTCATTCCCTATGCGCTATCCGGCGAGACCGTGACGGCGGAGGTCGACGGCGAGCACGCGCGCCTCGTCGACATCGTCGAAGCGTCGCCGCAGCGCATCGCGCCGATCTGTCCGCACTTTGAGGATTGTGGCGGCTGCGCCGTTCAAACGCTGCGCGCCGACGCCTATGCGGCGTGGAAGCGCAGTCTCGTCGAAACGGCGCTCGCAAATGCGGGGCTGACGCTCGACGTCGCGCCCACTGTCGACGCGCATGGCGCCGGCCGGCGGCGCGTAACGTTCCACGCGCGATATGACGCAGGCCAGGCGCGGGTCGGCTATATGGCGGCGCGCTCGCATCGAATCGTCGAGATCGAGGCCTGTCCATTGCTCGCGCCCGAACTTGCCGGAGCGCTGCCCGCCGCCCGCGCGATCGCCGCGATTCTCACGCCGCGCGGCAAGCCGCTCGACATCGCGGTCACGGCGACCTTCGGCGGTTTGGACGTCGAGCTGCGCGGCGCCGGGCCGCTCTCCGAGACGGAAACCGGCGCGCTGCTCGCCGCAGCTGACGCGCATGATCTCGCGCGGCTGACGAATCACGGCAAGCTTGTCGCGCTCCGCCGGGCGCCACAGATCAAAATCGGCGAAGCGACGCTCACGCTTCCGCCGGGCGCCTTCCTGCAAGCCACCCAGGCCGGCGAAGAAACGCTCGCCGCCCGCGTTTTAAGCGCGACGGCGAAAGCGCAAAACGTCGCAGACCTGTTCTGCGGCGTCGGAGCCTTTGCGCTTCGGCTGGCGCGGCGCGCGCAAGTGAAAGCCTATGATATGGACGCCGGCGCACTCGCGGCGATGCGCGCCGCGGCTCATGCGACGCCAGGCCTGCGCGCGCTCGAAGGCCTCGCCCGCGATCTCTTTACGCGTCCGCTCAGCGCCAGCGAACTCAATGGGTTCGACGCCGTCGTGTTCGATCCGCCGCGCGCCGGCGCGGCCGCTCAGGCGGCTGAAATTGCGCGATCGGACGTTACAATCGTCGTCGCCGTCTCCTGCTATGCACAAAGTTTCGCCCGTGACGCCGCAATTTTGCTCAAAGGCGGGTACGTCATCCGGGAGATCACGCCGCTCGACCAGTTCCGCTATGCGGCGCATGTCGAGATCGTGGCCGTTTTCGAGAAGACGAGCGGACGCAAATCCGCAAAACGGCGTCTGCTTGGATGAAATTGTCGGCGCCTGCGTCGCTCTTGCGTGCCAAGAATGTCACAGGATGGTCAAGAAACGCCGAGGCGCGGCGGGGTTCTGGCAAAGCGGAGTTGCCGGCCGCCCAAATCAGGCATAGGATTTGCGAGTCGTCCAGCGTAGCCGGAAATTCAAATGATTTCCGTGGTCTGGAAGGAGAACGTCATGATGAATGCGCTTATCGCCGCGACATTATGCAGTATCGTCCTCGCAAGCGCGCCGGTCGCCATGCGCGCTTATGTCTACGCCCGCCGCAAAGATGATCGCCGCCGTCACTATCGCTAAGGACAGCGCGACAAAAAGGGCGCATCTTACTGACTGTGACAGCCATTCGGTCTGACGCGCCTCTTTTGCTTTCTCGTCTCGCGGCCATTGTCGGCGAGGCGGCCGTCGTAACGGATGCGACGGCGATGTCCCCTTACCTGGCTGAGCCTCGCGACCTCTATCATGGCCGCGCGCTCTGCGTTCTCAAGCCAAGCGCCCCGCAAGAAGTCGCCGGCATCCTGGCGCTGTGCAATGAAACCGGCGCGTCCGTAACGCCACAAGGCGGCAACACCGGACTCGTCGGCGGACAGACCCCCGACGCGAGCGGCGCCTCCGTCGTCCTTTCGCTGGAAAAGCTCAATCGGATTCGCGCCGTCGACGCGACGGCCGACGCGATGACGGTCGAGGCCGGCGTAACGCTATCGCAGGCGCAAGACGCCGCGCAGGCCGCCGACCGCTATTTCCCGCTTTCGCTGGCCTCCGAAGGAAGCTGCACCATCGGCGGCAATCTCGCGACCAACGCCGGCGGCGTGCATGTCCTCGCCTATGGCTCGATGCGCGACCTGGTGCTGGGCGTCGAGGTCGCGCTTGCCAACGGCCGGCTGCTCTCGACCCTCGGCGCCCTGCGCAAAGACAACACCGGCTACGATCTGACCCGCCTTTTTGTCGGTTCGGAAGGCACGCTGGGCGTCATCACCGCCGCGACGCTGAAGCTTTTCCCCGCCCCGCGCTCCCACGCCGTCGCCTTTCTCGGACTCCGCGATCCCGCCCAAGCGCTTTTACTACTGAATTTCGTCAAAGGCCGCGCGGGTCCGATGCTCAACGCCTTCGAGCTCGTGTCGCGACTGGGGCTTGAGCTCGTCCTGCGTCACATTCCCGGAACGCGCGATCCTCTGGCGCAGCCGCACGACTGGTATGCGCTGATCGAGCTTGCCGCCTTCGCCGATGGCGAAGCCGAGCGCGCCGCCGCCGACATTCTCGCCGCCGCGATCGACGCGGCTTTGGCGCAGGACGCGATCCTCGCGCAATCGCTGGATCAGGCGCGCGCGCTATGGAAGCTGCGCGAAAGCCTGTCCGAATCGCAAAAGCGCGAAGGCGGCTCGATCAAGCACGACATCGCCGTTCCGGTGAACACGATTCCGCGCTTCATCGAGGAGGCTGGGCGACGGCTGCGCGCCGCCTTTCCGCAGGCGCGGCCGGTTCCCTTCGGCCACATGGGCGACGGCAACATCCACTATAATGTCTCGCAGCCTGTCGGCGCCGATAAAGCGGAATTCATCGCGCGCTGGGCGGAGGTTAACGCCATCGTGCACGGCGTCGTGCACGAGTTCGGCGGCTCGATTTCCGCCGAACATGGAATCGGACGGCTGAAGCGCGATCTCCTGCGCGCGACGAAGGACCCGGTCGCGCTCGACGCCATGCGCGCCATCAAGGCGGCGCTCGACCCGAACGGCATCCTCAACCCAGGCGTGCTGCTCTAGCTTCGTCCTTGCGGGCAGACGATCTTCACCGTGATCCCGTCCCTATAGATGAAATATTCGACGCAAGACTGACCATTGACGTCGACCGGCCGCTTGCCCACGTCAGCGGCGCGCAGGAAATCCGCGAGCGACGTATGACCCTTGTCGTCCCAATCCATTTCCGCCCAGTCGTAGCCTTGCCTCCAGGCCGTGATGGCGCGCGCGACGAAAAAGAACGCCGGAATCGCCAGGATCGCGGCGATGGTCGTCACAATGAGTCGTTTGCCGAAGGGCGCCGACATGTCATCCTTTCCTGGAGCGCTTCACCTCGGTGAGCGCCCACTCAGCGGTTTTTTCGCGACAGGCCGCGCCCTGAAAGCTTTCCTGAGTCTCGCTTACGACGATGTCTCCATGAAAGGCGCGGCAGATTCTGCCTTCCAACGGATAGGGCTGGCCCACCGGCGTGAAGGAGCCCTTGGCGCCGCTCTGCGGATTGTCCCAATTGACGCTCGCCCCGCTTCCTTGCGGGTCGAGCGCTGTGCTCAGCGCAGCAATCGCGCGGCGTTGGTCTTCCGAATCGAGCGCGCCGGACAGTTTGGGGGGAGATTGTGGAATCGCGCTTGTGACGTCCGACGCGACGCGCTCCGAATTCCACATGACGGAAGGGTCCGAGGCCATAGGCACGGCGATAGAACAGCCGGCGAGGCCGCCGGCCGTCGCCGTCAGGACGATGAGCGTTGCGCCGCGCGACATTTGAGCAATGACGCAAGCGGCGGTATGTCTGACGCACTGGAAGTGCAAAGCGCCACCTTTGAAGCGCCGATCTTTGAATCGGCTTTGAGAAAGGATTCTCGCTTGAACGCGTTAACGCCGGGTGACTTTGTCGAGGCCGCCGAACCTTTCGCATTGTTTGGCCAATGGTTCCAGGAGGCCCAACTCAAGGAGCCGAACGATCCCGAGGCGATGGTCTTGGCGACGGCCGACGCTCAGGGCCTGCCCGACGCGCGCATGGTGCTCCTGAAGGAATGGACGCCAGAGGGCTTCGTCTTCTACACCAACGCCGAGAGCGCCAAGGGGCGCCAACTTGAGGCCAATATGCAGGCGGCGGGGCTTTTTCACTGGAAGTCGCTTCGCCGGCAGGTGCGGCTGCGCGGACCCGTCAGCCGCGTCAGCGACGCCGAGGCGGACGAATATTTCGCCAGCCGGCCGCGCGACTCCCGCATTGGCGCCTGGGCGAGCCAACAGTCGCGCCCGCTGGAAAGCCGGTTCGCGCTCGAAAAGTCGGTCGCCGTCTTCGCCGCAAAATATGCGGTGGGCGGCATTCCCCGCCCGCCCTATTGGCGCGGCTTTCGAATTGCGCCGGTCGCGATGGAATTCTGGTCCGATCGGCCGTTCCGGCTCCACGACCGCGTCCGCTTTTTCCGGGCCGAGCCGGGCCAAGATTGGCGAAAGGAGCGGCTCTACCCATGACGGCACCCAAGATGGCGCCCAAGATGGCGCCCATGACGGCGCACAAGACGACGCGTGCAAAGCGCGCGACGGCGGCGCTCGCGGCGGCGGCGGCCGCGGCGCTTTTTTCGGCCGAGGCCGCCGCCCAGGACCCGTTCGATTTCCTCTTCGGCGGATTCGACGGCCCCCGCCGTTACCGGCGGGCGCCCGAACCAAGGCGATCCGAGCGCCCGCCGCCGCGCAAGCGAGACGGCGCCGCGCAGACCCAGACGAAGCGCCAAAATCAGCAGGCTCCCGGCGCGCCAGGGACGACCGGAGCGCCGGCGGCGCCGAGCGGACCGGAGGGGCCGCCGCCGCCCTATGATCCCCAGATCACGCGGCTCTCAGAAGTCCTCGGCGCGCTGGCCTTCTTGCGCGACCTCTGCGGGTCGGGCGACGGCGAGGAATGGCGGGGGAAGATGTCGGCGCTGCTCGACGCCGACGCCCCCAGCGGCGCGCGCCGCCAGAGGCTCATGGCGTCGTTCAACCACGGGTTTCGCGGCTATGAGCTGACCTATCGCGCCTGCACGCCCAACGCCAAAACGGTGATCTCCCGCTATCTGGCGGAGGCCTCGCGGCTGACCCGCGACATCACCTATCGCTACGGAAACCCTTAGAGCGCTTCCCGATCGCATGGGATCATGTGATCGATAAGGAATCGCTCAAAATCGAAATGTTGGAGCAGGTTCTCATCGAAAAAGTCTGTCAACTTTTTCGGAACCTGCTCGAAGCGCCGATGTGCGAAATTAACCTTTCGGCGAGCGTCGCCTCGCGCGGCGCGGGCGGCTTCTCTAGAGTGGCGTCATGAACGAATTGGACGTCGCCTCGCTCTACGACTTGGGCGGGGACCAGCACCGAGCGGCCCTTGCCTATGTCACCGAGGCCTTCGCCGAGGCGATTCTCGCGGGGATCGAAAGCGATTCCTTCGCGCATGCCGCCCTCTGCGCGGCGTTGCGCGAACTGGTGGCGACCTATGGCGAGGAATCGGTGGCCGCCTTCGCCGAAACGCTGCCCGCGAGGCTGCGGGCGGGGGAATTCACCACCGGCCTGAGACATTAGATCACGCCGCATTTGGCAAAATCGACCGAATACGCGATCAATCTCAAAAGTTTATGGCGCGCTCTACGCGAAAAAAAGCGAGGGCCACATTTGCGCAGCGCGCGCCAAGGCTTGCGGTTATTCGCCGCGACCCCGCGAATGCGGACTGACTTTTGCACTGCAAGGCCCTAGAACGCCGGACGCCGCAGGCGTAGACGCCCGGCGGCTTTGCACAGCGACTCCCGCGCCTTAAATCCGAAACGACATGCCCCGCACGCTTCTGTGTCTCGCGCGCCACGGCGAGACCAATTGGAATATCGAAAGGCGCTTTCAGGGCCAGTTCGACATCGCGCTGAACGCGCGCGGACGCGCGCAGGCGGCCGCCCTGGCGAAGGAGCTCGCCGGCGCGCATTTCGACAGAGTCTATTCGAGCGACCTGCGCCGCGCGCTCGCGACAGCGACGCCGATCGCCGGCGCGCGCGGCCTCGAGGTCGCCAAGACCCCAGCCCTGCGCGAGAAGGACGACGGCGTTTGGCAGGGCCACACGCATGCGGAAGTGCAGGCGACGCACGCCGACATCTATCCGAACTATCTGACGCGCCGGCCGGATTTCGCCGCGCCGCAAGGCGAAAGCCTGGAACATTTCGCCGCGCGGGTGCGCAAGGCCTTGACCCAGATCGCCAAGGAAAGCGCCGGCGAGACCGTTCTCGTCGTCGCCCATGCCGGCGTGCTCGACATCGCCTGGCGACTCGCCGCCGGCAAGACGCTCGACGAAAAGCGCGAGCATCCGGTGCTCAACGCCACGCCCAACTGGATCGCCTATGACGACGGAAAATGGTCGCTCGTCGACTGGGCGACTCCGGAGGGGCGGGCCGAAATCGCCGCGCCATGGGACGGCCGCGCGCTGCCGCGCCGCGAAGCCGCGCGCGCCCTGATCGTCGATCAGGACGACGACGTCCTGCTGATGCGCTACGCCGGCGGGCTCACGCCGCATTTTCTCGCGCTCGGACATCATCACTTCTGGGCGACGCCGGGCGGCGCGGTCATGGAGGGCGAGAGCTTCGAGTCGGCGCTGCGCAGAGAGGTCTATGAAGAGACGGGCCTCACCCTTCTCGATCCCGGTCCCGTCGTCGCGACGCGCGAATTTCCGATGGAGATCGGCGACGACTGGCATCAGGCGGTGGAGCGCTATTATCTCATCCGCACCGAACGCTTCGCGGTCGAGCCGCGCGACCTGACCGAGGAGGAAAAAATCCATGTGCTCGGCTGGCGCTGGTGGAGCGCGGACGAGATCGCGGTCTCGCACGATCTGATTTTCCCCGAAGGGCTTGAGGCGCTGCTGCGAAAGATCAGCAAGTGACGGACGCGGTCGAGGCGCGCTCACGCGCGCCTCTCCGGCTATTTCGTCATGAAGACGTCCCTGCGCGGGAATTTCTCGAAGACCGACGCATCCTGCCCGAAATTCGTCGCGAGAACGTCCGTCGGATTGCCGGCGATCCATTGTGACAGATCAATCGTCTGATAATGCGCGTTGTTGAAGACGATCAGCACGCGCACCTTATCAGTCCCGACATTTTCGAGCGAATGACCCATGCCCTGGGGAATATAGCCGACGTCGCCCTTCGAGAACGTCTCCTGGCGCCAGCGTCCCTTTGACCCAAACAGCGTAACGCAAAGCTGTCCGCTCAGCACATATTGCCATTCGGAAGCATTGGGGTGCCAATGCAGTTCGCGAAGCGCGCCGGGCTCCATTTCCAGAACCACGCCGGTCATCGTCGTCGAAATCGGGAATTGCGAGCCGTCGACGCGCCATTCGATTCCACCGGGAAACGTCTCATAGGGCTTTTGCGAAAGAAGGCTGTATTTGTGGGTGAGCGGCGGCGGCTTCCAGCCCTGCAACGGTCGCGCGGGGGTCTCCGGCGGAATATTGCCCCTGGCGAAATAGACCTCCTGCTTGGGGAAACTGTCGAAGGTCGACGCCGGGACGCCGAAATTCTTCGCCAGCAGCTCCTTGGGCGCATGGCCGATCCAGTCGCTGATGCTGAATGTGCCGAATTCGGAGAAATAGCCGTTGTCGAAGACGAGAATGAAATGACACAGGTCTTTTCCGAGCGTCTCGATGACATGGCCATGGCCGCGCGGAAAATACCAAAGATCGCCCGCCTCAAAGTCATTGGTCTCCGAGCAGCCGGCCGGATCGATGACGGTGGTGCGCACCCGTCCCTCGGTGACGAAGCCCCATTCGGCCGCGGTCGCGTGCCAATGAAGCTCGCGCATCACGCCCTGCTCCATGCGCATTGAAACGCCGGCGATATCCTTGGAGATCGGCAGCTGAGCGACGGTCGCTTCCTTGCCATAGCTGGCGCCGTCGACGCGTCCTTGAGATTTTTCAAGCTCGAATTTGAACGTCGGCAGCTCGGCGCCCGATGTCACGGGATCGGGCACATTATTATGGAAGCTCGTGTGTCCGCCTTCCGAGCTGATCGGGATCGTCAATGAGAACATTACCAGCCCCCGCTGTTCTGACTGTGTGTCGCAATCGAAACGACGATAAGCGCATCGGCTGATTTGAATCGCGACCGCTCAGCTTGCGAGCATGCCTGCTCGAACGGCGCGCGACAAGCCGCTGCCGCGGCGACTGCGCTTCGCCGCAGATGACATTCTCCCGTCACGATTTACATTGGTGACAAAGGGAAGCCTTAAGGCGAAAACTTCTTGCCGAGAAGCGGCCCTTGCCAAGAAGCGACCCTTGCCGAGAAAATCCTGTGTCCGGCCGTCGCCGGCGCCTCGTGGAGACAAATGTGACGCCAGCGACGACCGCCAACGCGCCCGCTCCGCAACGCGGCGACATGCGCCGCTCCGTGCATGTGCCCGAAGGCGGCAAATTTCTCCGGCGGCTCTTCGTATTTCTGGGTCCCGGCTATCTCGTCGCCACCGGCTATATGGACCCCGGCAACTGGGCGACGGCGCTCGCCGGCGGCTCGAAATTCGGCACGGCTCTGCTTTTCGTCGCGGTGCTGTCGAGTCTGATGGCGATCGTCTTGCAATCCCTTGCGGCGCGGCTCGGCGTCGGCGCGGAGCTGGACCTGGCGCAGGCCTGCCGGCGGCATTATCCCTTCCCGGCCGCGGTCGGGCTCTGGCTGCTGGCGGAAGTGGGCATTTTCGCCACGGATCTCGCCGAAGTGATCGGCACCGCCATCGGCCTGCAATTGCTGTTCGGCCTGCCGCTCGCCGTCGGCATCTTCATCACGGTGCTCGACACGTTTCTGGTCCTTGCTTTGGAGCGCGCCGGCTTTCGCAAGATCGAGCTTTTTGTCGTGGCGATGCTTGCGCTCATCGCCTTTTCCTTCCTCGCGCAACTCATCATGGCGCACCCCGATCTGGCGCAGATCGCGCAAGGACTCGTGCCGACGCGGCGTTTCTTCACTGACCCCGAGATGCTTTACATCGGGCTGGGCATTCTCGGCGCGACGGTGATGCCGCATAATCTCTTCCTGCACTCTTTCGTCGTGCAAACCCGCGCCGTCGCCGAGCCGCTCGAAAAGAAGCGCGAGGCGATTCGCTTCGCGGTGATCGATAGCACGCTGGCGCTGTTTCTCGCGCTGTTCGTCAACGGCGCCATCCTCGTTCTCGCCGCCGCCGTCTTCCACGCGACCGGCCATACTGAAGTCGCGGAGCTTGGCGAGGCCTATAGGCTGATCGCGCCATTGCTCGGGCAGCCGGTCGCGGCGACGCTCTTCGCCGTGGCGCTGATCGCCTGCGGGCTCAATTCGACCGTGACCGCCACCCTCACCGGCCAGATCGTCATGGAGGGATTTGTGCGGCTGCGGATGAAGCCGGCGACGCGCCGCCTCATCACCCGCTGCATCGCGATCGCGCCAGCGATCGGCGTGACGCTCTACGCCGGCGAGTCGGCGACGGCGCAGCTGCTCGTCCTGAGCCAGGTGGCGCTGAGCGTGACGCTGCCCTTCGCCGTCGTGCCGCTCGTGGCCTTCACGGCGCAGCGCAGCGTCATGGGAGAACTCGTCGCGCCCAGACGCACCACCGCGCTTGCGGCGATCATCGCCGCCGTGATCATCGCGCTGAACCTGAAACTGCTCTGGGACGCCGTCGCCGGCTGAACGCCTTGCGGACGTGACAGACCGCGCCATTGCCAAGCCGACGCATCTGGTTTAGCTCGACGCAGTTTTTTGGAGCTGCGTCGAGATGAAACTTCCCAATCAATTCTACCGTCCGCTCGCCATCGGCGCCCCGGCGCCGCTGCGCGAACCGCCCGTCAAGGTCGAGCGGATGATCCATTTCGTACCGCCGCATCTTGAAAAATTCCGCGCCAAGGTTCCCGAACTCGTCAAACAGGTCGACGTCGTGCTCGGCAATCTCGAGGACGCAATCCCGGCCGACGCCAAGGAAGCCGCTCGCGCCGGCTTTATCGAGATGGCCAAGGCGACCGACTTCGGCTCGACTGGACTGTGGACGCGCATGAATGCGCTCAATAGCCCCTGGGCGCTCGACGACATGATCGAGATCGTCGGCGCGGTCGGGAGCAAGCTCGACGTCGTCATGCTGCCCAAGGTCGAGGGCCCCTGGGACATCGCCTATCTCGACCAGCTCCTGGCGCAGCTCGAAGCGCGGCATGACGTGAAGAAGCCGATCCTTATTCACGCCATTCTGGAGACGGCGGAAGGCGTCAAGAATGTCGACGCCATCGCTTCGGCTTCGCCGCGCATGCATGGCATTTCGCTCGGACCGGCCGATCTCGCCGCTTCCCGGGCAATGAAGACGACCCGCGTCGGCGGCGGCCATCCGGATTATAAGGTGATCGCCGACGCCGAGCCTGGCCAGGGCCTTCGCGCATCGTTCCAGCAGGACCTTTGGCATTACACCATCGCCAAGATGGTCGACGCCTGCGCTTCCGCCGGCGTCAAGGCCTTCTACGGACCCTTCGGCGATTTCTCCGACGCCCCGGCCTGCGAGGCGCAGTTCCGCAACGCCTTTTTGCTCGGCTGCGCCGGCGCCTGGTCGCTGCATCCGTCGCAAATCGCCATCGCCAAGAAGGTCTTTTCGCCCGATCCGCAAGAAGTCGCCTTCGCCAAGCGGGTGCTGGAAGCGATGCCGGACGGGACCGGCGCGGTGATGATCGACGGCCGAATGCAGGACGACGCCACTTGGAAGCAGTGCAAGGTCGTCGTCGACCTCGCCAAGCAGGTCGCCGCCAAAGACGCCGACTTCGCCAGGATCTACGGATTCTGAGAGAATCTGGCTGTGCCGCGACGTCCGATTGACGGCTGTGCCCCGGCTGCGTTACTAAAAGGCAAGTAAACAGCGTGTTAAAGGCGCTTTCGAATGCCGCGAGAGAACATCGCTAAATTCGCTATTGGCCAAGTGGTCAAGCATCGCCGCTATCCTTTCCGCGGCGTGATCTATGACGTTGATCCGGTGTTCGCCAACACCGAAGAGTGGTGGCTTTCGATTCCCGAAGAGCTGCGTCCGAACAAGGATCAGCCTTTCTACCACCTCTTCGCCGAGAACGCCGAAACCGAATATGTCGCCTATGTGTCGGAGCAAAATCTGCTGCCCGACAACACCAACAGGCCGGTGCGCCATCCCCAGGTCGACGAGACCTTCGAGCGCGATGACGACGGCGTTTACCGCATGCGGGCGCCTAAGCGCCACTGAGCGGCGGCGCTTCCGATCAGACCGAGCGCTGCCGCATTGCGAAAAAAACGCGCAGCCGGCGGGATTGACGATCGCGCGAATCGGCCACATTTTGATTGCAGGTCAACTTCATCGCGGGAGAGACCGGCGCTCGCGCCGGCGCCGAAGGCGAAACCGCCCCGGAAACGCTCAGGCCCAAAGGACCGCGACGAAGTAGAAACTCTGGAAAGCGGCGAAGCGCGCAAGCGTTTTCGCCCACCGACGGGCGTAACCTGTCGCTTTTAGCGCAGGGAAATCTCTCAGGTCACCGGACAGAGGGGGCGCGTAGCGAAGTTTAAGCTTTGCTGCGCCAACCATGTCTGGCGGAGTTGATGGTGACCGAACTCGACGTCGCGACCGCTGCGCCTCCCGCGCTGGCCAAACTTCCGCTCGACGCCGTGCATCGACGGCTTGGGGCGCGCATGGCGCCTTTCGCCGGCTACGAGATGCCGCTGCAATATGAGCAGGGCATCGTCGCCGAAACGCTCCATACGCGTCGTCGCGCAAGTCTGTTCGACGTTTCGCATATGGGTCAGGCGATCCTCGCTGGAGCGCGCGCCGCACGGGCGCTTGAAAGCCTGACGCCGGCGGATTTGACGTCGCTTTCGCCAGAGCGCACGCGCTACACGCAGCTGCTCAACGAGCGCGGCGGCATTCTCGACGATCTTCTCGTCACCCGTCTGCCGGGCGTCGAGGAGCGGCTGCTGCTCGTCGTCAACGCCTCGCGCAAGCAAGACGATTTCGCGCTTATCAGCGCCGCGTTGCCCCAGTTCGACTTTAATCCATTGGACCGCGCGCTGCTCGCTCTTCAGGGCCCGCGCGCGTCCGCGGTCCTCGGCGCACTCCTCCCCGGCGCCGAGGACCTTCCTTTCATGGGCTGGCGCGCCTTCGATTTCGGCGGCGCGCCGCTCTTCGTGTCGCGCAGCGGCTATACGGGCGAAGACGGATTTGAACTGTCGCTGCGCGCCGAGCATGCCGAAGACCTTGCGCGCCTGTTGCTGTCGCATGAGGATGTCGCGCCGGCGGGCCTCGGCGCCCGCGACGCCTTGCGGCTGGAGGCCGGCCTGCCGCTCTATGGTCACGACCTCGACGAAACGATTGATCCGGTTGAAGCGGGACTCGGCTGGTCGATCGGCAAACGCCGGCGCGTCGAAGGCGGATTCCCCGGCTTCGAGCGCATACGGAACGCGCTTGAGCAGGGTCCTTCGCGCATGCGCGTCGGGCTTCTACCGCAGACGAAGGCGCCGCTGCGCGAAGGCGCGCAACTTTATGCCTCCGACGACCAAGCCGTGGGCCATGTGACGTCGGGCGGCTTTTCGCCGACGCTGCAGCGTCCGATCGCAATGGGCTATGTCGCAAGCGCATACGCCAAAATCGGCGCGACGCTTTCGGCGCCGCTGCGCGACAAACGCGTCGACGTCACGGTGGCGGCTCTGCCCTTCGTCCCTCATCGCTATTTCAAAACGCCGGCTGGAAAGGATGCGAGATGACCGATCTCCGCTACTCCAAGGATCATGAATATGTCGCGCTCGATGGCGATCTCGCGACGCTGGGCATATCGGACTATGCGCAGTCGCAGCTCGGCGACATCGTCTTCATCGAGCTGCCTGAGGTCGGCAAGAAGGTCGCAAAGGGCAAAGAGATCGCGGTCATCGAGAGCGTAAAAGCCGCGAGCGAAGTCTATTCGCCTGTCAGCGGCGAAGTCGTCGAAGTCAATCCGGAGCTGGGCGAAGCGCCGGCGCTCGTCAACGATGATCCGCTGGGACGCGGGTGGCTCATCAAGGTGAGAGTCAGCGATCCGGGCGAATGCGCATCGCTGATGGACGACGCCGCCTATTCGAGTTTTCTCAAGACGCTCTAGAGCAGGTTCCGAAAAAGGTGACAGACTTTTTCGATGAGAACCTGCTCAACATTTTGATTTTGAGCGATTCCTATCGATCACATGATTCCATGTGATCGGGAAGCGCTCTAAGCGCAAGGAAAAAAACGATGCGCTATCATCCGCTGTCAGAAGCCGACAGAAGCGCGATGCTCGCGGCGATCGGCGTGTCGTCGATCGAAGCGCTCTACGCCGACGCGCCGCCCGCGACGCTGCTAAAAGCTCCGCTCGACCTGCCGAACGGCAAGTCGGAGCTCGACGTCGAGCGTTTCTTCGCAAGGCTCGCCGCCCGCAACATGCCTGCGTCGCGCGCGGCCTTTTTCGTCGGCGCCGGCGCCTATAAGCATCACATTCCTGCAAGCGTCGATCATCTCATTCAACGTTCGGAATTCTTGACGAGCTACACGCCCTATCAGCCGGAGATCTCCCAGGGCACGCTGCAATATCTCTTCGAGTTCCAAACCCAGGTCGCTCTGCTGACGGGCATGGAGATCGCCAACGCCTCGATGTACGACGGCTCGACGGCGACCGCCGAAGCCGTGCTCATGGCGCATCGCGTGACGAAGCGTCGCAAGGCGCTGCTGTCCGGCGGCCTGCATCCGCATTACGCCGAAGTCGTGCGCACCATCTCGCGGCTCGCCGAAGACGAAGTCGAGACGATGGCGCCCGACATTCGCGCCGCCGAAGATCTCGTCGCGCGCATCGACGACACGCTTTCTTGCGTCGTCGTTCAGACGCCCGATTTCTTCGGCAATCTGCGCGATCTGACGAAGATTGTGGAAGCTTGCCATCGGAACGGCGCGCTTCTCATCGCCGTCTTCACCGAAGCCGTATCGCTTGGTCTGCTTAAATCGCCGGGCGCGATGGGCGCCGACATCGTCGTCGGCGAAGGCCAGTCCATCGGCAATTCGCTCAATTTCGGCGGACCTTACGTCGGACTCTTCGCGACGCGACATGAATTCCTGCGGCAGATGCCCGGCCGCCTCGCCGGCGAAAGCGTCGACGCCGACGGCAGGCGCTCCTATGTGCTGACGCTTTCGACGCGTGAGCAGCATATCCGGCGCGACAAGGCGACATCGAACATCTGCACCAACTCCGGCCTCTGCGCGCTCGCTTTCACTATCCATCTGACTTTGCTTGGCGAAGCCGGACTGACGCGGCTCGCGCGCGTCAATCACGCCAATGCGGTTTTGCTGACGCAGATGCTGGGGGACGTATCAAAGGTCGAAGTCCTCAACGAGACTTTCTTCAACGAGTTTACGCTTCGCGTCAAAGGCGACGCCGCCGCGCTTGTTGAGAGAATGGCGGCGCGCGGCGTCCTCGCCGGCGTTCCCGTCTCGCGGCTCCTGCCGCACGCCGGGCTTGACGATCTCCTCCTCGTCGCCACCACCGAAGTGAATACGCAAGAAGATCGCGACGCATTCGTCGCGGCGCTTAAGGAGTCGCTCTGATGCTCGACAGACCTGCAGTCGTCGAACCGCTCGATGACGACAAAACGCCTGCGATCTTCACCGGCAATCGCGGGCTCGATCAGGAAGAGCCGCTGATCTTCGAGATCGGCCGCATTGACGCGACCGGCGTCGATATCGACGATCCTGCGCCCGTCGCGACGCGGCTCGGCGCGCTGGAGCGCAATGCGCCCATCGGCCTTCCGGGACTCACCGAACCGGAGACGATGCGCCATTACGTGCGTCTGTCGCGCAAGAATTACTCCATCGACGCCGGGCTCTATCCGCTCGGCTCATGCACGATGAAGCATAATCCGCGCAGCAACGAGAAAATCGCGCGCTATGAAGGTTTCGCGGATCTGCATCCGCTGCAGCCGCAATCGACCGCGCAGGGCGCGCTGGAGTTGATGCAAATTCTCGCCGATTGGCTGATGACGCTCACCAATATGCCGGCGGTGGCGATGTCGCCGAAGGCCGGCGCGCATGGCGAGCTCTGCGGCATGATGGCGATCAAGTCTGCGATCGCCGCCAGAGGCGAAAGCGCGACGCGCAATGTCGTCCTCATTCCGCAGTCGGCGCACGGCACCAATCCGGCGACGGCGGCGCTGCTCGGCTTTTCGGTGCGCGTCGTTCCGGCGGCGGCGGATGGAACCGTGCGGGCGCAAGCCGTTAAGGACGCGCTCGCTCCCGATGTCGCGGCGATCATGCTGACCAACCCCAACACTTGCGGGCTGTTCGAGCGCGAGATCGTCGACATCGCCGACGCAATGCACGAGGCCGGCGGCTATTTCTATTGCGACGGCGCGAATTTCAACGCCATCGCCGGCGTCGCGCGGCCCGGCGACTTCGGCATCGACGCGATGCACATCAATCTGCACAAGACCTTCTCGACGCCGCATGGCGGCGGCGGACCTGGCGCAGGCCCGGTCGTTCTCTCAGAACGTCTCGCGCCTTTCGCGCCGGTCCCGTTCATCCGCCGCAACGGCGACTCGTTGCAGCTCGTGGAAGACGCAGAGGGCACGCAGAGCTTTGGACGCCTCACCGCCTTCCATGGGCAGATGGGCATGTTCGTGCGGGCGCTCGCCTATATGCTCGCGCATGGCGGCGACGGGCTCGCGCAGGCGTCGAAAGACGCCGTGCTGTCGGCGAACTATGTCCGCGCGTCGCTAAATGACGTGATGACTCAGCCGTTCGGCGATCGCATCTGCATGCATGAAGTTCTGTTCGACGACGCCTGGCTGCGCGGCGCCGGCGTGACGACGCTCGACTTCGCCAAGGCGATGATCGACGAAGGCTACCATCCGATGACGATCTATTTCCCGCTCGTCGTCCATGGCGCGATGCTCATCGAGCCGACGGAATCGGAATCGAAAGCCTCGCTCGATCTTTTCATCGCAACGCTGCGCGATCTTGCGCGCAGCGCCAAAGCGGGCGAGATCTCCCGCTTCGGCCCGGCGCCGCGATTGGCGCCGCGTCGGCGCGTCGATGAAGCGCTCGCCGCGAGAAAGCCGGTGCTGCGCTGGACGCCCAGCGCCGCAGCCTGATCGTCACTGCGCCTGGCTGACCGGCGGCCCGGTGCGCGGCGGTAGAATCGGCAGGACCACCTCAGGCTGGCGCCCGGTTAGCGAATCGAGGAAGGCGACGATCTTGTCGGTCTCGTCGGCGCCGAGTTCTATGCCGAGCTGGCTTGCGCCCATCACCGCCACGGCCTTCTTCAAATCGAAGGTCGCGCCGGTGTGGAAATAGGGCGCCGTCAGTTCCACATTGCGCAGCGAGGGAACCTTGAAGGCGTATTTGTCGGTGATCGCCTTGGTGACCGCGTAGCGGCCCCAGTCGTCCGGCGGCAGAAATTCCGCCGTCGGCTGTTTGACGACGCCGAAACGCGCATACATGCCGCCGCCGACGTTGACGCCGTTGTGACAAGTTACGCAGCCCTTATCGATGAAGAGCTTCAACCCGTCCTTCTGCGCGTCGGACAGCGCCTGATCGTCCCCCTTCAGCCAGCGATCGAAGGGCGCGTCGGGCGTGATCAGCGTCGCCTCGAAAAGCGCGATGGCGCGGCCGATGTTGGCGTAGGCGACGGGATCGCTCTGCTCGGGAAAGGCCTGTTTGAACGCCGCCACATAGCCGGGGATCTTCTTGAATTGCTCGACGGCGCGCTGCTTTGTGGCCGCATGTTCCGTCGGATTGATCGGCATCGGTCCGCCGCGGGTTTTCAGCATCGCCTTGGGATTGGCCATCACCGAATTGACCACCTGGTCGGAAAGATCGGCGGCGCGGCCGTCCCAATATTGGGCCTTGTTGAAAATGGCGTTCATCACCGTGAGCACTTCGCGGCCCGCGAGCTGCGCATTGCGCCCGCCGGAGAGCGCGCCGCCGTCGACGCCGCCCATGCTCAGATTGTGACAATCGGCGCAGCTGATGTCGTGGGTTTCGGAAAGTCGCGGCTCGAAATACAGCATCTTGCCGAGCGCGAGTTTTTCCGGCGTCGCCGTCTCTCCAGGAATCGCCGGCGGCGCTGACGGAATTGGCTGGAAAAGCTCCTTCGCCCGGTCCCTCAGGCCTGCGTCGGCAAACGCCGGGCCGCCGACAAGAAGCGCGACAAGAGAGACGATCGAAGAAAGACGCATGGCGGATTTCACCCGGGATGGAAGCGGCGCAAAAGATTGAAGATTATAACACAGCTGCCTCGGCGCGAGGCTAGATGCGTCGATCGGCGGCTAAGCGTCACACGTCATTGGCTCGCCCAGAGAATGCGCGCCATCCAGCTGACCTCGTCGCGGGCAATCGTGCGGTCTGGGTAGGCGGGATTGACCGAACGCAATTCGATCGTTCGCGCCGTTTCGCGCTTCAGCTCCTTGGCCATGATCTCGCCCGAGGTGGTCTTCACCACCACCCGGTCGCCGCGCCGCACCGGCGCCGCCGGCGAGACGATCACCACATCGCCGTCGCGATACAGCGGCGCCATGGAGTCGCCTGAGATCTCGAGCGCGTAGGAATGTTCGTCGGCCTCGGCCAAGACGTCGATTTCGTCCCAGCCGGCGCCGGTGGCGAAGCCCGCATCGTCGAAAAAGCCGCCGACCCCCGCCTGCGCCAAGCCGATCAGCGGCCGCGTATGGCGCAACCGGCCGGCGGCGCTGTTCGCCGTCACCAGGGACATGAATTCGTCGAGCCCGGCGCCGGTCGCCTGCAACACTTTGGCGATCGATTCGGTCGAAGGCCAGCGCTGGCGCCCGCTCGCCGTTTCGCGCTTGGAGCGATTGAAGGTCGTGGGATCGAGGCCGGCCTTGCGCGCCAGGCCCGACGGCGTCATGCCGTATCGCTCGCCGAGCGCGTCGATCGCCGCCCAGATCTGAGCATGGGTGAGAATGTCGGACATGGCTGGCCGCGGCTCGGAAGAATTTCCTAGCAGCTAGGAATATATCTATTAACTATGCCGCACAATAGGAAATCGGCGGTGCCGGCTTGGCCCGCGCTAGGCCAGGCGCCATAACCCTCCTCCCTGCGTCGTCTTCCACGCCGCGCGCTCCAACTCGCGGGGTTGAATGCCGCCGTCGCCCGAGCCCGCGCCAAATCGCCTGCGCCACCCTTTCCTCACACTCTGGCTTGGGATTCTCGTGACCATCATCGTCGCTGGGAGCGCGGCCTTGGCCGCTGTCGCGATTTTCGGGCTCGGCGAATTTCTGTCCCTTGTCAGCCGCCTGCCGACGCCGAAGCCGCAGACGGCGGCCATCGCAGCGATCTTCGCGGCGACCTATCTCGTGCTCGCGATCGGCAAGCTGCCCTATTATCGGCTCGACCGCGCCGGCGGCGCGCTGCTCGGCGCGAGCCTGACGATCGGCGTTGGCGCCTTGAGCCTCGACGAGGCCTACCGCGCCATCGATTTCGACGCCATCACTTTGCTGCTCGGCATGATGATCGTCGTCGCCAATCTGCGCCTTTCCGGCTTCTTCCGCCGCGCCGCCGATTGGCTGGCGGACGTCGCCCGGCGTCCGATCTTCCTGCTCGTCGCGGTCGCGGTCGCGACGGGGCTGTTTTCCGCCTTTCTCGTCAATGACGCGATCTGTCTCGTCATGCCGCCGCTGGTCATCGATCTGGCGCGGCGCCTGAAGCGCGATCCGACGCCCTATGTTCTGGCGATCCCGCTCGCCTCCAATGTCGGCAGCGTCGCGACGATCACCGGCAATCCTCAAAACATGATCATCGCGACCGCCTCGGGCATTTCCTATGGCGACTTCGCTCAAGCGCTCTGGCCCATCGCCTTCGCCGGGGTCGCGCTCACGATCCTTTTTGTGGCGCTCGCCTTCCCGCGCGAATTCTTTTCGCGCGAGAGACTGACGCCGATCGTCTCGGCGCCGCGCGCTTTTCATCGCGCGCTCGCCTCTAAAGCGCTGCTGATCACCGCGGCGATGATCGGGTTCTTTTTCGCCGGCGTTCCGCCCGCCAAAGCGGCGATCGTCGCCGGCGGGCTGCTGCTGCTCACGCGACGCATCGGCTCGAAGAAAATCTACAGCGAAATCGACTGGCCGCTGCTGCTGATGTTCGCCGGACTCTTCATCGTCGTCGGCGGCTTCGACAAGGTGGTGCTGACGCCCGGCGAGATCGCGGACGTCGGGCGGCTCCGACTCGATGACGCGTCGACGCTCGCGCTCGTCTCCGCCGTGCTGTCCAACATCGTCAGCAATGTGCCGGCGGTCCTCGCGCTAAAGCCGTTCATCATCGGGCTGAGCGATCCCAAGCGCGCCTGGCTGATTGTGGCGATGGCCTCGACGCTCGCCGGCAATTTCACGCTCGTCGGCTCGATCGCCAATCTCATCGTCGTCGAGCGGGCGCGCGCGCTTGGCGTCACGATCGGCTTCTGGACCTATTTCAAGGTCGGCGCGCCGCTGACCCTCGCGACGATCGCGCTCGGACTGTGGAGACTGTGAGGAACATAGGTCACACGCCTCGGGGACTCCCAGAACAACCGCCCAACTGTATTGCTATCGCGCCGCAGCTCGTCGCGACATCCCGCGCTCGCCCAATGCAATCACGCGCTCTCGCCGATCGGGGGAAGGCCGCGAAACATGCTGCGCCTCGCAAATCGAAGCGACGCACAGACCCCCGCATTCCAAATTCCAAAAGTCAAAAATGATTCCGATCACACGGGATATTGTCTAATGGGCTTGATCGTGAAACGAGCGCCGCAGCCTGAGAGAGACGGAGCAATCGCAAAGATGATGAGTATCGTCAACACGACCCGCAAACGCATTTCTCGTCTCCGATAATAGAGCGCCCCGTTATCAAAAAATCCGGGCCAACTCAAGCTGGACGTAAAGCAGGTTCTATAAGGAGCCTCCACGGTAGCGCAGCGTTTGGTTCCATAGTCGAATCTAAGGATGTGAGTAGTTGGTGATCACTCTAATGCCCGATCGCAAGGAGAAATGAGCCGCCCCCTACGCCTCCTCCCCGCTCTCTTCCGTGGCGCGGCCCGATATGCGCCGGCGCGTATGCTCGCGCCGGATCTTTCGATTGCGCTCCGCATGCCGCGCGCGCGTCTTGTCGTCGGACGGCTGCAGCAGCTTGCGAAACTCGTCGCGTTTCTCATGGATCGAGGCGATGACGAAGCCCATTGGGACGCCGATATCGACGAGCACGGTTTCGGCGAGCTGCAGGCTGGCTTCGACCGTTTCGGGAATCGCGTCGGTTGCGCCAAACTTGTAGAGTTCGGTCGCGTGATGCGCGTCGCGGGCGCGCGCGACGATGGTGAGATCGCCGCGGATGTCATGCGCCAGACGGACGATCTCTCCGGCCGCGTGAACATTTTCGATTGTCACGACGAGCGCGCGGGCCTGCGCCACGCCGCAGCGCATCAGAAACTCGCGCCGCGTCGCATTGCCCCAGTAGATTTCGACGCCGTCCTCGCGCCCCGCGGTCACCAGCGATACGACGTTTTCGACGGCGATGAACGGGATGTCGTGGCGCTTCAGCATTTCGCCGACAAGGCTGCCGATTCTGCCATACCCGACGATCACGACGCGGTCCTCGGCGATTTCCGCCGCCGGCGCGAGATCCGCATAAAGCAGTTCGTCCTCGGCTTCCGTCGCCGGCGGGACAAGAGCGGCGCCGATCCGGCCAAGAAGGGGAATGGCGAAAATGCTGATCGTGACGACGATCATCGCATCGGCGCCATAGTGACCCGGCAGCACGCCGACGGCCATCGCCGAGGTCAGCAGCGCGAAGGCGAATTCGCCGCCCGGCGCCAGCAGCAGCGACGCCTCGGCCGAGGGGCGCCATTCGACGCCAAAGAGCCGCGCGAGAACGAAGATGATCGCGCCCTTAACCGCGATCAGCCCGGCGGCGTATATGAAGATCTGATAGGGATCCGCGGCGACGGCGCCCATGTCGAGACCGGCGCCGACCGAAACGAAGAAGAGCCCGAGCAACAGGCCCTTGAACGGCTCGATCGTCACCTCGACCTCGCGCCTGAACTCCGTCTCCGCCAGCAGCAGCCCGGCGATGAAGGCGCCAAGGCCCATGGAGAAGCCGGCGGCCGCCGAAAGCGCCGCCTCGCCGATGACCACCAGAAGGCAGGCGGCCATGAACAGTTCGGTCAGCTGCACGGCCGCGACCATGCGAAACAGCGGACGCAGCAGCAGCCGTCCGATGAAGATCAGCGCGCCCATGGCGAGGAAGGCGCGCCCGAACGCCCACGCCGCCTGTTCGCCCGTGAAGCCGCCGTTCTTGGCTTCGGCGAGCGCGGAAACCAGGAAAAGCGCCGGCGCAACGGCAAGGTCCTGAAACAACAACACCGAGAACGCTACGCGCCCCGAGGTCTTGTTCAGCCGCCGCGCCTCGGCCAGCACCGGCAGGACCACCGCCGTCGACGACATGGCGAGAGCGATGCCCATCAACATCGAGGGGCCGAATTCGACGTCAAAATGATAGTAGCCGACAGCCGCGAGCACGGTTGCACACACCACCACCTGCGCGAGCCCCAGTCCGAAGACAAGCCGTCGCATGCGGGCAAGTCGCTCCCAGGACAGCTCGAGGCCGATCATGAACAGCAGGAAGACCAGCCCGAATTCAGCGAGATTGGAGACGCCCTCGACATTGGTGATGGTGAAATTGCGCGCCCATTCATGGTCGCTCGCCAAGCGGCCGAGACCGAACGGCCCGAGCGCAGCGCCGGCGAAGAGAAAGCCCAGCACCGGCGACACCTTGATGCGATGAAACAGCGGGACGACGACCCCCGCCGTGGCGAGAAAGACCAGCGCCTCGCGATAGGATTCAAGATGGATAGAGCTCGTCATGCCGCCTCGTTGCTCGCGCGCTGGTCCTTAGCGAAGGATAAATGGGTCACGCGGCGATTGGCGATGAAGACAGCAAGAGTCGCGCCGCCGGGCGAGCTTAGGGGAAGCCCGACCGGCGCGACCATAGCGCTGCTCGCGAGATCAGTCCGATTGACCGCCGAACTCTATCCGATTCGGCGGCTGTCTCGCGCCCGCAGCGTCGGAACGCTTGATAATAGTTATTGGTCCGTGACATGTTAATCACAAGGAGGCTCGCGTCATGGCCATCAGCGCAGACTTGGGAAGCCAGCTCGAGGCCTTCGTCGCCAAGCTGGTGGCGTCGGGCCGCTACAATTCCAAGAGCGAAGTCTTGCGCGAGGGGGTTCGCCTCATTCAGGAGCGCGAGGCCCGTCTTGCCGCCCTGGACGCCTCGATTGCGAGGGGCATTGCCGACGCTGACGCCGGACGCGCCAAGCCCGCGAAGGCGGTGTTCGATCGCTTGGAGGCTAAATTCAAGGCCAAGGCGCAAGCCAGGCGCGGATGATTGTCGTCATCACCCAGGAGGCCGAAGCCGATCTTGAATCGACCGGCGATCATATCGATCGGCGATCATATTGCGCAAGAAAGCCCCGAGAGGGCCGTGACGTTTTTGCGCGACCTCCGGGAGGCGTGCGAGGGACTGGGCGACATGTCGAAGCGATTTCCGCTCGTGGCGCGCTATGAACACGCCGGCATCCGCCGTCGCGTCCACGGCAATTATCTCATTTTCTATCGGGTCGGGATTGAAACGATTGAAGTGATCCATGTGCTGCATGGAGCCATGAACTATGAACCTTTGCTATTCCCCGAGGGATGATTGGCGGTCGCAACTCAGGGAACGCGATCGAACAGAGGCGGCTCCGCATGACCACCCCAAGCCGGCGAAACTCGTTCTGTTGGTGGATACATGCGTGTGGCAAACGTCAGCATGAACGGAGCTGATGACTTCGGCTAGAGCCCGAGCAGACGCTCATAGACCTGCAGCGTCGCCCGCTGCATCTCCTCGACGGAGAAGCGCTCCTGCGCGTTTCGGCGCGCCCGCAGCGCCAGGTCGTCGTGCGCCGAGGCCTGCAGGCTCAGCGCCTCGGCGATGGCGTCCGCCAACGCCGCCGGATCGCCGGGCGGGGTCCGCCAGCCTGTCGCAAGATGGCGCGGGGTCTGCGGCGGCGCCAGGACGATCTCCGGCGCGGCGCCGATATCGGAGATGATCACCGGCGCGCCCATCGCCTGTGCTTCGACGGCGATCCGCCCGAACGCCTCCGGCTCCGTCGCCGGCGCGACAATGACGGCGGCGGCCATATAGGCGGCGGGCATGTCTTCGCAGTAGCCGGCGTAGCGAACGACGTCGCGCAGGCCGGCGTGCTCGATCTGCGTTTCGAGGGCGCGGCGAAAGGAGTCGCTGCGCGGGTCGCCGACGAAAATGACGCGCAGATCGCAGATTCCTTCCTTGATCAGCCGCTTGGTCGCCTCGACCAGAACCGAATGGCCTTTGCGCGCGGAAAGCCGCGACGGCAGCAGCACGACGCGATCATGCGCCGCGACGCCCCACGCCGCGCGCAGGCGCTCGACGCGGCGCCGGTCGACGGCGGCGGGCGAGAAGGCGCGCAGGTCCGCGCCGCGCGGGATGACCACAATCCGCTCCGCGCTTTCCGGATGCAATTGCCGAATGCGCTGGGCGGCGAATTCCGAAATGGCGATCACCGCGTCGCCCGCCGACATGATGGCGTTGTAGCGCTGCTTGATCGGCGACGCGCCGCTATAGGCGCTGTGATAGGTCGTGACCAGCTTCGCGCCGGTCTGTCGCGCCGCGTAATAGGCGACCCAGGCGGGCGCGCGCGAGCGCGCATGCACGATGTCGACGCCTTCGTCGCGGATGATTCGCGCCAGCCGCACCGAATTCAGCGCCATCGCGAAGGGATTTTTCGTCGCCGCCGGAAACGGCGCCCAGACGCCGCCTTTCGACTGCAACTCGCTGACCATGCGGCCGCCGCGTGACGCCACAAGACAGCGGGCGCCGACCCGGCTTAGCGCCTCGGCCACGTCCACCGTCGCGCGCTCCGCCCCGCCCGACTGGAGATCGGGCACGATCTGCAGGATCGTTCGTCCGACCAGTCGCTGGTCGGGGGCGGCGATCGTGGCGTGCTGTTGCGACATCGCTGGCTAACGCAAGCCCCGGACAGAATCGTCCGGCTGCCGCATTCTGTTGCGAGATCCTTTACCAACTGTGAGCGAACCGCCTATTTTCAATCGCAACGCCTCTTCGATCATAAGTGAACCTGCTTGTCGGACACGCTCGACTTCCTCGACATTCCCAATCCGGCGGGCGGCGTCTGGCGCATCGCCCGGCGACGGCGCGCCGCGACGGCCGAGGCCGGAAACGCGCCGGGCCTCGTCTGGCTTGGAGGCTTCGCCTCCGATATGGACGGAACCAAGGCGGGCGCCCTCGACGCATGGGCGCAAGCGCGGGGGCGCGCCTTTCTGCGCTTCGATTATTCGGGCCATGGCCGCTCGGCGGGACGTTTCGAGGAGGGCTGCATCGGCGACTGGCTGGAGCAGAGCCTCGCCGTTTTCGAGCGCTCGACGCAGGGGCCGCAGATCGTCATCGGCAGCTCGATGGGGGGCTGGATCGCGCTGCTTCTGGCGCGGCGGCTGGCGGAAAAAGGCGAGAGCGCCCGGCTCGCCGGACTGATCCTGCTCGCGCCGGCGGTGGACTTCACCGAGGCGCTGATGTGGGAAGGCTTCGACGAAGCGACGCGCCGCGAACTGATGGAAAAGGGCGTCCTGCCCGCCAAGGAGCCGGATCACGGGCCGGTCACGAGAAGGCTGATCGAAGAGGGGCGCAATCATCTGCTGCTCGGCGGCCTCATGCGCGCTTATGCGCGCGTGCATATTCTGCAGGGCATGCGCGATGACGCCGTGCCCTGGCGGCATGCGCTGACGATCGTCGAGCATCTAAACGCCGATCCGGTGACGCTGACCTTTATCGCCGATGGCGATCATCGGCTGTCCCGCCCCGAAGATCTCGCGCAACTCGCCGCCGCGGTGGAGACGATGAGCGCCCCGCCGCCGGGCGAGCCGCCGCCCACGCTCTTTGATTGAGGAAGGCGACGGGCGCCGATGCGCGTTCGCGTCGTCGGGCGCATTGCGTTTCCAATCGCCTCATAAGTATGATAAAGTATGAACCTTGAGAAAGGGGGCCGAGCATGGCCGAGATCGAACGATTGACGATCACCCTCCCCGCTGACATGGCCGCCGTCGTTAAGGCCGCCGTCGCCGAGGGGAATTACGCCTCGACGAGCGAGGTTGTTAGAGAGGCTATCCGCGACTGGAAAATGAAGCGCATCTTGCAGCTTCAAGAACTGTCCGCGCTCAAGGCCGACATCGACAAGGGGTTAGCGGACGTGGCCGCCGGTCGCGTAAAGGATTTCGACGCCGACTCCATCGTTGCGCGAGGGAGGAAGCTATTAGCAGGCAGACCCGCCTCCGTTTGACGGACACGGCGGAAGCCGACCTCGCCGAGATTTGGGCCTACATCGCCGTCGACTCGGAATCCGCCACAACCCGCTTGCTCGATAAGATCAAAGCGACATGCACGCGGTTGCTCCACTTCCCTTCTTCGGGGGTTTCGCGCGATCGATTGGCGCGCGGCCTTCGCGTTGTGCTCCAAGGCAATTACGCCATCTATTATGCCCTCGCTGAAACCGAGATCATTATCGTCCGCGTCTTGCACAGGGCCCGCGACGCCGCCGCGATTGCAGAACATGGGGGCTTTTTCGTTCGATGATCGACGACCGCGCGTTTCGACCAACGGCCAGAGCATAGTCGCCATGGGACTCGGAACGGCGATATCTTACCCAATCGCAAGAGCCTTCTATATCGCTCTTGGCGATGGAGAAGCCTTCGCGCTTGCGGCCTTGGCGGCGCTTGTTCACATTTGATCGCGTCATCGCGTGGATGGCCACGACAAGCGCGGCCATGACGCGGCGAGAGACACCTTGTTAATCTGGATTCGAAATATTGTGCGCCGCCGCGCGGCGCTTGACACCTTCGCCGGCCCCATCGATGTTGCCGAACGAATTGTTCGGCATATCGAACGCTAGGAAGATCGCTTGTCCGTATTGTCAGAAGCGCGGCCGGCCTGCAGCGAGGGCTTCGCGCCGAAAACCGTCGTCTTTCAGCCCGACCGACCGCTTCTGACAGACGGCGGCGGCCGCATCGCGCCGCTCGCGATCGCTTACGAGACTTACGGGCAGCTCAACGCCGCGCGCAGCAACGCCATTTTGCTGTGCCATGCGCTCACCGGCGACCAATATGCCGCGGGCGTAAATCCCGTCACCGGCAAGTCCGGCTGGTGGGAAGCCATGGTCGGGCCCGGCAAGCCTTTCGACACCGACCGCTATTTCCTGATCTGCTCCAATGTCGTCGGCGGCTGCATGGGCACGACCGGCCCCGCTTCGCTCAATCCGACGACGGGCAAGTCCTATGGCGTCGACTTCCCGGTCGTCACCATCCGCGACATGGTGCGGGCGCAGGCGATGCTCATCGATCATCTTGGCATTGAGACGCTGTTTTGCGTCGCCGGCGGCTCGATGGGCGGCATGCAGGTGCTGCAATGGGCGGCGAGCTATCCGGAGCGGGTCTTTTCGGCCATGCCGATCGCCACCGCCGCCAAACATTCGGCGCAGAATATCGCCTTTCACGAAGTCGGCCGACAGGCGGTGATGGCCGATCCGGACTGGCGCTCGGGGCGCTATCAAGAGCAAGGCGTGCGGCCCGAGAAGGGGCTCGCGGTGGCGCGCATGTCGGCGCATATCACCTATCTCTCGGAAGCCGCGCTGCAGCGTAAGTTCGGCCGCAAGCTGCAGGACCGCAGCGCGCCGACCTTCTCCTTCGATGCGGATTTTCAGGTCGAGAACTATCTTCGTTACCAGGGCCTCGCCTTCGTCGAGCGGTTCGACGCCAATTCCTATCTCTTCGTCACCCGCGCCTGCGACTATTTTGATCTTGCCGCCGACTATGGCGGTTCGCTGGCCATGGCCTTCAAGGACACCAAGACGCGCTTTTGCGTCGTCTCCTTCACGTCGGACTGGCTCTATCCCACCTCGGACTCGCGCGCCATCGTTCACGCGCTCAACGCCGGCGGCGCGTCGGTGTCTTTCGTCGAAATCGAATCCGACAAGGGGCACGACGCGTTCCTGCTGCACGAGCCGATGTTCATTGCGACGACGCGCGGCTTTCTCGATTCAGCCGCAGACGCGCGCGGCCTCGCGCCTGACGGAACCTCGAAATGAACGTCGCACCTGCGGCGAACACGCCCGAGCGGCCCGCGCAGCCGCTCGAGCAACCGCGTCTCGATCTCGCGGTCATCGCCGAGATGGTCGCGCCCGGCGCGCGCGTTCTCGACGTCGGCTGCGGCGATGGCGCGTTGCTGAAGCTCCTGGCGCAGAAGAAGGGCGTCGACGGCCGCGGCGTCGAACTCTCGCAGCGCGGCGTCAATGAATGCGTGGCGAAAGGACTTTCCGTCATTCAAGGCGACGCCGATACGGACCTCTCCGATTATCCGGACGACGGGTTCGACTATGTCATTCTTTCCCAGACGCTGCAGGCGACCCGGCGCCCGCGCGCGGCGCTCGCCAATATGCTGCGCATCGGTCGGCGCGCCATCATCTCATTTCCCAATTTCGGCTATTGGCGCGTGCGCGCGCAGCTCGCCTTTAGCGGCCGCATGCCGGTCACTGGGCGCCTTGACTATCACTGGCATGACACGCCGAACATTCATCTTTGCACCATTCGCGACTTCGTCGAGATCGTCGACGAACTCGGCGCGCACATCGAGCGCGGCGTCGCCTTTGATCGCGCCGGCGCGCCGATCCGCTTCAGCGCGCCCTGGTGGGTGTGGAATCTCTTCGGCGAACAGGCTGTGTTTCTGCTGGAGCGCGGCGACCAACGACGCTAACCCATGCGACGGTTTGTCCCGCGTGCCTCGCCTTTCGCGGGTTGACGGTTCGCGTTAGCCTTCCCATTGGCGGCATTAAGAGAAACATGCGCGGGAGGGAGCGGCGGCGCCTCCGCTTCATGCGCCGTGTCATCCCTTGGATGACGCGCGTGATTCCGCGCGCTTCGGGAGGAGGCGCGAGCTTGACAGTCGACACCGGCCCCGCCGTGCGAAGCTATGGCAGCGCCTCGCAAAAGAGACGCGCCGGTCCGTGCGCGCCGCAGCCGGCAGGCCCGGGGGAGCTGCGCAGAGCGCCGCTCTTCGCCGGGGTCGACGAAGCGACATTGTCGCGTCTGTCGGCGGACGCCAGGATCGAGTCCCTCCAGGACGGCGACTCGCTTTTCCATCAAGGCGCTGTGGTCACAGATCTCGCATTCGTTTTGAACGGCTATGTGAAGCTGCTGCGCCTATCGTCTTCGGGACGCCAAACGCTCATCGGCATTCGCTCGGACGGCGAAATGATCGGCGAGGCGCCGACCGACGCCGATGAGATTCACACGCTCTCCGCCGAGGCGGTGGGCGCGACGCGCGCGCTCAAGCTGCCGGCGGCGCTCTTCGCTCGGCTTCTCCAGGAGTCGCCGTCGCTCAGCGCCGCGGTGATGCAGGACTCCAAGGAGAGCATCGCGCGTCTCCTCGGCGAGATCGAGTCGCTCAAGAGCCAGAACGCCGATCAGCGCCTCGCCCATTTCCTACTTGCACTTTGTCCGCCGGGCGAAGACCGGTGCCGCTTCCGCTTGCCCTATGACAAGCGCCTGATCGCCGCGCGGCTCGGCGTAAAGCAGGAGACGCTGTCGCGTGCTTTCGCCAAACTCCGCGCTCATGGCGTCCGCACGGAGACGCGCAACGTGCATGTCGAAAGCGTCTTGCATCTCGCGGACCAGTGCGACCGGCTCGGTCGGCCGCCGCGCCTGTCTTTGGGACGACGCAAGATCGAGACGCAGTGCGACGCCGCTTAGAGCGCGGCTCGCTCCTCGCGGGCGTCGCGATGCTTTTCTTTTCCATCGCCGCTCGCGGGCAGGCGATTTCGCCCGACGCGTTGACGCACGCCTATCCAGATCAAATCGCCGGTCGCGACGACGCCGGGATCATATTCCGCGACGGAACAAGACAAAATCTCTCTGACGGCAGGACCGACAAGAGCTTCGGCGAGAAACTGAAAAACGCCTCTCTCCTAGATCAGTTGAGCCTTCCCTATCCCAAGGGCGCGCTGACGAAGCCTCCCGGACCGCAAGAGGATCCGGGCCGCTTTCGCAACGCCGCCTTCTTCGACAAAATGTATGGGGATTGCGACAAGGGCGAAACGCAGAAGCATTTGACCGATATTCCCTGGTTCACTGGCAAGGTGCGAGTCACCACGATCAATGGCGTCGCCGAAAAGCTGCGCGCGGTCGCCACGGAAATCGATCGTCTGCCGCAGGACATTAAGCGTCACGCTTATCCGAGCGCCGGCGCCTTCAATTGCCGCGTTGTGAAGGACACTGGCAAACGCAGCATGCACGCCTATGGCGCGGCGATTGATCTCAACACCGCCTTCTCTGATTATTGGCTCTGGCGCAAAGGCGGTTACCGCAATCGGATTCCTTACGAGATCGTGGAGATTTTCGAGCGCCATGGGTTCATCTGGGGCGGCAAATGGGGGCATTTTGACACGATGCATTTCGAATACCGGCCCGAATTTTTTGACGCGCCGCCAGACGGCGAAGAGAAAAAACAACACAGCGATTGAAAAGAATGGCGTAGATCGTACGTAACCCCAATGACAGGAGGGGACTTCCGATGAGAACACAGAAGATTTTCACGGCGCTTAGCCTTATCGGCGCGATAGGCGTGGGATTGATCGTTGCTGCGCCGACCCCGGCGGCGGCGCGGGATCCGGCCTACATGTCTTGCGAAGATCTCTGGTACGCGCGCAACCGGATTTACGCGCGTAACGGCTATTGCTTCAATACCGACCGCGCGCGGGCCGTGTTCGGAGCCGGCTGTTTTCCACCTTACGGGCGGCTGAGCGGTTGGGAGAAAAGCCGCGTCAATCAGCTTCAAATGTGGGAGCGCCGTAAGGGGTGCTGAGTTCCATGTGCGGGCCAAAATTTCGCGGTTCAACAAGGGCCGCGACATCAAATCGAGCGGTCTAAACGCTCCGCCTGCGCCTCTAATTTTCAGACGTGTATTCACGGTCGCGGAAATGGCGGATATGTTCGTCGCCGTCGACTGAACGCGCCTGCGTCGCAAATTCGGCGTCGGCTCTTGAGCAAATGCGCAGATGCATTTGTCGGGGAATCGCCATGATCGCTCATAAATCCATTGGGCTGCTTTTCTTGTCCATCATCGCGCCGGCCGCCGCTCCAGCAGGGGCGAGCAACGGCTCCAATGCGCTCGCGCTCGCGGCGATCGTTGGCGAATTGGCGCCCCAGACGAGCGCCCCCAATAAAAAGCTTCTTGCGGCGTTCTTCAGCGGTCAGGCGGACGCGCCGCACGCCAAGGATCTGCGCATTGCGGTCAAGGCTGACGCGATCGACTGCCGCGCCGGCAACGTCGACATCACCTCCCGCGCCTGCGAGCTGACCTTCGGCGCCAAGAAGATCGAATTGCGCGGCCGCAAGGCGCATGAGCTCTATGCGACCTTGATCGAGAATGGCGTCGCCCTGGACGGCGCCGCCGGCGCCTCGCACGCGGCGCTCACCGGGCTCGACTGCATCGTCGACGCCGACGAAGTGGCGGAAAAGGGCGGCGGCGGCGCGCGCTGCGCCTTCAACCCCTAAAGGCTGCGCCGACCCTTGTCTTTGGCGCGGCTTTGGTCGAGAAGGCGCGTCCATAGACAGGAGTGCTGAAATGGCTGCGCCGGGCGTCACGGTCTTTGTTTGCGTCTCTTGCCGCGACGGCGGCGACGCCGACATGCGTCCCGGCGCGCTTTTGCTGGAGGCGCTGCGCACGCGGCTTAACGAGCGCAATCTCGATATCGCCGTCGAACCGGTGGAATGCCTCGCGGTATGCAAGCGCCCGGCGACGGTCGCCTTCGCCGGCGGCGGCAAATGGACGTATGTGATCGGCGATCTTGACGGCGGCGTCCATGTCGACGAGCTGATCGATTCGGCGCAAAGCTTCGCCGCGACGGAAAATGGCATCGTCGCCTGGAAGGACAGGCCGGCGTGTTTCAAGAAGGGCGTGGTGTCGCGCACGCCGCCGCTTCGCTAGTTTTTCGCCGCTCTGGCCCGTTCGATCGCCTCGCTGATCAGCGCGCGCGCGTCGGCGGCATCGCCCCAGCCCGCGATCTTGGCCCATTTGCCGGGCTCGAGATCCTTGTAATGCACGAAGAAGTGCTCGATCCGACGCCAGGTCATCTCCTGCAGATCGGTGTAATTCTTGACGTCGATATAGCGTTGCGTGAGCCGCGCCGACGGCACGGCGACGATCTTCTCGTCGCCGCCAGCCTCATCCGTCATGCGCAGCACGCCGATCGGCCTGACCGCGATAACGGCGCCCGGCGCCACGGGACGGGTGTTGGCGACGAGCACGTCGCAGGGATCGCCGTCGTCGGAAAGCGTATGCGGAATGAAGCCGTAATTGCCGGGATAGCGCATCGCCGTATAGAGGAAGCGATCGACGAAGAGCGTGCCGGAAGCCTTGTCGAGCTCATATTTGATCGGCTCGCCGCCAAGCGGCACCTCGACGATGACATTGACTTCGTGCGGCGGGTTCGCGCCGATGGGAATGGCGTCGAGACGCATTCAAGTGCTCCGATTGCGATAGATGGCGCAGCCTGAACGGCTGGCGCAGTATTGGGTTGTGTCGAGGAAGGTCGCGCAACAAACTTGGCGAGGATCGCGGCGCTGCGCGGTCTGTATCCTCACATTGCTTCGCGTTTATGTCGCCAAATATGCTTATCGCACCGGGGCGGAAACGAAGCCGAAAGCGACGCGCGTCAGCATGTCCGCGCCGAAGCGCTCCTCGGCGCGGCGGACGGTCTGACCGCCGAGGCTGCGATAGAAGGCGAGCGCCTTCTCATTGTCGGCGAGCGCCCAGACGATGGTGGAGAGATAACCGTGCTCGGCGAGTTCGCGCCGGGTGGCGTTGAACAGCCGGCGTCCCAAGCCAAGCCCCTGCTGCTCCGGCGCCAGATAGATCTCGAAGATCTCGCCGGAATACGGCATCGACGGAACGCGGTTGCGCCCATAGGTCGAGTAGCCGACGATATCGTCGTCGAAGTCGAGCACGAGAAGACCGGTGCCGCGCACAATCGCCGAATGCCACCAGTTGGGGCCGCGGCGGGCGATCATCCGCTCAAGCTCGGCGCCAGGTATGACGCCGCGATAGGCGTAGCGCCACGAGGCGTCGTGAACGCGCGTGATCTGCTCTGCGTCTCCGGGACGCGCATGGCGGATGGAGAAGGCGGTTTTGACCATAGCTGAATGTTAGGTCCCATCGGCTCGTTTCGGCAAGAGCCATAAGCGTTTCGGCGCAAAAATTCTCCTCGTCGAGACGCTTAGGCGTTTGGCGTCCTTGTCTGTTTCACTTTATGACGGCCCGCGAGCCGCGCGCGATGGCAGGCGCCGATGCGGCGCTTGCGGCGAGGGGCGCTCTTGCGCTATTCTTGCTGCGATTGCGGCCAACGCCGCCGGAACGGGACGAGATCGTTGCCCCACGCAACCGCCTTTGCGAATGACCCTGCGACGCCCGCGCGTGCGCACGGATTCGCTCGGCCGCGTTCCTTGCCGCTTTTCGGCCTGCTGCTTCTTAGTCGCCCCTGAGCGCCCGACGGGCTCGCGCCCAGGCTTTCAGGGGACATGTCATGCAGTCAGACGACAAGAGCCCCTCCGCGGGCGCGGCAAAGCAGGATTTCAAAACCGATGAGCAACACGTCACAGCCCGGCGCCGTCGCAGATAATGACGCGCGCGTCCTGATTTTCGACACCACCCTGCGCGACGGCGAGCAATCGCCCGGCGCCTCGATGACCCTGGAAGAGAAGCTCGAGGTCGCCGATCTCCTCGACCAATTGGGCGTCGATATTATCGAGGCCGGCTTCCCGATCGCCAGTCCAGGCGATTTCGAGAGCGTCAGCGAAGTGGCGCGGCGGGTGAAGAACGCCTCCGTCGCCGGATTGGCGCGCGCTTCCGAGAAGGACATCGACCGCTGCGCCGAAGCGCTGCGCGAGGCCAAGCGTCCGCGCATCCACACCTTCATCTCCACCTCGCCGGTGCATATGAAATACAAGCTCCAGCTGGAGCCGGAGCGCGTCTTGGAGATGGTCTCCGCCTCGGTGACGCGCGCGCGCAATCACGTCGCCGACGTCGAATGGTCGGCGGAGGACGGCACGCGCACGGAGTTCGATTTTCTCTGCCGCTGCGTGGAGGCCGCGATCAAAGCCGGCGCGACCACGATCAACATTCCCGACACCGTCGGCTACATCACGCCGGCGGAATATGAGCAGCTGTTCCGCACGGTTCGCGAGCGGGTGCCCAATTCCGACAAGGCGATCTTCTCGGTGCACTGTCACGACGATCTGGGGCTGGCGGTCGCCAATTCGCTCGCGGGCGTGCGCGGCGGCGCGCGGCAGGTGGAATGCACGATCAACGGCATCGGCGAACGGGCCGGCAACGCCGCGCTCGAAGAAATCGTCATGTCGATGAAGACGCGCGCCGACGCGCTGCCGTTCTTCACCAATATCGACGCCAAGCTCTTGACGCGCGCCTCGAAGCTCGTGTCGGCGGTGACGTCCTTTCCAGTGCAATACAACAAGGCGATCGTCGGGCGGAACGCTTTCGCGCATGAAAGCGGCATCCATCAGGACGGCATGCTCAAGAATGCGCACACCTATGAAATCATGACGCCCGAAAGCGTCGGGGTCTCCAAGACCTCGCTCGTCATGGGCAAGCATTCGGGCCGCCACGCCTTCCGCGAAAAGCTGAAGGAGCTCGGCTATGATCTCGGCGAGAACGCGCTGCAGGACGCCTTCAACCGCTTCAAGGATTTGGCCGACCGCAAGAAATTCGTCTATGACGAAGATCTGGTCGCGCTGGTCGACGACGAGATCGTCAACGCTCATGATCACATCAAGGTCGAGGCGTTGATGGTGATGGCCGGCACGCATGGTCCGCAATCTGCGGCGCTCACGCTCGACATCGACGGACAGAAGCTGACGCATCAGGCGACCGGCAACGGCCCTGTCGACGCGATCTTCAACGCCATCAAGGCGCTCGCCCCACATGAGGCGACTCTGGAGCTGTTCCAGGTCCACGCCGTCACCGAAGGCACCGACGCGCAGGCGGAGGTCTCCGTGCGCCTGAGCGAGAACGGCAAGTCGGTGACCGGCCGCGGCGCCGATCCCGACACGCTCGTCGCTTCGGCGCGCGCCTATGTCTCGGCGCTCAACCGGCTGATGGCGAAGCGCGCGCGCGGCAAGCCCGAAGCCATGCAGGCGATCTAGGCGGAGCGGCGACGCCTGACGCATACGGCGGCCGCGAGCGGAATTGACGATCCTGCTCGCGGCGCCAATCGGCCGTCCTTGAAATTCGACGCGCAGCCAACCCGTGATGTTTGGTGACGCATAACGCCGGCACGACGGTGAAGCTGTTGACGAGACGGCCGCGCGCCTCCGTTGCCGCAAATATATTCAATCGGTCAAAGATCGCGATTGCGCAAACGGACAGTGTCCGTGCGGGTCGCCACGCGCGCGACTACCATCAAGATATCTTTGAAGAAATAGCACAGCGCTCGCCCAGCGTCTGAGCCGCTTGATCGCCGCCGCATAGGAACCGCGCGCGCGCGCCTGCCGCAGCCATGGCCAAGCGGCCTTGCCACCCGAGGAAAGTCGGGTCTATCCTCGAAATTGGGGCAATTTGCGCATTTTCAAACGGCGAAGACGAGCGCGCTTTTGGCGCAGGGGGCTGAAATGACGACTCCAATCGAGCGTATCATCATACGACATCTGTCGGGCTCCAAAGCCAATCAGATCGAACAGCTTCCCGTCGGCGACTCGCGCGAATTCACCATCGGCCGCGATCCTGCGTCGAAGATCGCTTTCGATCCTGTCGGCGACAGCGTCGTCAGCCGCAAACACGCGCTCATCCGCATCATGGGCGAAGGCGACAATATCTCCTTCAAGCTCTCGGACGCCGGCAGCAGCAATGGCACCTTTCTCAATGGCGAGCGGGTGAACGGCGAAGTCGAACTTCTTCCCGAAGACACGATCGAACTTGGCGCCAAGGGTCCGAAATTCACCTTCGACGTGCAGCCGCGGCCCGCCAATTTCGCCGCCAGAACTAAAGTGATCGGCGTCAGCGACACGGCGGCGACCCGCGTCATCAAGACCGCCGAAGCCGCCGCCTCGACGGCGGTGAACGCCGCCGCCACCGGCGCCAGCACGGCGGCAGGACCGAACGTCGACGGCGGAGCGCCGAAGAAGATCGGAATCGGCCACGAAACTGTGCAGCGGCTCATCGGAGAAGAGCGCGGCAAGGCCAATCGAACCGTGACCGGCGCGATCGCCGCGGTCGTCGCCTTCTTCGTTCTGGGCGGCGCGGCGCTCTACTGGGCTCAGCATCGCGAACTCGAGCGGAAAGACGCGGAAGACAAGCTCGCCCAAACCGAGACGGATGAAAGGCTGTCGCGCATCCCCGGCGACGTCAACCTCAAGATCGGCATGAAGCCGCGCGAGATCTATGACAAGTTCGCGAAGGCGACCGTCCAAGTCGGCATGATGTGGCGGCTGTACGATAAGCAGACCGGAAGGCCTATTCAGCACAAGACCGTCGACTACAAAGGCCGGCGCTATCCCGCCTATGTGCAGCTGCCGAATAATCTCGGCGTCGTGCGCTGGCTGACCCTTGAGGACGATCACATCACCAATCTCATGGTCGGCGGCGGCGGCACGGGCAGCGGCTTCGTCATCAGCGAGCAGGGCTACATTCTCACCAACAAGCATGTCGCCGCCGGCTGGCAGGTCGCCTATGGCGCCGAAGGCGGCAGGGACGGCATCCTCTATGACTACGTCGTCGTCGCATCGGGAAAGAAGCGCAAAGCCAAAATCAAGGAGCCGAAGCTCATCGATCTTTATGATTCGGCCTATGCCGACGTGTTCCATTGGATTCCCGAATCCGGCGGCTACATTTTCAAGACCGACGATCCGACGACTGCGCTCGCCGGCAACACCCCTGATCCAAATTCCAACAACAAGGCGTCTTTCGTCGGCCGCAATGAAGTTTTCGAGGTCAAATTTCACGGCAGCCGTTTGGGCGTGAACGCCAGTCTGGTGAGGACGTCGGCCGATGCCGACGCGGCGCTCGTCAAGATCGATTCGCCCCAGACTTTGACCAAAGTGGATATGGCGCCCAACGCCGCCGTCGAGATCGGCGAGAACATCACCGTGCTCGGCTATCCCGCCGTCTCGGTCGAAAATTTCGTGCTGCGGCAAACCGAAGAGCGCGGGCGCATTCGCAGCCAACTCGAAAAGATCACCGAGGCGACCGTCACCGAAGGCATCGTGTCGAAGACCGCGAGCGGCGTGAAGTCGACCGAAGGCGGCACCTTCGCCAGCGATATGGGCGACGTTTACCAGCTCAGCGTCGTCGCCACCGGATCGGGCAACAGCGGCGGTCCGGTGTTCAACTCCTCCGGCAAGGTCATTGGTCTGTTCACCTACAGCCGCAATGTCGGCGACACCAAAGCGACCATGGCGGTTCCGATCAAATATGGCGCCGAGCTCACCCAGGCGCAGCGCGAATAGCAAAGGGTCCGTCTTCCCATGACGGCGAACCGGCCAGAAGACCCGTTGCGCATCGCAGGCGCCATCCGCACGGATGTCGGATGCGTCAGGCAGCTCAACGAAGACTCCGTCGCCTTCATCGCAAGCGCCGGCCCCTCGCAGGCGCGCGACTACGGCGCGCTCGCGCTTGTCGCCGACGGCATGGGCGGCCACGCCGCCGGGGAGGTGGCGAGCGCGCTCGCGCTCGAAGTCGTGCGGCGCGTCTATTATTCGCTCGACAAGATCCCGTCCGAGGCGCTGCGCGCCGCTTTTGACGCCGCCAATCGGGCGATATTCGACTACGCCGCCAAACATCCTGACTGCGCCGGGATGGGGACGACCTGCACGGCGATCGGCGTCAGGGACAGTCTTCTATGGCTGGCGCATGTCGGCGACAGCCGCGCCTATCTGATGCGCGACGGACGGCTGACCCAACTTTCCGACGATCAGACGCTGCACGCGCAATTGGTGCGCGACGGCGTGATGTCGCCGGAGGACGCAGGCAAAGGCGCCGGAAGCAATGTCATTCTGCAGGCGCTCGGCACGCGTCTCGACGTCGAGCCGACAATCTGGACGGAAGGCCTGCCGCTGCGACAGGGCGACATCGTGGTCTTGTGCTCCGACGGTTTGACCAATCTCGTCTCAGACGCAAGGATCGCCGAAGTGGTCGCAAAAAACCCGCCGCCGGAGGCCTGCCGGCTATTGATCGAAGCCGCGCGCCGCGGCGGCGGACACGACAATATTTCAGTCGGCGTCTTTGTGACGGAGACCGACGCCGCCGATCGGACGGCCGATCAAGCGGCGACGAAGCGGATTAACATCGCCGACCCGCCGACGGGCGCCCTGACGGCGAAGATCGACGCCATCGCGGAGGGTTGAGCCATGACCGACCCGCAGATGATTGGACACTATCGCATCGTCAAGCTGCTCGGCGTCGGCGCGATGGGCAAGGTGCACGCCGCGCTCGACACCTTTCTCGAGCGCGAAGTGGCGATCAAATCCCTACGCGCGGAACTCACGCAGGATCCTGATTTCGTCGGGCGATTCCGCGCCGAAGCGACGAGTCTCGCCAAACTCAACCACCCCAACATCACGACGCTCTATTCGCCGGTGCTGCAAGGCAGCGACCTTTACATGGTCATGGAGCTCGTAAACGGCCGCCCGCTCGACGAGATATTGAGGGAGCGCGGCAGGCCGCTCGGCGTCAAGGAAAGTCTCGCCGTCATCGCGCAGGCGGCGGACGGACTCGCCTATGCGCATCAGATGGGCGTCATCCATCGCGACATTAAGCCGTCGAACCTCATGGTCGCCGACGACGGCCGAATCAAGATCATGGATTTCGGCATCGCGCGGGTGCGCGGCAGCGTGCGTCTGACTCGCGCCGGCACGGCGGTCGGCACGCCGCTTTATATGTCGCCGGAGCAGTGCCGCGGCGGCGAAGGCGACGAGAGGAGCGATCTCTATTCGTTGGCCGTCGTGCTTTACGAGATGCTTGCCGGCGCGCCGCCTTTTTCCGGCGCGACCGAATATGACCTCACCCAGGCCCAGATTCACGCCGAGGCGCCGCCGCTCGTGCCGCGCATATCTGGCGTGACGCCGGAAATTGAATCCGCGATCATGACGGCGCTGTCGAAACGTCCGGAGCAACGCTTCCCGAATATGCGCGCCTTCAGCGACGCGCTCGGCGCCACGGCCCTGCGCATCGACGCTTCGAGCATCGTTCGAAGCGCGGGACATCTCGTCCAGGATTCGACGGCCGAGCGCGACGTGCCGACGCCCGAGCACATGTCGACGAAGCTTATCGCCCTCGCCAAAAGTCGCAGCGCGACGCTCGTGCGCCGCTTCAAGCGGCTGCATCCTGCGGCGCAAGGCGCTTCCCTCGGCATCGCGGCTGCGGCGCTCGCCACCTTGGCTTTTCTCGCGCTGATCGAGCCATCGTCGCCGGCACGGGACGAACGCCAGACCCGAACAGATTCGGGCGACGGCGACCACCGCCCAATCAGCAGAGTCAACGATGCGCCAATCGCTCGGGGCGGCGACTGCAATTCGCAATTTGCGACGCGGAACGATCCTTTGGGCTGCAATTGGCGCCAGCCATCCTCTTCAAACTCAAGCGCTTCTATTTACGAGCTGCGCGCGGCGATGAAGGATCGCGGACGATGGGACGTCGCCTTCCCTCTCGCGCAAAAACTGGCGGAGTCCGGCGATAAGGAAGCGCAATATTGCCTCGCTACGCTCTACGCCAAGGCGCCGGGCCGGCAGAATTTCTCGGAGGCTTTCAACTGGTTCAAAAAATCCGCGATGCAGGGCTATGCCGACGCGCAGGCGTCGCTCGGCGTCATGTACAAGGACGGCATGACGCCCGACGGCAGGCAAGACCCGACCGAAGCGGTGCGTTGGTTTGAGCAGGCGGAAGCGCAAAACAACGGCAGAGCGCAATATTGGCTCGGCGAAGCCTATGAGAAGGGCTTGGCCGGACTGGACGTTAGTCGCAGCAAGGCCGAAGAGCTCTATTACAAGGCGAGTCTCCAGGACGTCCCCGACGCCGCCGAAGCCTTGCAGAGACTCAAGCGGCGACGCGGCCGGCGTTAAAGCCCGCCTTTGCTAAATTGTCCGCCGCCGCCGCTGTCCCCTCCGCCACCGCCGCCGCCATGACGGCGCCGGTTCGCGACATGTGCGCGTCCGCGATGACGCGCGTAGTGGGGCCGCGCATGATAATGATGATGGCCGCCAGAATGGCGGCGGTGAAATCGGAAGCGAAACCCTCCGAGCATCGCGCCGATGAGACCCAGCTGCGCGGACGCCGGCTCCGGGTCCAAAATGACAAGAGGCAGCGTGAAAGCGCCGAGCAAGAGGGCCCGGCGCGAAAGCCGACGGTCGGCGCCGTCGTCATTGTCAGTCATGGAACTCGCCCCCGCAGACGGTAGGCGACGATATTGTTCTCGCGGCTGCGTCCTGTCAATTTGCCGCGCGCTTCGTCAGAGTTCGCATCGGCTCTTGAAAAATCGCGCTTGGGCGGATGGTCGGCGTTGGCCGCGCCTTTCCATTGTATCGTGAGCGCGCAGGATAATCTCGAAAGCGCAGAGTTTTGGAGAAGAGTTGATGGGCGACATCGAGAATCGCGGCGACGCGCCGTCCGACTTTGTCGACGCGCGCGCGGACGGACCGGGAGTCGTCCGCATCTTTGAAGATGATCCAGCCGCGCCCTTCTATCGATTGCTGTCGAAACTGCGCGCGCCCGTCGCGATGCGAGACATGATGATGGCGCCTGTGCGCGCCTGCTACAGAGGCGAGGGGCTGGCGATCGACCCGGCGGAACTGCCGCCGAGCGCCGCGAAGCTCTATCCGCAGGTCTCGGTTTCGACCCTTGCCGTTCCTTCGGACGCAGGTCCGATCCGCTGCGAATGTTATGCGCCGCCCGGCGACGGCCCGAAACCGCTGATGCTGTACGTGCATGGCGGCGGCTTCGTCGTCGGACGATCCGAGGACACGGCCTATGTCACCAGCCGCATCGCCGCCGAAAACAACGTCATCGTGGTCAGCGTCAATTATCGCTGGGCGCCCGAATGGCCCTTTCCCGCCGGCCTCGACGATTGCATGGCGGTATTACGCTGGATGCGCGACGCCAGCGCCGACATCGGCGGTGACGCATCGCGCATATTGGTCTGCGGCGATTCCGCCGGAGGCAACCTCGCGGCGGCATTGCCGCTAAGAGGGCGCGAGGAACGCATATCCATTCTCGCGGCCGTGCTTTTATGTCCGGTCACGGATTTTCACTTCGAAGAATTTCCCTCCTACGAGCGGCTGGCGCCGACCGGCGTCGTGATCGACGCGTCCTTCATGGGATTTGCGCGTGGCGCCTATCTTACGAAATCGCAGCAGTGGCGGGACCCCTGGGCGAGCCCGGCGCTCGGCGATTTGAACGGCTATCCGCGAACTCTGCTCATCAGCGGAACCGCCGATCCGCTCGTCGACGACAATCGCGCCTTTGCCGAGAAATTGACGACGGCGGGCGTTGAGGTCACGCATTTTTTTGGCGAGGCCATGCCGCACGGCTTCTATTTCTTCCCCGGCGTCTTGAAGGAGTCCGACGCAGCCTTCACGGCGATCACCAGATTCGTCGCCGTTGCGCTGCAAAGTTAGGTCAAAACAATCCTCTCTTCCCTCTCTTCGCTGCGTACGAAGCAAAGCTCAAGCATTGGGTCTTGATCTTGGTCGCTGTTTGGCCACGTATTAGCCATTCATTATCGTTTAAATAACAAATTCGCCTTAGTAACGAAGGTGCTCAACCGCAGTTTGGAGCGGCACATGCGCTTGCGAACGCGCTCTCGCGCCGGGGTTTTTTCGAAGGTGGCGGTGACCGCCGCCGCAGCGCTCGGCTTTGCGCGGACGCCCGTCATGGCGCAGGGCTATTATTTCTGGGGCGACCGCGAGCCTCTCATCAACGCGGTTCCTGAGCCACAGCGCGTCGCTCGGCCGCAGCGCCCGGCCGCGCGAAAAAAAATCTCCCGTCCGGCGAGCGACAAAAGCGGCGCGGCGTCTTTGCGCGACGCTAAGCCCGAGGTCGCACCGCTCGACCGGCCGCTCTTCCTCATCGCCTCCATCGCCGACCAGCGGGTGTCGATCTACAACCATAGCGGCCTCGTCGCCCGTTCGGCGATCTCGACAGGCGTCGCCGGACATCCGACGCCGAAAGGCATTTTCACCATCATCGGCCGCGAACGTTTCCACCGATCCAACATCTATTCCAGCGCCCCGATGCCGTTCATGCAGCGGATCACCTGGTCCGGCATCGCCATGCATCTTGGGGTCGTGCCGGGACATCCGGCCTCGCACGGCTGCATCCGGCTTCCCGCCGCATTCGCGGCGAAGCTCTGGGGCATGACCAGAATCGGCGAGCGGGTCGTGATCTCGCCGCACGACGTGTTTCCCGCCGAATTCGAACACCCGCTGCTGCCCGCGCCTAAGATGCGCGCGTCCGCAGAAGCAGAAAAAGACGCGCCAGCGGCTGACTCTCAACAGCCTCTCCACGTCGCAGCGGATCGCCCGGCGATCATGGCGCAGCCGCAGGCGGAGCAGCCTAAAGCCGAGGCGGCCGAAACAGATGCGACGTCGGCAAGCGCCGCGGATCGGGAGCCGTCCCTCGTCGAGTCCGATCCGCCAGGGGGCGCGCGGCGCGAAAACGCAGAGCAGCCCAAGGCCGAAACCAGCGAAACAGCTGCGGATACGGACCCGCTAAAGCAGCCCCTTGCCGCGGGCGACCCGCCGGCGGCCAATCCGCAGAACCAGGCGGAGACGCCTAAAATCGACCCCGGGGCCGACGTAACTGGAACCGCCAAAGCCGCGACGGCCGCTGATCTGCAGCAGCCCTCCCCCGTCGAAGCCGACGCGCCTGCCGCGCATTCGCAGCAGCAAGCGGAGCAGTCCGAAGTGGAAACCGGCGACAGGATCGCTTCGGGCGACGCAGCCGCGCCCGCTGCAGACCAGCAGCAGCCGGCGCTCGACTCGGCTGAAACGCCTGCCATCAAGGTCGAGCACAATGCGGACCAGCCGAAAGGCGAAGCCTCGGCTGACAAACCGGCGTCCTCGGCTCCCTCGAGCCCAGCCGCCGTCGCCGAACGGCTGACGGTGAATCCGCGCCAATATGCCCAGCAGCTCAAGGCCAAGGCCGTGGCTGAAGCCGCCGCCGCCAACAGAGCCGTCAAGGCGTTGTCGGCCGAAGTGGCGCTCAAGCAAAAAGAGGCCGTGCGCGCCACGGCGGAACTCCGCGCCGCAGAAGCCGCTCAGGCCTCGGCCCGCGTCAAAGTGGACGCGGCCGCTGCATTATCCGCCGCCGCAACGGCGGCGGCCGCCAGCCAGCAGGAGCCGGCCGTGGCGGCGGAACGCAGCGCGGCGGCGGGCGATGCGCCGGCCAAAGCCAAAGCCGACCGTCTGACGAGAGCCTATGGAAAAGCTCTCCTCGCTCAGGACGCGGCGCTGCTGGCGAAGACGAACGCCGACTCCGCGCTTGCCGAAGCCGCGGCAAAACTCGAACAGGCGAAAACGGCGTTCGCCGCCAGCGACTCGGATCTGGCGGACGCCGATCGGCGTTTGGAGGAGGCGAGAACGACCGCCGCCGCCGCCGCAACCGCTCAAAGAGAAGCCGAGCGGCGCGTGGCGCCCATCTCGGTGCTGATCAGCAAGAAGGATCGGCGGATCTATGTTCGCCAGGCCCTGTCGCCGCTTTTCGATGCGCCAATCGAGATCCGCGATCCGGACGCTCCGCTCGGCTCGCATCTTTATATTGCGACGGCGGCCAAGGAGGACGGGAGCTCGCTCAAATGGTCGGTCGTGTCGATGCCGGAGGCGCAGACGGTGCGCAGGAAGAATGTGGCGTCGGCCGATGCTAAAGCCGACATATCCTGGGATTGGCGCCCCGCCGGCGCGAGCCCGTCCGAAGCGCTGGAGCGCGTCGACATTCCGAAAGACGTTCGCGAGCGGATCGCGGAGCGGCTGTGGACTGGGGCGTCGCTCATCATCTCGGACCAGCCGGTCAGCGGCGAGACCGGAAACGACGGCACGGATCTGACGATCAAATTGCGCTAAAGCGGCAGCCTCGGCTGCGGCGATCGAGTCGAGCGGACTCGAGCGACATCGCACGACGCCGGCGCGCAATAGCCAAAGGCGCATCCCGCCGGCCATCCATAATGAGAGGTGAGCGATGAACCTGGACATGAACAAGCTCGACTCGCTGCTCGGAACGGTCGTCAATGAACTGGGCGCCGCTTCCAACGCGGCTCTGGTGATCATCGGAGACAAGCTCGGTCTGTTCCGCGCGCTCTCACAAGGCGCCGCCACCTCCGCCGAACTCGCCGATAAGACCGGCACGCATGAACGCTATGTGCGCGAATGGCTCTCCGCGCAAGCGGCCTCCGGCTTCGTCGATTATGACGCCGAGAGGCGCAAATTTTCGATGTCTCCCGAGCAGACGGCGGTGTTTGCGGCCGAGGACAGCCCCGCCTTCATGGTGGGAGGCTTCAGCCTGATGTCGGCGATTTTTCACGACGAGCCCAAACTCGCCGAGGCTTTCAAGAGCGGCAAGGGCGTGCATTGGGGCGACCATTGCAATTGTCTGTTCTGCGGCGTGGAGCGCTTCTTCCGGCCGGGCTACCGAACCCATCTCGTCGCCGAATGGCTGCCGGCGCTTGACGGGGTGACCGCCAAGCTCGAACGCGGCGCGAACGTCGCCGACGTCGGCTGCGGACATGGCGTCTCGACCTTGCTCATGGCCGACGCCTTTCCGAATTCGGAATTTGTCGGGATCGACTACCATGAGGGCTCGATCGTTCATGCAAGGGAGAAGGCCAATGGCCGCAAGAACGTGCGCTTCGAAGTGGCGCGGGCGCAGGATTTCGCCGGCGCGGGCTATGACCTCGTGACGATGTTCGATTCGCTGCACGATATGGGCGATCCCGTCGGCGCCGTCGCGCATATTCGCGACGTCCTGGCGGAAGACGGAACGCTGATGCTGATCGAGCCCGCGGCCGGCGACAGTCTCGCGGAAAATCTGAATCCTGTTGGGCGGGTCTATTATGCCGGCTCGACCCACATCTGCGTCCCGACGTCGCTCAATCAGGACGTCGGACTCGCGCTCGGCGCCCAGGCCGGCGCCAAGCGCATCGGCGAGGTCGTGCGCGAAGGCGGCTTCTCCCATTTCCGCAAGGCGGCGGCGACGCCGTTCAATATGATCCTGGAGGCGCGGCTCTAGCGCGAAGCGACGCCCTGCCGACGTCTAACGGACGGGCGGTCGTGTTCTGACTGCCGTTACGGCGCCGTTGGTCGATTGACGGTGACTTCACCGCCTGGCGGCGACTGATCGATCACCAGCAATTTGACCGGAACGGCCCCGACCGTCGCGCCGAAATGCCAGCGGTCGACGCTTTCAATGACGAATTCTCCAGCATGATAGACGCGCGACGAGGAATCGGCCTGCTGGACCATCAGTTCGCCTTGAAGAATATAGGCATAGCGCTGATACGGATGCTTATGTTCCGGCAATCTGACGCCGGGCGCCAGAGTGTAAATCGAGGCCACGACCTCCAAGGGCCCCTGCGGAAGCGTGATCGGCTGCCCAGTGGCGGTTTTTGTCGCCCTGGCGATTTCCGTCACGATTTCGGCTGGCGCAGGCTCCTTCGCGACGGCCGCGCCGACTATGCTGAAAGCGACGCTCAGGACCGCGACAAACCCCAGGCGAATCATCTGCTGCTCCATTCGCAATCCACTTCTTGCAGTCGCCATATAGAACCGTTTCCGCGATCGCCGGTTCTTTTAAACGGCCAATCCGAATATCTTGCCGACGCCCGCCGTCAGCGCCAGCGCCAATGCGCCCCAGAACGTCACGCGCACCGCGGCGCGCAGGACGCCGGCGCCGCCGGCTTTCGCGCCGATGGCGCCGAGCAGCGCCAGGCACCCTAAAGACGCGGCCGAGACGATGGGAATGATCGCGTCTCGCGGCGCGATCCCGACGACGAGGAGCGGCAGCGCGGCGCCAGCGGCAAAGGTTGCGGCCGACGTCAAGGCCGCCTGCACCGGCCGCGCGCTGGCGATCTCCGAGATGCCCAATTCGTCGCGCGCATGCGCGGTCAGGGCGTCCTTCTCCATCAATTGCGAAGCGACCTGCCGCGCGAGGTCAAGGTCGACGCCGCGCTCGACGTAAATATGCGCGAGTTCCTCCCTTTCGAGTTCGATTTGCTCACTCAATTCCTTGCGTTCGCGCGCGAGGTCGGCCTTTTCGGTATCGGATTGGGAGCTGACCGAAACATATTCGCCGGCGGCCATCGACATCGCGCCGGCTACTAACCCCGCCACGCCGGCGATCAGCACCTCACTGCGCGTCGCTTGCGCCGCGGCGACGCCGACGATGAGGCTCGCCGTCGACACGACGCCGTCATTGGCGCCGAGCACCGCCGCCCGCAGCCAGCCGATGCGCTGAACGAGATGACTCTCCCGGTGCATGCGAAGTCGGCTCATGTTCCCTCTTGGTTGGCGCGGCGTCGCAAGCGCACGCGCGCGCTATTCCCGTGTCGTGTCGATCGCTAAATCAAGGGCCGCGACGCGCCGCGCAGACGCCGACCAGTTCGCGATGCTCAGGGCGTTGTCGGCGAGCCAATTGAGGGAAAGTTGCACCTGCAAGAAGGCTGCGGCCGCCTGCATCAGATCTCCGAGCGTCAAATCGCCAGCAAGATATTTCGGCGCGCCAAGCAACAGGGGGACGGCGGGAGCCAGAAGATTGTTGGCATGCGTTAAAAAAACGATCTTTGTCTGCCCCTGGATGACGCGCCCCCAGGTCGCTGCGAGCAGAAAGAGAAATCTGTCGAAGGGATTTCCGCTCTGGGCGTCGATCTTGGGCAACCGATCCGGAATGATCGGAACCCCCTTAACGACGGGATGACGCAGGTAATCGCCAATATCGCGATCTATGTCCTCGTCGGCTTCCACCACCGCTCTCGACTCGAACTCATGACGGGCGCGGGTGAGCGCATAGCGGAAGTTTCCCTCCGCCGCGGCCTTTGCTTCGACGCTTGCCACCAGCGGTCGCCCCAGCACCCACATGCAAAACGACGTCACCACTGAATAGACGAAGACCGCGAGCACCAGATAGCCGGGTATGACCACGCCGAAAAACTCATAGGATCCCCCGACTTGCCAGAGAACGAGGATGAAGGCGGCCGACACCAAAAAAATATTGATGACGCCTCCGGCGAGATCGACAAAAAGCTCGATCGCCAGCCGGCCGTCATCGGCGATGCGGGCTTCAGGATTATCGATTGCGGGGGATATGGCGCAGGCTTGGCGCGATTCGTTGACGAGCCATTTCTCGATGAGCGAGGCGGTGAGCCACAATCGCCAGTTGACCTGAAGTCTCATGCGAAACTGCGTTGTGGCGATTGAGGCAAGACCGACGCCGACGGCCAGAATGGCGAGTTGCAGAATTCCCCCGGTCACTTCATCGACTTTATGCGTTTGAAGCGCGTCGAAGAAACTCTTGCTCCAGCGATTCACGGCCAGAGCCATGTAAGTGTTCACAACCAAGCAGATGAGGAATCCGACCGAGAGAACCCACGCCGGGCGTTGCGTTTGGCCTTTCCAATAGCCCATCGCCAGCCAGAGGAACCGCTGAATCACGTCGTTCCCTTTGAGCGAGATTTGTGAGATCGGCTTGAGGAATGCGCTGCGCGCGCGAGCGACAAGACCCTATCCATGCTTCACTTTGTATCTGGTCTCGGCGCAGCAGGAAATGCGAATGGCTTGCGGAAAGCATTTGGCGCCCGGCGCGACGTTCTCAGGCGGACCGATGAGGCTGGCGCGGGGACGCAGAGCGCCGAAGGGCGTCGACGTCGGGCTCCAGATCATTCGTGACGGAGTGTTGGGGTCCTCCGCGCCAACGCAATCGCATCCAGCACTGCCGCCGGGCGACGATTTCTCGGGCGCTCCCTCTCGGCGGCGCGCTTGGGCGCAGGGCTTTCGCCGTGCTGATCGCTGAGGCCCAGCGCGACGGCGATGTGTTCGGCAAACACGGGGATCCGCTCGGAGTGATCGGCCACTCGCGGGCTGGGTATTCCGCATGTCGGTCGGATGGCGCGTATGGTACACGACGCATTTTATCCAATGATTTCAATAGCGCTTTAGGGCGTCCAGCGCGGGCTCCGGATGGAATCTGCTTCCCATGTCCAGCGCTGAGTGATAAGTTACATGTAACTGAATTGGAGAACAGGCCATGGCAGCGGCGAGAGGCGCGAAGCCGACGCGCGTGAAGGTGCAGGAGCATCGCGAGCGGCTGCGCGCGCAGGGCCTGCGGCCGATCCAGATTTGGGTGCCTGACGTGCGCGCATCGTCCTTCCGGGCGGAGGCGCACCGGCAATCGCTGGCCGTAGCGGCCGGCGCGCATGCACCCGAGGATCAGGCGTTCATCGATGCGGCGTCCGACTGGGACGACGAATGAGGCGCGGAGACATCTGGACTGTCTCCGGCGGCAAGGATTATGCGGGCAAGCCACGCCCCGTCGTCATCGTGCAGGACGACGCCTTCGACGGGACGGACTCGATCACGGTCTGCGCCTTCACCACGGACCCGACCGAAGCGCCGCTGTTTCGGCTGCCGGTAGAGCCGAACGAGCGCAACGGGCTGCGTTCCTCCTCCCGACTGATGGTGGACAAGATCACCACTGTTGCGAAGTCCAAGGTGCGCGAGCGGATCGGGCGACTGGACGACGAGGACGTGGTCCGGCTCAACCAGGCCGTGATGGTGTTCCTAGGCCTGGCATTGTCGCCGAAGACCGGCCGGAAAGGGCAATGATCGAAGCGCCGCGACCGAGGTGAGCGCCACCTGCGCGCTCAGAGGTTCGAGGTCCCGCCGACCGCGAGGTCCGCATCCTGGGATCAAAGAGCGATTTGCTCAGAACTCTTGCTGCCATTACCGGCGCAAAATCGGCGGCAAGCGGCGTTCGCGCTTCTACTCTGAACTGGCGGAGGGGGCGGGATTCGAACCCGCGATACGGTTTCCCGCATACACACTTTCCAGGCGTGCGCCTTCAACCACTCGGCCACCCCTCCGCGAAGCGCGCACTATATTCACGCGCGACCGGAACGCAACGCCAAGCATGGACAGACGCGGCCGCGGCGCCTATTCTCCCCACGCTTTTTCGACCCATCGCAACATTTACATTCGCACGAAGAGACCATGCTGCGACTCCTCATCCGACTGATCGGCCTTCTCTTGCTCGCTGGCGGCTTCATCGCCCTCATCGTCGACGGCACGCGCTCGATCGCCGCCGGCCGCGTCATGGTGACGAGCGTCAGCAGGGGAACGTCCTCGGTGTTTCCCGGCCTCTATCAGTCGCTGCAGTCGAGCGTCGAGAATGTCTCGGCCTTTCTGTGGGACCCGGTTCTGACCACGCTGATGCTGGCGCCGGTCAGCGTCGCCTTCGGCGGCGTCGGGGCACTGCTGATCCTGCTCAGCCACCGGCGCTCGGCGCCTCTCTATTACGCCCGCCGCTAGTTTCCTCGAGCCGCCACACTATATCGCTGCCATGACCATCTTCGATGAACTCGGTCTTTCCGAGCTGCTCGGGCCCATACCCGACCGCGAGACTCCGGTGGCGCATGGGGCGCGCCATTTCGTCAACGGGCGGCCGCTCGACCCGCCGTTTCCGCTGGGAACCGAACAGGTCCTCTTCGGCATGGGCTGCTTTTGGGGCGCGGAGCGCAAATTCTGGCAGGCGGGCGAAGGCGTCTATGTGACGGCGGTCGGCTATGCCGGCGGAACGACGAAAAATCCTACCTATGAGGACGTCTGCAGCGGCCGCAGCGGCCATGCGGAGGTGGTGCGCGTCGTCTACCAGCCGCCGGTGATGACCTTCGACCAGCTGTTGCGCATCTTCTGGGAGGGCCATGATCCGACCCAGGGCATGCGCCAGGGCAATGACGCCGGCACGCAATATCGCTCGGCCATCTATATCTCGACGCCGGAACAGCTCGCCGCCGCGAAGGACTCGCTCTCCATGTATCAACGCGTATTGACGCGGGCGAGCCTCGGCGCGATCACGACGGAAATCCGCGAGAGTCCGCCGTTTTATTACGCCGAGGAGTATCACCAGCAGTATCTCGCCAAAAATCCCGGCGGCTACTGCGGACTGGGCGGAACCGGCGTCGCCTGCCCGCTCGGCGACTGCTCCGGCTGAAGGCCTATTGCGCGCGCAACACGTCGCGGCAGGCGGCGGGCAGGCCCGCCATCGTCATCGGCGGCCAGCTTTTTCCAGATTTGTTGGGGTGCAAAATCTCGCGCCTAAACCACCAGGCGAGCGAGGCGTCGCAGCCGTCGCCCGGCGGCGTCGGGTCCTGGTCGCGGCAGTTGGAGCCGTTCGGGCAGTGAAGCCGGATGTGGAAATGGTAGTTGTGCCCCCACATCGGCCGCACCTTGTGCATCCAGCTTTCGCCCTGCGCCGAGCGGCAGAGCGCACGTTTGATCGCGGCGTTGACGAAGATGCGCTGCACGGCCGGCTCCATCGCCGCCGCGCGGATCACGGCGATGTGGCCCGCGCTCCAGACCTCGGGGCGGACGTCGAGCCCGTCGTCGCGCACGACGTCCGTCGACATCAGCTCTTCGCGCTCTTCGCGGGTGAGTTCGCGGTTGGGCATCGGCGCAAGCCAAATATCGGCGTCGAGCCCGATCTGATGCGACGCGTGGCCAGAGAGCATCGGCCCGCCGCGCGGTTGCGATAGATCGCCGACGAGAAGGCCCGGCCAGCCCGATTCGCGCGCCGCTTTCGACGAGAAATGTTTCAAGAAGGCGATGAGATTGGGGTGTCCCCAATTGCGGTTGCGCGACAGGCGCATGACCTGCCAATGGGGGCCGTTGATCGGCAGCGGCTCGCCGCCCGCGAGACAGCCGCGCGAATAGAAGCCGATCGGATCGGGATGGAGCGGCGCCGCCGCGTGCGCGCGGCCAAACAGCTCTCGCGCCGGCGTCACCGGACTGGACGGATTGGCGAGCGGCGGCAGCGGTTTTGGATCGAGCGTGCCCCTATCCTGCGCCAGAGCGCCATCTGTCGTCGCCAATGACGCCAAGCCTGCTAAGGCGAACAGCGCCACGCGCAGCGCGCGCAATATCGAATCTGTCGTCATGGGCGTTTCGCCCCCCACTCGAAGCGCGCGTCGCCGGCGCAAAGGTTTGCGATTCATCCTTGCCGGGAAAGCTTACCGCTTCATTTAGTTTGATGGAGCGCCAAGCCACAGCAGAAACGTCGGCGAGGCCGCTTGTGCGTTCGGTTAGGAGTCCGTCATGCGTCTTCCCGTCATCCTTCCTTTCATTCTTTGTCCGTTTGCGTGGGCGAGCGCGGCGAACGCCGCCGCCCACATCCACATCAATCTTTCGACGCAGACCATGCATGTGCAGTCTTCGTCGGGCAGCTATTCATGGCCGGTGTCGACGGCCCGCGCCGGCTATTCTACGCCGCGCGGCTCGTTTGCGCCCACCGGCATGCAGCCCATGCATTATTCGCGAAAGTATCACATGTCGCCCATGCCCCACTCGATCTTTTTCCGCGGCGGCTATGCGATTCACGGCTCTTATGAGACTGGGATGCTCGGCCGGCCCGCTTCGCACGGCTGCGTGCGCCTGTCGCCCGGCCACGCGGCGATGCTGTATCAAATGGTGCGGAATGAAGGCGGCCGCATTTCGATCACCGGCTCGCCGCCACACGGCCAATACTACGCCAGCGCGCGGCGGGGCGGCAGGGTCGCCTATGCGGCGCCACGCAGCCGTCAAGCTTATGGCCGGAGTTACGTGGTGGCTGATCCCTTGGCTCTTCTCTTCGGGGGAGGCCTTTTCTGAACGTTAGGGCATGGGCCTGTCTCTAGCGCGACGGCCCCGCCCGCTTTTCCTTGTTTTCGCCTCTTGCGGCCCGTTAATGAATCGCGACGCTTGCTGCACGCTTGCTTTGCGCGCGATATGGACCTCAAAAGCAACAGGGAATCTTCCGCTTGACGATATTCGATCGCCGCCGCTTTCTTTTGGGAGCCGGCGGCTTGGCCTTCGCCGGCGCAGCCTCGGCGGAGCTTCCCGAACCAGCCGAGGAGTTGCAGGTTCGCGTCGAGAACAATTCGGCGCCGGAGCTCTGCGCCGAGAAGGACAATGTCGAGCTCGACTTCATCTCGCCGCGCGTGCGCAGTCTGCAAATCCAAGCGGTACACCCATCCTACATCAACACGATCGCCTCGGATCGCTGGGCGCCCGACTGGTCGAGCTGCGATTTCACCGTGGACCCCAAGGCGTTTTCGCAGGCGCGCCGCAAGACCTTCTGGGAGACGCCGGAATTCTGGCTGACGGGCTACACCTTTCCCTCGTTCTGGCGCCCCAACGACGTGCCGATCCGCGTCGGCGATTCCGTCGAGCACGGCTTCCACCTGATCCAGCTCTGGATGTGGCGCCGCGAGCGCGCCGAAGAGATCATGGTGCTCTATCCGCCTGACGGCTATTGGCGGGCGCGGCCGCTGCCCTTCGACGACATGCGCTGGACGGCTTACGGCTCGTCCTTTCTCGTCGGGCCGGTCGAGACGCAGGAGCGGCCGATCGTCGATATCGAGGAAATCGTCTTCGAGCCTCAATCGCGCAGCCTGATCCTCAAATTCAGGCGCGGCGGCGAAGGCCGCCTCTCGATCAAAAGCGTCGATCAGGATCGGATAACGCTCGATGTCTCCTTCAATCGAGCGATGCCGAACGGATTGCCCTTCGCGGCGCTGCGTTCGATGTATGCGATGGAGACGATGAGCGACGCCGCCATTGTCGCCTGGCGCAGCAAGCGCGGGAAGAGTTGGGAGGAAGCCCCCGTCATTCGCTTTCCTGGCGCAAGCGCGGCAGAAGTGTGGGTCGGCCGCCATCTACCCTCGCGCCACAATCTTTCGGCGCCCGACATGGTGTTCGGCAAATTCCAGGGCGCGCCGCCGGCGTCCGCGCGCCGATGAGTCAGGGCCGATGGTGGGCGCTCGACGCGGCGCGCGGGCTCGCCGTCCTGGCGATGGTCGTTTTTCACGTCATCTGGGATCTCGCGCATTTCGGCTATGCGCCGGCTAATCTCCCCTGGTCGGCGCCCGTCAAAATATTCGGCCATTCGATCGCCTTCGCCTTTCTCTTCATCGCCGGCGTCGCGCTGGTCCTGGCGAATCGCGATTCAATGCGCTGGCCGGCCTTTTGGCGCCGCTTCGCGCTCATCGGCGCGGCGGCGGCGCTGGTGACGGCCGGCACCTATGCCCTCTTTCCCACCTCCTATGTGTTCTTCGGCATTCTGCATTGCATCGCGGTCGCCAGTCTGATCGCGGCGCCGTTGCTTTTCGCGCCCTGGCCAGTCGCGTTCGCTTGCGCCGCCTTTTTCCTTCTCGCCGGGGAGTTCTTCGCGTCGTCCGCCTTCAACGCCGATTGGCTGCAATGGATCGGGCTTTCGACCAGCGAACCGATGACCCAGGACTGGCGTCCGCTTTTTCCCTGGGCGGGCGCGCTGCTGCTCGGCGTGGCGATGGGAAAACTCGCTATCCCCGTTTACGAGGAGAGGCTTGGCGTGAGCGGCGAGGGCGCTAACCCTCTCCCCACACGCGCCAAGGGGGAATGGCTTCCCTTCCTTGGCCGACACAGCCTCTTCATCTATCTGGCGCATCAGCCGGCGCTCTTCGCGCTCCTTATGGGACTCGCCTATCTCATTCCGCCCGCCGTCGACGCGACGGAATTCGTCGCCTCATGCGAAGCGCACTGCATGGAGGAGGGCGGAGAAGGAAAGACTTGCCACGACGCCTGCGCGTGCACGGCGCGGGAAGCGATCAGCAGCAAGGCGCTCACCGGCGTGACGGACGAGGCCGAGCGCGGGCGAAGGCTCAACGAGATCGCGCAAAAATGCGTCACGAACGGCAGATAAGCCTTGCATTGCCCTCATGCTGAGGAGCGCTTCCCTTCTCCCGCTTGCGGGAGAAGGTGGCCCTCGCGTAGCGAGGGTCGGATGAGGGCCCTCACCCGTCACGCGTTCCGCGTGACATCCTCTCCCGCAAGCGGGAGAGGGTTCCCGCCCCCCTTCACATCCCGCCGAGATGCTCGGCGACGGTGAAAATGTCCTTGTCGCCGCGGCCGCACATATTCATCACCATCAGATGATCGCGCGGCTTCTGCGCCGCGAGTTCGAACACTTTCGCCAGCGCGTGAGAGGGCTCGAGCGCCGGGATGATGCCCTCGAGCTTCGAGCAGAGCTGAAAGGCGCTCAACGCCTCCTGATCGGTGGCGTTCAAATATTTCACGCGGCCGATCTCATGCAGCCAGGAATGTTCCGGCCCGATGCCGGGGTAATCCAGTCCCGCCGAAATCGAATGGCCTTCGAGAATCTGGCCGTCGTCGTCCATCAGAAGATAGGTGCGGTTGCCGTGCAGCACGCCCGGACGCCCGCCGGTGAGCGACGCCGCATGGCCGTTCGGCACATCGACGCCATGCCCCGCCGCCTCGACGCCGTAGATCTCGACGCTGGCGTCGTCGAGAAACGGATGGAACAGGCCGATGGCGTTGGAGCCGCCGCCGATGCAGGCGACCAGCGAATCGGGAAGCCGCCCCTCCATCTCCTGCATCTGGACGCGCGTCTCATTGCCGATGATCGACTGAAAATCGCGCACCATCGCCGGATAGGGATGCGGTCCCGCCGCCGTGCCGATGCAATAAAAGGTGTCGGCGACATTCGTCACCCAGTCGCGCAGCGCCTCATTCATCGCGTCTTTTAATGTCCGCGCGCCCGACTGCACGGGAATGACTTCGGCGCCGAGCATCTTCATGCGGAAGACGTTCGGCTTCTGCCGCTCGACGTCGACCGCGCCCATGTAGACGACGCAGTCGAGGCCGAAGCGCGCGCAGGCGGTGGCGGTGGCGACGCCATGCTGGCCAGCGCCCGTCTCGGCGATGATGCGCTTCTTGCCCATGCGCCGCGCGAGCAGGATCTGCCCGAGCACATTGTTGATCTTATGCGCGCCGGTGTGGTTGAGCTCGTCGCGCTTGAAATAGACCCTGGCGCCTTTGCCCTCCCCCGCGCGCTCGCGCACATAGTCGGTGATGCGCTCGGCGAAATAGAGTGGCGAGGGCCGCCCGACATAGTGCTTGTGGAGGCTCGTGAGCTCCTCGTGAAAAGCCGGATCGATCTTCGCCTTCTCGTACGCCGCTTCGAGGTCGAGCACGAGCGGCATCAATGTTTCGGCGACGAAACGCCCGCCAAAAATGCCGAAGCGGCCGTTTTCATCCGGGCCGGCGCGGAAGGAATTGGGAATCGGCTTGTTCACGGGGGGCGTCCTCGCTCTGCGTCGCTACCCCCTCCCCAGCCCTCCCCCGTGGCGCGGGAGAGGGAGTCAGATACGGCGCTTCATCGAGTTTGCCGCAGCGCGGCTCGTTGGCGTCCCCTCTCCCGCGGAGCGGGGGAGGGACAGGGAGGGGGCCGATCCGTCGGCGCAGTCTTAAACTGTCAAACGCCGCTATGAAAGCCGAGCGGCGGCCAGGAAGGCTGCAATCTTCGCCGCGTCCTTGACGCCGCGTTCGCGCTCGACGCCGGAAGAGACATCCACCGCGCGGGCGCCGGTTCGGCGCATCGCTTCCGCCACATTCTCGGGCGTCAGTCCTCCCGAGAGCATCCAGTGTTTCGCAACGACGCCGCGCAGCAGAGACCAGTCGAAAGCGACGCCGGCGCCGCCGGGAACCGCCGCGTTCGGCGCGGGCTTGGCGTCGAACAGAATGACGTTGGCGACGTCTTCATAGGCGCGCGCCGCCTCGACATCGGCGGGCGTCGCGACGCCCGCCGCCTTGATGACCGGCAGGCCGAAGCGGGCCTTCACCTCGGCGACCCGCGCCGGCGTCTCATTTCCATGAAGCTGGAGATAGTCGGGCGCGAGCGCCTCGACGATGTCCTCGAGCGCTTCGTCGCCAGCGTCGACGGTGAGCGCGACTTTGCTGATGCGCCCGTCGGCGAGGCGCCCAAGGGTGCGGGCAGTCTCAAGGTCGATATGGCGCGGGCTTTTCTCGAAGAAGACAAAGCCCGCCATGTCCGCGCCCGATTCGATCGCCGCAGAAAGCGTCTCGGGCGAGGAAAGACCGCAGATTTTGACGATGGTTGACGACATTCCGTTCCGTAGACGAAGGTTTCCTCATCCTGAGGAGCGCCGAAGGCGCGTCTCGAAGGAGGAGGACTGCGATGCAGATCGAGGGCGCAAGCGTCTACATCGTGCTCTGCGCCGACGGCAGCTATTACGCCGGGCTGACGCGCAAGGAGGTCGAAACGCGGGTCAGCGAGCATAATCTCGGGATCAACGCCGACTACACGACGCGGCGCCGACCGGTGGAGCTGGTCTGGTCCGAACATTTCGAGCGTCTGACCGACGCCATTGCGATGGAGCGCCAAATCAAAGGCTGGAGCCGCGCGAAGAAGGAAGCGTTGATCAGAGGCGACTACGATGCGCTGCCGGCGCTCGCGGCG
>NZ_JBPFDU010000059.1:0-97149 GCF_051062815.1 Methylocystis sp. | reverse complement strand
GCAGCCACTACTGGATCACCGCGCCGGATGGAACGGGGGGGCCCGAGAGGCCGAACGTTCTGTTGCCCGATCTGCGCACCTACTTCCGCCCGGAGGTCGGCGGCATGGTGCTGGGGTTCCAGGAACCTCGCTCCCAAACCTACGACCCCTACGGCTTGCCGGAGACCATGGAGGCCGCGCTACGCTATGACGAGGCAGCAGATGCCGACCTCCTGGTGGAGCATGCCGCATTGCTGCGTCCGCTCATTCCAAGCCTCGATGCGTGGCGCTTCTCCCACCACATCGTCGGCCTCTCCATGTACACGCCGGACGGAAAATTGCTGCTGGGGCCTATTCCCGCCGTCGAAGACCTGCTCGTGGCCGGCGGATGCTGCGGTTCCGGCATCGCCATGTCGGGCGGGATCGGCTTTGCCCTGGCCGAGCTGATCGCCGGCAGAAATCCGACGATCGATCGCGCCATCTTCGACCCCACCCGTTTCGGTGACGTGGACCCCGCGGCGACCGGCTTTCGCGAGCTTTGCGCCGCCGCGAGAGCGGGCAAGAGCCGTGGCCGCAATGGAGCGCCGGCTTCCGCATCGCTGTGAAGCCCGCTCCCCGCCGTCAATCCCTGGAAGGTCTTCGGGATATAGGCGTAGAGCACGGTCGCGTTTCACGCCGGAGCTGGCGATGTCGAGTTGTGGCGGATACGCATCCTTTATAGATGTCGGAACCGCTTACACTTCAAGAACATCGCTGAGCCCTTCGTGGTTGCCAGCCACGGCTCAGCAAAAAATCATAACTCATTGAGACTCTGAGCGGATTTCTCGACGTGGCGGACCGGCGGCAACACTTTCGCCTGGTTTCAGGTGCTAAAGACTCCTTACAACTCATTGTCTCCTTGCCCCATGGGGCATCTCTATCTCATTGATTTTGCTTACAACACACATCTGGCATGTTTTTTGCTCCATAATCTTAGGTGCGTGGCGGCAAGGTCCTCGACGGCATTCCGATCTTGGTGATGCGCAGCGATTTGAACGGCAGGGTTCACCGGGCACGGAGAACAGGCAGTTCACGCAAATGAGGTCGGCTGGCGCAGAGCCGCCGTGACGATCTCCGGGGTATGGACCCTCGCCCACAGGGAGAGGCGAGATGACACCCGATCGATGGCATCAGACATTTGCAGCTTTGGCGCTTTGTGCAGCCGTGTCCTGGTCGGGCGCGGCCCTTGCCGTCCCCTTTGAGGAGGGTCATGTCTTCGCGGCTGTTGGCACCGGCCGCGTGGCGCATTACGACGGGGCCGGCAACTTCCTCGAAATTCTCGACACCACCCGCGGTGGTTTCACTACCGGCATGGGCTTCGACGAGGCCGGCAATCTCTATGTCACGAATTTCAGCGATGCATCGGTTTCGCGCTTCGACAACAACGGAAACCTCATCAATTCGGTCTTCGTCAATACCGGCGCGGATTCACCGGGCGTCGTGGCACCCGAATCGATCGTCTTCGACGCTGCCGGCAATTTCTATGTCGGCCACGCGGACGGAACCGCGGAGGTCCTGAAGTACAATTCGGCTGGAAACTTCCTCGCGTCCTTCGACGTCGCCACGGAGGCTCGCGGCAGCGACTGGATCGATCTGGACGCAGATCAGAGGACGCTCGTCTATACGTCGGAAGGCTTCCAGGTTAAGCGATTCGACACGGCGACGAACACGCAACTGACGGATTTCGCGCTTCTGGCCGACCGGCCTGCCTTCGCCCTGCGGCTCCTAGGGGACGGCGGCCTGCTCGTCTCGGACAGCGTCAACGTCAAGCGGCTAGACAGCACAGGCGCCACCACCCAGACCTACGACGTGGCGGGGAACAACAATTTCTTCTCCTTGAACCTCGATCCCGACGGAACATCGTTCTGGGCCGGCGACTTCGGCACGAACGATCTCTTCAAATTCGACATCGCCACCGGCGCGCTGTTGGATACAATCGACACGAATCTCGACGTGCTGGGCCCGCAGCTATTCGGCGTCACCGTATTTGGCGAGATTACACAGGGCGGTGGAGGCGGTGACGGGGCGGTGCCCGAGCCTGCTTCCCTCACGCTGCTTTTAGGCGGGCTGGCCGGGTTGGCCGCTTACCTGTATCGCCGAAGCGCCGCATAGTATCGAAGGGCGAACCACCGGCGGCTGAGTGAAGATGATGGGCGCTCCTGGCGGAGCGCCCATCCTGTGCGTCGGGGGAGCACGAGGCTGCAAGATCGCGAGCAGGGTGGCGCTGCGCGCCACCATCGCGCAGGGACCGGTTTGGAGCATCGAGCATGCTTGTAAGGGCGCGGCTGGCTTTCCCCGGGATGGCCCTGGCGCTGACCGTCGCGGGCATGCCTGTTGCGGCGATGGCTGCCTCACCGGAGGGCCAGTTCGCGATACAGGGCCAGGGGGGAGATCGCTGCGACGCGTTCGTCGAAGCGCGCAACGCCGGGGGCACGGAGCTGCTGCGCTTCATGGATTGGGCCGCGGGCTACATGACCGCCTTCAACCAGCTCGATCAAGACACCGTCGATATCGCGCCTTGGCAGGGCATGGATCTTCTGGCCACCCTCCTGGCACAATATTGCGAGGCACACCCGGAGCAATCCTTCGTTCGGGCGCTGGGCGAAATGACCGGGGCCCTTTATGCCCAACGTCTCCGCGAGGAATCGGAAATCGTGGTGATCGAGGCGGAGGGAAAAAGCCTGCCGGTGTACGATACCGTCCTGCGGCGCGCGCAGGGGGCTCTCAAGTCTTTCGGATTCTACGACGGCGCGGCGGATGGGAAATTCGATGAAGCCACGCGCGCGGCGATACGGAAGTTCCAGGCCTCGGAGCAGATCGAGGAGACCGGCCTGCCCGATCAGGAGACTTTGTACCTGCTGTTCCTGAAGGCGCCGGCGACCGTATTCGGGAACGGCCAGTAGGCGGCGTCGACAAGTTCGTCTGCGCGTGTGGATATCAACGTGTCGTCGGCAATCTTGCCGACGAAGCATAAGCCGTGATCGGCGGCGGCAGCAGGATGCTGGCCCCTGCGCCGCTGTGAGGCCCGCTCCCCGCCGTCAATCCGCCGGCGTGAAACCCGGCGGCGCCTTGTCCCACTTGTATCCCGCCGCCGCGAGGTCATGGCCGAGGTCGAACAGCTCGAGCATGTACGCCGTTTCGAACGGTTCCTTCAGCGTCCTGGTGAAGGTCTTCGGGATATAGGCCAGGTTGTAGTCGAAGCCGTCGCGCTGGGTAGTCAGATAAATCTGATAGAGATCGCCCACGCCCTGGGTCTGGATCAGCGACGAGATCGCCCGGCCGGCGATGCTCATCACCTGGCGTTCCACCTGCGCCCACTCGGGATCGAGCCGCGCGTTGCGGATGACGTACAGCACCCGGTCGCGCTTTATGCCTGACTTGGCGATATCGAGCTGCGGCGGATAGAGGAACACCTGGGCGCTGGCCCCGCCATCGACATGCATCTCCTCGTAGGGCTTACCGTCCATCTCAACGTCGATCATGACCGGCGGGAAGGCGCCGGGAATGGCGGCCGAGGCGACCAGCACGTCGTGCACCAGCTCGAGCGCGCGCGGATGGCCGCTGGCCGCGATGGCGCCGATGTCCCAGATCACCGGGCGGCGCGCGTCGAGATTGGTGGTGCCGATCACCAGGATGCGGCCCTTCTTGTGCTCGGCGGCGATGGCGTCGAGCATCGCCTGATCGAAGTACTTGGCGACAGTCTTGCGCAGCGGCGAATTGTCGGCCATCGCGTCGTCGAACAGGGCGGCGAGATAGCCGCGCGGCTGCAGCACGTCCTTGGCGGTCAGCGTCGTATAGACCTCCTTCAATTTGTCGTCATAGGCGGAGCCGAGAAATGCGAAGGGCGCGGTGAGCGCGCCGGTGCTGACGCCGGTCACGCCCTTGAATACCGGCCGCGTGCCCGCCTTGGTCCAGCCGACCAGCAGGCCGGCGCCGTAGGCGCCGTTCTCGCCGCCGCCGGAAATAGCGAGGAAATATGCCGGCGGCAACGGCCCCTGGTGTCCGGTGGACGCCAGATAGGCCTGTTCCCGCTCGAGGGAATGGCCGGCGGCGGTCATGAATGCGGCGGGATCGCCGTCCGCCCAATAGCGGATGTTCGGCAGGCCCGGCACGATCGCACGCTCTTCGTCGGCGACCGGCACCGCATCGATGCGCGTGAGAGATCCGCAGGCAGCCCCCGAGAAGATGATTGCGACCAGAGGCAGGCAGCGCGTGACGACCCTGAAGAGCTGTGACCACTTCATCGCGACATCTCCGTTGTCTGTTACGCTCGGCGACCTCCCGGCAGCAGGCTGAGCGCCCCTACCGTGTAGAGCCCCGCGAGCATCACGCTGAGGAGGCGCGTGCCGAAAGCCTCCCCCGACTCGATCGGCAACGGCGAAACGCCGACGCCCAGCAGAATGAGAAAGGTCATCAGCGCGACGCCGAACAGCGGCGCGAGCACGCCGCCGGCAGCGATGCGCGCGCCGAATGTCAATCCGACGAGGAGCACGACGAGGAGGAAGAAGACGATCGATGGCTGCATGGAGACGACGCCATAGGCGATCGTCGCGGCGATGCCGCCGAGAACGTTGCCGAGCAGCAGCCCTATCGCCGCGCGCGATCCGCCGTCGCGCCCCGCCCGGATGATCGCGATGCTGACGATCAGCAGCACGAAGCTCATTCGCCCGCCGACCATGCACCAGACGATCAGCGGCAGCAGGACGGCCGTGTTGGCGAACGCGGCTTTCGGTGATGCCTGGCGGGCGATCCTCGAACCGGAATCCGGCTGCGGTACCGCCGGAAAGATGGCGAACATGACCCAGCATGCCAGCAAGGCGATGAAGGGCGCGCCGACGATGGCGCCGGCCAGGCCGACCGCCAGCTCGAGGGACTGGGTCCCGGCGAGCGGAATCACCGCCGCGAAGGTCAGCAGCAGCGAGGCCGGCATCGTCTTGCCGGCGCTGTCCAGCAGGAAGCCGAGAAAAAGCACGAGGCCGAGCAGCAGCACATAGACCAGGGGATCGCGAACGAAGCCGCCGGCGAGGGTCAGGGTCAGCGCCGCGAACAGTACCGTCACCAGGATCAGCCCCGCCGCGTCGCGCCATCCCGGAGGTTGGCGCATGGTGGCGAGGAACTGAGCCGCGAGCAGCGGCGGCATGAAGAACAGCGTCGTGCCCCAGAGGCCGCCGAGCAGATAGCCCAACGTCACGCCGAAGCCGAGCCGCAGGGCCATTCGCCGCACGGCAAGGTCGGCGTCGGTCGTCAGACCGATGGCGGGTGAAACTGCGGCGGCGGCATCAGAGGACATAGGTGAAGATGCTCACCAACCTGATCCAAAGCCAGCCGATCGCCCCCGCGATCGGATTATCGCCGGCATAGACGATGACATTGGCCTGGGAGTTGTAGCGAATGCCGGTCGGCGGCTCCTCGAAGATCGGCCGCAGCCGCACGGTGAAGCGCTGCGGATCGCGGATCCAGCCGCTCTGGTTGCGCACCGTCGGCAAATCGCCCTGGGAATCGGCCTGTCCGCTGCGCGATACGCCCCAGCCGATGCTTTCCACCGTCGCCGGGAAGACGCGGCCGGGCAGCGCGTCGTACACGATCTCCGCCGGGTCGCCGGGCGAAATCAGCTCCAGGCTGTTCTCGCGCAAATCGGCGTTGAGCCAGATATCGCGGGCGTCGAGGAAGGTGAGGACCGGCTGGCCGGCCGTCGCATATTGTCCGATGGTGAGCTGCAGATTGGTCACCCGCCCGACCGCCGGCGCCTGAATCTCCGTGCGCAGAAGATCGAGCTGCGCTTGCTGCAACGCGGCGATCGCCTCGCGCATCTGCGGATTGTCTTCGCCCGCCGGCCCCAGATCCTGCCGCGCCCGCTCCAGTTCGGCCGCGGCCTGCTGCACCCCAGCCTCCGCCGCCTTGATCTGCGCGCTCGCCTGGTCGCCGCGGGCCGCGGCGTAGGTGCCCTTCTTGACCAGCTCGAGCACGCGCCATGCCTGCTCGGCGACGTTGTCGCGCTGGGCGCGGGCTTCGGCGAGCTTCGCCTCCGCCGCCGCCACCCCGGCCGTCGAGGCGCCGAGCCCCTGGCCGACGGCGGCCAGCCGGGCTTCCGCCCGGCGCACCGCAATCTCGTAGGATTGCGGATCGATGCGGAACAGGAGCTGCCCCGGCTCCACCCGCTCGTTGTCGGCGACGGCGACCGCGATCACCCGGCCCGATACCTCTGGCGCCACGCCGACCACATAGGCCTGGACGACCGCCTGGGGCGTATAGGGCGTCAGCCGGTCGGCGACCATGGTGTAGAAGAAGATCAGGATGCACAGCCCGAGGACGATCAGCGTCCAGCGGCGGACCGGGTCGCTCTTGCGTGACGCCTCCGATGTCTTTGCCGATGAGCCCGACTGATCGGGCGCTCCGGCGGCGGGAAACGGTTCTGCTTCCGGCTCCGGTTCGGAGCGGTCGAGGGCCCGCGGGTCAGACATTGGCGACCCGGTCGGGAAACTTGACCTTGGCTCCGTGAATGAAGAGGGAGCGCAGCTTGTCCCAGAAATCGCCGCCAAGGACGAAGAAGCTGGCGATGAACACGATGTCCCAGACCCAGTCGATCGGGCGGTCCAGCCTGTCGACCCAGGGCGACAGCCGTTCGACATACGGCATCACCACGCCCAGCGCGAGCGGCAGCATGAACATGACCAGCCCGATCCGGTAGCGAATGCGGCTGACCTCTTTCGCCGGGGCGAAGCGGCCGAAGGTCGTGCCGAGAAAGCCGACTATCTTCGTCTTGAGGTAGGCGAACCCGGGCTTGCCCAGCACCATGATGACGGCAAGCAGGCACAGCTTCGACATGCCGAAGAACACGACCGCCGAGAGCACTGCCTTGGTCTCGGCCGGCAGGTCCGTATTGACGATCAAGAGGGGGCCGATGATCTTGGACGACAGGCCGACAGCGAGAATCGCTGCGCCGGTGATCAGTCGGCCAGTCGGAGGCGCCGCCCCTGGACCAGCCGCAACGGTCGCTTGAGACACCCAGGCCCCCTTGAGCGCGATACGCGCCAGCTTCCCGCCGGTTTCCCTGGATCGCCCGTCGTTCCCGGGACGGTCGTCGCCAATGGTCGGCCTTTAATCATACCATTTTCCCAGAACCAGAGAAGGGGCCATCGCGCATCGGTGCGTTCCCGCGAGAGGGCTTGGCTGGGGCGACCTCAGGCGGCCAGGTCGCGGTCGATCACCCGTTCCTTGGGGAGGGCGACCGTAACGGTCGTCCCTTCGCCGGGGATGCTGTCGAGCTCCAGGGTGCCGCCATGCAGTTCGGCAAAGGCGCGGGCCAGCGGCAGGCCGAGGCCGGTGCCTTCGTATTTGCGCCCCAGCCCGCTGTCGACCTGGCCGAAGGGCGCCATCACCCGCTCGAAATCCTCGGGGTCGATGCCGATTCCGGTATCGGTGACGGCAAAGGCGATGTCGCCCGACGCGCGACGCTCCGCGATCACCGTGACGCTGCCGCCGGAGCGGGTGAACTTCACCGCGTTGGTCAGCAGATTGAGCAGGATCTGCTTCACCTTGCGCGAATCCGCGCGGAGCGACGGCAGGCCGTTCGGCAGACGCTGAACCAGCGTGACGCCTGCGCTGTGCGCCCGCTCACCCAGCAGGATCAGGCAGCTCTTGACCACGGCGGGAAGCTCGACGGTCTCCTCCACCAGATCGTGCTTGCCCGCCTCGATCTTCGACAGATCGAGAATGTCGTTGATGATCTCCAGGAGATGCGCGCCGGAGCCGTGGATGTCGCGGGCGTACTGGCTGTAGCGCTTGTCGCCAAGGGGTCCCAGCAGCTCGTCGCGCATGATCTCGGAAAAGCCGATGACGGCGTTCAGCGGCGTGCGCAGCTCGTGGCTCATATTGGCGAGGAATTCCGATTTCGCCACATAGGCGGCTTCCGCCTCGGCCTTTTGGTGATGATACTGCTCGGCGAGAATCGCGAGCTGCTGCGCCTGCATCTCCAGCGTCTGTCGCGAGCGGGTCAGATCGGCGACGCTCGCGGTGAGGCGGCGCTCCGATTCACGCAGCTTTTCCTCGTTGCGCTTGAGCGCCGTAATATCGGCGCCCACGGAAACATAGCCGCCATCCTTGGTGCGGCGTTCGTTGATCTGAAGCCAGCGCCCGTCGATGAGCTGCGCCTCGTAGGTGCGGGCGTCCGGCGAAGGTCCGTCGGGCGAGGCGACCTGGGTGCGGATCAGCGGCGCGATGGCGCAGCTCATGATCTGCCGATAGTTCGCTCCGGCGGATGCGGCTTCCAGCGAAAGGCCATGCAGGGAGAGAAATTTCGAATTGCAGGTCACGAGACGGTTTTTGGAGTCCCACAGCACGAAGGCTTCGGAAATGGCGTCGATCGCGTCGCGCAGGCGCAAATTGGCCATCTCGGTTTGTTCGGCGAGCGCGCGTTGCTCCGAAACGTCGATTGCGATTCCAATAAGATGTTTGCCGGCTTCCCGACCATCTTCGACAATCTGCGCTCGCGCGCGCAGCCAGATCCATTCGCCCGTGGCGTTCTTCAGCCGAAACTCGTGATCGACGCTATTCGTCCGTGCGCTCGCGACCATGTCGGCCATCGTCTGGAAGTCGCCGTCGTCGGGGTGCAGCAGCGCGCTCAATTCGGCATAGGAGAGCGAGCGGCGCTCGGCCGGCAGCCCCAACATTTCATACATGGAGTCCGACCAGTAGATCCGGCCGCGCGCAATGTCCCATTCCCAAAGGCCGCACCGGCCGCGCGAAAGCGCCGCCTCGAGGCGCCTGCGGATCAGCGTATTGGCGCGTTCGACTTCCTGACGACGCCAACTCTGGCGGAAATAGGCGAGGACGATGACGAGCAGCAGCAGCGTGGTGCAGGCGAACAGCAGCGCATAGCGGGACGCGATCACGCGCCATTCGCCGAGCACATTGTCGACGGGATAAATCATCGCCACCTGGCCGAAGGGCGTCGGCAGCTTCCTGACGCTCACGAGCGCGGGAACGCCATCGGGCAAAGTGACGCGCAAGACGCCGGCGTTGTCGGCGAAGTCGACGAGCGCGTCTTCGGCGCCGATGGCTTGCGACAGCGTGAGGTCTTTCGATGGAATCGGCGGAAAGGCGGCGGCGACGCGGCCGCGCTCGTCCGTCACCAGAACGCGTCGCCCTCGCGCGAGCGCGCCTTGCGGCACGAGCTGATCGAGCGGCGCGCCGAACGGCTTTTGCGCGTCGGTCTTGATTTTGTCGCGCAGGTCCTGCGACACGGCGCGCACGAAAAGGTCGAGATCGTCGATGGCCTGCTCGACCAGTCGATCCTGCATCGCGCTGGTCAGCGATACGACAAAGGCGGCGAGAGAGACGAGGCACACCGCGCAGGCGGCGAACGCCAAGGGGCGCAGCCAGGAGAAGTCCTTTGGCCGCTTTGCGCCGTTCTCATCGAACCGGTACGCTCCCCACACGGTATGGGCGTGAGTCTTCACGCGGGCAGCGGGAGCGCGCGCCATCGATAGCCTCCAAAATGAATGTGATGCGAACGCGGCTTACGAGCGAATCACCTTCATTCGAATCTCTCGACGCGCGATTGTCCAGATCTTAACGCGACGTTAACGACTCTTTTTTGGGCGCCTCAGCCGAGCGCCTCAGCCAAGCGCCCGCGTGGCGATGTCGCGCAGGTCCGCCGAGAGATTTTCCTGCGCGACGATATGCTTGAGCCGGGCTTCAATGAGGTCGCGGCGCCGCGACTCCATCGTGCGCCAGGACCGCAACGCCGAGAGAAGCCGTGCGGACACCTGGGGATTCTTCGGATCGACTTCGAGAACCACGGTCGTCAGCAAATCATATCCTGACCCGTCGAGCGCATGAAAGCGCGTGAGATTGCCGTTCGCGAAGGCGCCGATCAAAGCGCGTACGCGGTTGGGGTTGCTCATCGAAAATTCCCGATGCGTCATCAGACCCAAGACGCGCTGTGTGGTCGCCTCTTCCGGAATCATCGCCTGCAGCGAGAACCATTTGTCGATGACGAGCGCGTCTCCGGCATATTGTGCGTAGAACCGGGCGAAGGCCTCCTCGCGCGCATGGCCGCCGAGAAGCGCCAATGTGGCGAGCGCGGCGAGCTTGTCGGTCATATTGCCGGCCGTTTCGAACTGCGCCGTGGCCAGCGATCGCCCTTTTTCAGCGTCGCCTGCGGCCAGAAGATCGAGCGCCACGTTGCGCAAAGCGCGGCGTCCCGCGCTGGCGGCGTCGGGCGTAAAGGCGCCAGCGGCGGAAAAGCGCGCGTGGATCGCGTCGAGCTCTGGGCCGAGCGACCTGCCGATCTCCGCGCGCAACGCCATGCGCGCCTCAAAGAGCTGATCCGGGTCGACGTCGCTCCCCTTTTCGCGCGCAAGGTCGATGTCCGATGGCAGCGACAGCGCCTGTGCGGCCAACGCGGGATCGTCCTCGACCCTGGCGAGCAGCAGTCGCAGCGCTTCGCTCAGTCCCCGGGCGTCCAATGCGCCGGTTTCGAGCCGACCGAAGATCGCCCGCAGGGCGAGGCTTTGCGACGCCTGCCAGCGATTGAACGGATCGTCGTCACAGGCGAGCAGACGTTCGAGATCCTCGCTCGTCGGCGCGGGCTCAAGGCGCACAGGCGCGGAAAAGCCGCGCAGCAGCGAGACCACGGGCCGTGAGGGAATCTCGCGGAAACGGATGACGCGCTCGGCGCGGTCGAGTTCGATCAAACCACGGGCAAGTTCAGTCGGCGCCGCGTCTTCGCTGACGAGATCGAGCTTTTGCCCGTTCTCGCCAAAGAGCGCCAGCGCCAGCGGGATCACGACCGGCTGCTTGTCGCTTTGACCCGGCGTTGGGGGCGTTTGCTGACACAGCTTCAAGGCAAACGTCCGGGCGGCGGGATCGTAGTCGCCTGACGTCGTCACCACAGGCGTTCCCGCCTGACTGTACCAAAGCGCAAAATGCGTCAGGTCGCGGCCGGACGCGGCGGCGAAGCAGGAGAGGAAATCTTCGATCGTCGCGGCCGTCCCGTCGAAGCGTTCGAAATAGAGATCCATGCCGCGGCGGAAGTTGTCGTCGCCGATAAGCGTCCGCAGCATGCGGATGATTTCAGCGCCTTTCTCGTAAACGGTCGATGTGTAGAAATTGTTGATTTCTTGATAGACGTCCGGACGCACGGGATGCGCGAGCGGACCTGCGTCTTCGGGAAATTGCGCGAGGCGCAGGCCGCGCACGTCGCCGATGCGCTCCACCGCGCGCGAGCGCATATCGGCCGAAAATTCCTGGTCGCGGAAAACCGTCAGCCCTTCCTTGAGGCAAAGCTGGAACCAGTCGCGGCAGGTGATGCGGTTGCCGGTCCAATTGTGGAAATATTCGTGCGCGATGACTCCTTCGATGCCGGCGTAATCGCCGTCGGTCGCGGTGTCGGGCGAGGCGAGCACATATTTGTCGTTGAAGATGTTGAGGCCCTTGTTCTCCATCGCGCCCATGTTGAAGTCGGAAACGGCGACGATGTTGAACACGTCGAGATCATATTCGCGGCCGAATTTCTCTTCGTCCCAGCGCATCGAGCGCTTCAGCGCGTCCATCGCATAGGCCGCGCGCGATTCCTTGCCATGTTCGACGTAGATGGCCAGTTCGACGACACGACCCGACATTGTCGTGAAGTCGTCGCGCACAACGCCCAAATCGCCGCCCACGAGCGCGAACAGATAAGAGGGCTTTGGGAACGGATCGCGCCAGAGGGCGTAGTGGCGATTGGATCCTGCAACATCGCCATGCGCGACCGGATTGCCGTTCGACAGCAGGATCGGCGCTTCGCTTTTCTCGGCTTCGATGCGCGTCGTATAGACGCTGAGCACGTCGGGCCGGTCCAGGAAATAGGTGATGCGGCGAAAGCCTTCCGCCTCGCACTGCGTGCAATAGGCCGAGCCGGAGCGATAGAGCCCGGAAAGCTGCGTATTGCCGCTCGGATTGAGCTCCGTGTCGATTTCCAGAGTGAAAGGCGCGTCAGGAACTTTGGCGAGAGTAAGGCGATCCTGCGTCGCTTCATATTCGCCGGGCCCGAGCGTCCGGCCGTCGAGCTTCACGCCCAGCAGCATCAACTCGTCGCCGTCGAGCACGAGGGGCGCAGAAGAATCCCCGGCTGGATTGCGGCGCAGCGCCAGTCGCGCGGAGACGCGGGTCTTGGTGGGATGCAGGCTGAAATCGAGTTCGACAGAATCGATCGCGAAATCGGCTGGGCGGTAATCGGCGAGCCGAATGGCGGCGGTCGAAGGATGACGCATTTCGCTCCTCAGGGCCAGGGTGACGGTTTCTTCGATAATTATAGAACCTGCGCGCTCATTTGCGACGGTCGGAGCGGCCGAAAACACGGACGCGCAATCTATTTTTTCTGGAAAATCTCCGGCGAAGGGCCGAATTGCCTTGAGCCTGTCGCCGCATCCGGGCAAGATGAGCGCCATCGCGGCGCCGTAGGAATGCGGCGGCCGCTGTTGCGCGCGTCACTTCAGCGTGCGCCGCTTCGCCTCTGGAACGCGTCCCGCTGCCCTCGACAGCGGAAGGCAGGCGGACGGCCTGTAAAGCGAAGGTTCATGATCACTCACATGCGGCGGGCGCTTGCTCCTTTCTTTGGCCTTTGCATTCTCTCGGGCTTTTTCATTCTCGGCGGCGGCCTTCTGACCTTCAGCGCTCCAACAGCGCTAGGCGCCCCTGCCGAGACACAGAACCTGCAGCCGATCCTCGTTAAAATCAGCGAAGATCAGATGCGCGTCGCCGGCGTCGAGACTCAGCCCATTGAGCGGGAGTCGGGCATGGGCGAGCTCGTCGTGCCGGGCGTCGTCGCCGTGCCGCCACAACAGCTCCTCATTGTTGCCGCCCCCGCCGCCGGTCTCGTCGAGACTCTGCTCGTCGCAATCGACGAGGATGTCAAACAAGGCGCGCCGATCGCGACGCTGAAGTCGTCAGAACTCATCGAGGCCCAGCGCGCCTTCCTGCACGCTGTCTCGGAGGCGAATCTCGCGGCCGAGAAGCTGCGGCGCGACGAACAACTGTTCAAGGAGCACATCATCGCCGAGCGGCGATTGATCGTCACGCGCGCCGAGGCGACTCAGGCGCGTTCGGCGCTGGATGAGCGCGGGCAAATTCTGTCGCTGGCGGGCATGACGGATAAGGAGATCGAGACGCTGAAGCGCGAGCGCAGGCTCGCAAGCTCGCTTGTCGTGCGCGCGCCGGTTACAGGCACCGTCCTGCAGCGGCACGGAACGACCGGAGAGCGCGTGCAGGCGTCGGCGCCGCTCATCACCATTGCGCGGCTCGACCCCATTTGGGTCAATCTGCAGGTGCCCCTTGGCCGCGCCGCGGCCCTCGACAACGTCGACCGCGTGCATTTGCCTCTGGCGGGCATCGACGGCAGACTTATTCGCATCGGCCGCACCGTGGACGCGGCGACGCAGTCGGTTACGGCCGTCGCCGAGTTTCGGACTGGATCGAGTCCGCTGCGCCCTGGCCAAGCGGTTCAGGCGATCCTGCGCCTTAAGGGCGGCGACGCTTCCCAGTGGCGCGTTTCCGCCGACGCTCTGGTGAACTTCAAAAATCACAATTGGGTGTTCGTGCGCTCGCCGGAAGGCTTTGTCGCGACCCCGGTGACGCTACTTTCCGAGACGCCGCAGTCCGCGTCCGTCCAGGGCGCGCTCAAGGCAGGCGAGCGCGTTGCGACCCGCGGTCTGCTGACCTTGCTGGCGGAACTCGCCAACGCCGAAAGGTGACAATACGCAATGCTTGAAAGACTGATCCGTGTCGCGCTCCAGCAGCGGCTGCTCGTCTTTCTTGGCGCGCTCGGCATCGCCGCGTGGGGGGCGGTCAGCTATTTCAAACTGCCGATCGACGCATTTCCGGACGTCGCGCCGGTGCAGGTGATGGTCGCCATGCGCGCGCCGGGCCTCACGCCAGAGGAGTTGGAGGCGCGCGTCACCGTGCCGATCGAGCTCGCGGCGAAAGGCATTCCCAGCCTCGTCCGCATGCGCTCGATGACGCGTTATTCGGTGACGCTGATCACCTTCGAATTTTCGGAAGGGACCGACATTTACTGGGCGCGCGCGCAGGTGAACGAGCGTCTCGCGCAGGCGCAGAGCCAATTGCCGGACGGCGTCTCCGGCGGCCTCGCGCCGATCGTTACGCCACTCGGCGAGATGCTGATGTTCACCATCGTCGGCGGCGACCTCACGCCGACCGAGCAACGCACGCTGCTCGATTGGACGATACGCCCGGCGATCCGTGGTTTGCCAGGCGTCGCCGACCTCAACGTGCTCGGCGGCTTCGTGCGCACCTTCGAAGTGGCGCCGTTCCCCGCCGCCATGGCGTCTCGCGGCGTCACCGTGGAGATGCTCCAATCGGCGCTTTCCAACAACAATAAGAACGACGGCGCGGGGCGCGTGCGCGATGGCGAGGAAGCGTTGCTCGTGCGCGCCGAAGGCCGCTTGCGATCGCTTGAGGAGATACGGTCCGTCGTCATTGCCGCGCGGGACACCGGCATTGTCCGCGTCGGCGACGTCGCCGAGGTGCGCAATGGCGCGTTGCCGCGCAATGGCGTCGTTGTGCGCAACGGCGAAGGCGAGGCGGTGTGGGGGCTCGTTCTGGGTCTGCGCGGCGCCGACGCGAGCATGGTCGTCAGCGGCGTGAAGCATCGGCTGGCCGAAATCGAGCCGACGCTGCCGAAAGGCGCCAAGATCGAAATCTTCTACGATCGCAGCGAATTGATCGGCAAAGCGGTCTGGACCGTTCAGAAAGTGCTGATCGAGGCGATCGTCCTTGTCGTCATCCTGCTCGTCTTGTTCCTTGGCGATCTTCGCGCCGCGATCGTCGTGTCGGTCATTTTGCCGCTCGCCGCGCTCGCGACGTTCGGCATCATGCGCTGGTGGGGACTCTCGGCGAATATCATGTCGCTCGGCGGTCTCGCGATCGCCATCGGACTTTTGGTCGACTGCGCTGTCGTCGTCGTGGAGAACGTCGAACATCGCATGGCGCATGCGCATGACGTCAGTCTTTCCGATCGCATCTTCATGACGCTTGAGGCGACTCGCGAGGTCGCCGTCCCGCTCACGTCTGGCGTGGTCATCATCGTCACCGTGTTTCTGCCGCTGCTGTCTCTCGAAGGGCTCGAAGGTCGTCTGTTCGCGCCGGTGGCGCTGACCATCGCCTTCGCGCTCGGATCGGCGCTCGTGCTGTCGCTCACCGTCGTTCCGGCGCTGAGCGCGACATTGTTGAAACCCGGCCATGCCGACGAGCCCTGGCTGGTGCGCAAGCTCGCCGGGATTTACGAGCCGCTGCTCAGACGCTCGCTCGATAAGCCCTTAATTGTCGGCGCCGCCGCTATCATCGGCCTCGTCGTCGCTTTCACCGCCTATGCGGGCATCGGCCAGACCTTTATGCCGGTAATGAACGAGGGCACGCCCGTCATCACCATCCGCAAACATCCGACGATCAGCGTCAATATGGCCGCGGAGACCGACATGCGCATTCAGCGGGCAATCATGGAGCGCGTGCCGGAAGTCAAGGGAATGATGGCCCGGGCCGGCGCCGACGAGCTCGGCATCGATCCCGTCGGCCTCAACGACACCGACAATTTCCTGACGCTGGCGCCGAAAAGCGAATGGCGCGGCAAGGATATAGATTGGCTGATGGGCGAGATTCGCGCCGTTCTCGACAGCATGCCCGGCATTTCCTACGCCTTTTCGCAGCCGATCGACATGCGCGTGCAGGAAATGATCATCGGCGCCCGCGGCGACGTCGTCGTCAAGATATTTGGCGACGATATCGACGAACTCAACCGCCTCACCCGCGAGGTTGCCGCGACATTGCGCAAGATCAAGGGGTCGCGCGACGTTTTCGGTCTGCAGAACGACGGCATGCGCTATCTGACGGCGCGCGTCGATCGGCTGGCTGCCGGGCGCTTTGGCCTCAACGCCGGCGAGATTCAGGACGCGCTGCGCGTGTGGGTCGACGGTCAGCCGGTCGGCATCGTGCTGGAAGGGCCGATCCGCACGCCGCTCGTCATCCGCGGCTCGGAGACCTCGCGCCGCTCGTCCGTCGATTTCGCGCGGCTGCCGATGGTGTCGTCGGAAGGCAAAGTCGTCGAACTGTCGCAACTCGCCGACGTGCGCGTGGAAAACGGGCCGATCCAGATCATTCGCGAGGAAGGCCGTCGCTTCGCCACCGTCCTCGCCAACGTGACGGGACGCGATCTTGTCGGATTCGTCGACGAAGCCAAGAAAGCCGTCGCCAAAAACGTAAAAACGCCGCCGGGATATCGCTATCAATGGGGCGGCCAGTTCGAAAACCAGCAACGCGCTTCGGCCCGACTCGCGATCGTCGTGCCGATCGCGCTGGCGCTGATTTTTCTCTTGCTTTATTTAACCTTCAACTCGGTGCTGCAGGCGACGCTGGTGTTCTGCAATGTGCCTTTCGCGGCGATCGGCGGCATTTTGGGCCTGTGGCTTTCGGGAGAATTCATGTCCGTGCCCTCGTCGGTCGGCTTTATCGCGCTTATCGGAATCGCGGTTCTCAATGGCGTCGTGCTCATCTCCTACATCAACAAGCTTGTGGCTGAAGGCACGCGCAGCACGCGCGAAGCGGTGTTAGAGGGCGCGCGTCGGCGCATGCGGCCCGTTATGCTCACCGCCACCATCGCGGCCTTCGGCTTGATCCCGTTCCTGTTCGCGCATGGGCCCGGCGCCGAGATCCAGCGCCCGCTCGCCATCGTCGTCATCGGAGGGTTGATCTCGGCCACGGTGCTGACCTTGATCCTGCTGCCGATTCTTTACGATCGCACCGCCAATCTCGGCTTGGTCATTCGTCAGAAGTTCCGCGCGCGCGCGAAGCGGCAACCCGCGCCAATGCGTGCGCGCGAGGACGCTCGCGCATGAGGATGGGCGCGGTCTACACGGCCTTTTTCTTGTTTGCGTTCGCTTTGCCTTTCGAGACGGGAGTCTTTGCACAGGAGCAGGGCGAGCCGGCGGAGATGCAGATCAAAGCGTCTGTCAAAGCTGCGCCCAAGAAACCGCCTGGGACATCGCGCAAGAAAGCCCGTGTTCGGGCGCCGACCAGGCGAAGCGGCGGCGTGTTGGCGAAACATCTTGAGATGGCCGTCTTGGTTGATGCGCAGAGCCGTTCGCTCGAGGCGCAGTTTCGCGCCATATCGGCGCGCTACGCGACGGCCAATTCGATCACCCCCGGTTCGCCCTATGTCGAGGGCTTGCAGCGAAACTCGGCCGCCGGCAATTTACGCAACTTCAATGAAACCGAACTTGAGGTTGGCATGCCCTTGTGGCTGCCCGGGCAGCGGGACGCCTTCGCGGGCACGGTGACCACCGGTCTCGTCGAGGTTGAAGAGCGGCTGGCGCTTCGTCGCTTAGAAGTCGCCGGCGTTTTGCGCGACGCGTGGTGGACCGCGCAGCGCGCGGCGCGCGAAGTCTCCGTCGCGCGCAATCGCGTCGCCACCGCGCGCGACATCGGCGCCGATATGACTCGCCGCGTGGAGCTTGGCGACGCCGCCCAGACCGATGCGCTGCTTGCGAAGAATGAAACGCTCGCCGCTGAAACGGAGCTGGCGCAGTCGGAGGGCGCGGTAAAGGTGGCGCGCGCCACCTACGCGGGCCTGACCGGCGGCGCGCAGCCGGATGGGAAGCTTGAGTCCGTGCGGCCGCCGATCGACATCGAGGAGCATCCTGCGCTGCGCGCGCCCGTCGCAGCGCTTGCGCGCGCCAGAGCGCAGGCGGAGCTTGTCGACGCGACGCCGATCCCCAGTCCGGAGATCGGAATTTTTGGTCGCCAGGAACATAACGATCAATATTCGACCGACCCATCGCAGCAAATTTCCGACCAACGCACCGATGCGACGACAGTTGGCGTGCGCATCCGCATTCCGCTCCCGACCGCCGGCCGAAATGAGCCGAGACGCGCCGAGGCGCTCGCAGAAATGGATCGCGCCACCGCTGAATATGAGCGCGCGAAGCTCGTCGTGCTCGCCGAGATCAAGGCGGCGCACGCATCGCTGGCGGCGGCGCAACGCGCGGCGAAACTGGCCAACAGCCGTCTTACCGTCGCCAACGACCAGTTCGAACTGTCGCGCAAAGCCTTCAAACTTGGCGAGATCAGCGCCTTCGATCTTTACCGCGTGCGCCAGATTCAACTCGAGGCGCAGCGCATGGAGGCGAACGCCGAGATCAATGTCGGCGTCGCGATCTCGCGGCTCAATCAAGCGCAAGGCTACGCCCCTTAGAGCGCTTCCCGATCACATGGAATCATGTGATCGATAAGGAATCGCTCAAAATCAAAATGTTGGAGCAGGTTCTCATCGAAAAAGTCTGTCAACTTTTTCGGAACCTGCCCTAGCGATCTGCTGTGCGCGATTTATGGACATTGGCGCACGAAGTCCACGATGCGCGAAATCGTCGGCTGATCGAGCAGCAGCGGCGCATGGCCCTGGCCTTCGACCCAGGCCCGCTCGAGGCGCGGTGCGCGCCGGGCCATCTCGTCAAAGACTTCGGGCGAGAGAATGTCGGAATTTGCGCCGCGAATGGCGAGAATCGGAATATCCGACAGCGCGGCGAAGTCGTCCCAATGTTCCTTTGGCGCAACGTCGGGCAGGACAGAGTCGAGCGTATGCGACAATTCCGGATCGTAGCGCAGCAGAACTTTCCCGTCCTTCTCGACGAAGGTAAGCCGCGCATAATCCTCCCACTCCTGCGGCGAGACGCCTGAAAAATTGACGCCGGCGGTCATTCGCATCAGCGCGATCGCTTCGCGCATAGACGGAATGGGCGGCAGCTTGCCGACGTAGCGCTTAATGCGGAGCAGGCCGGCATGTTCGATCTTCGGTCCGATGTCGTTGAGCACCGCGCCGCGCACGACGCCGGGCCGGCGCGCCGCGATGCGCATTGTGTGAAGACCGCCGCGTGAAGTGCCGATGAACACCGCTTGCGCGACGCCAGCGTCGGCAAGTTGAGCCATGATGTCGGCATGCTCGACGTTGAAGTCATAGCGTCGCCAGTCCTGATCCCAGTCGGATCGGCCGCGTCCACGATAGTCGAGGGCAAGAATCCTCCGGCCGTCGGCTTGCAGGGTCCTGGCGATGCGGTCGAAATCATCGGCCGAGCGGGCGAGCCCCGGCAGGCAAACAACCGGGAGCAGACCCCCGCCGCCGCCCGGCGGCGCGGGATAGTCGAAATAATGCAAGCGGAGCCCGTCGGCCGCGTGAATGTAGCGGCTAAACGGTTCTTGCGCAGACGCCATGGAACGACCATTCCCGCATATGAAACCTGCCCGATCGACAGCGACATTGAAGCTCTAAATCGAGATTCGCAACCGCGCCGCTGGCGCTTTGTGTTCCTTGACTTCAAAGCCGGTTGCGGCGAGTTTGCCCGCGCCCGCGAGGCGTCCCTCGCCTAAAGGAAAACGCCGCCTCAATGCGCTCCTATCTCGACTTCGAAAAGCCTGTCGCAGAACTCGAAACCAAGGTCGACGAACTGCGCGCGCTGGCCGAAAACGGAGAGGCCGTGTCGATCGGCGAGGAGCTCAGCAAGCTCCAAGCCAAAGCCGCGAAGGCGCTCGCGGATCTCTACGCCGGCCTGACGCCCTGGCAAAAGATCCAGGTGGCGCGGCACCCGCAGCGGCCACATTTTTCTGACTATGTGCGGCAGCTTTTCGACGAGTTCACGCCGCTCGCCGGAGACCGGCTGTTCGGCGAGGACTTCGCGATCGTCGGCGGTTTTGGGCGATTCCGCGGCGAGCCGATCTGCGTCATCGGCCAGGAGAAGGGCTCGGATACGTCGAGTCGTCTTCATCACAATTTCGGCATGGCGCGGCCGGAAGGCTATCGCAAGGCGGTCCGCCTGATGGAGCTCGCCGACCGGTTCGGTTTGCCGGTGGTCTCGCTTGTCGATACGGCTGGCGCTTTTCCGGGCATCGACGCCGAAGAGCGCGGGCAGGCCGAAGCGATCGCCCGCTCCACCGACGTATCGCTCATGCTCGGCGTGCCCAATGTCGCGGTGGTGGTGGGCGAGGGCGGGTCTGGCGGCGCGATCGCGATCGCCGCCGCCAACAAAGTGCTGATGCTTGAGCACTCGGTCTACACCGTCGCGTCGCCCGAAGCCTCGGCCTCGATCCTGTGGCGCGACTCCGCCAAGGCGCAAGAGGCGGCGACGAGCATGAAAATCACAGCGCAGGATCTCCTAAAGTTCGGCATCATCGACCTGATTGTGACGGAGCCGCCGGGCGGCGCCCATCGCGATCCTCAGGCGGCCATTGGCGCAGTCGGAGAGGCGCTCGCCAAGGAACTTGCCGGCCTGGCGAATTTGTCGCGCGAACAGCTGAGACAATTCCGCGCCGACAAGTTTTTGGCCATGGGCCGGAAACTTGAAGAGAAGCGTTAACGTAAATTCCAGAAGATTGGCCCTAAAACCGCGTAGGCGCGCGATTCTCCACTGATTTGGACACGTTCTCGTCCCATTATTTGTTTTTCCTGATCAGGCGCGGCGGCTCGCTTCCGAGACCTTCGCGAGGCGACTGCGCCCGCCAGAGGGGACACTATGAAGACTCGAGGCATAGCGCCGGCGCTGGGGCTTGCCGTCCTGGCCGCTTTTGCGCTCTCGGCCTGCGAGCAGAGCGGTCTGGCGCATCGCTCGCTTGCGCCGATCCCCTCCGAGACTGTCGCGCTGATGGAGCAGGCCGGCACGACCAAGGAAGCGCCGATGCTGATCCGCGCCTATAAAAAGGAGGCGGAGCTCGAAATCTGGAAGATGCGGTCCGATGGTCGTTACGTCCATCTGAAGACGTTTCCGATGTGCCGGTGGTCGGGTCAGCTCGGACCCAAGCGTCGTCAGGGCGACCGCCAAGTGCCCGAAGGCTTTTACGCCATCGGCCCGGCGCAGATGAATCCGAACTCTAGCTATTATCTGTCGTTCAACGTCGGCTATCCGAACGCGCTCGACCGCGCCCTTGGCCACACCGGCGGCGACATCATGGTGCACGGCGCCTGCTCGTCGGCCGGCTGCTTCTCCATGACCGATAAGCAGATCGCCGAAATCTACGCGATCGCCCGCTCGTCGCTCGCCGGCGGTCAACGCGCGATCCAGATGCAATCCTTCCCCTTCAAGATGACGGCGGAAAATCTCGCCAAGCATCGTCTCGATCCCAACTTCGACTTCTGGAAGCAGCTCAAGGAAGGCTCCGATCATTTCGAGGTGACCTTGCAGGAGCCGCAGGTCGCCTTCTGCAACCGACGTTACGTGTTCAACGCGGCCGGCGCGGCCAATCTCGATCCGGACGCCGCCTGTCCGCCGCTCAAACAGGATCCGGAGATCGCCCAGGCGGTGGCCCAGAAGAGCGCGCAGGATGACGCCAAGATCGCCCAACTCGCGCAAAGCGGCGTGAAGCCGGTGCGGATCGTTTATCAGGACGGCGGCCAGCACCCGGCCTTTGCGTCGCGGGTTCCAGAGGTCAGCCGCCCGGAGACGATCATTCCGCCGACCGAAATCGCCCTCGACGAGAAGCCGAACCGAGGCGCTGGGTCGGCTGCCGCCAAGGTCGCCGCCAAATCGCCGGTCGTGACCTTGGCCGCGGCGAAGGCTGCTGCCGAAAGCCGGCAGACCCGCGTCATCGCATTGGCGCCGATGCGCAGCGGCCACCGCGACCTCTCCGCGCTCGCCGCCTCGGATCCAAGCCCCACCAACAGCGTAAAAAAATTGGTGCGTTCCAGCAGGGACGCGTTGGCGGGAGATATTCCGACGCCGCCGGCCTCTATTGGCGTCAGGAAATCCGCGGCCGCTCATTCGTCCAGATCTTTTTAAGACCCTCGGATCCTTCGAGCAAACTCAAAGCCGCGCCCAGGCGCGGCTTTCTTTTCTGTCCAGGGCGATGGGCGGCGACTCGCTGAAGCTTTGCCGTGTAGCGAAAAAAATCTTGACTCTTGTGCGGCGCAGCAATATAACAGTGCGACGCAGCGAGAGTTGTCTTGCTTCGTAGCCCTCCTTGGGCGTTTCCTCCCTTGACTTGGGCCGCTGGTTCGTCCGGCGGCCCTTTTTTACGCCATCAGGTGGAAAAACGAGCCGGAGACGCCGTTTCTCGCCAGTCCGGCTGGGCGTTCGTCGTCGCTATAGGCGTCGCGCGCCAGCGCGAAGGGCGCGCCTTCTTCGCGAAGAACAGTCGCGTAGTGAAATTCATGGCCGCGCAGTCGAAATCCGACAGCGCCCAGCGGGTGGTCTGCCGCGAGTTGCGCCTGCCGATAGCCGAGATGCAATTTCCGCTGGGCGAAGCTCGTTTCCAGTTCGAGCAGTCCGGCCATTTCATGCGCCTCGCCCGCCGCGTCGATCAACGCGCGGCCGAGAACCATGTAGCCGCCGCATTCGCCGTGGAGCCATCCTCTCTGAGCGAAACGCCGCAACCCCTTTATGAAGCCCTGCGCCGCCGATAGCCGACCGGCGTGCAACTCCGGATAGCCGCCCGGCAGCCAGCAGAGATCGCAATCTTCGGGCGGCGCCTCGTCGGCGAGCGGCGAGAAGAAGCAAAGCTCCGCGCCGGCGTCGCGCCAGCTCTGCGCGAGATGCGGATAAAAGAAGGAGAAAGCATCGTCGCGCGCAACGGCGATGCGCTGCGCGGGGGGCGGAATGGCCCCCTCCCTGCCCCTCCCCCGCTTTCGCAAACCGGGTGTTCCCGGGTTGCGCATCGACTCCGAAGTCGGCAACAGCCGACTTCGAACGGGAGAGGGGACGCTCACGCTGTTTTCGCGTGACGGCGACAGAGCGCGCTGACCTACCCCCTCTCCCGCGAAGCGGGGGAGGGTCGGGGAGGGGGCGCAGTGCGCCGCCTCGATCATCGCGTCCACATCCACATGCGCTTCGATGAAATCCGCGAGGGCGTCCAGGCGCGCGTCGAGCCCCTGGGTTTCGCCGGCCTGCACCAGGCCGAGATGGCGTTCGGGGAGGGAAACCGCCTCGTTGCGGGGCAGCGCGCCGAACACCGGGATGCTCAGCGCCTCGATCGCTTCGCCGGCGAGCCTGCGATGACGCTCGGAGCCGACGCGGTTCAATACGACGCCGGCGACCTTCACGCGCGCGTCGTGTCCAGCGATCCCGCGGACAATCGCCGCCGCCGTCTGCCCCTGGCCGGAGACGTCATGAACGAGCACGACCGGCCAGCCGAGTAAGGCGGCGATGTCGGCGCTGGCGCCGATTCCCGCCGCGCCGCCGGGCGCGCCGTCAAAGAGCCCCATCGCGCCTTCAGCGATCACGATGTCCGCGCCTTCGCTCACGCGCGCGGCGAGCCGCCCAATCAAATGTGCATCCATCGCCCATGAATCGAGATTGACGCCGGGTCGGCCGGTGGCCGCCGCGTGAAAGGCGGGGTCGATATAGTCCGGCCCGCATTTGACCGGGGCGACGCGCAAGCCGCGCCGCGTCAGCGCGCGCATCAGGCCGAGCGTCAGGGTCGTCTTGCCCGATGAGGAGCGGGCGGCGCCGATCAGCAGTCCGGGCGCGTTCACCTTTCGCCGCTCGGCCGAAAGCGCCGATCATAATCCGCGTCGTAAAGCGCGCTTTCCCGGAAATCTTCGCTCGCGAGCGCCTGTCCGACGAGAATGAGCGCGGTGCGCTCCATCGGCGTCTCGGCGGCGCGCGCTTCAATATCGGCGAGCGTTCCGCGCACGACGCGCTCATCGGGCCATGAGGCGCGATAAACGAGCGCCACGGGACAGCCGCCGCCATAATAGGGCGTCAGCTCCTCCACGACCCGCGCCAGAACATGGATCGAGAGATGGATCGCGAGCGTCGCGCCGGATTGCGCGAATGTCGCGAGCCTTTCGCTCTCAGGCATCGACGAGGCGCGCCCCGACGTGCGCGTCAGCACCAGCGATTGCGCCACTTCGGGCAATGTGAGTTCGCGCTTCAACGCGGCGCTCGCCGCCGCGAAGGCGGGAACGCCCGGCGTCATTGTGCAAGGAATGCCGAGCGCGTCGAGACGGCGCATCTGCTCTCCCACCGCGCTCCAGATCGAGAGATCGCCCGAATGCAGCCGTGCGACATCGAGCCCGGCGTTATGCGCCTGCTGCATCTCGGCGACGATGGCGTCGAGCGACAGCGGCGCGGTATCGACGATCCGCGCGCCCGGCGGACAATGCGCTAGGATTCCCGCGGGCACGAGCGAGCCGGCATAAAGGCAGACCGGACATCGCGCGATGAGATCGCGTCCGCGCAAGGTAAGCAGATCGGCGGCGCCGGGACCTGCGCCGATAAAATGCACGGTCATGAGTTGTTCTCTTCGCCGCGCTTGGCCAGAGCGCAGGCGGCGACCGGCGTCGTCAGGCGCGGCGCGACGAGGCGACTGTTTGGTCCGGCGCCGACAAGCGCCGCGGCTTCGGCGACGCTGCCCACGCCAAACATCGCCTGCACGCGCGGCGAATGCGTCGCCGCCGTCGCCTTGCGGGCGCGCAGCGCCGCGAGCGGCAGAAAGACGAGTTCAAGCCCAAGTTCGCGCGCCGCCTCGTGCAGCCCGGTCTCCTGCGCCTTGCTTTCGAGCGCATAGAGCCTCGCCTCGCTCAGATCGACGTTATGCGTCTGCGCGACGCGGCGCACGAGTTCGACGACATCGTTCGCGGCGACGCCGCGTCTTGCGCCGAGCCCGAAGGCGTAGAGGGGAGCGTCAGTCATAGGCGCGCGCCCACCCTCTCCCATCGGGAGAGGGTCGGACCGAAGGTCCGGGATGAGGGGTATCCATCGACCGAAATTGGCTCCGCCGTTGGACCGAATGATCTTCGCAAATGAACAAGGATGGAAACCCCTCTCCCGGCCCCGCTGCGCGGGGCCACCCTCTCCCATAGGGAGAGGGTGTGGGCGCTGTCGCAACATTCATCTCTTCACCGCTCGCCATTGCGTGACCGCCATTGCCGGATCGAGCGCATGGAAGCGGCCGATCGGGCGCGCATGCGCTATCTGCAGATGTATGAGCTCGCCGCCATTCTCGCGATAGGCGTCGGCGAGCAGCGACTGAGTCTCGATCGTAACGGCGTTGACGACGATGCGTCCGAAGCGGGGCAGGGCGTCCCACGCGGCGGCAAGCGTCGCCGCATCGGCGCCGCCGCCGATGAAGATCGCCTGCGGCGCATCGAGTTCGGCGAGCGCTTGCGGCGCGTCGCCATTGACGACGCGTAGATCCGGAACGCCGAGCGACAGTGCGTTGCGCGCGATGCGCGCGGCGCGCTGCGCATCGCGTTCGATGGCGATGGCGCGGTTTGCGGGATCGCTCAGCATCCATTCGATGGCGACGGAGCCGGCGCCGGCGCCGACGTCCCACAGTAATTCACCCTTGCGCGGCGCGAGCGCGGAGAGCGTCACGGCGCGGATGTCGCGCTTGGTGAGCTGCCCGTCATGCTCGAACCAATCATCGGGGAGGCCCGGCGCAAGCGGAATGACGACTGCGTCTCCGCCGGCTTCCACTTCGACGGCGATCGTGTTGAGCGGCGCAATGTCATTGAGCCCGAAGGCGTCGGCGCGCGTGTCGCGCACCCGCTCCTTAGCGCCGCCGAGCCGCTCGAGCACATGGAGGCGCGATCCGCCCATGCCGCGCAGGGCGAGATGGCGCGCGAGGCGCGCGGGCGTCGTCTCGTCCCAGGAGAGCGCAATGATCTTTGCGCCCGGCTGCAGATGCGGCGTCACGCGTTCAAAGGCGCGGCCGTGCAGCGAGAGGAGCGCGCAATCCTGCTGGCTCCATTTGAGCCGCGCGGCCGCGAGCGAAAACGCCGAAGGCGCCGGAACGCAGAAAATCTCGTCAGGCGCGACGTGGCGCGCGATGAGATCGCCGACGCCGTAGAAGAAGGGATCGCCCGAGGCCAGAACGACCGTGGGCTTGCCGCGCTGGGCAAGGATGCGCGGCAATGCGTCGGAGAGCGGCGAGGGCCACTGCAGGCGCTCATTGGGTGCGTCGATCATCGCGAGATGTCGCGCGCCGCCGACGATCAGCGAGGCCTGCGCGACGAGCGCGCGCGCCGCCGGCGTCAGCGCCTCGGCGCCGTCTTCGCCGACGCCAATCAGCGACAGCCATGGCGCGCTCATGTCGCCTTCCGCGACGTATAGACCCAATCGCGCGCGCCCCCGCGCGGGATGCGGCGCGTGCCGCTGGCGCCGATCACGACAAGCGTCGACATGTCGACCTTGTCGCCCTCGGCTTCGTCGAGCCGCGTCAGAATGATCTCTTCGTTCTCGCGGCCGACGGATTTCGCGAGGCCAACGAAAGTCTCGCCGGGAAGATGACGACGCAGCAGCGCAAAGGCGTCGTCGATGCGCGTCGGCCGCGCGCGCGACGCGGGATTATATAGCGCGATGACAAAGTCGCCTTGCGCGGCATGTTCCAGCCGCTTGGCGATGACGTCCCACGGCTTGAGATTGTCGGACAGCGAGATCGCGCAAAAGTCATGGCCGAGCGGCGCGCCGAGCCGCGCCGCCGCCGCCTGCATCGCCGAGACGCCGGGCAGCACGCGAATATCGAGATCGCGCCACGCGCGCGGACCGCCGTCGACCGCTTCGAAAACCGCCGCCGCCATGGCGAAGACGCCGGGATCGCCGCCGGAGACGACGGCCACGCGGCGACCCTGCGCGGCGCGCGCCAGCGCCTCCTGGGCGCGATCGATTTCGACGCGGTTGTCGCTTGCAAGCCGCGTCTGCCCCGAGCGTTCGGGAACGCGAGCGACGTAAGGCGCATAACCGATAATGTCCTGCGCCTCGTCGAGCGCCGCCTGCGCCTCGTGAGTCAGCCATCGCGCGTCGGCCGGGCCCAGGCCGACGATGTCAAGCGCGCCGCTCAAGGGCGCCGGCCTCGTCCCGGCACAAGCGCCATCGAGAAATAGGGCGCCTCGTCGTCGCGCTTGTCGGCGAAGCGCATGATCTTTTCGCCGGGCATCGCGCCGCGCTCGACATAGATTGCGCGATCGATGACGCCGGCGCGAGTCATCGCGCGGCGCAGCTTGGCGAAATTGCCGCCAAGCTTCATCACCACCGCGGCGTCGGTTTCGGCGAGGCGTGACGCAAGCCTGTCTTCGTCGAGCGTCGCCGGCAGAACGGTGAGAATGTCGTCGCCCCACGCCATCGGCTGGCGCGCCGCGGCGAAACAGCCCGACATGCCGGAGACGCCGGCGCAAATCTCGATGCGGAAGCGCGCGTCAAGCCGCGCGAACATATGCATGAAGGAGCCGTAGAGCAGCGGATCGCCTTCGCAGAGCAGCGTCACGTCGCGGCCGGCTTCGAGCACGGCGCGAATGCGCATCACGCAATCTTCATAGAAGCGCTGAAGCGACGAGACATATTCCGGCTGATCGAAAGGAATCTCCGTCGTCACCGGATAGAGCAGCGCAATCTCTTCGCACCCCGGCGCGAGATAGGGCGCAGCGATCGCGCGCGCGTGGCTCGCGCGTCCGCGCTTGGCGAAGAAGGCGACGACGTTCGCCGCGCCGATGAGGCGCGCGGCCTTGACCGTCACAAGCTCCGGATCGCCAGGACCGAGTCCGACGCCGATCAGCGCCCCGAGCGTCGCGACGGCTTCATGCGAGGTCGACGCCAGCGCGTTCATTCCGTTTCGCTCGCCAGCGCATTGATGGCGGCGGCGGCCATGGCGCTGCCGCCCTTGCGGCCGGAGACGATCACGAAGGGAACGCGGCCGAATTCGCGCAGCGCGTCTTTCGATTCCGCCGCGCCGACGAAGCCGACCGGCATGCCGATAATCGCGGCGGGGGGCGGCGCGCCTTCATCGATCATCTCGAGGAGACGGAAAAGCGCGGTCGGCGCGTTGCCGATGGCCACCAGCGCGCCATCCAGCCGATTGCGCCACAGCTCCAGCGCGGCGGCGCTGCGCGTATTGCCGAGCTCGGCGGCGAGCGCCGGAACGCGCGGCTCGAGCAGCGTGCAGACAACCTGATTTTCCGCGGGCAGCCGCGACCGCGTGACGCCATGGGCGACCATGTTGGAGTCGCAGAGAATCGGCGCGCCCTTTTGCAGCGCCTCGCGCGCCGCGGCCACGAAATCGGGCGAGAACGCGATGTCATCGGCGAGCTCCACCATCCCGCAGGCATGGATCATGCGCACCGCGATCTTTTCCTGCTCGGGCGTGAAACGCGAGAGATTCGCCTCGGCGCGAATGGTGGCGAAGGAGCGTGCGTAAATCTGCGCGCCCTCGCGGATATAGTCGAAACGCGCGGTCATTGCGGCCTTCCCGCCGCGCGCACGGCAAGTTCGCGCATGACGGCCTCTAAAGAGAGCGCTCTGAGGCGGGGCGCGCCATCGGCGCCGCCGTTCTCGATGAGGTCGAACCCCTCGGCGCACGCCAGGAGCGTGATTGGCGAGGCGCTCTGCCGGGCGCAGCCTTTCGCGCAGCCCGAAAGATGCAGGCCGACGCCGTCAGCGCCGCCGATCTTTTGCGCAAGCGGCGCCAGATCCATCACATGCGCGCGCGTCTCGGCGACCGCCTGCGGACATTCCGGCGCGCCGGGACAGGCGATGACCGAGAGGCGCGCGTCCTCTGCGCAGGTGATGAGATCCCGGTCGCGGGCGCGCGCGACGATGCGGCGCGCGCCGTATTCGTGGGGCGTAATCATCAGCAAGGCGCGCCACGGCGTAAGGCGCAATTCGCCCGTTCCGTCGCGCCTCGCAAAATCGGCGACCGCCGCGAGTTCGTCGGCGCGCCAGCGGCCAAAGGGCGCGCCGACGCCAGCGAATGCCACCGCGCCGCAGCGTTGCGCGCCGAAGATATGCGCGCGGGGCGCGGGCGCGCGCGTCTCGTTGGAGACGCGCATCGACAGTCCGGCCGCGTCCGGCAGCGCGTCGGCGCCAAGCGCCTCGACCAATGCGCGCACGCGCTTGAACGCGTTCGCGTGACGATCGCGCAGCTCCACGAAGGCGCGGGCGAAGCGCAACGCCACGGAAAGCGCATCATTCGCGGGGACAATGACGGCGCGATCGCAGACGCCGGCGATACGGACGCCGACCTCGCCCGGCGCCTCCGCTTCGATGCGAATGTCGGCGTCGACCTCGGCGAGCGACAGCGGGCCGCCGTCATCGAGAAGAAACAGAAATTTTGGCGGAAGCGCGCGCAGCGCCGCGTCGCGCTGCAGCGCGTCGGCGAGCGTCGCCGCCATCGCGTTGGCGTCGAAAGCGCTTGGCGCGAGGCCGGCAAGCGGCGAGGCGATGACATTCGTCACCCGCTCCGCGTCGGCATTGGGCGCGAGCATGCCGATGGCCTTGAGCCGGCGCATGGCTTCCGCGAGCGTCGCCTCGCTGACGCCGCGCAGCTGCAATTGCGCGCGCTGCGACAGATCGATCAGCCCATTGCCGCACGCTTCCGCGATTCTTGCTATCTCCTGCGCCTGCTCGGCGCTCATGCGGGAGCCGACCGACTTCGCGCGGATGAGCAAACCGTCGCCGCTCGGCATGGGCGCGAAGGCTCCGGGGCACCAGCCCTTGATTTCAGGCATTGGCTGCAAGACGCCCTCCCTCTTGGCGTTCGATATCGCTTAAGATGTCACGAACGCTGTTACGCTGCGTCGTCCACAGGCCGCGCGCCAGCGCGTCGCCAAAAACGCGCGCGATCGCCGCGAGCGCGCGGGGATTCTCCGCGGCGATAAAATCGCGGACCGCATCATCGCCTAAGGCCGCGTCAAAAGCGAGGTCGAATTGCGCGTCGGCGACGAGGCCGCTTGTCGCGGCGAAAGCATAGAGATTGTCGATGGCTTCGGCGATTTCTCCGGCGCCGCGATGGCCGTGGCGCATTTGGCCTTTCAGCCAGAGCGGATTGGCGAGCCGCATGCGCAGCACGCGCGCGACCTCCTCCTTGAGCGCGCGCGCGCGCAGGCGCTCCGGCCGTGTGGCGTCGAGATGCAGCAGCTCGGCGTCGCCGCCAAGCATGGCGTTGGCGGCGGCGAAGCCGCCCTCATAGTCGGCGAAAGCGGGTCCGATCAGAACGTCGACCTCCGCCATGTCCTGAATGTGGACATGGGCGTCGGCCGCGGCGACGCGCGCGCTGAACGCCGCGACCGCCTCTTGGCTTTCGGCGGCGCGATCATAAGCGTGGCCCGCCGCCGACAAATAGGCGCGGGCGAGATCGTCGCGGGTCGACCATGCGCCGCGCTGCACGCGATCGCTGACGCCAAGCCCGTATGTTCCATCCGCGGCGCCGAAGACGCGGCGCAGATCGTCGGCCGTCGTCAGCGGATTGAACTCGGCGTCCTCTTCCAGCGCTGCGACGGCGCGCACCGCGTCGTCGAAAAGCGCGACCAGATTGGGAAACATGTCGCGAAATAGGCCTGATATCTGCAGCGTCACGTCAACGCGCGGAAAGTCGAGCCGCGCCTGCGGCAGGATTTCAAAGCCGATGACGCGCGCGCTCGCGGCGTCCCAGCGCGGCGCGACGCCGAGAAGCGTCAGCGCCTGCGCGAAATCTTCGCCGCCGGTGCGGATCGTCGCGCTGCCCCAGAGATCCAGCATGATGCGGCGTGGAAATTCGCCATGCTGCTGCGCGTGACGCGTCATCACTTCCGCGGCGGCGCGACGGCCAATATCATAGGCGGTCTGCGTCGGCGCATGGCGTGGGTCGATGCAATAGAGATTGCGTCCCGTCGGCAGAACGTCGGCGCGCCCGCGCGATGGGGCGCCGGCGGGTCCGGGTTCGATAAAGCGGCCCGCGAGCGCCGCGACGAGCGCCGCGCGTTCGGCGCGCGCGCAGGCGTCGCGCGCAGGATCGGCGTCTGAATCTTCTTCTGCGCGCCCGAAGACATGGAGTCCGTCGCCGATGCGCATGTCCTTCAGATCGCACATCCAGGCGTCGAGTCGCGTCAATGTCTCGGCGATGTCCATCTCGCGCGAGACGCCGCATTCGGCGGCAAGACCGCTGCGCTCGGCTTCGTCGATGATCGCGCCGGCGATGAGTTTCGCGCGGCGCGCGTCGAGCGCGCTTGCCGTCGCATATTCGTCGAGCAGCGTTTCGACTTTCGCCGCCGCATCGAACAGTTCGGCGTCGACGAGCGGCGGGGTCAGGTGCCCGATCGTCACGGCGCATGTGCGGCGCTTGGCCTGCGCGGCTTCGCCGGGATCGTTGACGATGAACGGATAGATGAGCGGCGTCGGCCCGAGCACGACTTCCGGCGCGCAGGCATCAGACAGCATGACCGATTTGCCGGGAAGCCATTCGAGCGTGCCATGCGCGCCAAGATGAATGAGCGCGTCGATCTTTCGGACATGCCGCAGCCAGAGATAGAAGGCGACATAGGCATGGCGTGGCGGGCGCTGAATGTCGTGATAGGTCTCGTAACGATCCGTGCGCGCGCCGCGATCGGGCTGCAGCGCGACGATCAGCTTGCCGGCTTCGAGACAGGAAAAGCGGAAGGCGCCGTCGACGACGGCAGGATCATCCTGCGGCGCGCCCCAGGCGTCGTTGACGCTTGCGACGAAGTCGGGGGAGAGCGCGGAAAGCCAAGCGCGGTAATCAGCAAGCGAGACTTCGATGACGAACGTCCGGTCTTCTAGATCACGCAGCAAAGATGACGCGCGTTCCCCTCTCCCGCTTGCGGGAGAGGGTGGCCCGGCGAAGCCGGGTCGGGAGAGGGCCCTCATCCGTCGCCACTGCGTGGCGACACCTTCTCCCGCAAGCGGGAGAAGGTGATCGCGCTCAGAGTCGACGCCAACGTCATATCCCGCCCCTTGCAGCGCCGAGACGATCTCATGCACGCTTGCTTCTGCATCGAGGCCGATGGCGTAGCCGCCGCGGCCGCGACGCGCCGGATAATTCGAAAGAATGAGCGCGAGGCTTTTTTCCGCGTTGGGTTTGCGGCGCAGCCGCGCACAGTTCGACGCGAGGTCGGCGACGAAGCCGATTCGTGAGCGTTCCGGCGCATGGCGCGTCTCGCTGAACTGCGCCGCGAGACGCAGCGGCGCCTCCTCCTTGAAGGAAATCGCGCGGGTGAAGATGCGCCCATCGACTTCCGGCAGAACGACATTCATCGCGAGATCGGCGCCGTTCGCGCCGCGCATCGAAGCTTTCCACGCGTCGCGCGAAGAGGTCGCGAGCGCGATCTGCAGCACCGGCGCATCCGCGAGATCGAGCACGCTTCCCGCGTCACGCCGCGCCGAAAAGGCGGTGGCGTTGAGGATGACATCCGGCGCGAAGGCTCTGAGGGAGCGCGACACGAAAGCTTCGCTCTCGGCCTCCTTCAGGCTCGCCACATAAACCGCCTCGACCGCGAACCCGCGCTGCGCCAGCGCATCGGCGAGCGCGACGATCGGCGCCACGTCGTCGGCAAGGAACATGGCGCGATAGAAGACGATCGTCGCGCGCAATTCGCCGCCAAGTCGACAGGCCGCCTCGAACCGCCCCGCGTTGGCGACAGGCGCGCTCTCGCCCCATTGCGCCGGGTAGCCGGCGATCGTCGCGGCGTAACCAAGGAAAGAACGCAGATTGTCGGGACCGCCGTCCTGAAAAAACCGCCAGATTCGATCGAGCGTCTCCGCATCGAGGGTCGACGCCTGCTTCAGGCGCGCGTCGTCATGCGCATCGCCGGGAACGATGGCGAGCGCAACTCCCTTCGCGCGCGCCAGCGCTTCGAGCTGTTCGACGCCATAGGCCCAATAGTCCTTGCCGCCAAGCAGCCGCACGACGATCAGCCGCGCATGCCGCGCCACAGTGTCGAGATAGAGATCGACGGAGTAGGGGTGCTTCAATTGCGCGAGCGACGCGCAGCGAAAGCTCGGGAGAGTCGCGGCGCTTTGTTCATAGAGTCGCGCCAGCAGGCGCAGCTCAGAATCGGAGAAGGACAGAAACACGATCTCCGCCGGGGATTGTCCAAGATCGACCGCCGCGCCGGCGTCGTCGAGATTATGGAGATCGCGCGGGAGGAGATGCATGGCGCGTCACGGCCGCGCCAGCGTCGCGATCACAGCGTCGCGATTGAGGCCTTTTTCGCCGATGATCACGACGCGGCTTATCCGAGGCTCGCCCGGCTTCCAGGCGCGATCGAAATGATGCTCGATGCGCGCGCCGACGCCTTGCACGAGCAGGCGCATCGGCTTGCCGATGACTTCGACGAATCCCTTGACGCGCAGCACGTCATGCGCGCGCGCCGCCTCGGCGAGTCGCGCAACCAGCGCCGCCGGATCGGCGATAGCCGGGAGAGAGACGACGAAACTGTCGAAGTCGTCATGATCGTGTCCGGGCTCGGCGTCATGATGAGACGGACGGCTCGCGAGATCATCCTCCGCCGCCGCCGACAGGCCGAGCAGCACGAGCGGGTCGACTCGCCCGCCGCTGGCGCGCACGATCTTCGCCGCGGCTCGCGCGCCCTGCGCCAGGCGATTGGCGACCGCGCGTTCTTCGTCGGCGCCGAGCAGATCGGTCTTGTTGAGGATGATGAGATCGGCGCAGGCGAGCTGATCTTCGAACACCTCTTCAAGCGGATTGTCGTGATCGATCGTCTGCGCGTCTTCGCGCTCCTTGGCGATGGCGTCGAGATCGTCGGCGAAACGGCCCTCCGCCACGGCCTTGCCGTCAATGACGGCGATGACGCCGTCAACGGTCAGCTTCGAGCGGATCGCCGGCCAATCGAACGCCTTGACCAGCGGTTTGGGCAGCGCCAGTCCGGACGTCTCGATGATGATGTGATCGGGACGCTTTTCATGCGCGAGCAGCGCTTCGATCGCCGGGATGAAATCGTCGGCGACGGTGCAGCAGAGACACCCGTTGGCGAGTTCGACGATGTTTTCTTCCGGGCAGTTTTCGACGCCGCAGGCGCGCAGGATTTCGCCGTCGACGCCGACGTCGCCGAATTCATTGATGACCAGCGCGAGACGGCGGCCCTTGGCGTTCTCGAGAACATGGCGGATCAGCGTCGTCTTTCCCGCGCCGAGGAATCCGGTGACGATCGTCGCGGGAATTTTGGCGCCGCTCATGAGGCTTCCTTTTCGCGTGACAGCAGGCGCCAGACGAGACCGGCGAGCGCGCCGGCGAGCGCCCAGCTGATCGCTTGAATCGCAAGCGAGGCGGCGGCGAAGCGCGCGGCGAGCTCCGCCGGCGCCGTGCTCTCGGGCGTAGCAGGCGTCGGCGCGAAGAACTGCGGCAGGACGATCAGCGCGACGCCGGCGATCTTGGCCGCCGCCGAGTCGAGCCGCAACAAGGCGAAGAGTCCGGCGCCGGTCGCAAGCGCGGTCGCCAGCCACCAGATTTGGCGGGCCGCGAGGTCGGTTTCCGCCATGCCGGGGAGTTGCGGCGCGAGGCCGAGGCTCGTCGCGAGGCCAGTCGCGGCGAAGGCGCAGGCGCCCCACAGGGCGGCGCGGCGCGGCGCGATGGCGTCGCCGGCAAGGAGCATCGCGGCGAGCAGGATGAGCGCATAGCCGATCGAGACGGCGATCGTCGCGAGGCTGGTGGCGGCCGTGCGGCTCAGACCGGATAAAGCCGCGCCCGCCTCGGCGTCGCTATGCGCATGTTGCGCCGCTTCAAAGACCTCGGCGGCGAGGATCAGCGGCGTCGTGGTGAAGTGCTGCAGGGCCGCGACCGCAAGCCCGGCGACAAGGCCGGCGATAAGGCCGGTCTGCAAAACGCGCGCGATCAAGCGCGTTGCGGCCTAGTGACAGGGAAAGGAGAGCGCGTGGCGCGTGTCATGCGCCGCGTCATGCACGCTTTCGGGATAGGCGAAGCCGGTGAGCCAAACGAGGCCAAAGCCGAGAACGAGGGCGACAAGCGCGGCTCTCATGGCTTCGAATCTTGAAGCCCCAAGGGCGCTCGTGGCGGCGGATGAATTTACGGATGACTTGGCGTTCATGTCGGTCTCCCTGCCGCCCCACCGGCGGCGATGCGATGCGCCCAGCGATCACAAAGGATCGCCCTGACGGCAGGTCTCCTGGCTCCCGGGTCGTCGGACCGCGCCGCCTTCCCAAGCTTAACGCTCAGTGGCGGATGGCGCGGACCTTGCCGGCTACAGTTGCGGGGGCAGCCGCGGATACAGGCGTAACGCCCGCGCCGCGTTCCCTTTTCACTTCTTGCGAAGGACCGTCCTGACTAGTCATATGCGCGCGTCATGCCGCCGTCAAACGGGCAAAGGAGCGCCTCGTGACCGAGATGAACGAAGACGACGAGGCGCGCCGCCATCGTCTCAAGATGGAGAAGCGCAAGGCCGTCCAGGACGCCGAGGTCGCCGGCAAGACGGTCGCCCGCAAAGGCCTGCTGATGGTCCACACCGGCGCCGGCAAGGGCAAGTCCACGGCGGCCTTTGGGCTTGCGCTGCGCGCGCTCGGCCATGGCTGGAAGATCGGCGTCGTTCAGTTCGGCAAGGGCCAGTGGCGCACCGGCGAGCGCAACATGCTCGAAAAGCTTGGCCAAGAGTTCGGTCACGTCGCCTGGCATACGCTCGGCGAGGGCTTCACCTGGGAGACCCAGGACCGCGCCCGCGACGAGGCGGCGGCGCGGCGCGCCTGGGAGAAGGCCTGCGAACTGATGGACGACCGCGAGATCCGCCTGCTGGTGCTCGACGAATTGAACATTTCGCTGCGCTATGAGCATTTGCCGCTGGAGGAAGTGCTTCGCGCGCTCGCCGCGCGCCGCGACGATCTCAACGTCGTCGTGACCGGACGCAACGCCAAGCCGGAGCTCATCGCCGCAGCCGATCTCGTCACCGAGATGACCCTGGTCAAGCACCATTTCGCCGCCGGCGTCAAAGCGCAGGAGGGAATCGAATTCTAATCCGGAACCTATGCTCTGAAAGCTCGCCGGCATATCGCTCTTGGCAGCGGCTCGCGTAGAGAATACGCTTTGCGGGCAGGCAGTTCCGTGGCGGATAGGGACGTGCGCCAGCGACGCGAGCAGGCATCCCGAGGCGCGTCAGTCCTAGGCTGAACTCTCAACATCATCTGGACCCGAAAGCTCGATGGACGTTTACGGCGCGCTCCGCTTTTCCGCTGCGAAGATATCCAACGAACTGTTTTCGGCGGGATCGATTTTTTCGGTCTATTCCCTGGCGACGACGTTTGTCATCGCCGTTGGCGCGCTGGCCTATCAGCGCAAGATGCGCCGGGGGCGCGTCAACCCGCGGGCCATCGCGCGGGCAATCTTCGACAAGAGACTCCTGCTATCCAAATCGTTTGCCGCGGACGTCAAGCTCTTCATCCTGAGCGTCGTTCTCATGCCGGTCGTGGTGGGCGCGCTCGTCATATCGTCGAATGCCGTCGCGACGCTCGTGAGCGCCGCGCTGCGCAATTCTTTTGGCGCTTTTGCGCCGGTCTCTTGCTGTGACCTTTCGATAAAACTCTTCTCTACCGCCATGCTCTTTTTGGCCTATGAGATCGGCTATTGGGTCGATCACTATCTCAAGCATCGGATCCCGTTTTTGTGGGAGTTCCACAAGGTGCATCACACCGCCGAGGTGCTTACCCCGGTGACGAACTTTCGCAATCATCCGATCGACAACATCATTTTCGGCTACATGCTCGCGACGTTCATTGGCGCCGCGTCAGGCATATTGGCTTGGATCTTTGGGCGAACCACAGAATCCTTCACCGTCGACGGGAAGAACATCCTTTTCATCTTCTTCCTTTGGACGATCGGGCATCTTCAACATTCGCAGTTCTGGATTCCCTTTCGCGGGATTTGGGGACACGTCGTTCTAAGCCCCGCGCATCACCAGATCCATCATTCGACAGATCCCCAGCACTTCAATCGCAACTTCGGCAGCGTTCTCGCCGTTTGGGACTGGATGTTCGGATCGCTCGAGATGCCTTCGACCAAAAACCCGCGCCTTAAATACGGGGTCGAGGAAGACGCCGCGGACCCGCATTCGTCGCTCGGCTTATTGGCGACCCCGATTTACAGAGCCGCCCTCGCGCTCTGGCGCGCGCTCGCCGATGCGTGGAATGCTGGGAGTGAGCGACTGGAGCAGCGCCGTCAAAGGCTAAAGAGCACAGGCATATTATGAGCCGCATTCGCGCCGATCTGTTGCTTGTGCTGGCGGCGTTTATCTGGGGGACGGCCTTCATCGCGCAAAAAAACGCCGGCGAGCTTATGGGGCCGATCACCTTCGTCGGCGTCCGTTTTCTCCTGTCGTGCGTCGCGCTGACGCCGCTGGCGCTCTACGAAGGCCGTCACAGTGGCTCTCCGCTGAAAAAGGGCGATTTGCTTCTCGCCGGCCTGATCGGCTTTTGCGTCTTCGTCGCCGCGGCTTTCCAGCAAGTCGGCCTCGCCACGACGACGGCCACAAACGGCGGATTTCTCACGGCGCTATATGTCGTGCTCGTTCCAGTGTTCGTCTTTGCGCAGACCGGCGTAAGACCCCGGCAGGTCGTTCTCGTCGCGGGCCTCGGGTCCATCGTGGGCGCTTGGCTTCTGACGGACAGCGCGCAGCTCCAGAGTTGGACGTCGGGCGACGCCTTGGTTTTGATTGCGGATATTGCGTGGGCGGCCGGGATCAGTCTCGTCCCGACCTTTCTCGCGCGCGCCGATCGGCCGTATTTTTTGGCTTTCGCGCAGTTCGGCGTCATCGGCGTTCTGGGAACTGTCGTGGGCCTCGGCGGCGAGCCTTTTTCGCTCGAGGGCCTGAGCGCCGCCCTGCCGTCGATTCTCTATGCGGGGCTTTGCTCCGGGGGGATCGCCTTCACGCTTCAAATCGTGGCGCTCAAATATACGCCAGCGGCCGAAGCCGCGCTCATCATGTCGCTGGAGAGCGTTTTCGCAGCCTTGGCGGGCGCCATGCTGCTGTCGGAGCGCCTCACCGGGCCGGCGATGCTGGGCGGGTTGCTGATCTTGCTCAGCGCCGGTTTCGTCGAAGCTGGACCGGCGGCGCAAAATATTTGGGTGTCGCAATACTGGAGTCGGCTGTCGCAAGTGTGGAGTCGGGCGCGTTAGCAGGTTCCGAAAAAGAGGAGAACCTGCTCCAGCATTTTGATTTTGAGCGATTCCTTATCGATCACATGATTCCACGTGATCGGGAAGCGCTCTAAGCGTCCAAAAAAGTGGAAACCGACGCTCGATCACGTCGAGAACGTCGGCTCCAAAATGATCTGCGCGGTAACCGGCCGATCGCCCGCCAGAAAGACAAGGGCCGGGAGCTTGCGCGCCCGGCGAGTCTTTTCGGCAGGGGTATGTTTTACTGGATCATGCGGGCGGTAGAGCCAACGCCTTCGCCCTGGATGCCGCCGCGGTTGCCCGTGCCGTTGGTTCCTTCGGGAGAAATCCAGTCCGGAACCCAGGTCAGAGCGACGACGACGAACGCGACGAAGGCGGCGATCCAAAGCAGCATCTTGCCGATATCGCCGGTATTGTGAACGTTGACGGCCATGCGTTTTCCCCCTGTTCTTGATTTTACGTGAATGCTTGCCGCATCGAGAGGGAGCCTAGCTTGTTTCCGATCGGATGGCAATGCGCTCTTGCGGGGACTCCAAGGCCTGCCAAAAAAGCAATATTACTATTTAAATACAAGTAGTTAACATGCGACAGAAGGTCGCGGTCGTTGCAAAAAATTAAGCCCGTTCCCTCCTCCTCGCGTTCCCTTCGAACGCCGATGCGCCAGCCATGCATCGAACGGCTAAAGCGTCCGCGCGGGTTGGTCTGCGGCGGCCCTTGCCGGATGTAGGCGCATCGCCTATAAGCGCGCCATCCCACAGGCGAGGGTTACGCGGCGTCTGCCTCAAGACGTCGCTCCGGTGGCCGGCTCTCCGGCCTCTTTACTCTCTCGCCGAGGCTCAACCGGAGAAAAGACACTATGGCACTGCCCGATTTCACCATGCGCGGCCTCCTGGAGGCCGGCGCTCACTTCGGCCATCAGTCGCATCGCTGGAACCCGAAGATGGCGCCTTATATCTTTGGCGCCCGCAACAACATCCATATCATCGATCTCGCTCAGACGGTGCCGCTGCTCCATCAGGCGCTGAAGACGATTTCGGACACTGTCTCCAAAGGCGGACGCGTGCTGTTCGTGGGCACCAAGCGCCAGGCGCAGGAGCAGATCGCCGACGCCGCCAAGCGAAGCGCTCAATATTACATCAATTCCCGCTGGTTGGGCGGCACGCTCACCAATTGGAAGACGATTTCCGGATCGATCACCCGTCTGCGCAAGCTCGACGAGCAGCTTTCGGCCGGCGCATCGGGCATCACCAAGAAAGAGCGCCTGCTGCTGACCCGCGAGCGCGACAAGCTCGAAAAAGCGCTCGGCGGCATCAAGGATATGGGCGGCACGCCGGATTTGATCTTCGTGATCGACACCAACAAAGAGCAGCTCGCGATCAAGGAGGCGAATCGCCTCAAGATTCCGGTCGTCGCCGTGCTCGACACCAATTGCGATCCGGATGGCGTCACCCATCCGATCCCCGGCAATGACGACGCGGGCCGCGCCATCGCGCTCTACTGCGATCTCGTGGCGAGAGCCGCCATCGACGGCATTTCGCGCAGCCAGGGCTCGGTGGGAATCGATATCGGCGCCGATGAGTCGCCGGCGCTTGAGCCCGCGCTCGAGGCGCGCCCGGTGGTCCGCGAAGATTTGCGTCCCGCCGAGGTCGCCGTCGCGGATGCGGATACGCCTCTCGAGGCCTTCGAACTGCTTTCTGCGCCGCGCGGCGCTCCGGACGATCTCGCCAAGTTGCACGGCGTCGGCCCGCAGCTCGTCAAGAAGCTGAACGACGCCGGCGTCTACCACTATTGGCAGATCGCCGCGATGACTCCGGCGGAGGTCGAAAAACTCGACGGCGAATTGAAGTTGAACGGCCGCATTGCGCGCGACGGCTGGGTCGATCAGGCGAAGGCGCTCCTCGCAGCCTGATCAATCCGTCAAGTTCAATGCTTAAGACGCGCGCGCCGGTCCAGTGGGCCGGCGTCGTCGCATGACTCCCTTAAGAAGGAATTTCAGCCATGGCTACGATCACCGCCGCCCTTGTGAAGGAACTGCGCGAGAGCACCGGCGCGGGCATGATGGATTGCAAGGCGGCGCTCACCCAGACGGACGGCGAATTTGAAGCGGCGGTCGACTGGCTGCGCAAGAAGGGCCTCTCCAAGGCCGCGAAGAAAGCCGATCGCGTCGCCGCCGAAGGGCTTGTCGCGGCGCTCGTATCAGACAAATCGGGCGTCGTCGTCGAAGTGAATTCGGAAACGGATTTCGTCGCCCGCAACGCCGATTTCCAGACGCTGGTGAAGAACATCGCCGAAGTCGCCTTAAAGAGCGGCGCGAGCGACGTCGAGGCGCTCGGCAAGGAAGCCTATCCCGGCGGCGGAACGGTGAGCGAAGCGATCACCAATGCGATCGCCGGCATCGGCGAGAACCTGACGCTGCGCCGCGCCGCCGCGCTCAGCGTCGGCGAGGGCGTCGTCGGCCGTTACGTGCATGCGCAGGTCGTCGACGGCCAGGGCAAGATCGCGGTGATCGTCGCGCTCGAATCGACAGGCGACAAGGACGTGCTGGCGACGCTCGCGCGCCAGCTCGCGATGCATGTCGCCTCGGCCAATCCGCTGGCGCTTGACGCCTCGGGCCTCGATCCGGCGACGGTCGAGCGTGAAAAGAAGCTGCTCGCCGAGAAGAACGCCGGCAAGCCGGAAAACGTGCTGCAGAAGATCATCGACTCTGGCATCAAGACCTACGCCAAGGAGGTCTGCATGCTCGATCAGGTCTCCAACCATCCTGACCACGGCGGCAAGAGCGTCGCCCAAGCGGTCAAGGAGATCGAAGGCAAGGCCGGCGCGCCGATCGCGATCAAGGGCTTCGTGCGCTACGCGCTCGGCGAAGGCATCGAGAAACAAACGAGCGACTTCGCCGCGGAAGTGGCCGCGGCTGTGAAGGGCTGACGCCCGCCTCTAACGCAAAGCGCCGCCCGCGCGAAACAATCGCGGGCGGGCGGCGTTTAGGCTCCGGATGTTGGTTTTCGTCGCAGGGCGAAGATCGAGCAGAAGGAGCCGCGCATGCGCGCCAAGAAGACCGCCGCAGACGCAAGGATTCGCGGACCGCGCGTTGAGCGCGCGATCGATGCCGCCACCTCCGTGCTCGGCTTCGATGATGCGCCGTCCGCGCGGGAACTGCGCGATCCGCGCGAACTCTATCCCAAGCCGCCCTTCGAGAAGCAGACGCAGCCCTGGCCGGGTCTCGCCGGCCTCATGACGCCGCGTCCCGATCATGGCGAAGAGAGTTACCGAGGCTCGGGGCGTCTCCTTGGCCGCAAGGCGCTCATCACCGGCGGCGACAGCGGCATCGGCCGCGCCGCCGCCATCGCCTTCGCGCGCGAGGGCGCCGACGTTGCGATCAATTATCTGCCGGAGGAGGAGGCGGACGCGAAGGAGGTCATGGACCTTATGGGCGAGGCCGACGTCAATGCGGTGGCGCTCCCGGGAGATATTCGCGACGAAGGCTTTTGCCGCAAGCTCGTCGACGATGCGGCGCGGGATCTCGGCGGCCTGGATATTCTCGTCAACAACGCCGCGCGCCAGCATGCGTGCAAATCGATTCTCGACATTACGACCGAGGATCTCGACTGGACGTTTCGAACCAATCTTTACGCGCTGTTCTGGATCACGAAAGCCGCGCTGCCGCACCTGCGGCCGGGATCGTCGATCATCAATACGAGCTCGATCGTCGCTTTCGATCCTTCGCCGCAGCTTCTGGATTATTCGGCGACCAAGGCCGCCATTCTCAACTTCACCAGATGTCTGGCGAAGCAGCTCGCCGACAAAGGCATCAGGGTCAACGCCGTCGCGCCGGGCCCGTTCTGGACGGCCCTGCAGCCGAGCGGCGGACAATTTCCCGATCACCTCGCCGAATTTGGCGCCGACACGCCGCTGGGCCGGCCGGGACAGCCGGCGGAGATCGCGCCGCTTTATGTTCTGCTCGCATCAAACGAAGCGAGTTTCGCGACAGGCCAGGTGTTCGGCGCGACGGGCGGGGAGGTGGGGCCGTAATCAAGTGTCGTGAATAATGCCCTGACCGACGCGTAGCGATTCGATTGCAATCGCGTGTGGGGGTCGGCGAGGGTTGCAGCGTCGGCGGCTCCCACGGGCTCGATACACGGGCCTCATCCAGAGCTTGGGTGACGCCCCTCACTTGCCGGCGCCGCCCGGCCTCCGTATGAAGAACGCGCCCCGCCTCAGCCAGCGAGATCCGCCTCATGTCCGACCTCACGTCGACGCGACGATTCAAGCGTGTGGTCGTCAAACTGTCCGGGGAAGCCCTGCAGGGCTCGGCGCCGCATGGTCTCGACGCCGTCACGATCGCCCGAATCGCCGCCGACCTCGCGGCCGCCGCGGCGGCGGGACATGAGATCGCCGTCGTCGTCGGCGGCGGCAATTTCTTTCGCGGCATCAAGGGCGCCGAAACCGGCATCGAGCGCGCGCGCGCCGATTCGATCGGCATGCTGGCGACGGTGATGAACGGGCTGGCGCTGGAGCAGGCGGTCGAAGGGCAGGGGCGGCAGGCGCGCTGCCTGTCCGCGGTCTCGATGCCGTCCATATGCGAATCCTTTTCGCGCCGCGCCGCCCTGCATCATCTGGCCAAGGGACGCGTCGTCATCGCCGCCGGAGGCACCGGCAATCCCTTCTTCACCACGGACACCGGCGCGGTGTTGCGCGCCGCGGAGCTCTCCGCCGACGCGGTGCTCAAAGCCACACAGGTCGACGGCGTCTACACCGCCGATCCCAAGCGCGATCCGACCGCCGAGCGCTACGACCGTTTGACCCATGACGAGGCGATCGCCAAAAATCTGGCGGTGATGGATACGGCGGCCTTCGCGCTCGCCCGCGAGAACAAGATCCCGATTCTCGTCTTTTCGATCGCCGAGGCCGGCGCCATCGACGGGGCGCTTTCCGGTCGGGCGCGCGCGACCCTCGTTGCGCCGTAAGACCCTTTCGCGCCCGACGATAAATCGTGCAATAAATCTTGCGCCGCGGAGCCGGAGCGCCGGCGAAGGCGGCGGCGTGCGCCTTTTTGCCACGCCACGTTCGAAATATAAGAAGCCGAGCCGCGCGAGAGTTCGTGAGAGCGGCGACAGATCAAAGACAGGTTGTTCACATGGCGGAAACTTTTGACCTTGCCGATATGAAGCGCCGTATGCAGGGCGCGGTCGCGACGCTCAAGCACGAATTCGGCGGGCTTCGCACGGGACGCGCCTCGACGAGCTTGCTCGATCCGATTCATGTTGAAGCTTATGGGCAGGTTTCGCCGCTCAATCAGGTCGCCACCGTCAGCGTGCCCGAGCCGCGCCTTCTTTCGGTGCAGGTATGGGACAAGGCGTTGGTCATCGCCGTCGACAAGGCGATCCGCGAGGCCAATCTCGGTCTTCAGCCGACGGTGGAAGGTCAAAATTTGCGCATCCGCATGCCGGAGCTGAACGAGCAGCGCCGCAAGGAACTCGTCAAGGTCGCGCATAAATACGCCGAGGAGGCGCGGGTCTCCGTGCGCCACGTGCGCCGCGACGGCCTCGACATTCTCAAGAAGTTGCTAAAGGATCACGCGATTCCCGAGGACGATGAGAAGCGCCACGAACAAGAGGTGCAGAAGGCGACGGACGAGACGGTGAAGGAGATCGACGCCGCGCTCGCCGCCAAGGAAAAGGAAATCATGCAGGTCTAGGAAGCTGCGGCGTCGTCTGGCGCAGGTCCTATGGCCGTTTGGAACCCGAGTATGACGGAAAGCGACATTTTGGAGGCGCAAACGAACGCTCAGCGCGCGCGCACGGCGCCGCGTCATGTCGCGCTGATCATGGACGGCAACGGCCGGTGGGCGGCGAAGCGGGGCCTGCCGCGCTTCGAAGGACACCGGCGCGGCGTCGAGGCGCTGCGCCGCACGGTGCGGGCGGCGATCAAGCTCAATATCGGCTATTTGACCGTCTATTCCTTCTCGGCGGAAAACTGGTCGCGACCGCGCGAGGAGGTGGAAAGCCTTCTTTCGCTGCTCCACCGCTTCATCCGCAACGATCTGGCGGAATTGCACGCGAGCAATGTGCGCGTGCGCGTCATCGGCGCGCGCGCCGAGCTCGCGCCCGACATCTCGGACCTGCTGCGCGAGGCCGAGCAGATGACGCAGGCGAACTCCGGGCTCACCCTCGTCGTCGCGTTCAACTACGGCGCGCGGCAGGAGATTGCGGCGGCGGCCCGCGCGCTCGCGAAAATGGTGGCGCAGGGCCGACTGACGCCCGAGGAGATCGACGCCGACGCGATCGCGCGGCGGCTGGACACCGCGGACATTCCCGATCCGGACCTGATCATCCGCACGTCGGGCGAACAGCGGCTGTCGAATTTTCTGCTCTGGCAGGCGGCTTACGCCGAATTCGTCTTCCTGCCGATTCTCTGGCCGGATTTCGACGAAGCGGCGCTTTCGGCGGCGATCGCCGAATACGCCCATCGGGATCGCCGGTTTGGCGGGCTTGAGGCCGCGGCGCGCAGCGCCAAGACCGCTTCATGACGGCGGATCGAAGCGACATAAGCCGCGCCGGGCAGTCTCCTGAAAAGCCATCTGCCGGAGGCTTCGCCGACCTTGGGCCGCGCCTCGCGTCCGCTGCGGCGATGGTCATCGCCGCCCTCGGCGCGCTCTATCTTGGCGGCGACGTCTTCGCGTTCTTCTGGCTGGCGGCCGCCTTCGCGGTGAATTGGGAGTGGCAGGGCCTGATCGGCGGCGAGGCGCGCGCCGCCAGAATCGCCGTCGGCGGCGCGGCGGTCGCCGCCGCAACGGCGTTCGGACGCGTCTTCATGCCGGGCGCCGCCGCGCTCGCGATTGCGGTTTTTGCCCTTGCGGGCGCGGCGCTGGCGGGAGCCGAGCGTCGCCTCTGGGCGGCGACGGGCGTCGTCTACGCCGGCGCGCTCGCCTTCTCCGTATGCCTTTTGCGCGAGTCGCCCGATTTCGGCGCGCTCGCGATCGCCTTCCTGTTCGCCGTGGTCTGGGGCACCGATGTCTTTGCCTATTTTGGCGGCAGGCTGATCGGCGGACCGAAGCTTTGGCCGCGCGTCTCGGCCGGCAAGACATGGTCGGGCACAATCACAGGCGTTCTCTGCGGCGCATTCCTGGGCCTCGTCGCCGTCTATCTCGGCGCCGGCCCGCAACTTGCGAACTGGCGTGTGTTCCTGGTCGGACTGGCCGCCGCCGCCTTCTCGCAAGTCGGCGATCTTTTCGAATCTTCGGTCAAGCGCCGCTTCGGCGTGAAGGACTCGAGCCAGCTTATTCCCGGCCATGGCGGCGCCATGGATCGGCTCGACGGCTTCATCTTCGCCAGCGCCTTCGCGGCGGCGGTGGGCCTGCTGCGCGGCGCGCCGTCGGTGGCGGCCGGTCTTTTCTTCTGGTAGGGCGGGACCCAATGGCATTAGCAAACGGACAGTTTCACGCGCACGCCCCGACCCAGCCGCCGGCGCCGGTCCCGCGCCGCATCGTGCTGCTGGGCGCGACGGGCTCGATTGGCCGCTCGACGGTCGACCTTCTCGAACGCGATCCGGAAGGATTTTCGGTGTCGGCGGTGGCGGGCGGCCGCGATGTCGAGGCGCTCGCGCGCGTCGCCCGCGCGGTCAGGGCCGAATTCGCCGCGATCCGCGACGAGAGCGCCTATGCGGCGCTCAAGGCGGCGCTCGCCGGGACCAACACTCAGGTCGCCGCGGGTCGCGAGGCGATCATCGAGGCCGCGCTGCGCGACGCCGATCTCGTGGTCTCGGCCATTGTCGGCGCGGCCGGCGTCGAGCCGACCTACGCGGCGCTCGCCGCCGGCCGCGACGTGGCGCTCGCCAATAAGGAATGTCTCGTCTGCGCCGGCGTGCCCTTCATGCGAAAGGCGGCGGAAATGGGCGTGCAACTGCTGCCGATGGACAGCGAGCACAACGCCATTTTCCAGGCGCTTGGCGGCGAGGACCCCTCCCGCATCGAACGCATGATCGTCACGGCGTCCGGCGGCCCCTTCCGCACCTGGAGCAAGGAGCGCATCGCCGAGGCGAGCGTCGAGGAGGCGCTCAATCATCCCAATTGGGCGATGGGCCCGAAAATTACCGTCGATTCGGCCGGCATGATGAACAAGGGGCTCGAACTGATCGAGGCTCATCATCTTTTCGGCATTCCGGCCGAAAAGCTCGAAGTCGTGGTCCATCCGCAGTCGATCATCCACGGCCTCGTCGCCTTTTCCGACGGCTCGGTGACCGCGGGAATCGCCGTGCCGGACATGCGCACGCCGATCGCCCACTGTCTCGGCTATCCTGATCGGCTGACGACCCCAACGCCGCGCCTCGATCTGGCGAAAATCGCCACGCTGACATTCGAGGCGCCTGATTTTGAACGGTTTCCGGCGCTCAAACTGGCGCTCGAGGTCCTGCGCGCCGGCGGCGGCCTGCCGACCGTGCTCAACGCCGCCAATGAAATCGCCGTCGAAGCCTTCCTCGATCGCCGCATGTCCTTCGACGGGATCGCTCGCCATGTGGCCGAGGCCTGCGAGGCCGCTTTGCGCGACGGAACCGCAAATGCGCCCGCAACAGTTGAGGACGCCCTCGCGGTGGACCATATTGTGAGAGAAAGATCACGATCGGCCTTGGCCGGGCATGCCGCTTCGGGCATGTTGCTTCAGTGATCATGGCGCGCGCCGCCGGCAGGCTTGGCGCAAGCGAGACCTGCGAGACAGCGCTTTGCTAGACTTCCTGACGACCTCCGCCTTTTATCTCATCCCCTTCGTGCTCGTTCTCACGCTGGTCGTGTTTGTGCACGAATTTGGGCACTTCATCGTCGGCCGGTGGTGCGGCGTGAAGGTGGACGCCTTTTCCATCGGCTTCGGACCGGAGCTGTGGTCTCGGGTGGATCGTCTCGGCACGCGCTGGCGCATCGCCAGCATTCCGCTCGGCGGTTATGTCAGCTTCCATGGCGACGCCAACGCCGCAAGCGCGCCGGACCCCGAAGCCGTGCGCGCGATGCCGGAGACCGAGCGCGCAGTGACTTTCGCCGCGCAGTCGGTATGGAAGCGCGCCGCCATAGTCTTCGCTGGTCCTTTCGCGAATTTCGTTCTGGCGATCGCGATTTTCGCCATTCTCTTCGGGGTTTACGGACGCACGATCTATGCGCCGCGCGTCGGCGCGCTGACGCCTGGCGGGGCCGGCGCCGCTGCCGGCTTCAGGGCCGGCGACCTGGTGCTGACCGTCGACGGCGCGCCGGTCGACTCCTTTTCGAATCTGCAGGAAATCGTTTCGAGTTCGGCCGACAAGAAACTCATTTTCGTGATTCAGCGCGGCGATCAGCAGCTGACGCTTCCGGTCGTTCCCGCCCTGCGCGAAGTCGAAAGCGCGATCGGCAAAATCCGAATCGGCATGCTGGGCATTCAGGCGTCGAAGGCCGCGGCCGACATCCGCCAGGAACGCTACGGACCCGCCGACGCGGTGGCGATGGGCGTGCAGGAAACATGGACGGTCGTGCGCCGCACGGGAAATTACATCGGCGGACTCGTCACCGGACGGGAGAGCGCCGATCAGCTCTCCGGACCGATTGGCATCGCGCAAGTCTCGGGGCAAATGGCGCAGGCGGTCTCCAAGGTGGGCATAGCGCCGCTGTTGAGCCTCATCGCGATTCTCTCAGTCTCGATTGGTCTGCTCAATCTTATGCCGGTGCCGCTGCTTGACGGCGGACATTTGCTGTTCTTCGCGATTGAGGCGGCGCGCGGCCGCGCGCTCAACGAGCGCGCGCAGGAAGTCGCCTTCCGAGTGGGTCTCGCGATGGTCGGCGCGCTGATGATTTTCTCGACCTATAACGACATCGCGCGGCTCATTCACAAGCTCACCGGCTCGGGCTCGTAGCGCAGGTTCCGAAAAAGTCGACAGGCTTTTTCGATGAGAACCGGCTCCACCATTTTGATTTTGAGCTTCCTTATCGATCACATGATTCCATGTGATCGGGACGCGCTCTGGCGCGCACGCAGCCGTTGTAACTATGCGGCGCGCAGGACGCCGTGTAAGCGCGCCATTCCTGACGTAATTTGGACATGATGACGCTTGCGGCGCCACGTCTTAACCATGCGCTGACCATGAATCGTGGCTTTCACGTCACGCCTTCGACAAATTGCGGAACCACCATTTATTCTGCATTTGCAGGGTCGGGCAAACCTTGTAGAAAGAATCGCTCAACGCCGGCGAAGCGCCGATCGTCGGCGAATTTACATGAGTTTCGCGCCGCGGCCCGGGCGGCGACGTTGCGACGAGGACCTGCACTTTATGCGCTCAATCAGCGGCATTTGGAAATCATCGTTCCTATTCGCGGTTGTGGCCGCTCTGCTGGCGTTTAGCGTTCCCGCGTTCGCCGCGCCCGACATCAATCGCATCGCGTTTGAGGGCAACAGCAAGGTCAAGACTGACACCTTGCAGGAGCAGGTGCGCTCGCGCGCCCGCACAGAATTCAACCCGCAGCTGGCCGAGGCCGACGTCGCGCGATTGACGGAAGTCTATCGCCGGTCGGGACGCGCTGCGGCGAAAGTGAGCTATCGGACGGTTGATCTGCCGAACGGACGGATCGACCTGGTCTTCAGCATCGTCGAAGGCGACAAGACCGGCGTTAAGGAGATCCGATTCATCGGCAATGAGGTCTATTCCACACGCCGTCTCGTTGGGATGATGGAGACGACGGAAATGAACTTCCTGTCGTTCCTCAAGACGAGCGACGTTTATGATCCCGACCGCATCGCCGCGGACCTCGAACGCATTCGTCGATTCTATCTCAAGAACGGCTACGCCGATTTCCGCGTGATCAGCTCCGACGTGCAGTTCGATCCGACGGCTGGCGGCTACATCATCACCATCGCCGTGAACGAAGGCCCGCAGTATCGCGTGTCATCCGTCGGCGTCGAATCCCATCTGCCCGACGTTGACGGCGCGGCGTTGAACGATTTGCTGCGGCTTGCGCCGGGCGACGTCTACAACGGCGACGCGGTCGAGAAGACCGTCGAAGCTTTGACGCGCGAAATCGCCAAGCGGGGCTATGCCTTCACCCAGGCGCGCCCGCGCGGCGAACGCAATCCGGCCGATCAGACGGTCGCGATCCAGTTCCTGCTCGAGGAAGGACCCCGGGTCTACATTGAACGCATCAACATTCGCGGCAATACGCGCACGCGAGACTATGTCATTCGCCGCGAGTTCGATATCGGCGAGGGCGACGCCTATAACCGCGTCCTGATCGACCGCGCCGAACGCCGTCTGAATGGCCTCGGCTATTTCAAAAAGGTTCGGGTCACCAACGAACCTGGCTCATCGCCCGACCGCGTGATCCTGAACGTCGACGTTGAAGATCAGCCCACCGGCAACTTCGGCGTCTCTGGCGGCTATTCGACCAACCAGGGCTTCATCGCCGAAGTGTCCGTGTCGGAAAGCAACTTCATGGGTCGCGGCCAGGCGGTTCGCCTTTCGGTGCAGGGCGGCCAGATCGCCCGCGGCGTGACGTTCAGCTTCACCGAGCCGTATTTCCTCGACCAGCGCATCGCCGCCGGCTTCGACGTCTTCGTGCGTCGACAGGACGCTTATAACTACTCGATCTACAGCTCGACGTCCTACGGCGGCACGTTGCGCTTCGGCATACCGATCACCGAAGAGCTCAGCTTCTCGCCGCACTACTCGATCTATCAGACGACAATCTCAATCCCGAACGACAAGAATCGTCCTTACAACGACTGTTTGGTGCCGGTGTTTGGCTACACGCCTGGTTTCAGTCCGTTCTACCCGCAGTCCGCCGGCTATCCGAACCTCCTGGTCAACTGCCAATCGAACGGCGAAGCCTCGCTCGCGATCAAGTCGTCGCAGGGAGGGCTACTGACGTCGCTCGTCGGCTATTCGCTGAACTACAGCACCATCGACAACTTCAAGAACCCGCATAATGGTTGGCTGGCCTCGCTCAATCAGGACGTGGCGGGTTTGGGCGGCGGAACGCGCTACCTGCGCACGACCGGCGACATCCGCTACTTCCGCGAGATTCCCTATCTCGACGATGTGGTCGGCATCGCCCGTCTGCAGGGCGGCGATCTGTCGACCTTCGGCGGCTACAAGCCGCGCATTCAGGACAATTTCAACCTCGGCCCCAGCCTGGTGCGCGGCTTCGCGCCGGGCGGCATCGGCCCGCGCGATTCGAACATTCTGACGAGCTTCAACAACAACCGCGGCAACTCGCTGGGCGGCTCCAACTATGTCGGCGCGTCGCTCGAAGTTCAGTTCCCGTTCTGGTACCTGCCGAAGGATCTCGGGCTGAGAGGCGCGCTCTTCGCCGACGCCGGTTCGCTGTGGAATTTCAGCGGCCGGACGAACTACGCCAACAATATGCCGACGATTCCCGGCGTGACCTGCATCGGCGCCTATACGGCGCAGGCGGGCTTCGGCCAGGGCAATTGCGTGGTGCCGATCGCGAACAAATTCGCGATCCGCTCGTCGGTGGGCGCTTCGGTGCTGTGGAATTCGCCGATGGGACCAATCCGCTTCGATTACGCCGTCGTGACCTCGAAGGTCTATGGCGACATCACGCAGAACTTCCGCTTCAGCGGCGGCACCAACTTCTAATGATCGGAGACGATCGCCGGGCGAACCACGCCCGGCGGACGGCTCAAGGGCCGGCTTGGGCTGCCGCACAGGTCCTTACAGCGTGAGCGCAGCGGCCTTCTTTCCGTTGGCGCGACCCGCGCCTTTGAGCGAGATTGCGCGGATCGCCGGCGCAGAAATTCGCGGCGGCCCCGACGGCGCGGCCGCGCCGAGCGAGCTTGCGCCGCCGCCCCTCATCATTAGCGTCGCGCCGCTCGATTGGAGCAGGCCAGGCGACCTCTGCTTTTACGACAACCCGCGCTATCGCAAGGCGCTCTCGGAATGCCGAGCGACCGCCTGCTTTCTGCGCGAGCGCCATCTTGATCTGCTGCCGAACGCCGTCGTCGCGCTTCTCGTCGACGATCCGCAGCGCGCGATGACGCTCGCGGCCGCGCATCTCTTTCCGGACGCGCTGCGGCCCGGCTCCTTATTCCAATCCAGCGGCGTTTCTCCGGGAGCGGCGGTGCATCCGCAGGCGCGACTCGAACCGGGCGTGGTCGTTGATCCCGGCGCCGTGATCGGGCCGGGCGCCGAGATCGGCGCCGGAACGATTATCGCGCCGCAGGCGGTGATCGGTCCGAATGTGCGCATCGGCCGCGACTGTTCGATTGGCGCACATGCAAGCCTCACGCATGCGCTGATCGGCGACCGCGTCGTCATTCACCCGGGGGCGCGGCTTGGGCAGGATGGCTTCGGCTTCGCGCCGACGCGCGAAGGCTATCTCAAGACGCCGCAGGTCGGTCGCGTGATCGTGCAGGACGATGTCGAGATCGGCGCCAATACGACGATTGATCGCGGCGCGTCGCGCGACACGATTATCGGCGAGGGAACGAAAATCGATAATCTCGTGCAGATCGGCCACAATGTGGTGATCGGCCGTTTTTGCGCCATCGTCGCCCAATCGGGCGTCGCCGGCTCCTGTGAGATCGGCGATTTCGTCGCGCTTGGCGGACAATCCGCCGTCGCCGGCCACCTCACGATCGGCGAAGGCGCAGCGATTGCGGCCAAGTCCGGGGTGATGCGCGACCTGCCGGCCGGGGCGCGGGTCGGCGGCGCGCCAGCGCGACCGTTGCGGCGGTTCTTGCGCGGCGCGGCGCTGCTCGACCGACTCGCGCGCAAGGACAAGCCGACGTAAGACAATCAAGACACATGGGATGGCGCTCGCCATGCCCTCGATAAGGAGGAAGAAATGCCCGAGGCCGCGGCCGGCGCGACTCTGGAGAGCGCCGACATTTTGCAGATCATGAGCCAACTGCCGCATCGTTATCCGTTCCTGCTCGTCGATCGCATCTTCGACATCCGCGGCGACGAATCATGCGTCGGCGTGAAGAACGTCACGATCAACGAGCCGCAGTTTCAGGGGCACTTTCCCGAGCGTCCAATCATGCCCGGCGTCCTGCTCATCGAGGCGATGGCGCAGACCGCCGGAGTTATCGCCATCCGCGCGCTGAAAGGCGCGGACCGTTCGCGTCTCGTTTATTTCGTCACGATCGACAATGCGAAATTCCGCAAGCCGGTGACGCCCGGCGACCGCGTCGAATTCCACATGGCCAAAACCGCGCAGAAGCGAAACATCTGGTGGTATTCCGGGCGCGCGATGGTCGACGGCGCGCTGGTCTGCGAGGCGCAGATCAGCGTCATGATGGGCGCCTAGATCACGCTGCATTTGGGCGGAATCGCCCAAATGCAGATATCGTGATCGATTCCCAAAGTTTAGAGCGCGCTCTATGCGAAAAACCGGTTCCCACTTTTTCGCAACGCGCTCTAGCGCCGGCGCGGCGAGTGCGACAATGAACCCTTCGGTTCATCCGTCCAGTGTCGTCGAAGACGGCGTACGGCTCGGCGCCGGCGTCGCCATCGGCCCCTTCTGTCATATCGGCGCCGGCGTCGAGATCGGCGACGGCGCGACTCTCCTCTCCCATGTCGTCGTCGGCGGGCGAACGCGGATCGGCGCGCGCGCCCGGATTTTCCCCTTCGCCGCCGTGGGACTGCCGTCGCAGGATATCAAGGCTGCGCTCGCGCAGGGCGCGCTGACGATCGGCGACGATTGCGTCATTCGCGAAGGCGTGACGATCAATGCAGGCGCGGGGGAGGGCACGCGCATCGGGGCGCGCTGCGTATTTCTTGCCGCTTCGCACGTCGCTCACGACTGTCGGCTGGGTGACGACGTGATACTGTCCAATCAGGTTCTGCTGGGCGGGCACGTCGAGATTGGGGACCATGCGATGATCGGCGGCGCGACGGCGGTGCATCAGAATGTGCGCATCGGCGCGCACGCCTTCGTCGGCGGCCTCTCGGGCGTCGAAGGCGACGTCATCCCCTTCGCGCTCGCGTCAGGCAATCGCGCGCATCTTTTCGGCCTCAACCGCATCGGCTTGCGGCGGCGCGGTTTCGCGCCGGAGCGCATCGAACGGCTGCGCCAGGCGTATCGCCTGCTCTTCGCACGAGAGGCGCGCGCGCTGAGCGAACGCATCGACTGTCTGTCACGAGATTTTGCCGGCGACGCAGACATTGCGGCGATCGTCGAATTTCTGCGCGCGCCCTCGACGCGGCCGCTTTGCGCGCCTCGCGCGCGCGCTGAATCGCCATGAGCGCGCCGCGCATCTTCCTTGTCGCCGGCGAAGCCTCTGGCGATCAGCTCGGCGCGGCGCTGATGCGGGCTTTGCGCGCCGCGTGTCCGGAGAGCAATTTCGCCGGCGTCGGGGGCGAGGCGATGGCGCGCGAAGGCCTCGTTTCACTGTTTCCGCTCGAAGACATCGCGGTGATGGGCCTCGTTCCTGTCTTGGCGCGGCTGCCGCGTCTTGTCCGGCGGATCGCACAGACGACGCGCGCGGTCGTCGATGAGGCGCCCGATTGTCTTGTCATCATCGACGCGCCGGATTTTACCCATCGCGTCGCGCGCCGGGTGCGGGCCGCCCGACCTGACCTGCCGATCGTTGATTATGTCAGCCCGACCGTATGGGCGTGGCGGCCCGCGCGCGCACGCGCGATGCGTGATTATGTCGATTGCCTGCTGGCGCTGCTGCCCTTCGAGCCGCAGGCGCATGTTCGCCTCGGCGGCCCGCGATGCGTCTACGTCGGCCATCCGCTCGTCGAGCGTCTCGACGAACTGACGCGGCCTTATCAGGATCGCGGCGCGCGCTCGCTGCTTGTTCTGCCCGGGTCGCGTCTGGCGGAAGTGCGGCGCATGACGCCGATCTACGGCGAGGCGCTCGAACTTCTCTTGCGCGAACGCGCCGACTTCGAGGTCGCCATTCCTGTCGCGCCGAATGTCGAGAAGACCTTGCGACGCGAACTGCTGGGATGGCCGCTGACGCCGCGTCTGATTGGCCAGGCGGAGAAATTCGCCGCCTTCCGAAACGCGCGCGCCGCGCTCGTCACGTCTGGCGTCGCGACGCTGGAGCTGGCGCTCGCCGGAGTTCCGATGGCGGTCGCCTATAAGGTCTCGCGCGCCGAATCGCTGCTGCGCTTTCTCGTCAAAGTCGAATCAATCGTGCTGCCCAATCTCATCATCGGCGAGAATATTGTGCCGGAATTCCTGCAGGAGGCCGCGACGCCGCGCGCGCTCGCCGAGGCGCTGAGGCCGCTCTTGCGCGAGAGCGTCGCGCGCGAAGCGAAGCTCGCGGCCTTCCAGCGCGTCCGCGCGCGCCTGCTCGAGGCAGGCCAGACGCCGAGCGCTCGGGCGGCTGACATCATCCTCGAATATGCGTCGCGCGGGCGGTCTTAAACGAGCGCGCGGCGCGTTCGGGATCAGAAGGGAATGTCGTCGTCGAGTTGGTCGGAAAGCTTGCCGGCCGGGGCGGGACGCCGTTCGGCGGGACCGCGCTCCATCGGCGAGGAGCGGCCAAAGGATCCGCCGCTCTGGCTATAGCCGCTGTCGTTGTCGCCCTCGCTGCGTCCGCCCTTGCTGTCGAGCAGAGTCAGTTCGCCGCGGAAACGCTGCAGCACGACATCGGTCGCCTTGCGCTGATTGCCGTCCTTGTCGGTGTATTCGCGGGTCTGCAGCTGGCCCTCGAGATAGATCTTGGAGCCCTTGCGGCAGTATTGCTCGGCGATCTTCCCGAGATTTTCGTTGAAGATCGACACATTGTGCCACTCGGTCCGATCTTTGCGCTCGCCGGTGTTCTTATCGCGCCAGGACTCGGTGGTCGCCACCGAGAAGGAGACGACGCGATCGCCGGACGGCAGCGTCCGCACTTCAGGATCGCGGCCGAGATTGCCGATCAGGATCACCTTGTTGACGCTGCCCGCCATGTCGCTCTCCGCTTGCTTGACGCGTGGCACTCTAGTGCAAAGGCCGCTCCTGGGGCGCGCCGGCTGGGCTTGTCCACAGCTGATGTGGCGCCAGGAGACTCTTAATGTTCAGTTTTTGTTCTAGCATTGGTCGTAACGTCATGCAAGCACAGCGGAATTTTGTTCTCTTTTCCGAAGCTTAGTGGTTACGCGCGTCTGCGGGCTCCCGGTCTCACTCCGTCGTGACGCCGATCGCGACATCGGAAGGATCAATCTTGCGTGCAAGCCCCGCCGTCAGCCGTGCGCGATCCAGCTCGCCCTCCCAGGCGGCGACCACGATGGTGGCGACGCCATTGCCGATAAAGTTCGTCAAGGCGCGGCACTCGCTCATGAATTTATCGACGCCGAGCACAAGCGACATGCCCGGCGCCAGCTGCGGATCGACCGCGATCAAGGTCGCCGCCAGGGTGATGAACCCCGCGCCGGAAACGCCGCTCGCGCCCTTCGACGTCAGCATGGCGACGATGAGGATGGTCGCCTGATGGGACAGATCAAGCTCGACGCCCATGGCGCGCGCGATGAACAGCGTCGTCAGCGTCATATAGATGTTGGTGCCGTCGAGATTGAAGGAATAGCCGGTCGGCACCACGAGTCCGACGACCGACTTCGAGCAGCCGAGCCATTGCAGCTTCTCCATCAGGGCGGGCAGGGCGCTTTCCGATGAGGATGTGCCGAGCACGATGAGCAGCTCGTCGCGCAGATAGGCGATAAGGCTGAAGATATTGAAACCGGCCGCGCGCGCGATGAGGCCCAGCACGAAGACGACGAAGAGCCCGGCCGTGAGATAGAACAGACCGACGAGTCCGGCGAGCGACAGAAGCGCGGCTGAGCCGTATTTCGCCACCGTATAGGCCATGGCGCCGAAGGCGCCGATCGGTGCCGCCTTCATAATGATGGCGATGACGCCGAACATGGCGTGGCCGACGTCGTCGATGATCACCCGCAGCGCGCGGCCGCGCTCGCCGAGCGCCAGGAGCGCGAAACCAAACAGCAGCGAGAATAGCAAAACTTGCAGAATGTCGCCCTTGGCGAAGGCGCCGATCGCGCTGTCGGGAATGATATCGAGAAGAAAATCGACGCCGCCGCGCTTTTCCGCGAGCGCCGTATATTTGGCGATGGCGGCAGGGTCGGGTTTTCCGGCGAAGCCAGCGCCGACCTGCGCAAGATTTCCAATCAGCAGGCCAAGCGCGAGGGCGAATGTGGAGACGATCTCGAAATAGAGGAGCGCCTTCAGACCGACGCGGCCGACCTTGCGCGCGTCCTCGATATGGGCGACGCCGGAGACGACCGTGCAGAAGATGATCGGCGCGATCGCCATCTTGATGAGCTTGACGAAGCCGTCGCCGAGCGCCTTCACCCAGTCCTGCGCGGCGGCCTCCGGCGCCAGCCCGCCGAACAGCGCGCCCAGCGCAATCGCCGCGAGCACCTGGACATAGAGGAGGCGGTAAAAGGGCTTGCGGGTGGCGGAGGGATTGGCGGTCATGAGGGTATTGGCGCCTGCCGCGCGTAACGGGAGCAACGCATACTTTAGTATCACCTTTCGCATCAAAACCGCCCGTCATTGCGAGCGAAGCGAAGCAATCCAGCCGTCCGCCGCCGCCTCTGGATTGCTTCGTCGGCTGCGCCTCCTCGCAATGACGGCGGGGGATTTCCAAAGCGTATCGCTAGCGCGCTTCGAACGGATTGACGACGGCGATGTCGAGATCGACGAAATCCGCGACGTTGCGCGTCGCGAGAGTCATGGCGTGCGCCGAGGCGATGCTCGCGACCAGCGCGTCCATGACATTGAGCGGTTTGCCGAGCGCCTGCCGCTTCGCCCGCAGCCGCGCGAAGGCATGCGCCGCACGTTGATCGAAGGTGAATATCCGGCCAGCGAAAATCTCCGCTTCGATCGTATCGCAAGCCCTGGTCAGCGCCTCCTTATTTCGCCCCTCAGGCAGCAGCGCCAGACCAAAACGAAGCTCGGCGATGACTGGCGTCGCGATGAAGAAATCGAGCTCAGAATAGGAGTCCATCCAGCGCCGCACGTTACCGTCGCCCGTCGGCTTCATCATTTCAGAGACGATGTTCGTGTCGAGCAGGATCATTCGAAATCTGGCGGGGCGCGGTCGCTTTGATCACGAGGCTGAATGAAATCGTCCGTCCAATCTTCTTGCGACACGAGACCCTTGAGCCGCGTTCCAAGTCCTCCGGCCGCTCGGGCGCGCTCTGGCCGGACAGCTTGCGATAAAGCGCGTTCAAGCAACAATTTCGCCTGGCTCGAAATGCTGCGCTTATGCCCGTGCGCCAGATCCTCGATCTGGCGTTTCATTTCCGGGGGAACGTCTCTCAACAGAATGTCAGGCACGCCAGCCTCCAAGTTTGATATCAATGATATCGCTATGCGGGCGCGATCTCAAGGCCGACATGCAAGCGAGCTGATCGAGCATCGGATGAGCTTCAGATGGATTTATGCGGCCGCGCGTGGCATTTGCCTTGCTCAGCGCCTAAATGACGCTTCCACTCTCCTTCCGGCCTTTGTGAATGGCGATCATCAAGCAAAAGGACGCGCGAGCGGGCGCATCAATTAAGCCTAGCGACTCCAAATCCATCTCCATTCGCGGCGCGCGCGAACATAATCTCAAGAACGTCGATCTGACGATTCCGCGCGATAAGCTCGTGGTGTTCACGGGCCTGTCTGGTTCGGGCAAATCTTCGCTCGCCTTCGACACCATCTATGCCGAAGGCCAGCGCCGGTATGTCGAGTCGCTGTCGGCCTATGCGCGGCAATTTCTGGAGATCATGCAGAAGCCCGACGTCGATCAGATCGACGGGCTTTCGCCGGCGATCTCGATCGAACAGAAGACGACCTCGAAAAATCCGCGCTCGACCGTCGGCACAGTCACCGAGATTCACGACTATATGCGTCTGCTCTGGGCGCGCGTCGGCGTGCCCTATTCGCCAGCGACAGGGCTGCCGATCGAGAGCCAGACCGTCTCGCAGATGGTCGATCGCGTGTTGGCGCTTCCCGAAGGCTCGCGGCTCTACCTGCTCGCGCCGGTCGTGCGCGGCCGCAAAGGCGAATACCGGAAGGAGATCGCCGAATATACCAAAAAGGGCTTCCAGCGACTCAAGATCGACGGCGCCTATCATGAGATCGTCGACGCGCCGGCGCTCGACAAGAAGTTGAAGCACGACATCGATGTCGTGGTCGATCGCATCGTCGTGCGTCCCGACATGAGCGCGAGACTGGCCGACAGTTTTGAGACCGCGCTCGATTTGTCGGGCGGCCTCGCCGTCGTCGAATTCGCCGATCGGCAGTCGGCAGTCGGCAGTGGGCGGTCGAGGGATGACGACCGACTGCCGATTGCCGACCTGCCGACTGCCGTCGCCAATGTCTCAACCCATTACGCGCCCGGCCACATCGTCTTCTCGTCGAAATTCGCCTGTCCGGTGTCGGGGTTCACGATTCCCGAGATCGAGCCGCGGCTGTTTTCCTTCAACAATCCCTTCGGCGCCTGTCCGGTTTGCGGCGGCATCGGCCATGAGCAGAAGGTCGACGCCGACCTCGTCGCGCCCAATCCAAAGCTGACGCTGCGCAAAGGCGCGATCGCGCCCTGGGCGAAATCGACTTCGCCCTATTATCAGCAGACGCTCGAAGCGCTCGGCAAGCATTACAAGTTTCGGCTCGACGTCCCGTGGGAGACGCTTTCCGACAAGGCGCGAAACGTCATTCTCTACGGCTCGGGGGACGAGGAGATCCGCTTCTCCTATGACGACGGCTTTCGCGCCTATGACGTGAAGAAGCCGTTCGAAGGCGTCGTCATCAATCTGGAGCGGCGCTATCTCGAAACCGACAGCGAATGGGCGCGCGACGAGATCGGCCGCTATATGTCGGCGACGCCGTGCCTCGCCTGCGAAGGCTTTCGCTTGAAGCCCGAAGCGCTCGCCGTCAAAGTCGCGCGCAAACATATCGGCGAAGTCTCGGAGCTTTCCGTGCGCGCCGCGCTCGACTGGTTTCGCGCGCTGCCCGACGCGCTCGACAAGAAGCGCAATGAAATCGCCCTCCGCATCTTGAAGGAAATTCGCGACCGGCTAAATTTTCTCGTCGACGTCGGCCTCGACTATCTGACGCTGTCGCGCAATTCAGGCTCGCTGTCGGGCGGCGAAAGCCAGCGGATCCGCCTCGCGTCGCAGATCGGCTCGGGACTGACCGGCGTTCTCTATGTGCTGGACGAACCGTCGATCGGGTTGCATCAGCGCGACAATGACCGTCTGCTCGACACGCTGCGGCGGCTGCGCAATCTCGGCAACAGCGTCATCGTCGTCGAGCACGACGAGGACGCGATTCTCGCCGCGGATTATGTCGTCGATGTCGGACCCGGCGCCGGCATTCACGGCGGCAAAATCGTCGCGCAGGGGACGCCGCAGGAGATCATGAACGATCCCGCGTCGCTCACCGGGCAATATCTGACCGGCGAGAAACAGGTGATCCTTCGTCACAAGCTGCGCAAGCCGACGGCCGGGCGTTGGCTCAAGCTCTTCGGCGCGCGCGGCAACAATCTCAAGGAGGTCACGGCGGAAGTGCCGCTTGGCCTTTTCACTTGCGTTACTGGCGTCTCGGGCGGCGGCAAGTCGACGCTCGTCATCGAGACGCTCTACAAGGCCGTCGCCCGTCGGCTTTCCGGCGCGCATGAGCACCCGGCGCCCTTCGATCGCCTGGAAGGACTCGAGCAGATCGACAAGATCATCGACATCGACCAGTCGCCGATCGGCCGCACGCCGCGCTCCAATCCCGCGACCTACACCGGCGCCTTCACGCCCATTCGCGAATGGTTCGCGGGCCTCCCCGAGGCGAAGGCGCGCGGTTATGCGCCGGGACGCTTCTCCTTCAACGTCAAGGGCGGCCGCTGCGAAGCCTGCCAGGGCGACGGCGTCATCAAGATCGAGATGCACTTTCTCCCGGACGTGTACGTGACCTGCGACGTGTGCAAGGGCAAGCGTTACGATCGCGAGACGCTTGAAGTGAAATATCGCGAAAAATCCATCGCCGACGTGCTGGACATGACGGTCGAGGAGGCGGCGAATCTGTTCAAGGCGGTGCCGTCGATTCGCGACAAGATGGAAACCTTAAAACGCGTCGGCCTCGATTACATCCATGTCGGCCAGCAGGCGACGACGCTGTCGGGCGGCGAGGCCCAGCGCGTCAAGCTCTCCAAGGAGCTGTCGCGCCGCTCCACAGGCCGCACGCTCTATATTCTCGACGAGCCGACGACGGGACTGCATTTCCATGACGTCGCCAAGCTTCTCGAAGTGCTGCATGAACTCGTCGAGCAGGGCAATACGGTGGTCGTGATCGAGCACAATCTCGAAGTCATCAAGACCGCGGACTGGATCATCGACATGGGACCGGAGGGGGGCGACGGCGGCGGCGAAATCGTCGCGGCGGGGCCGCCGTCTCAGATCATCAAGGAGACGCGCAGCCACACGGGGCGCTATCTCGCTGAGGCGATGGCGCGCAAACCATCCGTGGCGGCGACCGCGCCGGCGAAACCTAAGAAAGCGCGGACGGTTTAAGGTCCCTCACAGAAGCGCTGCCGCCACGCCTTCTCCTCAAAAAAGCAGGAGCCGCCTCGCAGCGCATGCGAAGCGGCCCATGTTTGTTGCGCGGCGCGCGCCCGTTGGCGTTTAGCTCTTCAGCGGCGCCGGACGTTCGTCGCGTTCCACATCGGCGCCGCGAATCGGCGCGTCATCTCCCGACGCGGCTTCCTCCGCCGCGCGCTTCTTGCCGGCCTCGAAGATGTCGCGCTCAGGCCGCGGCAACACCGGGCCCTCCGGGAAGACGAAGCCAAGCGACTTCGCTCCGGTGTCGTCGCCGACGACGACGACGCGCACAGCGCCGCCGTTCTTGAGGCGGCCGAACAGCACCTCGTCGGCGAGCGGCGTCTTGATGTGCTGGTGAATGACCCGCGACATCGGCCGCGCGCCCATCGATTCGTCATAGCCGTGCTCGACGAGCCAGCTGCGCGCTTCGTCGGTGAGCTCGATCGTGACATTGCGGTCGGCAAGCTGCGCTTCGAGCTGCATGATGAATTTGTCGACGACCCGCTTGATGACGTCGACCGGCAGATGACCGAAAGGCACGATGGCGTCGAGGCGATTGCGGAACTCCGGCGCGAAAAGCCGATTGATCGCTTCGCTGTCGTCGAGATCGCGGCGCGTGCGCGTGAAGCCGATCGGCGTGCGGGCAAGATCCTGCGCGCCGGCGTTCGTCGTCATGATGAGGATGACGTTGCGGAAGTCGATCGTCTTGCCGTTGTGATCGGTCAGCTTCCCGTGGTCCATCACCTGCAGCAGGATGTTGTAGAGATCGGGATGCGCCTTCTCGATCTCGTCGAGCAGCAGCACGCAATGCGGATGCTGGTCGATGGCGTCGGTCAGCAGTCCGCCCTGATCGAATCCGACATAGCCGGGAGGCGCGCCGATCAGCCGGCTCACCGTATGGCGCTCCATATATTCCGACATGTCGAAGCGCACGAGTTCGATGCCGAGCGATGTCGCCAGCTGGCGCGCGGCTTCCGTCTTGCCGACGCCGGTCGGTCCGGAGAAGAGATAGCAGCCGATCGGCTTCTCTTGATCGCGCAGACCCGCCCGCGCGAGCTTGATCGCCGAAGTCAGCGCCGAGATCGCCTTGTCCTGCCCATAGACGACGCGCCGCAGCGTCTCATCGAGATGCGCGAGAACTTCGGCGTCGTCCTTGGAGACGGTCTTCGGCGGCACGCGCGCCATGGTGGCGATCGTCGTTTCGATCTCTTTCAGACCGATGGTCTTTTTGCGCTTGTTTTCCGCGACCAGCATCTGCGCCGCGCCGGTTTCGTCGATCACGTCGATCGCCTTGTCCGGCAGCTTGCGGTCATGAATGTAACGCGCCGAGAGCTCCACCGCCGCCTTCAGCGCGTCGTTGGTGTAGCGAATCTTATGGAACTCCTCGAAATAGGGCTTGAGTCCCTTCACGATTTCGATCGCATCGGGGATCGAGGGTTCGTTGACGTCGATCTTCTGGAAGCGGCGAACGAGCGCGCGGTCCTTCTCGAAATACTGCCGGTATTCCTTGTAGGTCGTCGAGCCGATGCAGCGCAGAACCCCCTGCGCCAGCGCGGGCTTCAGAAGGTTCGAGGCGTCCATCGCGCCGCCCGAGGTGGCGCCCGCGCCAATGACCGTATGGATCTCGTCGATGAAGAGAATCGCGTTCTTGTGATTCTCGATTTCCTTCACGACCTGCTTCAGGCGCTCTTCGAAGTCGCCGCGATAGCGTGTGCCGGCGAGCAGCGCGCCCATGTCGAGCGCGAACACCGTCGCCCCGGCGAGAACCTCCGGCACCTCGTTGGAAACGATTTTACGCGCGAGTCCTTCGGCGATCGCGGTCTTGCCGACGCCGGGATCGCCGACGAGCAGGGGATTATTCTTTTGCCGGCGGCATAGGACCTGAATCGTGCGCAGCACTTCCGGCTCGCGGCCGATCAGCGGGTCGATGCGGCCGTCGCGCGCCTTCCTGTTGAGATTGACGCAATAGGCCTCGAGCGCGCCTTCCTTCTTGCGGCTCTCGCCGTCGCGGCCCTCGCGGCCTTCGCTGCGCTCGCCATCTTCCTCGACGCCGCGCGGACTCCGGCTGGCGTCCGAAAGCCCGGGGCGCTTGGCGATGCCATGGCTGATGAAATTGACGGCGTCATAGCGCGTCATGTCCTGCTCCTGCAGGAAATAGACGGCGTGGCTTTCGCGCTCGGCGAACAGCGCGACAAGAACATTGGCGCCGCTGACGTCTTCGCGGCCGGACGATTGGACGCTGATAATCGCCCGCTGCACGACCCGCTGGAACCCGGCGGTCGGCTTGCATTCATCCGCATCTTCGTTGACGAGGTTGTCGAGTTCGCGATCGATGTAGTCGCGCAAATTCTTGGTCAGCACGTCGAGATCCACGGAACAGGCGCGGAGCACCGCCGACGCGTCGACGTCCTCGACGAGGCTCAGCAGGAGGTGCTCGAGCGTCGCATATTCATGGCGCCGCTCGCGGGCGGACGCGAGCGCACGGTCGAGGGTCTGCTTGAGATTGCGCGAGAAGGTCGGCATGCGCTCGTCCTATTTCTTTTCCATGATGCACTGCAGAGGATGCTGATGCTTCCTTGCAAAATCCATGACCTGGGTGACTTTGGTCTCAGCGACCTCGTAGGTGTAGACGCCGCATTCGCCGACGCCGTGATTGTGGACGTGGAGCATGATGCGCGTGGCTTCCTCGACGGACTTGTTGAAATATTTCCGCAGCACGATCACCACGAACTCCTGCGTCGTGTAGTCGTCATTCAACAAAAGCACCCGATACATATTGGGCTTGCGCGTCTGAGGACGCGTTCGCGTGACGAGCGCGGTTCCGGCCCCAGGACCGACGTCGCCTCCCCCCTTGCGCGGCTCCTTGGCCGCTCGCGGCGCACTAGCCGCCATCGCTAGCGTTAAATCCTCCGCCGCCACGTCTTCACCCTTTCGATCCTTTTCATGTAGGTCGGCACAGTGGTTCTTTTAGGGTCGCCTCGCAGAATCTGGGCCATTTCCACGGTGAGGGAAATCAAGAACATCGCTAGTTTTGAGCTTTCCCTGCGGCTTGGCAAGGGGTCGCGCGACGCGCCGTCGCCGAGTTTTGTCGAAAGCCGCATCAATAAAAAATTCACCTCCGCTAGATTAGCGTCACACTGCTAACCTTCAGGCATTCAAGTGCGTCGACCCCTCGAGCCTCGCCGTTTAAGCCAACCCCGCGCCGGCCTTCCGGCGGGCGTCTGGAGTCTCGCGGCGCTGTCGATCGCCGCTTGTTTGTGCAGCGTGCTCGGCGCCAAGCTGCTCTCAAATATGTTTGAGCCTCCCGAAACGCGAGCGCCGGCGCGCTTTTCCACGGGCGCAGAAACCGATCTGCGAGGCCTTGCCAAGGCGGCGCCGCAACCCGAGGCGCCGGCGCCGACCGGACAACGCGAGGCCGACGTCGACCGTTTGCCGACAGGCACGATCCCAGACAGGCGCAAAGGGCGTCAGGCGTTAACGCCTTGCGGCGAAGCTGGCGAAATCGCCGATCATTAGTTTTTTTGCGACCAACCCTCGTATGCGCGGCCCGACGTGCGCATATATTTATTGACAATCTGGCAATTGCCCTTAAAGCATTCCCGTGGCTATCGCCCGCGCTTCTTTGCGGCGGACCGTCGGCGGGCCAGATAGCTGTCGCGGCGTCGACGGCGACTTCTCTCAACATCCACGCGCGCTTCTTTACGGCTGGCGCGCAAGCGGAATTTCCGCACATGCGAGCCGTAATTCAGGATAATTAATGACATTCGAAGAACTGGGCCTTTCCCAAAAGGTTCTCGCGGCCGTCCAAACGTCCGGCTATACGACCCCCACGCCAATTCAGGCGCAGGCCATTCCACCCGCCTTGCAGGGGCGCGACATTCTCGGCATCGCCCAAACGGGCACCGGCAAGACAGCCGCCTTCACCCTGCCGATGCTGAGCCGTCTCGAAAGCGGCCGCGCCCGCGCCAGAATGCCGCGAACGCTTATTCTGGAGCCGACGCGCGAACTTGCCGCGCAAGTCGAAGCAAGCTTCGCCAAATACGGCGAGAACCATCGGCTCAACGTCGCGCTGCTGATCGGCGGCGTCGCCTTCGGCGAGCAGGAAACCAAAATCATGCGCGGGGCCGACGTGCTGATCGCCACGCCGGGTCGCCTGCTCGACTTCTTCGATCGCGGCAAGCTGCTGCTCACCGGCATCGAAATTCTCGTCATCGACGAGGCGGACCGTATGCTCGACATGGGTTTCATTCCCGATATCGAGCGCGTCTGCAAACTGGTGCCATTCACGCGGCAGACGCTCTTCTTCTCTGCGACGATGCCGCCTGAAATCACGCGGCTGACGGAAGCCTTTCTGCATAATCCGATCCGTTGCGAAGTCTCGCGCGCCGCGACGACGGCGACCACGATCAGGCAGGTTCTCGTCGCTTCGCGGGGCCACGCCGATAAGCGCGAGACGTTGCGCACGCTCATTCGCGACGCCGAAAACTTCAAGAACGCGATCATCTTCTGCAACCGCAAGCGCGACGTGGCGACCCTTCATCGCTCGCTCGTCAAGCACGGCTTTTCCGCCGGCGCCCTGCACGGCGACATGGATCAGCTCGCGCGGATGGCCTCGCTCGACGCGTTCAAGACTGGCGATGTGTCGCTGATCGTGTGTTCGGATGTGGCGGCGCGCGGCCTCGACATTCCGGACGTGAGCCATGTGCTCAACTTCGACGTCCCGACGCACAGCGAAGATTACGTGCACCGGATCGGCCGCACCGGCCGCGCCGGCCGGTCGGGCGTGGCGATCACGCTCGTCACCGAAGACGACATGAAATATATCGACCAGATTCAGAGCCTCATCGGCAAGGCGATCGACTGGGAAGGGCCGGGCTTCGACGCCTTGCCGCCGCCGATGGAGACGAGCCGCCCGCAAGAGCGCCGCGGCGAGCGCGCCGAACGCGGGCCGCGCCGGGAGCGCGGCCGCCGACCAGCCGCGGCCGAGCGCGAAGCGCCCATCAGCCGCCGGCCGACAGCCGCCGCCGCTGAACGCGAGGCCCCGGTCAACCGCCGGCCAGCAGCCGCTGAACGCGAAACGCCTGTAAGCCGCCGGCCGCCGCCGTCAGCCGCCGCCGATCGCGAGGCGCCCGTCAGCATCGGCCGGTCCCGCGGCGGCCGCGTCAAGGCTGACGGAGAAGGCGTGCGGCCTCCGGCCTATCGGGCGCCGGCCGGGCCGCCGGCCGCAGAGCGCCGTGAGCGCCGCCCGCGCCATCATGAAGACGATGGGCCGCCCGTCATTGGACTGGGCGACCACGTGCCGTCCTTCCTGTTGCGCCCGGTGGCGCTGAGGCCGGCGAAGGTCGGCGAAGAATAGTTTTTTTCGGCAAGGCTTGCCTGGTCAAAGGCTTGCCCGATCAGGCAAGCCGGCCCCGCAGCGGACTCATCCTTCGAACGGCGCCATTGCGCCGCGAATTTTCTCCGCCTGTTCAGCGAGCTTAGCGTCGTCCGCCATGGTCCCCGGAGGGCGCAAGGCGACGCCGTCCCAACGCGGCAGCAGGTGGAAGTGCAGGTGATAAATCACCTGTCCGCCGGCGCTTTCGTTGAATTGATGCAGCGTCAGCCCGTCCGCGGCAAACGCCTTTTCGATCGCCTTCGCGACGTGCTGCACGCGCTTCATCAATTGGCCGAGCGTTTCCGGCGAGACGTCGAGGAGTCCGCGCGCGCCCTCCTTTGGAATGACCAGAACATGGCCCTCGGCGCGGGGCATGATGTCCATAAACGCGAGCGAGACGTCGTCTTCATAGACCTTATGCGCGGGGATTTCTCCGCGCAGAATCTTGCCGAAAATATTATTGGAGTCATAGGCGACGGCCATGGGCTGTTCCCTTCGAGCGCTTGCTCCTTAAAATCGTTTTGGCCGTTCTGACGGGCGCTTGCGTCTCGAGGGACGTCGCTCATGGCGCGAACGAAGCGTCGCCTGGCGGCGACAGTCCCGTTCCCGCTGAAGAAGGCCGGCAAGGAAAGCAATTGCGCTTGAGGCCTGTCAATCCCCAAAGGCGAAGGCGCGGATATTGGTGAGGCGAAAATCGCTCGCCGGATAAACGCCGAGAATCTCCACTTCCTTGGAGAAGAACTGCAGTTCTTCGAGCGCGCGCGCCATCGCCGGCTGCTCGGGATGTCCGTCGGCGTCGGCGAGAAAGCGCGTCGCGGCGAATTCGCCGTCAACCATGTAGCTTTCGAGCTTGGTCATATTGACGCCATTCGTGGCGAAGCCGCCAAGCGCCTTGTAGAGCGCGGCCGGCACGTTGCGCACGCGAAAGATGAAGGTGGTGATGGTCGACCCCGCGCTCGGCGCCGCCCAATGCCTGGTCTTCGACAGCACGATGAAACGCGTCGTGTTATGCGCCTCGTCCTCGATGTTCTCCGCCAGCACGTCGAGATCGTAGATGTCGGCGGCGAGTCGCGGCGCGATCGCGGCCTTCGTCGGATCGCCCCATTCGGCGACTTCGCGCGCGGCGCCGGCAGTGTCTCCGGCGGTGTGCGCCGCGAGGCCGAGTTGGCGGATGGCGCGGCGGCACTGACCCAGCGCGTGGACATGGCTGTAGACGCTTCTGAGCCCCTGCCGCGTCGCGCCCCTGGGCGCCATCAGGTGAAAATGGATCGGCAGGAAGTGTTCGCCGACGATATGCAAACCCGAATGCGGCAGGAAATGATGAATATCCGCGACGCGTCCGGCGATCGAATTCTCGATTGGGATCATGCCGAGCGCGGCGCGCCCCTCGGTCACCGATGCGAAGGCGTCCTCGAAGCTTGCGCAAGGGAGCGGCGTCAGATGCGGATAGGCCTGACGGCAGACGAGGTCGGAATTCGCGCCGGGCTCTCCCTGATAGGCGATATATTGCGTCACTTTGGGTCCTGTTCGCGCGCCGCCGCGCGCAGCGCGGTCAAATCGCGTTCCGTATCCACCGATGGGGCGCCTTTGTCCAGCACAGCGGCGTCGATGCGCATGCCGGCCTCGATCGCGCGCAACTGCTCGAGGCGCTCACGCAATTCGAGCGGAGAGGGCGCAAGCGCGACGAATCGTTCCAGCGCGGCGCGGCGAAAGGCGTACACGCCGATGTGCTTCAATCGCGGCCCCTCGCCATAAGGCGCCGGGGCGCGCGTAAAGTAAAGCGCGCGAACCCGTCCAGGCGCGAGCGAGGCTCCCACGAGCTTGACGGCGTTGGGATCGCTGGCGTCTTCGGCGCGCGCCGGGCAGGCGAGAGTGCCGATGTCGACGGCTGGATCGTCGAGAAGCGCGAGCGCCGCTTCGAGCGCCCCGTCCGGAAGCAAGGGCTGGTCTCCCTGCAGATTGACGGCGGCGCCATGGCGGCCTTTCGGGTCGAGCGCCCGCAAGGCTTCGCCGATGCGATCGCTGCCACAGGCGTGAGAGCCGCGCGTGAGCGCCGCGTGTCCGCCGACCGATTCGATGGCGCGCGCGATCTCGGGAGAGTCGGTCGCGACCACGACAGGTCCGAGCGCTGCGGCGCATGCGCGCTCCCAGACATGGACGATCATGGGCCGACCGTCGATTTCGGCGAGCGCCTTGCCGGGCAGACGCGTCGAGCGTAGACGCGCCGGAATAATGACGATCGGCGCGAGCGCCTGCACGGCGCTAATAGGCGTTGCTATCCTCGGCCATCCAGCCTTTTTCGCTCTTCACGAAATGCAGCGTGCCTTCGCTCGTGTGCACTTCGGCCTTGGCGAATGTCCGGTTGTCGTCGAGGCCGAGAAAGGCGCAGGTTCCGCGCTCGCGCTCATCCGCGCATTTGGCTTCGAAACCCTCGGGAAACAGAATTTCAGCCTCATACATCAATTCGTAAGCGTCGACGTTCTCGCGCTTCACTTCGCGACCCTGCACCTTCTTGAAGGAGACGAGCTTGGCGTCGACGCCGTTCTTCTCCAGAAGATTGCGCAAGACCTTCGCGCCCGTGGCGTCGCCGGGCATATGTTCGCCGCAAGCGGAAAGCGTTAGGGCGACCGAGACGCCGGCCACAAGCCCAAGAACAAAGCGGAATCCAGATGCCATCTACTCCTCCAGCGCCACGTTCATCAGGGCGCGATGTTATTGGTTACGCTGGTCGTCGAAACGCCCTCGCAACTCCCCATCTGTGAAATTTCATATCAGATAGTTGCATTTTTGTGCAGCCGGAGTAACGTGACTGCGCCAAATGAGTTGCGCGTCTGGCGGCGTCGAAGGGCCTGTAAGAAGACCCATGGCGTGCGTAAGCGTTTGATGCGTATTCGGCACAACTTTGAATACCCTGCGGAGTGCTCAGGTCCGCCGCATCTCCTGGGTCCGTGGGGTTGGCCGACTGGCGGTGGTTGGAGTGGCCTCCTTGAAGCCATCGTCAGTCGGCCGCCTTCCCCAAGGCGGTTTCTTCTCCAGCCAAAAAATATCGGAGCGTCACTGCGGCGGCGCTCCTTCTGGCTAGACCAGCGATTGTGACGAACGCCTCGACAGGGCGCGCGCTTTTTCTGCGCGCGCTTACTTGATCTTGGTTTCCTTGAATTCCACGTGCTTGCGCACGACGGGATCGTATTTCTTGAAGACGAGCTTTTCCGTCTTGGTGCGCGCGTTCTTCTTGGTCACGTAGAAATAGCCCGTATCCGCCGTGGACAGGAGCTTGATCTTGATCATGGCGGACTTGGCCATCGTTCATCCCAGTCTATCAGAGAAATGAAATCGTCCCGGTCGCTGAGCGCGCCGGGAGCGAATTGGGCGGCAACATACGTGCGGCGCGAACGATGTCAAGAAGGCGCGCCCGGCCAGTCTGAGTCCAGCGCGATTCGCGCCTCGTCAAGAGGATACGGCAAAGAACAGCCATAATTTTGTTGGTTAATCCACAAGAGAAGCGGCGTGTGGCTGGAACGACTCTGGCGAATTGCGCGGCAATTCTCGGGCGGGGAGAAATATCTCGTAAGTAGCTGGCGCTCGCGCGCGCCGTCGAACGCAGCGCCTGCATGTATCGACGTGAAGAAGTGCTTCCTTCGCCTTCACGCGAACGCGCTTGGAGTGAGTAGTATGAGCGTAACACTCGAAAAGCGGCGCAAAGTCGCGGAGTTGGAGAATTTTGAACGGCGGATACTCCAAGAGAAGCGGCGCCTCTTGAGAGAGCTCGAAAGCTTGGAGAAGCCCTTCCGCAACACGCGCGCGATGGGCTGGATCAAGGATGTTTCGAGCGACGTCGCTGGCGAGTGGCGCGCGGTCCAGGGCGCCGCGTCATTCAGAGCGCCGATCTGGTTTTATGTCGTCGCCGGGGCCGTCCTGCTGGGAGGCGTCGGCGTCGTCGCGACTTTCGCCTCGAGAGGCGCGCCGCGCGCTGACGGCGCGACGCTGCGTCAGGTCGAAACGCCGACGACGCCTGTGCGGATCGAGCCGCCGCCGCCGGCGCCCGTGACCGAGGCCGCGCAAGCCGCCGACGTCGCGCCATCCTCGGCGCTTACGGTTAGCGCCCCGCCGGACTCAATTGCGCCACCCACGCCGTCGACGCCCGAGTCCAAGGAGCTGAAAGAGCGGCTTCTGGAGGCTCAGGCCGCGGCGGAGCCCTTGCCCGAGCCGCTGCCGCCGCCCCAAAAAACCGACGTTCCCGCCGCCGCGCCAGCGCTCGGCGCGGCGACGGTTCCGCCGCTCGGAGCGGCGCTGCCGAAAACCGCCTTCGACGACGCGCCGCCAATTGATACGGCCGCGACGGCGGAGCCGGACGACGAGGCGCCAGCGGCGCGGACTACTGCGGCGCGCGAAAGCCAGCGCGAGGACGCGCCCGCGAACGAGGGCCGCCGCGCAAAGTGTTTCGTCAAGGTCGATGGACGGGTTCTCTTCGAGCGCAGCTGCCTGCTGCGCCAGCCCGGGCGCTCGACGCTGACGCTCAACGCCGGGGACGACGCCGTTGTTCTGACGCAAGATCATGGACGGACGTGGACGGCGAGCCTCGGCGGCCGCAGCCTCGGCAAAGTCTATCGGACAGGCGAGTGCTGGGGCCGGCGCCGACAGGTCTTCATCTGCGCGAAGGGCGCCTGAAGCGCGCCGGGCCTCTTGGCGAGAAATCGAGAGTGTTGTGACCGCCCAAACGTAAGCCTCGACCGTCAGACTATCGTTTGCGGCGCGCGGGCTTTCGCTCACGTTCCTTTTTCGCCCGCGGCGACGGCGCGCGGCGTTCGCCGCCGCTCACGACTTCGAATCGCAAAGCGCCGGCGATCGGCGCCGCCTCGATCAGCTTCACTTCTATAATATCCGCCAGCCGGTAGCTGACGCCGGAGCGCGAGGTGAGCGCATGCGCGGCCTCGTCATAGGCGTAATATTCACGGCCCAGCGTCGCCGCCGGCACGAATCCATCGGCGCCTGTCTCGGCGAGGCGCACGAAGAGCCCCGATCGCGTCACGCCGGAAATGCGCGCTGAAAAGCGCGCGCCGATCTGGTCGGCGAGATGATGCGCGATGAGCCGATCGACGGTCTCGCGCTCCGCCGCCATCGCGCGCCGCTCGGCGGCCGAGATGCGGGCGGCGATCTCCGCAAGTTCGCCAACCGGCATCTCCGGCAAAGCGCCTTCGCCGAGCTTCAACGCGCGAATGAGCGCGCGATGCACGATCAGATCAGCGTAGCGGCGAATGGGCGAGGTGAAATGCGCGTAGCGGCGCAGATTGAGGCCGAAGTGCCCGTAATTTTCATGCGTGTATTCGGCCTGCGCCTGCGTGCGCAGAATGATCTCGTTGACGATGTTCTCGTGCTCCAAGCCCTTCACGCGATCAAGGATCACATTGAAATGCGCGGGGCGCAGCGCTTGGCCCTTGGCGAGCTTGACGCCGATCGTCGCCAGGAACTCCGAGAGGGCCGAGACCTTTTCGCGCGAAGGTTCGTCATGGGCGCGATAGATCAGCTGCTGGCGATGCTGCTCCAAGGTTTCGGCCGCCGCGACATTGGCCAGAATCATGAATTCTTCGATCAGCCGATGCGCTTCGAGCCGCGGCGGAATGATGACGCGATCGAAAGAGCCGTCTTTCTTCAAAAGGATCTTGCGCTCGGGCAGGTCGAGATCGAGCGGCGCGCGCAGATTGCGGGCGTGCTGCAGCGCTTCATGCGCGGCGTAAAGCGTCCGCAGCACCGGGGCGAGCAGCGGCTTGGTGGTTTCATCCGTGCGGCCCTCGATCGCGTCCTGCGCCTGCGCATAGGCGAGCTTGGCGTGCGAGCGCATCATCACGCGATGAAAACTATGATCGATCTTCCTGCCCTTGCTGGTGACGCGCATGCGCACGGCGAGCGCCGGCCGATCTTCATTGGGCCGCAATGAGCAGAGGTCGTTGGAGATGCGCTCGGGCAGCATCGGCACGACGCGGTCGGGGAAATAGACCGAATTGCCGCGCTCCAAGGCGTCGCGGTCGAGCGCCGAGCGCGGCGTCACATAATGCGCGACGTCGGCGATCGCGACCGTAAGGACGAAGCCGCCGTCATTGTCCGGCGCACTGTCGGGCGCGGCGTGCACCGCGTCGTCGTGGTCCTTGGCGTCCGGCGGATCGATGGTGACGAGCGGCAGATCGCGCCAGTCTTCGCGGCCGTGCAGAGAGGCGTGCTGCGCGCGTTCGGCCTCCGCCGTCGCCTCGGCGCGAAACACATCCGGAATGTCATGCGCGCGCAGCGCGATGAGGCTCACCGCCTTTTCGCCCGTCACCGAGCCGAGCGTTTCGCGCACGCGGGCGCGCGGCGCGCCAAAACGCGTCTTGCCGATGAGATCAATCGAGACGAGGTCGCCGTGCTTGCCTGCGCCGATGTCGGCCGCCGCGACGGCGAGTTCGCGTCCGGCCTGCTTCTTGTCGATCGGCTCGATGCGGCCGGCGCCATTCGCTTCGATATGCAGCACGCCGAGCACGCGTTGGCGCTGGCGCGACAGGAGTTTGACGACGCGTCCGACATAGGGCGGCTCGTCCGGTCCGGCGTCGCGGTCGGGCTCGGCGCGAACGAGCGCGCGATCGCCGACGCCGGGCAGGGGCTCGCCCGGCCGGGCGCGACGCGGCGCGTGGATGCGGATGCGCGGCGCCGGCCCCAGCTCGTCCTCGTCCCATTCGACGGGCGCGGCGATCATCTCGCCGTCGCGGTCGCGCGCGATGATGTCGACGAGCGCAACCGGCGGCAGCGTCCCCTTGCGGTTCACGCGCTTGCCGCGCTTTTCCAGGAGGCCTTCATCCGCCATCTCGGCGAGCAGGCGCTTGATGGCGATCCGGTCGTCGCCGGCGGCGCCGAAGGCGCGGGCGATTTCGCGCACGCCGATCTTGCGCGGGCCGCCCGCCTCGGTTTCGCGGGAGATGAAGGCGAGAATGTCTTCGCGAGAGGGCGCGTGTTTCGCCGCGTGTTTCGCCGAGTGTTTTGCTTTGTCTTCTTTCGCCAAGGGCTCGCTCAAAAGAGGCAAGAAAATCGCCGTTCGACGCGGCGGGCGTGCACTTCAACCGGACTCGGCATCACACATATAGGACGCTGGCGGCAAAGTTGAAACGCTCCTTCAAGATCGGCGAAATTCGAGAAGGCTTTCCTCTACTTCGCCGCGGCTTTTTTCGTCGCGGTTTTTTTTGCGGGCGCCTTCTTCGCCGCAGGTTTCTTTGCGACCGTTCCGGCGACCTTTACGGGCTGGGATTCGTCAAAAGGCGTCTCATCGCTGTCTTCGATTTTCTTTTTTGCATTGGTCGGCGCTTTCTTACTGGGCGCTTTCTTGGCAGGCGCTTTTTTCGCCGATTTCTTCGGCGCGCCGCCTTTGGCTTCGATCAGTCGCAGGGCCTCTTCGAGAGTCACGTCCTCGGCTGAAGCGCCCTTGGCCAGCGTCGCGTTGATCTTGCCCCAATTGACGTAAGCGCCGAAGCGGCCGGGGCGAACCGTGACCTTGCCGCCCTCGGGATGCTCGCCGAGCGCGCGTCCCCCGCCCGTCGCGCCGCCGCCGCCGGCGGCCTTCTCGGCGAGAAGCTCGATCGCCTGTTCGAGCGTCAGCGCCGCGGGGTCGTTGCCCTTCGGGATCGTCGCATTGATCTTGCCCCAGTTCACATAAGGACCGAAACGGCCGGCCTTGACGGTCACCGATCCGCCTTGAGGGTGATCGCCCAGCACGCGCGCCGGCTCCGAGGACCCGCGCGAGAAGCGGGAGCCCCCGCCGCCCGATTCCTTTTGCACGATGAGATCGATGGCGCGGTTTGCGCCAATGCTCAGCACGTCGTCGTCGCGGCCGATATTGGCGTAGGTCTTGCCGTGCTGGACATAGGGCCCGAAGCGCCCGATGCCGGCGACGATCGGATCGCCGCTCGTCGGATGTTTCGCGACTTCGCGCGGCAGCGCGAGCAGGGCGATGGCTTGCATCAGCGTCAGATCGTCAGGCCTGATGCTCTTGGGGAGCGACGCGCGTTTGGGCTTTTCGCCGCCTTCTTCCTGCTCGCCTTCCTGCACATAGGCGCCGAAGCGGCCATCCCGCAGCGTGACTTCCGCGCCGGTTTCAGGATTGACGCCCAGGACCTTCACGCCCGGCCTCGCCGCGTCGGCGGCGTCGCCCGTCGGCGGCGACAGGGTTCGCGTGTAGCGGCACTCGGGATAGTTGGAGCAGCCGACGAAGGCGCCGAATTTGCCGACTTTCAGCGAGAGCTGACCGCTGTTGCAGGCGGGACAGAGCCGAGGATCGCTTCCATCCTCCTTCGGCGGGAAGACGTGGGGACCCAGCAGCTCGTTGAGGCTGTCGAGCACCTCGCTGACGCGCAAATCCTTGGTGCCGTCGACGGCCGCCGAGAAATCTTTCCAGAAGTCGCGCAGCACCTGTTTCCAGTCGATCTCATTATTGGAGACGAGATCGAGCTTTTCTTCGAGGTCGGCGGTGAAGTCGAATTCGACATAGCGCGAGAAGAAGCTTTCGAGGAAGGCGACGACGAGGCGTCCCTTGTCCTCGGGCACGAGGCGCTTCTTGTCGATCCGCACATAGTCGCGGTCGCGCAGCACGGCGAGCGTCGAGGCGTAGGTCGAGGGGCGCCCGATGCCGAGCTCCTCCATGCGCTTGACGAGCGTCGCTTCCGTGAAGCGCGGCGGCGGCTCGGTGAAATGCTGGGTTGCGTCGATTTTTTCGCGCGTGCACGGCTCGCCCTGCGCCATCGCCGGCAGGCGACCGCCGTCCTCGTCCTCGCCGTCGTCGCGGCCTTCCTGATAGAGCTCAAGGAAGCCTGGAAAGCGAATGACCTGACCCGTCGCGCGCAGCTCCAACGCGCGGTCTCCGGCTTTCGCGTCGATGTCGACGGTGGTTCGCTCCATCTCGGCCGACTCCATTTGGCTGGCGATGGTGCGCGTCCAAATCAGCTCATAGAGCTTGGCCTGTTCGGGTTCGAGATATTTGGCCACTTCCTTGGGCAGACGCGTGGGGTCGGTCGGGCGGATCGCCTCATGGGCTTCCTGCGCGTTCTTGGCCTTCGTCGTATATTTGCGAGGAACCTTGGGAACGAAACGGTCGCCGTATGTCTTTCCAATCACGCCGCGCACGCTGGCGACCGCTTCGGGCGCCATGTCGACGCCGTCGGTTCGCATATAAGTAATGAGACCGGCCGTCTCGCCGCCGATGTCGACGCCTTCATAGAGCCGCTGGGCGATGCGCATGGTGATCGCCGGCGCGAGCCCGAGCTTTCGCGAGGCCTCCTGCTGCAAGGTGGAGGTCGTGAAGGGCGCGTAAGGGTGGCGCTTGACGGGTTTTGCCTCGACCGAGCGCACGACAAAGGCGGCGGTCTCCAGCGCCTTCTTGAAGTCCTCGGCCTCCTGGCCCGCGCCGATGTCGAGCCGCGAAATCTTCTTGCCGTCGGCGCCGACGAGGCGCGCCGTGAAGGGTTCGCCCGCCTGGGTCTTCAGATGGGCGACGAGCGACCAATATTCGCGCGCGACGAATTTCTCGATTTCGAGCTCGCGGTCGCAGACGAGGCGAAGCGCGACGGACTGCACGCGGCCGGCCGAACGGGCGCCGGGGAGCTTGCGCCACAGCACCGGCGACAGGGTGAAGCCGACGAGATAGTCGAGCGCGCGGCGCGCGAGATAGGCGTCGACCAGCGCCTGATCGATCTCGCGCGGATGCGCCATCGCCTCTTGGATCGCGGCCTTGGTGACCGCATTGAAGACGACGCGCTCGATCTTCTTGTCCTTGAGCACGCGCTTCTTGTTCAAAATGTCGAGCAAGTGCCAGGAGATGGCCTCTCCCTCACGGTCGGGGTCGGTCGCCAGGATGACTTTGTCGGCGCCCTTCACCGCCTCGGCGATGGCGGCGACGCGCTTTGCGCCCTTGGCGTCCATTTCCCAGACCATGAGAAAATCCTGGTCGGGGTCGACCGATCCGTCCTTGGCGGGAAGATCGCGAACATGGCCGTAGCAGGCCAACACATTGAAATTCTTGCCTAAATATTTGTTGATCGTCTGCGCTTTGGCCGCTGATTCGACGATTACGACATTCATTTCGCGATAATTCCAGGAGGCGCGCCGGCTTGGCGAGCGGCGGAAGATGGTCAAAATGGGCGCCCGCTGTCAAATTGGCCACCCCGAGGGGGAAGCCGGCGCCGCGCCGCTCAATGGTCGAAATAACCGGTGAGCGCCGTAAAAAGCGCAAAGCCTCCGATGAAAAAAATCGAAGACCAGCGCGTGTCCTCGGCAGCCTCGTGAGCCTCTTTCATCAGGTCCTCGACCGCCGCGATTTGCAGAATTCCGGCGGTAAAGGCCAGGGCCGACAGTTTCAGCGCCTCGCTTTGGCCGCGCAGGAGCCAGTAGCCGATCGTCGCGCCGAGAAGACAGAAGACGATGAAGGATCCGGCGAGCGTCAGACGCCAGAACCGCCTCACGCCGTTGCTTCTCAAATTGGCGATGGCGGCGAAGCCCTCGGGGAAGTCGGCGAGCGACTGACCCACAGCCAGGATTAAAGCTAGGCTAAAGGACACGACCGAGCCGACGCCGATCATGAGTCCGTCGGCGAAGAGATCGACGCCGACCGCGGCATAGACCATCGACGCGTCGGCCCTGTCGCCGCCGACCAGTCTGTCGACCGACATTACCAGAAGCATGTAGAAGCCGCCTCCGGCCAGCAGCGCCAGCACAATCGCCCAGATCGAAGCGCCGCCGGAGAGGGCGGTCGGCATCAGCTCGACGGCGACGACCGCGCTCACGACGCCTGCCGCGACATGCAGCGCGCGGCTCAGCATGCGCGGAGAGGTTTCGACGAGTTCAGCCACGACGCCGCCGACGAAATTGCCGAGCGTCGGCAGCAATGCGAGCAAAAGAACGATCGGATAGTCGGTCATCGGGTAGAAAGCCCGACCGCTCCATTTGGTTCCGTGCGGAGCGCTTGCTCGCCATGACGCCCTCCTGTATGAGCGAGCCCACGCGGCGCACGCCGTGCTAAGGCCTCGTGGCGGAGTGGCTACGCAGAGGACTGCAAATCCTTGTACGGGGGTTCGATTCCCTCCGAGGCCTCGCCTTTTTCACGCGAGAAATGGGCGCCGTCAATTTGAAGGCGCGCGCTTAACGATAGCGCAGAAGAAGCGGACCGCGCGGCCCACAGGCGCCGCATTCGGATTCGTTTTCTCCGCAGTTGCGCTATAGTTCGGGGCGACGTCACCATCGAAGAGGGTAATGATGCTGAATGCGTTGATTGCGGATGCGCAGGCGCGGCTGGACCAGGCGCGCCGCGAGTTGAAATCCGCCGTTCTTGATTTCGACGTCTCGGATGACAGGCTCCTGGAACTGCGGGCCTCGGCGCGCCGCGTCTATGACGAACTCAGCGCGCTTGACCGCAAGAAGCTGAAGAGAGGCATTTTCGGCTTTTTGAAAGTCTGGTGACCGCTATGCGGCGCGTCGGCTCTTTCGTCCGCCGACGCGCGCTCCATAATTGAATTAGGAGCGCGCGTTCATCGCGCCGCAGAACGAGGTCGTTAAATGATCAGTCCTGAAACGCCTCCTGGCGCCGAGGTGGTTTGCGTAGACGCGACCGCGGGCCCCTATGGTCGTTGCGAGGGCTTGGCCCGTGGCGCCATTTATACGGTCGCGCGGATCGCCCGCGGCATCGACGGCGGTCACGTCGTCATTCTTGGGGAAGTGTCGCCCTGGCGAACCTATGCGCCTCCCTGGGGCGTCGTCGAGGTTGGTTTCGAGCTTCGCCGCTTTCGATATCTCGATATCCCTGACGAACTGACAAGGCTGCTGCACGAAACGCAGTTGGAGGACGTTTAACCTTCTCGCGTCATTGCGCCGCCGGTCCGTCCTGCGGCGGCGGATCCAGTCGCGGCAGCAGCGGAGCGGCCGCGTCGGAGCGGCGGATGAAGGCTTGCGCGTCCAGCCCCAACGCAAGTTCGTCCCAGCGGCCGGCGAGGTCGAGGGCGATGCTTGGCGCCGACTCGGCGGTCAGACCGGCGCTGTCGGCTTCGCGCGCCACGGCTCTGACCGCGAGACTGCGCTCCGGAAGGCGCGCCGAGCCGCCGAAGGCAAGCGTAAAGCCAGGTCCTCGCGCGACGCCTTTGGCGATGTCGGCGACGCCGTTTTCTATTTTTACGGTGGCGCTCGCGGCGACGAGCGCTGAGCGGCCCGAGCGGATGTCGACGGCGCTCGATAGCGGCCGCGTCTCCAATCGGCGCAGCGCTTTCTCGAGATCGACGCCGGATATCTCTCCGTCGACGAGAGCGACGCTGGCGCGCCCGTTCAGGCTCTGCATCAGCGTGGCCATCCGATCGCCCATGCCGTCGACTGCGAGAGTCGCGTTAAGCGCTCCCGCCAGAACAGGTTTTCCATAAGCGTCCCAGAGCAGCGGGCCTGCTTCGACCGCCGTTGTTTGCGCATCGACCCGCAGCGCCAGCCCATCGGGCGAAGGCGCGATCGAGGCCCGAAACTTGAGTCCGCCGCGATAGGCGTGCGCCTGCGTTATCGCGAACTCCGCGGCGCCGTCGCGCAAACTGACTTCGATTGCGGCGTCTTCGACCTTGAGCCGGCCAAGCCTGGCGTGGCCGACGGCGAGGTGCAGATCAACGTCCGCGCCGGAGAGGTCCGGGAGATTGAACGGCTGATCGCTCCACTGTCCGTTCGCGGCGACGAGCGGCGGCGCGTCGGCGAGAAACGGCCGCAAGGAGAGGAATTCGCTTTGGAGCGCCGCCGTCAGCGTCGGGCGGCCATCGTCTTTCTGCAGGTCGATATCGCCGCGAAACTCGTTTCCGTCGACAAAGAGACGCGCCCCCTTGAAGTGCGCCTCTCCGGGCGCGAGCGTCGCTTGCGCGGAGAATTGCGCGTCGGCGAAGGCGCCGGGCAGGGGCGCGGCGACGCCGAAGAGCTGCAGCGCCTGTTGCGCCGATGGCGCACTGGCTGCTGCGCGCCCCTCAAAGCGGGCGTTGGCTCCGAGTTGTCCCACGCCTTGCGCTTCAGCCCGAAGGCTCTTGCCGTCAAGCCGGGTCGTCACAACGGAGGGTTCTCCGCGCAACAACGCTCCCGGACGCGCGACCCATAAGATCGCCTCGAGCCGTTCGCCGTTGAAATCGAACGCGCCGGTCAGGGCGGCCGCTTCGCCGATGCGGCGCCATTCAAAATTCGCGTTGATTCGCTCCAGCGCATAGACGCGGCCGCGGTAGGTGATCCGTGCGTCGCCGTCGACGATCGACACCACGCCAAACCGCACGTTATCGGCCGCCGCGGCTTCGAGCGTCGCCGGCTTTGCGGCGGCCGCTCGGGCGGCGGCGCCGGGCGCGCCGGCCGGCTTTCTGTCAAGATCGATGTGGGCGCGCGGCCGTACGAGCTTCACCGACGCGACTCTGAGGCGCCCCGCGATCAGCGGCAGAACGTCGACGTCGCCGCGCAGCTCGCTCGACTCGATGAGCAGCGCGCCATTGCGGTCGGCGAAAGCGACGCCTTCGACCGCGATGCTTGGACGCGGAAAGAGCGAGAAGCTCGTTCGGCCGCGCGCGGCGACATAAAGCCCCGAAGAGCCTTGGAGCTGATCGGTGACGGCCTCCATGAGAGCGCCGGGCGAGAACAGCCACGGCGCAACAACGGCGGCGATCGCCGCCATAGCCGCCCCCGCCGCCAAGGCCGTCGCCAACAGCCGAAGCGCAGCGCCTGACGGGCGGCGCGCTCTCAGCGATGCGGAGGGCTTGTCGGTTATGGCGGAGGGCAGCAGCCGCGTGCTCCTGAAGCGAGTCTTGAGACGTCGCTTGTCGCGGTCAAGGGCGGCGATATAGTGGCGAAAGATAGTGACGAAAAGGCTGGGCCTAGCGCTCTTCGGCGCGCGACAGTTCGCTGCGGAGCGCGGTCAGGATTTCCTCGACGTAGAACGGTTTTTCGACCATGGCGTGCTCAAGATGCGCCTCGGGAAGTCCTGCGCGCCCGCACCCCGTCGTGAAAATGAAGGGGCAGCCGCGGGCGGCGAGCGCGTCGGCGACCGGATCGATCTTCTCGTGGCCGATATTGACGTCGAGCAAGGCCAGATCGACTCCATCCTCGCGGGAGAGCCGCACCGCTTCGTCGACGCTGCGCGCCATCCCCGCGATAACTAAGCCGAATTCCGCGAGGGTCTCTTCCAGCGCCAGCGCGATATAGGGATCGTCTTCGACAATCAACAGCCGTCGCCCGAGCAAAGGATCGCTCGTGCGCTGGGGGTCTTCGCTTGGAGCGGCCGAGGACGAAAGGCCGGAGCTGGAAACCGACATGAATAAATGGTGGGGCGGAATGCCGCAGTTGTCTAGCTTTCGGGCGGCTTTTGCAGCGAATTTGCTGCAAACATGGCGAACGCCGCCCAGACGGCGAGAGCGCACCAGCTCAGGATCGTCAGCCCGCCGCCGATCGGCGCGGCGAGAGGAAACAGTCTCCCCCATAAAAAGACCCGGGCGGCAAGGTCGCCCGCGAACAGCGTGACCCCCGCCTGGAGCGCCAGCGCGATAGCGGCGAGCCAATTCGCCGTCGGTTTCGGCGTCGTGCCTATAAGCGCCGCGAGGCCGACGCCGGCGGCGGCGTGGATCATGAGAAACTGGCTTGCGGTCGCAAGAAAAGGACTCGCGTCGGCATGGGCCGCGGCGGCGGCGAGAGATACGCCGGCCGCTCCTTGAAGAGCGGCGATGGTCGCGATGGCGAACGACAGTCTCAATGGCAAACTCCGTTTCGCGCCTCCGCCGGATGGCGGTTCTCAGCCTTAAGAAGAGTCGCAGGCTCATCGCCCAATTATAGACCTCGAGCAGACTCGACCAGCGTTCTTTATGGCGGATCGACCCGTTCAAATCGTCGTGCCGCAGACGGATTGGCGACTGTGTCCAGGCTTTCGTCCATGCGACGGTCAGGAGAAGACCTCGTCTGCATGAAACGTGAGATGCGCGTTATCGACGGCGCGCGCGCACAGCGGCCCAGCTCGGCGGCGACATAAGGCGGCGCTCTCGCAAAGCAGGCCGCCCTTTCCTATATTGCCGCATGAAAGTTGGCGGGAGAGAAGAATGAGCGCAATGGGCGTCGTGATTTGTCTGGCGATCGCCGCCTCGGCCGGCCTTGGCGTGTATCTGCGCATGCGGCAGACGGCGACGGTAAACGCCCATCGCGATCAGGTGCCGGCGGATTTCGCGCATGAAGTCACGCTCGACGATCATCGCCGCGCCGCCGAATATACGATCGCAAAAACAGAATTTTCTGTCGCGGAAACGATTTTCGACGCCGCGATTTCTATCGCGTGGCTGGCGCTGGGGCTCGCGCCGCTTTATGCGGCGATCGCCGCCTTCGTCGAACCTGGCCATGTTCGCAGCGTTCTTTTCGTTCTCGTCTTCGGCGTGATCGGCAGTTTGATCGACATGCCCTTCGCCGCAGCGCGCGCCTTCTGGCTCGAAGAAAGGTTCGGGTTCAATCGGCTGACGCCGCAAAAATTTCTCGTCGACCAAGCAAAGTCCGGCGCGCTGGAACTCGCCATTTCGACGCCCTTGCTCTTCGGCATGTTCTGGCTTCTGGGCGCCGCCCCCGACACATGGTGGCTGATCGCCTATGTCGCCTTCATCGCCATCGCGATTGCGATGACGGTGCTATATCCGACGGTCATCGCGCCGCTCTTCAATAAATTTTCGCCGCTTGAAGACGGCGCCATGAAGCGGCGTATGGAGGCGCTGCTCGCCAGATGCGGCTTTGAGTCGAAAGGCCTCTTTGTGATGGACGCCTCAACGCGCTCCACGCATGGCAACGCTTATTTCAGCGGCTTCGGCAAAGCCAAGCGCATCGTCTTTTTCGACACGCTGCTCGAGAAACATTCGCCCGACGAGATCGAATCGATTCTTGCTCATGAACTTGGCCACTTTAAATTCGGCCATGTGCGGCAGATGCTGGCGCTGGCGGCCGCGATCGCCTTCGTCGGTTTCGCGGTGCTGTGGTGGGCCTTCGGCTCGGATGTCTTCGCCGGCTGGTTCGGCCTGCCGAACGACCCCGGCGTGGTGCTCGTCGCGCTGCTGCTTGCGCGACAGCCGATCTCGCATGTCCTGTCGCCCTTGCTCGCGTGGCGGTCGCGCCGGGCGGAGTTCGAAGCCGACGCCTTCGCCCGCGAGATCGTCGGCAAGGAGCCGATGATCTCGGCCCTGACGCGGCTGACGCGCGACAACCTCGCAACGCTGACGCCCGACCCGCTCTACGCCACCTTCTATTTCTCGCATCCGCCCGTGCCGGTGCGGGTCGCGCACCTGCGCGCCGCGGCGTAGCGAGCGCGACGCCCGTTGGCGGCGACTTCGTCACGGCGGCGATCCCTTCGCTGTAATCGACGGCTGCGATAACGCCGTCGCAGTGAACGACGGCTGACCTGTCGGGCGGCTCAGCGCGATGGCGTTGCGATGCGGTTGGTGAGAAGCTAATCGCGCAAAGCGCTTACGGCGACTGCATCGTCAATTTGGTTGGTTGATCTCTGGCGGATCAGCGCCTGTAAAGACCACGGCGCGGAGAGCCGAGCTTGCCGGCGGTCTATGCCCGTGCGAATGAAAGCATCGCCGTTGGCGATCGCCGAGGTGGAGCCAAGAGGTCGGAGCGTGAAAGCTTCTCGACGCGAGTTCGCCAAATTGGTCACCGCGAGCGGCATTGCGCTCAGCCTGTCGCGTCTCGCCCTAGCCAATGAACCTGGATTCGCCGCACGCGAGACGCTGCCTGGAAGACAGCGCTGGAATCCGGCCGCCACGGGCGCGGGTCGGATTGATGGAGTCGCCAAAGTCACAGGGGCGAAGCTGTACGCGTCCGATTTCCGCGCCGCGGATCTCCCGGGATGGCCGGCGCATACCGCGCACGCCATGCTCATCCGGACCGCGAACGCCACGCACATATATGAAGGCGTCGATCTCGCGCGCTTGAGCGGCGCGCTGAAGCCTTCCGTGGTCGTTACCGCGACGGATCTCGCGCGCATCGGCGCCCGCGTTCCCAAATTCTATTCCGGCGACCTGTTCTGCCCGGTGGGCAAGACGCCCTTGTATCTCGGTCAGCCGGCGGCTCTGTTGATTTATGAAAGCTTCGACGCTTTCGATCAGGCGCGGCTCGCGTTACGCAATCAAGCGCTCCTGAAATTCGGCGCCGAAACCGGCCCCGTCGTCGAGCGCGATTACGGCGCGTTCCGTTTCACGCGCATCGCCGGCGCAACACCTGACGCGCCCGACGTTTGTTCGCCGGTCAAGGATGGGTGGGTCAGTCCGGGGTTTTTTCAAGACGGGGGCCGACCATTATGGGCGCGGCTCCCCGTGCCGACGGGGGCCGCCTACGTTAAAACGGCGGACTACGGCGAACAGATCCGCGCCGAACTAGACGCCAACACTCCAAGCCTTCTCGTTCTCGACCGCGAATTCGAGACCCAATCCGTTGATCCAATGTTTCTCGAGCCGGAATGCGGTCTTGCTTGGTATGACGCCGACCGCAAAAACCTGGAGCTCGTGCTCGGCGTGCAGTCGCCGTACGACGCCGCAACCTCAGTCGCAACTCTTCTGGGCAACGCCCGCGCCAACTTCAAGCCGGCGCATATCAACGCGCATTTCGCTTATATGGGCGGCGGATTTGGCGGGCGCGACCACACGCCGTTTCCGCTTTACGTCGCACTGGCGGCGATGTTCCTTCGCGGTCGCCCCGTGCGGCTCGCCCAAGATCGCTATCAGCAGTTCCAGGGGGGAATTAAGCGGCATGCATTCAAGATCCACACGCGCATCGGCGTTGATCGAGCAACAGGCAAAATCTCCGCATTCGCCGCTGACCATGAGCTGGATGGCGGCGGCCTCGCCAATTATTCGGCCAGCGTGGCGGCGGTTTCCGCGAACGCCGCGATAGGCATCTACGATGTTCCAAAAGTCGACGTCACCACAGTCGCGCTGCATTCACGCGGCGTGACGGCAGGGTCGATGCGGGGCTATGGCACGCTGCAGACGATGACGGCGCTGGAAGTGTTGATCGACGAGGCGGCGTCGACGCTGGCGATCGATCCGATCGAATTCCGCCGACGCAACGCGCTGAAGACCGGCGGTCGGACAATGGCGGGGAACACCTATGACGTCGTGGTTCGCACGCCCGAAATCCTTGACCGACTGGAACAGCATGCCATCTGGCGACGCCGCGCCGAAGAGAAGGCGCGTGGACGGCGCGCAGGGAACGTTGTCGGCACGGGCGTGGCTTGCGTCACCAAGGATTACGGCAGTGGAGCCGACACTTCATTGTCGTCGGTGGACATCGACCCAGAGGGTCGGATCTCCATCCACTGCGATCACGTCGAGATGGGGAACGGCATAGGGACGGCGCTTGCGAACCGGGTCGCGGCCCATCTCGGCGCCGTCGCCGACGAAGTCGCTGTCGCGGAAGTCGACCGCTACACCGCACTCGGGCTCATCACCTCCGGCGACCCTTACACGATGGACCAGGCGACGCAGGACGCCGCGCAACGCGATCCGCGCTGGGTTCCGGCGATCAGTTCGCCAACCAGTTCCTCGATTGGCGCGCACGTCGGGACTCATTCGGCGTCCGAAGCGGCCCGCGTCATCTTCCGGTTCGGGTTGTGGCCCGCCGCGCTCGAACTGTGGGGACTCGCGCCAACCGATCCGAGAGCCGCGAAATGGGAGGCGGCGCGTTGGGAGCAGGGGCGGCTCATGATGCCGGAGTTGAGATCCTTGCCGCTATCTGAGATCGCCGCAAGGGCCCATGCGCGCAAAGGCGTGACCGCGGCGATGGCGCACAGCTTCTCTCGGTGGGCGTGGTCGAAAGCGACCTTTGCGATCGACGGACAAGAGTGGACGGCGGAAATTGATGCGCTGGCCGTGCGAAAAAGCTCAGGAAAATTTGTTCGCTTAGATCGCGTCGACGTCAAATACCCGCCCACCGTGTTCAACCGGATCGGGACCTCCTACACATCGCTGTGCGGCGCGCTGGTCCGTGTCGAGATCGAGCGCGCCACCGGCGCCTTGCGCATCGACAGGGCATATACCGTCCTCGAATGTGGTCGCGCGCTGACGCCTGAAGTCGTGCTTGGCCAGGCGCAGGGCGGGTTCGCGATGGGCGTCGGCTACGCGCTGCTCGAATCGCTGCCGCTTTATGAAGATGGACCCGGCAATGGGCAATGGAATCTCGGGCGATACCTGATCGCGCGCGGGTCGGACCTGCCTTTGCAGGGACTCGAGATCGAAGTGTTGCCTCCGCTGCCGAACGATCCGCCAAAGGGTATGGCTGAGGTCGTTATGATTCCCATTGTTCCGGCGTTGTTGAACGCGATCTTCGACGCGACCGGGCGTCGCTTCCACGCCTTGCCGGTGACTCAACAAATGCTCAAGGGAGCGCTCACGTGACGATCGTGCGCATGACGATCAATGGGCGCGCATACGGCCCGGTGAAGGTGCGCGACGAACTGACCATGAATGATTTTTTGCGCGAGCGCCTTGGGCTCACGGGCACAAAGTTTGGCTGCGGCGCCGGGCAGTGCCTCAGTTGCGCGGTGATCATCGACGATCCGGACGGGACGAGCCACACCAGTCCAACCTGCATCGTTCCGGCGGCGAGCTTCAACGGGAAATCCATTCGGACCGTGGAAGGCCATGCGACGAACGGCGAACTCACTGCGCTGCAAAGATCGTTCATCGACCATTTCGCGTTCCAATGCGGCTATTGCACAGCCGGCTTCTTGAACGAGGGACAGGTTCTGCTCGAGCGTCTGGCGAAGACGCCGGTGGCGCGCGCCGATCTCGAGAAAACGATCGCTGACGCGTTTGACGGCCATTTGTGCCGGTGCACGGGCTACTTCAAATATCACGAGGCTGTGCGCGACGTCATTCTCGCCGATCCGGGACGATATTTGATGTAGCGAAACGGCGTTTCGCATGAGTGCGGCGGAGGAGGGGGACCGAAGATGAAATTTGCGGTTCTCGCAGCGGTCGTGGGACTGATGACATGCGTGACGTCCGACAGCCGATCGGCGACGCTCGCAACTCCAGAAACATTTGCCGGCATCGACGACGTCGCGGCGCGGTCCGCAGCTTTGTTTACCGAACTCGGCAAAGTCCTGACCAGTCCACGCTGCGTCAATTGCCATCCCGCCGGCGATCGTCCGCATCAGGGTGAACTGGGCCGGAGTCACCAGCCGCCGGTCGAGCGGGGACCGGATGGCCGAGGGCTCACGGCGATGCGCTGTCCGATCTGCCATCAGGACGCCAATTTTGATCCCGGCCGCGTTCCCGGTCACCACGAATGGCGTCTCGCGCCGCGTGAGATGGGCTGGGAGGGCAAAACGCTCGGTGAAATCTGTGCGCAGATCAAAGATCCCGCGCGCAATGGCGGCCGTTCGCTGGACGCGCTTGCACGTCACATTGGCGGCGACACGCTCGTAGGCTGGGCCTGGTCGCCCGGATTTGGCCGCCAACCCGCGCCGGGAACGCAGAAGGAGGCGGGGGCGCTCGTCGAAGCTTGGATCAACACCGGGGCAGTATGCCCGAAATAGCGGAGGATAAGCGAACCCGGCGCGCTTTCAGGCGGTGATCGACGCCACCGGATCTATCGTCGAGACAGTCGCCCGTCCGTGACGCGCCTTTGCTGTCCTCATCTCACTGGAGAGTCTCATGATGCCCACCACGCTCACGACAAGCCGTCTCTGCACGCTGCTGTCATCGGTTGTCGTCTTTGGATTATCGGCTTCGCCCGCGCGCGCGACGGAGTCGCCAAGCTACTTCACAGGACTTGTCGGCGTCGAGACGGCGAGCCCGGCCGAAATCTCCAATAAAAATATACTGCAGCTGAATACGACGATGTTCCAGCTCTACGGCGACGCCGCGCAGATCTTCAAGAAAAACATCCTCGCCAAGCATCCGGTCATTCTCGGACTCTTTTCGGGCGCCGGCGGGCGATTTATCCTTTATCGCCCCGGCATGGCGCCGATTGAGGCGCCGCAGGCGCCGATCGTCTATCAGTTGCTGAAATCGGTTGGCCACAGCACCATGGCGTTGGCCGAAGTCGTCGTTCCGTATCTGAACAGTCCCAAGGACACGACATGGCGCGGCGCATTGGCGGCGTATAGGAGCCGCATGCAATCCGCGCTCGATACGCTTGACGCGAGCGGCATGCAAAAAGACTGGCGAGCAAACAATCGAAGCATTCTGCAAAACAATATCGCGTTCATGGACGAGTGCCTGAAGAACAACGCGATCTCAGCGGAAGGCCTGCAAAAATTCGCCAAGAAGCAGTCGCCGCTGCTGAAGAAAAATATCGCTTGGGCGGCGCAAACCCAGGTCGCCCATTGGATGCATGTCATTGCCGGTTGGAAAGAGACGCTTGGCGCCGACTGGGACAAAACCTATGCGGCCAGCAATACGATCTATGTCGCCCGCCAGAACAATGTCCTGTTTAGCGTGCTCGCGCAGTTCTTCGGCCCCGAGGCCATCAATGATCGCTTGATGCTGATCGAGACAATATCCTTCACCACGACGCCCGACGATATGCTGGAATCGCTGACGCGCATCATCGCCGACCGATCGGTGGGCGCCGCATTCTTCGGCGATTACCATCTCATGGATTTCGAATTGATGGGCGGAGACGCGCGGCAAGCGATCATCGACGAAGACGCGAAGCGCAAGATGAATGTGGTCCTGCCGCCGCAAGTGCCGTTCGGCTCGCGTCAATGGCCGACGCTGATCACGCCGGGGCCCGGCGCTAAGAGCTTGAGCGATCTTCCGTGAACCTGAACTCCGCAGCCGCGATCACGGCGCGAAATGTTCTTGAGTTTGGCCTTATCGTCGGAGTCGCGCTCCTTTTTGCCGCTCTGCTTCCCATCGAGAGCGGCGCGCAAGATCGAATGGATCGCGTCACGGGTTTCGAGCGCGAAGCGATCCACACCGCCGCCTGGCCGGCTGGCAAAAAGGTCGCAGTCAGCTTTGCGTTCTTCGTGGAGGAGTTCGGCTTCGGACAAGGTCCGATCTTCCGTCCAGATCTTGCGTCGCGAAAGCCTGACCTCGTGAACGAGGCGTTCCGTCAATATGCGATCGACTGGGGCGTTGTCCGCGTCGGCCGGCTATTCAAAGAACTGAATGTGCCGCTCACCATCGTGGTGAATGCGGAGTTTTTCGGCAAGCATCCATCGGTATGGAAGGAGTTCCGTTCGATGCTGCCGAACGCGCCGCTCGTCGCGCACGGCTTGAACAACACAAGCCGAATGTTGCCGCTCCGGAGCGGGATCGCCGCACAGAAGGCCTACATTCGCCGAACATTGGATCTCATCGCCGAAGCCACGGGCGTCAGGCCGACGGGCTGGTCGAGTCCGGGCGTCTACGCCAATCGCGACACGATGCGTGCGTTGGCCGCCGAAGGCGTCGCCTATACGCTCGACCAGATGGATTCGGATGTCATTTCACGTTTGAAGACGCCGGAAGGCTCGCTCATCCTGCTGCCCTATCCGGCCGTAACCGTCGACATGGGGCAATATCTGGCGCGGATGAAGACGACCAGAGAGATCGAGGCGCTCTGGTTGGACTATGTATCGGAACTGGTCGTTGAGGCGCGCGCCAACCCAGCGCGAGGCGCCGCGACTGTGGTCATCGGAATTCATCCCTTTGTCGTCGGCACGCCTGACGGAGCCTTCGCGCTGCGGCGCGTTCTTTTGCGCCTGAAGGCGGACGACGCAGTATGGCTGGCTGACGCCGACGCCATTTTGAAGGCGGCGGGCCTGAGATGAACGAAGCCGTCGATTCGGACGACCTTCACGCGTATTCGCTCGCTTGATCCCGACCAATCGTCCGGAACAGGACGCTACGCCGTTTGGCGCGCCGGTCAGGACAAAGATGCGAACACCTATGTAATTGAAATAGAAGGGCAGTAATGAAGGCGGCTCCGCATATTTATGAAATCCAACCCACCGCGGCAAATTCATAAACTGCCCAAACTTCACCTCACGGCGCTCTCACGGCGATCCGCTCACAATCGCCGCAAGCCTCCGGCTTCTAGCTTCGGCGTTCGGGGGACTTCAATCAATGCCGTCGTCGAGGCTTACAAAAAATCGAAGTCACGCTGAAGGCGCACCTTTCCACTTTCCGTCACGATCCACGTCGCCGCCGCCATCGCGATAAAAAATAGATGGAAGTCAGCGCGAATTTTGTAGCTTGCCGCCTGTTTCATTGCGAACTCCTGAAATCTCCTGGTTTGGCGGCGTTTCAAGCTTCGTATGGACCGATTGATCCATATCGCCGTCACAAACGCACGATGAACCCGATAACCCCTTGTCCACAGAGGCGCGTCTAACCCGAAGCGAGGAACTTCTCCTGATAGACCTGTTGCTTCGGCACGCCGGCCGTCTCGGCCGCGGCGAAGGCGGCGTCGATCATGGCGGGCGGTCCGCACAGGTAGATGTCCGGCTGCGCGTCATCTTTCGCCAGTTCGGCTCGAAGCAGATCAATCACCGTCCCGCCCGCAACGCCATTGCCATCGCCGCCTTCAACCACGGCGACTCGCAATTCCAGATTGGGCATCGCGCTCTGAAGCGTCTTGAGTTCGTCGACATAGAAGAGCTCATCGCGCCGCGTTACGCCGAAGAAAAGCTTCGCCGGCGTCTGATCGCCGCAGCTCTTCATGTGCCGGACCATCGACAATACAGGCGACAACCCGGTGCCGCCGCCGACGAAATAGCGGAGTCGCGCGCCGCTATCGCGCAAATTGAACGCGCCCGTCGGTCCGCGCAGGTTCAGCTTCATGCCCACTCTGGCGTCATTCGTCAGGAACTTCGAAAAGGCGCCGTCAGGCAAAATGCGGATGAAGAATTCGAGTGCGCCGTCGCCGGAAAGCGACGCCATCGAATAGGATCGCCGCGTGTGGGTGCCGGGAATTTCAATGTCGACGAACTGACCCGGCATGAAGTTGAGCGAAATCGGCGACGCGCCATCGGACGTGAGGACCTGCACGACCAGTCGAACGACATTGGACGACACCTTGTCGCAGGTCTTGATCTCGCCGACCCAGTTGGTCTGGATCGCCTCGAAGGAAATGCGATCATAGGTATAGGGAACCAAGATGTGCAGGTCGCTTCGTGGAAAGGTGCGGCAAAGCAGCACCATGCCGTCTTCCTCTTCGTCGGGCGGCAGGGCCTGAACGCTGACGTCGAAGAGTTCGTAGTCGCCATCCGTACATTCGCCCTTGCATGTCGCGCAACCGCCCGCCCGGCACGAGGACATGAGAATGACGCTTTGGCGGAGGCCGGCGGAAATGACGTTTTCGTTGGGCCCGCATTCGAAGGAACAGGTTTCCCCTTCCTCGGTTTCGATAGTGATCTGGTACATTTCAGTCGCCCTAAGGATTATCTTTGCCTCGCTGCACGGATTCGGCGCCGCGCACGACTTCGGGCGCGCCGAGACCAGCGTCTCTGAGCAAGTTCCGGATTCCGTCTACGTTCACGCCGGATGCGCTCGCGCAATCCTGACGCTCGAAAAATCGGACGACGAGCGCCACGGCTTCGCGCGCGGAGCGCTCCGACAATGAACATCCTTCCTGCACGAACTCGCCGTCGCGCAGGATTTCCCAGTGCCACATATATTCGAGATCTCGGCCATACGCGGCATAGAGCGTCGATGCATGAAGCAGCATCGCATTCGGGTCCGCAGCCGGATCGCGACCCTCGCCGCGAGCTTCAAAATCCAAGCTAAACATTCGCGCCTCCATTGCAGCCATGGATAGGAGCCCGGGCGCTTCCGCCCGAGCCCTCAAAATCCATCGATCGACGATGCGATCAGGACGCCTTTTGCAGATGCAGGACTTTCACGCCGCGCTCCTTGCGCAAGCCTGCCAGCGGCGTCGCATAATAGTCGGTGTTGCGCATTTCCATGAGCAGGGTGCCGAGCGCCGCGTCAGTGCGCAGGAAGCCATTCACCGGCATCACCGGCGGCTTGTAGAGCTGCCGGAATTCGACATGGATGCGCTCGGCGTCATACTTGTTCTTCGCCGCCTTCATCTTGCCGATCCAGGTCGCCTCGACGGCGGCGGCGTCCTCGCCTGCCGATGTTTTCGTCATCAGCGCGCTGACGGGCAGGTGGCCGACTTTGAGCTGCGAGAGCTTCACTCTTGTGGCCGATGATGTGGACTTCCTGCTCGTCGACATCAACCCGCTGGGCGAGCGCGCGTAGATGGTCCCGCCGGTAGCCGCTTTGGCGTCCCGCATCCGCTTGCGTGCCTGCCGCGCGAATGTGGCGAGCGCCTGAGAGGTGAGCGCCGGCCTCCGCTTTCGGAAATCGCCCACCGAAGAGGACGCATGTGAGTCGATTGTGAATCAATCGCTCCAACGCCCTGCCGAATGCCAGAGCGCAGCTGAAGTTTACCTCGACGGACTTTCATCCCCATCTGCGGGGTCCGGCGAAGCGGGGCATCCGGCAAGCGAAGCAGACCTTGTGAGCACAGCGCTATCCTCGCGGCATACGCCGGTCACCTGTAGCGTAAGTTTGGGGGTCAGCCCTACGTTGGCGCTGACGTGACGCATCCGGTAAGGCCAGGTGATCACGTCGCCAGCACGCCATTGATGCACAACCGAATTGCCGACTAAAAAGTAGTGACCCCAAATCCAATCTTCCATGAAGATCAGATAGCGTCGGACCAATTTTGGATCGCTTACGCGGTATTTGCGAACATAGAAATTGAACATATCGTAATGCCACGGGCACACCCATCCAGGTTTCTGGTGTATAATGCTCCCGGTGGGGCCATCTAAGTCGAACTCTCTTAGAATTGGATAAAATAAATCTGGATAAATATCCGAGTATGTCTTGAATTGCGAGGCGCTGCTCTTGTCATACCCCATTAATTCAATAATATCAGTGTTATGAATTATCTCAATATCTTCATCTTCATCTTCAGAGCGCGTAAAATCAAAAATTGAACTCTTCTCAATTGTCAAATCCATATCATATGCAAAACGAACAATTCTATCCCATTCGGGGCCGACAGCGCTCTTTATATTACCAACAACAATATATTCAGTTACCTTCTTCGTAGGATCGAAATGCCATTGCGCCAATTCTTCGTCCATAATTCTATCAAGAGCTTTAGTGTGCCTTTTTAACCATGGCTTATCCATAACACCATACTCCCGGATTAAAATTGCTCAAGGAGACTGTTGATACAAAGTCGGTTATATTTTCCGCCGCGGTTATAGCCCGCCCATTCTTTGTTTCCTAAACCAAAAATCACACAGTTACTTGCTTCTATGTCCAATCGCCGACACACCTCCAGCTGCCGCTCCCGATACCTCGTATAGTTGTAGTCAACGTCAAACTTCTCAATAAATTCTAAGCCGCAAGCGCAGGCATACTGGCTGACCATACCGGCCGCGTTGAAGACGTCGATAAAGTCATCGTCGAATTCTCTTTTAAATCGTACGCCTATACGCATCTTGTTCAGTCCATAGAAAGTTTTGCTAAGACTGAACGCGACCACCTTCACACATGGTTGATCGAAGTCGAAATGAATTCCAGTACCAATATTCATGTAAGCGCAGTCGAGCAATACTGGCACACTCAACTGGTTACATGCAAATATAACATCGTCCATGAGAGGGTGCCGGCCGCCGTTGTCAGAAAAGGGCAAAGAGATAACGACAGCATCATTCCGCTCGACTTCTGCGTCCTCTAAGAAAGCGTGGGAATACCCGTGACGCCAAGCGGCGCGGTGATACATGAACTCGCCCTTGAAGCACCTAAAACGTCGATCGCGGTATTCCGCGTAAAAGGCGTCGAAGGACTGAATCGTACCATGTGTAAATGAAACAAATCGAAATTTGTCTAGATTCTCGAGATGATTTTCTTTGGAAGAGAGCAGCCACTTCGGAAAGGCGCGCAAGAAATTGATGCAAATATCGGCGCTCTCCAGCGAAGAGAGCAGGAGCCTCTGTGCATCTATCTCTTGTAGGAACGCGATGACCTTCGGATCACGAATTGCTCGAGCGGATCTATACGGCATTGACTCGTCGATGTGATTGAAGAGGGCCCGCCCCTTTGTGAGTTCCGATGTGACAGTAACGAATGGCATTCTCCGCTCCGCTGCGCTTCAACATTTAGGCCTCATGCGCTGAGCTGTACTGCAGCACGCTTCTGAGACAACCTGCCTGCGACTATTCAGCCCGCGAATGGTCGACTCACCGCGATAATTGGGTCAACCATGGATTGTGCTTCCACCTGAGCCGCTCTAACGGCGGCCGGCATTTCAAATCCATGTCGACTGACGAGCCATGTCCGATTATAGCGTTCCGGAATTCGATCAAGCAAGATGTGCTCTTCGTTCGAATCGAAGGTCATTCACCCCACACGACGCCTCGCCATCGTTCATGCATGAGCCGGAAGGCGATGGCGCGGCCAAGCGCTTCCTCCGCACTCTCAAGGGGCAAGTCTCAACGTTTTTGTAAATGTCGAACACGCGAATGCGGAATGTTGACAGTCACGCGGCGCGTTCGGCCAAAATCGCTTTGAAGCGTTCCGGCGTGGCGCGCGGACTAAAGTTGCGCCACGATCGCGCTCCAATCACATGTCCTGCGATTTTTTAGCAATAGATTGATTGTCTCTGAATCTTCGCCTGTTCGTCACGGTTGGCGCCATGTCTCTTCGTCGCACTCGTCGCGCTCGCGCCCGTAAAGCAGCAAATGGAGTCATTTGGACATTTGTTTCGAGGCCGCCAACGGCTCGCCACGCGTGAGCCGCGTCCCGCCGATGTTTTGCGCTTAACGGAAAGCCGCTTCTCCTGTTGGAACTCGTAGGAGTCTCCTTCGCTAGCCCCGAGGCGCCGCGGCGACCAAGTTCAGCTCACGGCAGCTGGATGTCTCAGATAACCGTGCGCCACCCCAATCTCATCCAGCAGTCGCAATATGAGTTCTTCGCCGACGTCGCTCTGCCATAGCGCCACTCCATTGGCCTGGCCCGCGAAGCTGGGCTCGCCATGAGTGCTCGCAAGCGGGTAACCGGTGGCCAAGCCCATGGCGAACACGCCGGGAACCGGACGTCGTGCGGCGTCGAGAACTCGACTGTGCCCATCGACGAGGGGACCTTTCAGATCAATAAGTAGCGGGATTTTTTCGCCTGTCTGGTCGAAGAGGGGCAAGGCGCGTGGACAATAGCCGAGTGCTGCAACGATGAGATGCGCTTCTTCCAGAATTTGATTTGCCTCTGCATACCGGCTCTCTTCCAGCTTGAGAAGCTGCAGACGACATTCAGGTGCTAATCCACCCAGCCCCCAGAATCGGCGCATGAGATCACGGGAATCGCTTCGTAAGCCTGCTAGTGGAAAGACACGACCCGTCTTTGGACAAATGTCGAGGGCGCCGAACGCGTGATAGCCATCCTCCAGCGCCTTCGCCGGCGACCCATAGGTCAGGCGAAAATCTTCGCGGTGAAGCACTGTGACCGCGCAAGGTCCAAACTCGACGCCGCTGGATTCCAGGCACACATGCGCGCTGGCAATCGCACTATGAGAAGCGCCTACGATTGCTACCTTGGGAGACGAGCGACCACTCAGTGCGCTTGCGATCTTCTTTGCACCTCCATGACCGAGTAGCTCTCCCGATTGTATGGTTTTGTCAACGAAGCGCGGCAGCAGAGGTAGACCGGCTACCTCCTCTTCGAATAGCCGTCGAATCGGCTGTTCTGCGCCAGTCGCAAGAACGAGCGTTCGCGAGTGAAGCAGTTGTACGCCCTTATTGGCTCTCCAGCACTCGGTAACCCAAGTGCCATCCCGCTGGCGGCGCGAATGCCGCGCCTCCGTGCAAGTGACAAATGGGTCGACCTCATTGCCCACAAGCCAACGCTGAAGCTCGGTGCTCAAGTCCGCGAGGAAATCCGCAACGAGGGTGAGCTCTACGGCGCTTCCGCGCATTGCATTGAGCCGTTTACCGGCAGGACTTTCCAATAAGTGCTGCAGAGGCGGAGCGATCTCGAGGGTGACGGGCGCTAAGAAACTGTCGGCGAGGCTATCCGATCGGATCGCATAATTGCCGATTTCGCCTGGTCCCACCGCGGCGGTTCGCTCGATTATTATTAGGCCGGCGGAAAGCAGATCGCGCAGCAGACCAATGCGCCGAGCAGCCAGTAAAAGGGCTACTCCCGCTGGTCCACCGCCCACTATCAGCGCGCCGAGCAGCGTCTCACTGGCAAGATTTACGCGTTGCTGATCTTGCATAGTGACATCTTCGTCCCCGTCAACATTCAAAGCCAATCAAATAAACTTCGATGCCGTCGCGATTTGTGTTGGAGTTGACTGATGAGGCTCCGAGCTACATGAGAGTATCCGATCACGCTGCGAGGTCAATGAACTGATCGGAAGGCTTCTCGGCGAAGCCTCCGATCGCTCGATCTTGCATTGGTGATTAGGCCGAAGGCGAGAAGCACCAAGAGGCCCATTGCTGCGGTTTTCGCGCAGGGCAACACGGTTTGCCTCTTGATCCTGCGCTTGAACTCCTCGCGCAGCCTCTCCATGGCGTTCGTGGTGCAAATCGAACATCCCTGGCTCTTGGGAAAGCGCGTGAAAGGGGGGAACAGCCGAGCGCCGGATGTGGTGCGCCAACACCACGCAATGCCACGATGTTGAAGGCGGAGTTCAATGAGGCCTTCATTGACCTCGCTGCGTTATTGGGTAGCATAATGTCGCCTTGGCGAGCGTCGATGAATTCCAATGCGATGCGCGATGGCGTTTCAACCTTGTTGAAAACAAGGAGCCTATGCTGAAGCAGATTCCGCCGTCTTTTCTACTCGGCTCCGCAACACTGCGTGCGGGAAATGGGGGCATTGCGCGCGTCGGTCGGTTGACCGCGCGAGCACTGCTGGATACCGGCGCCGACGTTCGATTGCTGTCTTTAGGCGATTATGAGGCGCCAGAAATTATGGGGTGCTCCGCAACAATTGCGCGCGGCAGCAAGCTGCGTTTTTGGCTACACTGTCAAATGGCCGCACTATCGAAGACACATTTCGTCTATGATTGTCCGGGCGTCGCCCGTGCTCATCCGCACTTCATTTCTCGCCCTTATGCGGTTTGGTTGGCTGGGCTGGAGGCATGCGAGAGCATCCGGCCTGAGATCGATAGGGCGTTGAGACGCGCGGATCTCGTGCTCGCCATCTCAAACTATGCTCTGGCTCGCTTCGAGGCTCTCCGAGGCCCGCTCCCGCAGGCACAGGTATGTTGGCTCGGTACGGAGGATGATGATGAGCCCGCTGCGCCAGAATTCGCCGGTCCGCCCACCGCGCTCATTCTCGCGCGTATGTGGGAAGAAGAAGGGCGGAAGGGCCATGCGGAACTCATTGGATGTTGGCCGTACGTGCTCGCCCGTATCCCGAATGCTCGTTTGCTTGTCGTTGGCGGCGGCAAGGGCCGTGCGAATCTTGAGGCGGCCGCGGGACGATCTCTTGCATCGCGACAGATCGAATTTACGGGCTACGTGCCTGAGGCGGAGATAGACCGCGTCTGGGGTCAAGCCCATCTACTCGCCATGCCGAGCCGTCAAGAAGGATTTGGTATGGTCTATATCGAGGCGATGCGGCGTGGTCTTCCCGTCATCGCTTCGCGGCACGACGCCGGACAAGAAGTGAACGTCGACAACGAAACCGGCTTCAACGTCGATCTCGATCGGCCGGCCGAGCTCGTCGATCGTCTGGCGCGGTTGCTTGGAAATCCGACCCAGTGTGCCGAAATGGGCGCTGCTGGCCGGCGACGATGGCGGAAACATTTCCGCTATTCAGCGTTCGCCTCCCGCGTTTCAGAGCACATCCGCGTTCTTTCCTGCCACGAGTCGCAACGCATCGTTTGCGGGCGCAGTCTTTGCCGACCGGACACCTATAGTGGTGATGTTTGACGCTCACCATCCCGCTGCTTGGAAACGAATGCCGTCGACAGGAGTAATTCTTTTATGATCGGGCGTCTCAAGGGGAGCTTTTTGCGGGTTGTTTCCGAATGGGCTGGACGGCGGCGTCGGGCCGAGAAAGCTGATACTTCAAGCTTGCGCCGCGTCCCTTCCGCCAGAACCATTGCGCGGCTGATGACGACAGGTCGCGACATGCTCTCCAAGTCAGAATCCGTAACGATTGTGGCGATAGAAAGCGGCGTCCCGCTGCTCGTCGAAGCGCGAAGCGTCATCGCAGCTTTCCACGCCATGATCCGAAAGAAGCATGATGCGGAGTTCGACGCCTGGATTGAGCACGCAAAATTGAGTCTCGTCGCGTCCTTGGCTAACGGCGTCATAAAAGACAGGGCTGCTGTGCGCGCCGCAATCATATCCGCTTGGTCGAACGGACAGACCGAAGGTCAGATCACAAAGCTCA
>NZ_JBPFDU010000058.1:0-12099 GCF_051062815.1 Methylocystis sp. | reverse complement strand
GATCAGACCCGAACGCCACGTCGTCTCATCTATCGCGTGCATCCGCACGAGGTTGGCGCGCGCCTTGGTGCGACGGCTGTTCCGATGTCCGTGTTGCCAACGAAAAATCCAGCGGCAAACTTTATGACACAGTAAAACTAGACCCAGAAAGACTATGATGGTCGCGACAGCAATTGCCACCGCAGATACGGGCGCCCACCTACGTTTCAGGATCAATCCAGCGCCGGTGACGATATACGCAAAACCGGCGGCAAAATTGAAATACAATACGAAGGGCACAATTTGTGCCGTCGAATTTTCTGTTCCATGGAGCTCAAAAAGAGCACTTCCTCCGGAAACGAGCGTGGCTATTCCGAACAGGACCGCTATTCCAGCAAGTACTTTAATTACTAGATTTGATGTCCAGACAGACACCATGACCTCTCCTCCTTTTTCATTTCGGAAGGTGTGCACTACCGTTCCAATTTGAAGGCTTGTCTGCCGCCTTTCAGGCCGACATACCCGTTTCCGGATCGAACCAGTTTCACGCATCGTTCGGGAAGCAGTGCCCCGGGTTTAAGGCATAGTCCATCCGGGGTCGGCCGCCAGTTCGGGGACAGGTCCATGAGTCCGCCCGTCATTTTGCCCGTGCCGTTCTGGAAAAGCACAAGGGTTCCGACGCGCCCATCCGTCTGTCGTCATCTTCCATGGGCGTCCATCTGTAATCTTATGGGCTGGGGACGGCTCTTCCGCCTTGCTCGCGTTAATCAAAGCGACTGTTGCCATGACGAGTGCGAGCAATGATATCGGTAATAAGAAGCGCCTTTCTTGCATGCTTCCACGATGATTTCGTTCTGGCTTCTCCATTTATCTGCTCCTAAGGCTGAGAATGTGTAGGAACCCGTGCGCACTACCGCTCCGATGAGCGCAGACCGTTTCAGTTGCCTTGACCGCGTTGTAGTGTTCTTCCGGCTCGTATTTGGCCACCTGAAGACCGAGCTGCTTTACCGACAGGCGGCCCGTTGCTTGCAGGATTGCGTAGCTCGCAAGCACATTGTTGTGCTCGGCTGGATTTCCGATTTCCAGTTGCCGCAAGAGGTGGATGGCGGTGATCATATTCGGTCGTGCTGTCAGTCAAAGCCGCGTCCCTCGCCTGCTTCTTCATGCGTCACGCCGTCCCTGATGTGATAGATGCGCTTGAAGGTCGGGATGATCTTCTCGTCGTGAGTGACGACGATGATGGCCGTTCCAAATTTGACTGCCATGTCGTTGAGGATGCGGATCACGGTCAGAGCACGCACGCTGTCAAGCGGCGCAGTCGGCTCGTCGGCAAGAATGACCGGCGGCCGGTTTACCAGTCCGCGCGCAATCGCGACACGCTGTTGTTCTCCGCCGGATAGTTGCGATGGCATGGCGGCGGCGCGATGCTCGACGTCGAGAGCCTTCAGGAGTTCACGCGCGCGCTGGCGCGATTCATTATTGGGAACACCGGCCAGCATCGGCAGCAAAGCAACATTGTCGGTGACGTCCAGAAAGGGGATGAGGTAAGGCGCCTGAAAGACGAAGCCGATCTTGTCGCGCCGCAACGCGCGAAGATCGGCAATTTTCCAACCGTTGTCATAGATCACCTCGTCGCCGAGGGTCATGCGCCCGCCGCTCGGGTCGATGACCGCTCCCAAGGCTTTGAGCAACGTACTCTTGCCCGATCCCGACGGGCCGATCAGGCCGACTACCTCGCCGGGTGCAACCTGCATATTGACGTCTTTCAAGGCATCGACGGCGGTGTCGCCACTGCCATACCGCTTCCTGAGTTTTTCGATGAGGATTCCTCCGCTGCCCATCTCAGCCTCCGATCGCCTCGGCGGGATCGACCTTGAGCGCCATGCGGATGGCGACTACGCTAGCAAGCGCACATATGACGATGACGGCGATGAGCCCGATCATCGTGTCGACGGAAAGAAGAAGGACGAATTTCGGGAAAAGAGGTGCCGCGAAGGTCGCCGTGATCTTGCCGACGACGAAGCCGATCAGCCCGAGCACGACCGCCTGCTGCAGGATCATGGACGCGATGGTACGATTGCGCGTGCCGATCAGCTTCAGCACGGCGATCTCGCGTATCTTGTCCATCGTGAGCGTGTAGATGATGAAGGCGACGATGGCGGCGCTGACGATGGCCAGGATGGCGAGGAACATGCCGATCTGTTTGGCGGATGTCGCTATGAGTTTTCCAATCAGAATCTCTTCCATCTGGGGTCGCGTATAAACCGTCAGCCGCTTCCACCTTGCTATGTCAGTTGCAATGCGCTCAGGGTCATAGCCAGGTTTGACGCGGACCAGGACTGCGTTCACGTAAGGGTTGCTGTTTTGCGAGGCGATCACTGCATCCAGCAAGCCAGGCACCCAAGGCCGGTTAAACTCCGGATTTTCGCTGGTGCGCCGGCGCTGACGGACAATGGAGTCGTTGTCCTTGAGGAATTGCGCTTCCTGCGCGTCCTTCAGCGGGATGAAGACCATCGGATCGCCCCCCGACGATACCGTCCGCCGAGTGAGGCCCACAATTGTATAATGGTTTCGTCGGATAACGATCGTGTCCCCAAGGGAAAACGCCGTAGCGACATCGGCCACCGCCTCATAGTGGCTGCGCGTGATCTGCCGCCCCGCGACAAGAAACGGCGGCCGGCCGGGTGTCGCCATATCTCCCGGCGCGATGCCCACCACCATCGCCCGGACGTCCGAGTTTCCTTTTTGAACCTGCATCGTCAGATAGGTGACGTTGGCAACCCGCTCGACACCGGGGATCGCGAGGATCACGCGATAGATGTCATCATTGATGCTTGAGGATTCCGCGTATGGGCCGAGTGTGTTCTGCTGGACGACCCACATATCGGCGCCGCTGTTGTCGAGCAGCACCTTGCCGTCGTCGACCATCCCTCGATAGACGCCAGCCATGGTGAAGGTTACACCGATGAGCAGACCAAGCCCGACCCCCGTGAAGACGAACTTGCCCCATGAATGCAGAATGTCGCGTCCAGCGAGGCTGATCATTTGAGTAGCTCCGCAGGATTGTCGGCTACACGAATGCGGCTCGTACTGGCCAATCTGGATGCGCTGTAAACAACAATCCGATCGCCGACCGTCAGGCCTTTTGTGATCTGCACGACCCCTTCCAGGTCTGCAGCGCCGAGTTGGACGACCGTAAAGCGGATTTTCCCCTCTTCGATTTTCCAGACGCCCAATTTGCCGCCGACATTCTGGATCGCAGCGTTCGGGATTGCCGGCGACACGGCAAGCTCAGGCAGGGCGACCGATACTTCGGCCAACTCTCCGATCGGAGGCCGCGGCTCGGGAAGCGTGTCGAACTCCACCTTGGCCAGATTTTCTTCCGTCACTGCGTCAGCGAGGACTTCCACGCGCGCGATTCGTCCCGGTACGCCTTTGCCGGCGCGTGAACGCAATGCAATCGAGGCAGGCAGGTCCTGCCGGAGGCCTGTTGCCGCAATTTGATCGAACCGAGCATTGATCCAGAGATTCTTTGGGTCGATCATTTCTATGACTGCCTGACCGCCAACTATGGTCGTTCCCGGTTCGGCCTTGCGTGCTGCAATCACCCCGTCGACCGGCGCACACAGAACCAGATTTTCCCGCTGCTTGATCAGGCCGTCGCGGTCGGCGCGATTGCGTTGGAGATCCTGTTGCGACGCAAGGAAATTCGACCGAGCGGCCGAGAGAGCAGCCTCAGCCACTTGGCTGTCCTGTCGCTTGGTTTCCACCGCGACCTGGCTGGCGGCGCGGGTCTTCCAGAGCTTTTCATAGCGTTTCGCCTGAGCAAGCGCGAAATCCTTGCGTGCCAGCGCATCGTCCACCTGCGCTTGCGCGGTACTTATAGATGCTTCTGCCCGGCCAATCGCCGCATCGAGCGCTGCGATGCGAGCATTAAGGTCCACTGGGTCCATTTCCGCCAGAACCTGACCGGCTCGTACCTTATCGCCCACATCAACATGTATCGTGGCGACGCGGCCTGCGAAGGTGGGGCCGATCTTGTAAGAGAAACGAGCTTCAACCGTGCCGATGCCAAATAGTGCGGGCGAGATTGAGCGGGCCTCGACGACGGCGGTCGTGACAGCGACCGGCGCCAGCGGCCCGGAGCGCAGCACCACGTAGCCAAACAAGGCGGCAGTCACGGCTCCAACGCCTATGAGCATCAATGTGCGACGCTGCAATGAAGGCAGTTTCACTGGTTTGCCTCCATGCATGCACGATATGATTTGAAGGCATCCGGAGCCGCCTCGCGGATGCTGTCGACATCCCCGACGATCAGCGCTCTAAACACCAGATGTTGGATAGCCGCTATGAACAGACGGGCAGCGATCCTTTTGTCGATCGTGGTTCGTATTTCGCCGCACTGCTGCGCCTCTTCGATTATGCTGGAGAGCCGCTGTTCGTACCGTTGGATAACTGCCTCGATCATCAGTCTGAGTGCGGAACTGTTCGTCCTGCCGAGCGCACCCAGCAACATGCGTTGAATGTTCGGATGATCCGCGAGATAGGCAATATCAGCCACAAACATAGCTTCGAGGGATCGAAGCGGAGATGTGACGGCCGAGAAATGCGGATGAGTCATCTCGCCGCCTCGACAGCGCGTCGATACAGCGCGAACGCTCCTGGCGCGCTGGCGCGGATGCGCTTGACGTCACCGGCGATGAGGGATTGCATGACAAGGCCCTGGATCGTACCGATGAAGAGTGTGACGGCGGCCTTGTCATCCAGTGTGGCAGCCAACTCGCCACGCTCCTTGCCCTCCGCAACGAGCCGTCCGAGGCGCTCGCCATAACGCTGGATCAAGGTGTGCGCCATGCGCTTGGCTACAGTCTGCTCGGCGCGTTGCAGCTCTCCAAACAGCATCCGGGGCACGCCGGGATGCTCCGAGATGAACTCGATATGCGCAGTGAACGCAGCCTCCAGCGCGTCAAGCGGAGAGACCGCAGCGGAAGTCGCCTTGTCGATCCGTGCGAGCAAGCGCTCTGATACCCATTCCATGACGGCCTGAAGAATAGCGTCCTTGGAAGGGAAGTGCCTGAACAAGGCGCCTTGGGTCACACCCATTCGCTTGGCGATCGCGCCAGTCGTGATGTCTGTAGGATTTTGCTCCGCCGCCAAGTCGATGACGGTCTCAACCGTCACCTCACGTCGCTCCTCTGCGGAAAGGTAGGCCGATCGCGAGATCATGGGCACCTCCAAAAGATAGTGATCAATTACTATCTATCAGCGGTGCGATTTTTTTCAAGGGGGACTACGCGAATAGGGTCACCTATGGCGCTCCTGCCGTTGCGTGCAGCCTCGCTGCTGAATCATCCGCGTTACACAACCGGCCTCTGCGTCGCCGGCAGTATCGGCAGCGAAGATGTGCTGCTGCGGCCGAGCGCGGTCGAGGCTTATCATCGGCTCAAATTCCGCTTCGGGCGGCATGTCACGCTCATGGCGCTCTATGCAATGGAGGCAGCGCTACGCGGCTGCGAATGGCGTTCCCTCGAGCCGGTAGTAAGGGACGATCTGCGCAAAGCGGCCCGTCGGCCGTAGCCGTTCGGCCCCTCATCCACGATGCAGTTGGACCTCGTCCCAACCGCTAGAGCGTTTTGCAATTACGCTGACTCGGAGGGGATTGAACGAAGCCGCTGATCGCGGCGGGTGCGGCGATGTCTGGTGATTGGCCTCCTGTCTGAGAGGATTTGGGTGTTGCAGCCCACTCTCAAACAGGAGGTTTCCAGATGGCCGAGATGAGCCCTCTGCGCCGTCGCATGCTCGAGGACATGACCGTCCGCAATCTCTCGCCGGCGACCCAGCGATCCTACCTCAACGCCGTTTCGAAGTTCAGCCGCTATTTTGGCAGCTCCCCGGATCGTCTGGGGCTTGAGGATGGCGAAAAAGCCTTCGACAGCGTTGAGCCAGGAGCACATGTCGGCGTGAAGTGGAAGGTGAAGCGTTCGTGGCGCTGGAGCCATTGGCGCACCTTGGGGTGCTTGTGAGCGGCGTAATTGTCGAGGATCACATGCACGAGCTTGCCGGCGGGAACCTCCGCCTCGATGGCGTTGAGGAAGCGGATAAATTCCTGATGGCGGTGACGCTGCATGTTGCGGCCAATCACTTTGCCGTCGAGCACGTTGAGCGCGGCGAACAGCGTGGTCGTTCCGTTCCTTTTGTAGTCATGCGTCAGGGTTCCGGCGCGGCCCTTCTTCATCGGCAGACCGGGCTGGGTGCGATCAAGCGCTTGTATCTGGCTCTTCTCGTCGACGCTGAGCACGATGGCGTGCGCCGGCGGATCGACATAGAGCCCGACGACATCGCGCAATTTGGCGACGAAGTCCGGATCGTTGGAGAGCTTGAACAGGCGCAGGCGGTGTGGCTGAAGCCCGTGCGCGCGCCAGATGCGCTGAACCGAGCTGACGGAAACGCCGACGGCTTTCGCCATCATCGCGCCGATCCAATGCGTCGCTTCGCAAGGCGGCTCTTGCTGCGTCAAGGCGACGATCCGTTCGGCGACGTCCTGCCCGAGCGGTCGAACGCGAGACGGGCGGGTCTTGTCGCGAAGAAGGCCGTCAACGCCTTCCTCCATGAACCGCTCCTGCCAGCGCCAGACGCAGGTCTTCGACGTGCCAGTCTGGCGCATGATCTCGTTCGTGCCGACGCCGTCGGCGGAAAGCAGAACGATCCCGGCCCGCCAGACATGCTTTTGAGCCGCGTTCCGGTCCTTAATGATGGTCTGAAGCCGCTTCCGATCGACCGACGACAACGTGATGGAGATTCCCGTGCACATCGCGCAGACTCGCACGCGCAGAAACCGAGAGGAATCCCTCAAGGACTCAATCGTCAGATTTTATCCACTAGCTCGCGCAAACTGAAGCGATGGCCGGCGATACGCGACTCGCGAGACGGCTTGATCAAAGGCGCTGACTCGCTTGAAAGCGGACGAAGAGTTGTAACGTCTGCTGGTCGCTATCCTTCGAACCTTACCCTTGCGTCAGCCGTCGGCCCTCCAAGCGAACCAATTCGCGGGTTCGCACCCCAACGAATTCATCCCCGCTGCCCCGAGACGGGAACTGCATAAGGTTTACTGGGAAGGGCCAGTTTCAAAGGCCAGCAAAATGTCGACTGGATCCAAACGCGAAACGACAATTGGCCTCTCCATTGAATCTTTTGAATAGCGCAATGAAAAAGTTTCATTTTACCAGTCGTACAACACGTCATACGAGTTTCTGACGGCATCGTGACAAACTTTCGCGGATTCGGCGCGATTGCCGGAAATCGGAGGGTTACGCATGAGCATAACAACAGAAAGAGCCGGTAGCGCCGGCGTCGCCGCGGAGGAGAGTATCGTCGATCTCAAGGGCATGTGGATCGGCTTGGCTGTTCTGAACGGGTTCTATCTGGTCGTTCGTATTTACGAGCAGGTTTATGGCTGGCGCGCTGGCCTTGATTCGTTCGCTCCGGAGTTCCAGACATATTGGATGTCGATCCTTTGGACAGAGATTCCGCTTGAGCTGATCTCCGGCATTGGCCTTGCGGGTTTTCTTTGGAAGACGCGCACGCGCGACTTTTCGAAGGTGACCCCACGGGAAGAGCTGCGTCGGATCGTGGTGGACATTCAGTGGCTGGTGGTTTACGCGGCCGCCATTTACTGGGGTGCGTCGTTCTTCACCGAGCAGGACGGCACTTGGCACATGACGGTGATTCGCGACACGGACTTCACGCCGTCGCACATCATCGAGTTCTACATGAGCTACCCGATTTACTCGGTGATCGCGGTCGGAGCGTTCTTCTATGCGAGGACGCGTCTTCCGTATTTTGCGAAGGGCTACTCCCTTGCGTATCTGATCGTGGCGGTTGGCCCGTTCATGATCATCCCGAACGTCGGCCTGAATGAGTGGGGCCACACGTTCTGGTTCATGGAAGAGCTGTTCGTTGCACCGCTGCATTGGGGCTTCGTGTTCTTCGGCTGGATGGCGCTTGGCGTGTTCGGCGTCGTGCTTCAGCTGCTGATCAACATTCAGCGCCTGATCGGCAAGGAAGGCGTCGATCTCCTCGTCGGAGACTGAGCGCTTGAACAAACGGAGCGCGGGCTTTTTCCCAGGAGCCCGCAGCGCCGCAGAATAACTCCCTACAATCGTTGAGCTTCACTTGGCGCCTTCCGTCTTCATTGGCGGGAGGCGCAATTTTCAGCAGAAAGGCGCCAGTGCTGAACCAACGAGGTCCTTGTGACTCTTAATTCGGCGGTAGCTGGACCAATGTTCTTGTAACAAGCCCTGCACGCGTGTGCGCTAATCAGCAGAATCATCGAGGTTCTAATTCTCCAACATGCTAACCGCGTCGAGGATCTGCTGTCTCAGCCAACTATGGGCTGGGTCTTTATCTTTCAACGGGTGCCAAGCCATCGTCGCGGCACACTCGGAAAATTCGATTGGGGGCGGCATCATCTTCACCGGCGCAAGCCGCGCGAAATGTTCTCCGACGCGTCGTGGCGCCGTTAGAACGAGATCCGTACGAGCGATAATTGAGGGGGCGGACAGGAAGTTGGGAAGAATGACAGATATTTTTCGCTTCTTGCCATGCTGCTCAAGCCAGTCGTCGACGAGCCCGGTTCCATCCTCTCGATGAGAAATCAAGAGGTGGCGGCTTGATAGAAATTGATCTAGGGTTATGTCGGTTTGCGAAAAATCCGGATGGTCCCGCCTCACCATCGTCGTTAATCGTTCATGAAAAAGTGTTTCGCGCCGCAGATAGGAAGTTGAATCGCTTACGACATTCAAGGCGATGATGAGATCGATTTCTTCTTCCTCGATGCATGCCTCCGCCGAGGCGCCACCAAGCTGTTTGATGTGAAGCTCAACATTGCCCGCGTTTTTGTTGAGCGTCTCACAAAGGCGGTGCAGCAACGTGAATTCGAAATAGTCGCTCGTAGCGATTACAAACCGGCGCTCGCTCGAGTCAGGAGAGAATTCTTCCGGCGGCTGAACGATATTCTCAACGCTCTTCAGCACCGCGCAGATTGGATCGAACAAGGCCAGGGCCCGTTGCGTCGGGCGCATTCCTCTCGGCGTCTTGATGAGCACGGGGTCGTCGAGCTGCTGCCTCAGCCTTTGTAGAACATGGCTCATCGCTGATTGACTAATGAACATTTTCTCGGCGGAGCGGGACACGCTCCGTTCTTCCAGGAGATGTTTGAAGGCGATCAACAGATTGAGATCGAAGTTTCGCATTTCGCTCATTCGCGCGCACGGCCAAATCGCCAGTGAAGCACCCAGCCTTCTGTTTTGGCTCGTGAAGGGGCAAGTTTCCGCTTGGGGCCTTGGTGTGGTCCACCTTCGGAGGCCGAGAAGAAGCGGGCGACCGACCAGCAGCCAGCGGCGTCATTAAACCGGTTCGGCCAACGATTGGGAGTGCCGCGGAACGAATAAAACTAGGGTCCAATGACAGTAGGCGAGTTGATGCAGGGTCCAAGTGTCGAGAGCCATCTTGGCTGAGACCGGAAAGAAGTTGGGGGTCGATCAAGAGAAGATGAATATTATTCAAAGAATTCCTGCCGGAGGGGTTCTCGATGAAATGGACGTTGAAGCTCGAGCGCATTGACGAAGCTGGGAATTTGCACTCAACCACAGTCGCGTATGTCGAGCGGCCTGAACTGACGTCCGAGGCCGATCTCGGTCTCATCCATGACTGTCGGGAGCCATCTTGGCCTGACAATGCGCTTTCAGGAAAATCAATAATTTAGTCGAAGCCATCATGCGGCGAAGACGACTTTCCCGAAGATGACGAGGCTTCTCGGCGCCGGGAAGAAGGCTGTCGGCGCGAGGAAGCTATCCGGAGCCTGTTGAAGCGGCACAATGACAAGCGACTCTCGATCGGCGCCGTCGATGAAATCGCGTAGGAATTGGGTGTCAGCCGATCAACGATGTACCGTTTGATGACGGCCTATCGAGCCAAGGGCACGGTATCGTCGGTCGAACCGCGCGCGCTTGGGCGACGAAAAGATACGCTCGTGTTGGACGCCAAGCGAGAGAAGCTCATCGCTGCGACGATCCACAAAATTTATCTGAAGCCCGAGCGCGCGACCATGACATATCTGATCGAGCAAGTGCGGGCGCGGTGCGCGCAAAAAGGCTTGCCTCTTCCTGATCGGGCGTTCGCTCTCCGCTACACTGCGCCGCGGTTTCCTCCATCGCCCGCTTGAACCGCTTTAAATCCGCAATCTTGCGACGGATTTTCCCCAAGTGATCCAGCACGAGCTCACAAACCTGCATGCAGGCGTGACTGGTCGGCAGCACGACAAGTCGACGTGCGCCTAGCTCGACGGCCACCATGATCGGCGTGGCGCAGGTGATCGCGCCGTCGGGGGGCGAGGTAGCGACGCTTCATCTTCATAGGCTGGAAAGCGGCAGGGACGGCGGTCGGCGCCACAATTGCTTACGCCGCAGACTCCTTGGACAACACCACGGGCGCGCCAGACAAGAAATACGTTGCAACCACGCGGATGGGGCTTGGTGTCTTCCAAGTTGCAACAAGATAGGCGTCGACGAGCCATCGCACGCCATCAGCCGGCACAAAAAAATCGCACCGCAACAGAAACGAATGCATGGCGCCGCCATGTAACCGGAAAAACGTCCTCTCGACGCAGGCTCAGTCAGATTTCTGCGAGGCGCTCGACGCTTTCGGCGGGACCAGTAAGACACTTAAAAAAAGAGTCACGGAACGCTCGAAGCACCTCGCACTGATCAAGGCTGCAATCCCCCATGACTTCCCGCGACGGCGCCGAGAATTGTGATCAGGCTCCCGACAAGCAGGATGCGATGCATCCGTTCGATCAAAATAAAGGTTCCTTCAGGATCGGACTTAGCCCGTTGATGAACCAGCGGTGAAGGGCGAGCGGCTCGGCGACGAATGCCGCTTTCCATCGCCTATCTGGAGGCGGCGGCCGAACTGCCAACACGCTTCCCGCCTTCTATCTGGCACGCGCATGAAATGGCCTTCGGTTTTGGCGGCGCAGTCGTCGCGGGCTTTCTGCTGACGGCGATTCCAAACTGGACTGGTCGGATGCCCCTGCAAGGCGTCCCGCTCGCCGGCCTCGCCGCCCTCTGGCTCCTCGGCCGCATCGCCGTGCTGGCTTCGAATAGCGCGCCTGCGCTTGTCTCCGCGGCGCTCGACCTCGCTTTTCCGGCGGTCTTTATTTTCGTTGTCGCGCGCGAGATCGCCACTGGGCGGAACTGGCGCAACTTGCCCATGGTTGCGGCTCTCGCGCTTCTCTTCACCGGGAATCTGCTTACGCATCTCCAAGCGATGGACCTTGCCGCAACGGGCGCCATCGGGGCTCGCGTCGGCGTCGCCACCCTCGTTATGCTCATCGCCCTCATCGGCGGGCGCATCACGCCGAGCTTCACCCGCAACTGGCTGGTCAAGAATTCGCCAGCTGGAGTCGAGCCAGCGCCTTTCGGCGCGCTCGATCGTTTCGCGCTCGCGGCGACGCTCGTGGCGCTCGTCGCCTGGGTCGCGTTTCCCGACGCCGGACTTACCGCGGCTCCGCTCATTATCGCCGGCGCGGCGTTCTTTCTACGTCTTATCCGCTGGCGCGGCGTCAGCACGCGGGCGGAACCGATGCTTTTCGTGCTGCATCTGGGCTATGGCTGGGTTCCGTTGGGCTTCCTGCTCATGGGCGGCAACGAACTATTGGGGGTCACCGCTCCTGCAGCGCCTCTACATGCGCTCACCGTGGGCGCCATCGGAACAATGACGCTCGCGGTGATGACCCGCGCAACGCGCGGCCACACCGGGCGCCCGCTTGTCGCAGATCAGTGGACGGCCGCGATCTACGTCGCCATAACATTGGCGGCCATCCTGCGCATCGGCACGCCTTTCACGGGCGAGCACTACTTCACAGCCCTCGCGGTCGCCGGCGGGATGTGGAGCCTGGCGTACGGCCTCTTCGTGGTGCTTTATTTCGGGATGGTGACGACGAGGCGCTTGCATCAAACCGCCTAAAGGCCAGTTCCCGGAAAGGTCGACCAAGCTTGCCGACGTTTCTCACCCGAGGGCAAACATGCCAAGCGGGCTATGCTTGCGTGCGATGCTATAAAT
>NZ_JBPFDU010000057.1:0-10820 GCF_051062815.1 Methylocystis sp. | reverse complement strand
TGTCCCAAGATCGACGACATCGACTCAACGAACCGACCTTCACTCCCTGGATCCAAGCCATTTCGATCCACAGCCCCCTCCGAATCGAGCGTGAATCCTCAAAATATCCCATTCTGCCATCTTATGACACAGTAAAACTAGGTGGCTGGATATTGGCGGGCAACGCTTACGAAATGCGAACCGTCGTCGCCATGAGCCTGCGAACAGCGTTTTGGCTTAGTTTGAGCGCTGTTTCTGTAGTTCGGAGCCGTACCCTGGCGGTTCAATCAACGGACCAAGGGAATTCGCCGCCTGGCCATTCCATTTGTGATGCGGAAACAACTGCGCACCAAGCCAACGACAGGTGACTGTCGAATGAATAGTCCCATGGGAATATCCTTTGCTGGGGCGGTTCGATGGACGATCTGGCCTGTCGTAGCCGTTGGGATATCAGCGTGCGCTGCGCGGCCTGACGCGACCTCTTTGACTGTCGGCTACGAAATATCGGAGCCATATCGGAAGGTGACGGTCATTACGGCAACCGACCGTCAACGAGATCCCGCCGGCATTGGATACACTGCCAAGAGATCACCGCGATTGCAGTTCGAACGCTTCACACTTGCGATACCACCGGCGCACAAAGAACTTGGCAAGCTTAAACCAAAAATTCAGGCGAGTTCCACGCAAACATATCCCATCGCGGGACGAGAGGCGATTGTCGAAAAGGATATCAATATAACGGACGATACCCTTATCTAGGAGGCCAGCGGGGATGGGTGGATCATATTCTCAAGATTTGCGTGATCGGGTGATCGACGCGGTGGTTCGAGAAGGCATGAGCCGGCGCGCGGCGGAGGCGCGGTTTGGCGTCAGCGAGTCGGCGGCGATCAAATGGGTCGCGCGCTTTTTGCAAAGCGGCTCGCGCGCATCGGGCAAAATGGGCGGCCACAAGCGGGTGAAGCTGGCATCGCATCGCGCCTTTCTGGAGCGGCTTCGCGCTGAGAAACCCGACATAACGTTGCAAGCGCTGTGCGACCAGCCGCTCGACGAACATGGGCTCAAGGCCGACGCTTCGGTGATGAGCCGGTTCTTTCGCCGCATCGGCGTCACATTCAAAAAAAGACGCTCGTCGCGCGCGCCTGCTGTTCCTGCCCAAATACTCACCCGATCTCAATCCGATCGAGCAGGTCTTCGCCAAGCTCAAAACACTCCTACGAAAAGCCTGCGCGCGATCAATCGACGCCGTCAGCGACGCAATCGCAAAAATCCTGACGACCTTCACGCCAGATGAGTGCGCCAACTACCTCGTAAACGCAGGATATGTATATAGCTAAATGCAAAAACTTTAGGCGCTCAGCTGATGCTCCATGTCGGACGCTCATCTCAATGGAATTCTCGAACGCTACTGCGGTCTGCCACAGCCCGTTGAATGGACATGGCCCAACGATAACGAGTTGCGGCTAGTCGCCTAATCCCAGCTTTTTGCTGCTCTCCAGGTGTTTCGGCGCTTGGGCTTTTAAGACGCGCAGGGAGAAGCGGGGAGAAGCTTTCATGATCCGTTCATTCGCCGATGGCGCAGCCTTTCTCGGCTTCGTCACTTGTGCTGAGGAGATTGGCTTTCACAATTTCCTCGGTCTTGACCTTCGTGTCACGTTGCACTCAATTGGGGTCTGCGTCACTTTACGTGCTTTGGATTGCCGAAGCGGAACTCGGCGCCTCAATGGCGCATGACGAAGATGAAATTAGCCTTTGGGCCCGGAGTGGTTGTGCGCAGCGCTGTATTTCGGGAGAACCGGTGGTTCGTATCGGCGGATGGAGTCGGGGCGCGGTCGTGCCCCGGGTGCGGAGAAGCGTCAGCATCATGCCATAGTTGGCACCTCCGGCGCCTGCAAGACCTTCCAATCCAGGGCAGCCCCTGTCGTTCTCGAGTTGCGCCTGGGGCGGTGGCGATGCTTGAACGAGGGGTGCGCGAGAAAGACTTTCGTCGAAAGATTGACGACGGCGTTTCCCTTTGCGCGAAAAACGCAGCGCGTCAGCGACCTCGTGGGATTGTTCGGCCATGCCGCTGGCGGCAGGACAAGCGAGAAGTTGCTGGCGCGACTGGCGATGCCAGTCAGCGATAATGCGATTCTGCGGCAGCTCAAACGTCATTCATCCGAACGTCGCGACAGGGCGCCCCTGCGCGCCATCGCGATTGATGATTGGAGCTGGCGCAAAGGTTTTAATTACGGAACAATCGTTGTCGATCTTGAACGTCGGATCGTTGCAGACGTGCTGGAAACCCGCTCCGCCAAAGAGACCGCGGATTGGGTCAAGCAACTTCCTGAAATCGAAGTCGTCAGCCGCGACCGCTGCGGTCTTTACGCACAGGGCGTTCGGCTGGGAGCGCCGCAAGCGCGACAAGTCGCTGATCGATTCCATTTGCTGCAGAATTTGCGCGAAAGCATCGAGCGACACATGACCCGCGTCAGCCGCTTCGCCGGGCGTCCCCAACTCCCGCCGACCACCGGAGATTGTCACGCGGCGCGGCGTGGCGAGCGCGGCCGCGCGCGACAAGCTCTATTTGACCGGGTCAGTTTGCTGCGTGCCTCGGGCAAGACTTTTGTCGACATCGCTGCGCAGATCGGCGTCGACCACAGGACCGACGCGAAATGGGTCAAGACAGGTTTCCCGCTACACCGTCGCCGCTTGGCGTTGAAGCCGACTTCCCCGCTGTATTTCCAAGAGTTCCTTGCCCGCCGATGGGCCGAGGGCGATCGGGTAGGCCGACGTTTGTTTCACGACCTTCGACATCGAGGCTACACGGGAAGCTTCTCAAATCTGGAACGCCTTTTGTCGACATGGCACGCCACCGGCATCGAAAGGAGGCGGCCAGAACAGCAAATTAGAAAGTTCATTGAGAGCCGGGCCGTCGATCCAGCGACCGGCTGGCAAATCTCTCCGGTCATTGCCGCTTCTCTCTGCATGAAGCCGACGCGGCGACTCACGCCCGCCGAGAACGCTAAAGTCGTCGTTTTGAAACAGGCCTCCCCCAGCTTCGTGGTGATGCGCCAACTCGCGATGCGCTTTCGAAGCATTCTGCGCGGGGATGATCCGGACAAGCTCAATAAATGGCTTCATGACGCAAAGCATTCCGGTGTGCGTTCAATGCAGCAGTTTGCGCGAGCGTTGAGCCGAGATATCGAGGCCGTCAGGAACGCCATCGTCGAACATTGGAGCAGTGGCCAAGCCGAGGGGCAGATCAATCGCCTCAAGGCATTTAAGCGCGCCATGTACGGCCGCGCAGGCATTGAGCTGCTGCGAGCGCGAATGCTTCCATTCGAAACGGCCATGTGCACGTAAAGTGACGCAGACCCGATTTAACCAGCTTAACGAAATTCACGTTGGAAACGATAGTTCCAAGGCGCGCGAGTACGACTACGAATAGCTAAGCGAGAGCGCGTCGACGCGAAGCGGCGAAACCTTTGCACTGCTTGGCCCGAAGTCTCTCTAGCCGAACGCTGAACGCGCCGGAGAAGAGAAAGCGCCGCGGAAATGCGTTGCCGGGATAAAAAAGGAGACACGCTCATGAGGGTCACAAAAGCCATTCTTACTATCTTCGCGACCGCCGCCACGATCACTGCTGTCATTGCGGCTTTCGTCAAAATCTAAGTAACGAACGCCGTTGGCTCGCCAGCCTCGTTCGTCGTCGGACATGCGCAGCCAACTTCGGCAAAGCCGGCCGGATCAAACATCGCGAAGCCGTCGGCGCGGTCGGCGGTGAAATAGGCGCGAAAATCCTTGCGTTGCATTTGGTCCTGCCGACGCGCAAGTTGGAAAAGGCCAACCTACTCCGCGCCGGTTACCAAATCGCCCAAACGCTATCGGAAGCGAGGCGCGTCACGGACGCCGAGCCGACCACACTGTATTAATACGATAGGTCCAAGTATCTGACCGCCATTTTCTTCGCGAGTGGTCCTTGAGTGAAACGGCTTCCGCCACAATCCTGCGGCCTATCCACGATAGCTTCCCCCTGTTGCTGTCCTGGACCAGCGACGGCGGTCAAGTGGAGGCCATACCGAAGCCGCCGTCGCCCCATTTTTCTCCCTGCTACTGAACAGCGCCGGCGGCGCTTCGGCGAGCTTGAGCATTACATCGTTTATACATCACATTGTTCAGACCAATACATTCATATTCAATAGAGCCACAGCAGGTACCATTGGAATTACGTTCAGTGGTCCTTGTGACGCGCCGGCACTTTCACACAGTCTACGTCATCGACGACGGTGCCCCTGTAGCTGTCGCGATGAGGCGGCGGCGCGCGCGCAATTCCCGCCGCGCCGCCTCCCTATTCCGCCGGTCAACCGGCGGACAGGGCAATCTAAAGGGGAGGAAAGCAAAATGGCCTACAATGTTCACGGCGGCGCGGAAGTGGGAAAAATTCTGCTCTATATCGGCGGCTTCATCGCCTTTGTGATCGTCGCGCTGACCTGGGTTCCGGCGCTGATTTCGCCGGACAGCGCCAACATCACAGGCAATACCGGCAGCACGGCACGCATGATCCAGTGAGGGCCGGCCGACGCTTCGGGAGCCGTCTCTCCCGAAGCATCGGCTTTTCAACGTTGGGCTGTTGCTAACGGAAATCGTTTCCGGCATAAGGACGCCCTCAGCGGCGCTTGCCGCTACTGATGCGGGTGTAGCTCAGGGGTAGAGCACAACCTTGCCAATTTTTGCGTTCGAGGGTTCGAATCCCTTCGCCCGCTCCAGTTTCTTAAACCAAAAGCGGCTCTGCTTCACTCTCGGTGCAATTTAGAATCCTGCAGTGGTAGCATCCGCGCACGACGCAGTTAGATGCTCGCGCGTCCGCATAGAGCAGCGCCTTGCGCTCCAGATGATGGGGACGGACTTTGTCAGAGATTATGGCCGGCCTCCGTCGCTGATCCGGTCCGGCTTTCCTGAACATGCTCCAGGATCAACCGCGCCATCAGGTTGGTCAGTGCGGCCCGCGTCTCCACCGGCAATTCTTGCCACGTCGGCGCCGGCGCGCTCTGCCTTTCGTCTCCGAACAGGTCGATCTGCTGTGATTGTCTGGCTCGAGCGCCTGCACGTACTCTTCGGCTGTCCCTGGCGCCGATTGACAGCGTCGTTGGCGTCGATGCTGACATGGGCCTCTCTCCGATTCCGTTCGTGAGAGGTTCTGATGCGCCCGAAAGCGGAGCATTCGATGATGTCGCCCGAAGCTTAAACACCTCCCGAAACAGGTCGGCCAGCGCCGAGAGCGCCGTCATGTCGATAAATGGTGCGTCAGCCAGGGCCTGATCCGCCCAGGCGGCTCGCTCGAACACCCAGGCCGGAACCTTCAGCCAGCGATCCGCCTCAGATCCGCTCTTCGTGCAACGGAAAACGACGCCGTCAGACTTCTCGATCGCTTCATGAACGGCGACCTGAGCTCAAACCAAGGATGCCACGGATACAAAAGCTTCCGAAGCGCGGTCCCGCGGGCGTTCTCAAACCTTGTTCTATAACGAGGAACGCCCGCACGGGGCGATCGGGAACAAATTCCCGATCACGTTGCAACTGCGCGATGGTGGCCCAGCCCGTCATCGTGAATAAAGCCCGAAAGCTCTAACTTCGGGCGATCCAATGTTGGGGAGCAGAGCAAGTCAGGGGTCACTTTCGCCGGGGCGCCTTACGAGCTACCGTCTACACCCTCTCTTATCCGCAACGATGCACGCGCCATCCCTCTGTCGGAGCGGCTCAATGTTATCTGGAGTTTTGGGGGCAGCCGCACTTTTCATCGCAAGCCTTTTTGTCGGCAGCAACTTGTACAGGATCTACGCTGTAGCGCATCTTGCTGCTGATGAACTCGTCGTCGCACTTCCTCGCGCATAACGCCTGGTTGTCTTCTTCGCGAACGTCGCAGCTGACATTCGTCAGCAAGCCTTGAATGCGTATGCCGCGAATGCCTTCAAACGCAATAGACGGACCGATCAGTCCAGCGAACGAGGCAACTGCGATTATAATGGCACCAGTCTTCATTTTATCGTTCCCTCACAAGATTCTCGGGGGAGCTTAGTCCGCTTTTCTTGGAAGCGCTGTCCCAGCCAACTAAGCCATGCTTGTCGGGGCAGGCCAGAGAAAGCTAATTGGTAACGTCGCGGCGGACAGGTGAAACCGCCAACTTTGAATAATTGAAGGGTCCAATGCTGCGACCGTGAAGAATTTAGCTTGAACGATTCCTCGATCCCATCAGGATTTACATGGAAGCGAATCGCAGAAATCGTGCAGTCATATCAACCCATCAACTACAGCGCCTGAAGACTCCAGCAACGCCAAGGACGGCTTTGAGTAGCAGGTGCTGCCATGTTGAATCGTGGCTTTCTCCCTTGCGTGTGTCTTGACAGACTCGAGCGTGTTAATGCTAGCGATGTCTGGGCCAGTTGAAACCGCCAGCTTTGAAAAACGGAGGGGTCCAATGTTGCGACCCTGGGAATTCAGCCTGAGCGAAGACATCGAGCCACGACGCGACACGCCGATCTATCTGCAAGTCGTTCACGCTCTTATTCGGGACATTCGACGCGGACGGCTGCTTCCGGGATCGATCCTTCCGAGCACGCGCACGCTGGCCGATGCGCTTGGCGTCAATCGTAAGACGATCGTGCTCGCTTATGACGACCTTGTCGCGCAAGGTTGGCTCGCCACGAACGGAACGCGAGGCACCTTTGTTTCCGATCGGCTTCCGGAACCCGTCTCATTGATCCCAACTGACGGCCACGGCGCCAACCCGCCGCCGCGGCCAGACTACCTGTTCCGCGCCGCGCCTGAACCAATGATCATTTTTCAAGAGAAGCCAAACGTCACATTCGATGATGGCGTGCCGGATTATCGGCTACTGCGAACGAGCGCCCTGACCTATGCTTACCGGACGGCTCTACAGCGTGCGACGCGCGTCGGTGGCTTGAGCTATGGTGATCCGATGGGCTCCATGGATCTGCGTCAATTGATCGCGGAGATGCTTTCGACGCATCGTGGAGTCATCGGGACGCCGGAAAACATCTGTATCACGCGCGGAAGCCAAATGGCCATCTTCCTCGCGAGTAGAATCCTATTGGCGCCAGGCGACACCGTGTTGGTCGAGGGCTTGAGTTATGCGCCGGCCCGCGACGCATTTGTCGCTGCGGGCGCCGACGTCATTGGCGTGAGACTGGATAGCGAAGGGGTCGACGTCGAGGAGGTCGAGCGATATTGCCGGCAACGGCGAGTGCGAGCCGTTTACGTCACGCCGCATCATCAATTTCCGACGACTGTGTCACTCAAGGCCGACCGTCGATCGCGTCTGCTCGATCTGGCCGGCCGGTTCGGGTTCGCGGTTCTGGAAGACGATTACGATCACGAATTCCATTATGATAGCCAGCCCTTACTCCCCATGGCGAGTTACTCCCCACACCGGTCGATCTATATCGGGTCGACGTCCAAGCTTCTCGTTCCCGGACTTCGCGTCGGTTATGTCGCGGCGCCAAAGGAAGTCATCAAATCCATGGCCAACGAGGCGGCGATCGTCGACAGACAGGGCAACACGTTGACAGAGCTCGCCGTTGCCGAATTGATCAAGTCGGGAGAATTGCGTCGCCATGCTCGTAAGGCGCTCCAAATTTATCTGAAGAGGCGCGACGCGTTCGCGGCTTCGCTCCAAAATGCGCTTGGCGATTTGATCGAATTCAGCGCACCAAGTGGTGGCTTGGCGTTCTGGGTGAAGTTCCCTGATCCATCGACGCTCGACGCCATCGAGGAGAATGCGGCGTCTCAAGGCTTACGCTTTCTTCCTTCCAGATCGTTCGAAACTCCGCCCTATCAAGGCAGAGGCTTACGCCTCGGATTTGGCAGTCTCGAACAAAGCGAAGCCGAGGAAGCTATCTGGCGCCTGTATCGGGCGGCGGAAATGGGCGTCAAGCGTGTTTCGTCGATGAGACGTTGATCGTGATTGCGTCGTCGGCGCCTCGAGCGATCATGGATCGCGTCGTCAGCCGCCGTTCGTTTCCTTCTCCGAAGAGCGGACGTTTCAAACGCTCCGTAGATGGATGGCTTTTGCGCGGATGTGTTGTTAGACTGTGTCGTTGAATGTTCGCGACGCCGAGGCGGCCGGCTGCGTCTGGAGCCATGACGGACAGATAATGCAACGATCCAATTCAGAGTGGCTGACGGCGCTGCGGGAGGAAGGCAGAGGCCAACAGTCGGCGCTTGCGGACCTTCGAGCGAGACTGCTCGCGGCGATTCGGGCCTATTTGGCGAAAAGCTACGCGACGCGAGAATCATTGCGCTCAGATGAAGCGCAGCACCTTGCTGAAGATTGCACACAAGAGGCCATTCTCATTATCCAAGCAAAACTTGGAGACTTTCGTGGCGAAAGCCGGTTTATGACTTGGGCTTATTCGATCGCCATCAGGGTCGTGCTTGGGGAATTGCGTCGTCGCCGCTGGCGAGAAACTACCATCGAACGTGCGCAACTTGGTCAAGTTCTGCCGGTTTGGCCGATCGAAGAGCCTGGACCAGAACGCAGTCTTCAGCAGCGCGAAGCGTGGGCTCTACTAATGCGGCTCATCGACACCAGGCTCACGCCTTTGCAGCGAACAGTGGTCGTCGCCCATGCTTTTCAAGGAATGCCGCTGGACGAGGTCGCAGAATGGCTCGGCTCCAACCGAAACAGCCTCTATAAGCTCATCCACGACGCGCGTAAGCGGCTCAAGCAGGCTTTGCTCGAAGAAGGCGTCACGCACAAGGATCTTATTGCCGTGTTTGACGAGCCGGGATCCGGATCCCATCTTCTATCGGAGGGTAAGACATTCTCCGTTCAGCGCATCTCATAATTGGGTGTGCCGGAAACCGACATGAAACAAAAAGACTTTACCCGCCTCATCGACACCGTCTTCGCCGCGAAGAGCGGAGAGGAGATGCTGTGCACGCAATATTTTGATGAACTTCCACGTTACGTGGACATCGAGATTTCCGGCCAGGACGCCGGGGCCATGCTGCCTGAGGTCAAGCACCATATGCATCAGTGTCCCGAGTGCGAAGAGGTTTATCTGGCCCTTCGCAGACTCGTGGGCGGAGAAAAATCTTCACCTCCGAGGTAAGACCCCGACGTCCCATCGCATCTAAGTCGTATCGGATCGAACCGGCTGGCGCGCGATCGCAGTGATCGCGGTCTTGTCGTGCGCTTCTCGGTCCGAAAGGAGTATGATGCGATGATAAAATTCCGCGGGCGGTTCGGGTTTTCACTCTCGTTCGCGCTATTGCTCATATGGCCGGGCACTTTTACGGCGGCGAGCGCAGCCTCTGCTGGCGACCAGCATTTGATCACGCTCAAGGCAAGCGCAATGCCGTCAGGTCAGCTGGCCTATGAAATGGTCAGTCACAAGGTCAAGTCACCCGCAGGAAAAGAAAGCGACCTTACCGAGCGATATGCGAGTGGCGCCACCATCCCTGGACCCACGCTCGTCATGAAAGAGGGGGACGTCGCCGAAGTGACCCTTCAACATGGCATTGCTGATGCGCAGCTGCCAGTCAGCATTCATGTCCACGGCGTGCACTACAAGATCGACAGCGATGGCACGATGAAGCTCTTGAATGGCGTCGCCGACGAAGCCGCGTTCCCTGGCAAGCCTTACACATACAAATGGACAGCCGCGCCCGGAACGGCGGGCACTTGGGCCTATCACGATCATACCTTCGGCAATCCGATGCTCGGGGCCGAGGACAAGGGGCTGTTCGGAACGCTCATCATCAACCCAGCAAGCGGCAAGGTCCCCGCCCTCATCGATGGCAAAGTCGTTGACGTCGATCTCGCGGAGATCAAACGAGAGTTCATCCTCTGGATGCACGAAACAACCTTCTGGGGTCAGGAGCTCAATCACATTGTCGAAGGCGGAAAGGAAATTCCGTTGTGGACCAATCCGACCGTTGGCGCGCGCATGGGCGAAAAGGTGCGCTTCCACGTCATCGGCATTGGCACCGCGTTCCATACTTTCCACCTCCATGCGCATCGCTGGATCGAGCCCGGAACAACCGCAGGCGTCGACACCGTCAACATCGGCCCAATCAGCCGCACCTCCTTCGTCGTTAAAGCGGGCGAAGGCGTAGGTCCTGGCGATTGGCACTACCACTGTCACGTCATCCAACACATGCAGTCCGGAATGATGGGCGATTTCCGCGTCATCGAATAATCAATAACGAAAATGGGAGTTAAGGGCATGAACCGCGCAACGATCATGAACTGCGTATCCTTTCTGACGCTGGCCGTGGCGACGACCTCGCTGGCCGCGCCGCTGGCGGCGCAGGCGAAAGACGCCGTGAATTCTGACGACGTCATCATCAGCCGCCCCGGCGTCCTACCGTCGGCCGTGCTGGAGATGACCGACGAGCCCGGCAAATGGTTTAAGGACCCCAAGAGCGGCGGCTCGCTCGTTGTGGTGAAGCCTGGCGAGGCGGTGCTCATCAAGATGACGGACACCAATACGGATCACACCATCACCAGTCTCGCCTGGCAGCCGGGCGCCGACAAATTCCCGGTCGATCAGGAGAAGCCGTCGAACGCCAGCATCACCCATACCTTCGACAAACCGGGGCTCTATGTTTTCACCTGCAAGGTCCATCCCTACATGTTCGGCGCCGTCGTCGTCGACGATCCGAAGACGGAAGGGCTGGACATCGGCGGCGAATTGCAACTCGTGACCGGCGCCAAAGTTCCGACGACAAGCGACATCGCCAAGAAGCTGCTCCGCACCTTCTTCGTCGCCACGACGCCGGCGCTATGGCGCGACTATCGGCAGCCGAAGTGGGAGGTGAAGCTTCCCGATCTCGGACTC
>NZ_JBPFDU010000056.1:0-24828 GCF_051062815.1 Methylocystis sp. | reverse complement strand
GCTGATTGAACTGATCGCCCGATTGCGGCAGGAACGAGCGCGAATAGGCTCCGTAGAATGAGACGATGTCCATGGGTTTGAAAATCAGACCGAATCTCGGCGACCATTTGTTGTCGAGGCGGCTCTGGTTCTCGAGCGTGACGCCGTCGTTGAACCTCATGTGGAAGCTGTCGAACCGTACGCCAGCGAGAACATCGAAATATTTGGTCACCTCGATCTGGTCCTGAACATAGGCAGAGCCAATGTCGAGGTTTGTGTTCCAGCGCCGCGTCGCCGCATCAAAGTAGTTGGTGAAGAAGACCGGCGCGTAAACGGTGGGGGCCCAGAACGGAGTCGTGAGTCTTCGCGGCCCGTTGAGTGGGCTGTTGAATTGCGAGATGTCTCTTCCGGTAAAGGTCCATTGATTGCCAAACTCCGTCCCCACGAGCAGCGTGTGGCGAATGTCGGGAGTCATAGCGAAATTATAGGTCAAGTCCGTCTGGTTGAAGATATTGCGTCGCGGCGTCGGCGCGAGGTAACCGTCGAGTCGCGCGACGCCCACCGGCGTAATCGTGATCGGGCTTAGCCCGTTCAGCGCCGGATTGAGTTGTTGCGACATCTGGCCCAGCGTCTGATCCGGGAATGTGTTCTGATACAACTTGTCGTAATTTGCCCAGGCGAGCTGATTACGGATGTTCAACCCGAATTCCGTCGTATGATCGATCACGAGAGCGGCGCGATCCATGTTGGTCCTGGCGTAGTTCACGTCACGCACGGACGGATTGCCGACGCCGAAGAAGGCGGATCGTGGGGTCGGCAATGGATAGCCGGGATAAATGTTCTCGCCGAGGAACTGGAAACCGCCGAATGACGGCACGCCGCGATCCGCCGTGCGTCGATCGCGGAAATGCTCGTAATTGAACAGCACGAAAGTGTTCTCGAAAGGCTTCCAAGACAGCGCCGGATTGACGCCCCAGCGCTCGAGCTTGTCGAAGTCGCGATAGCCGTACGACTGTTCGTAAAGAGCGTTGAGACGCACGGCGAACGTATCCGTGACCGCTCGCCCGAAGTCGGCGGTGACGCGCTTGCGGCCGAAGCTGCCGCCAACGACTCGCAATTCATTTATCGTTTCGCCGTCGGCCTTCTTGGTGACGCGGTTGACGACGCCGCCGCCGCCGCCGCGGCCGAAGATCAGCGCGCTGGGTCCCTTGATCACTTCGACTGCCTGGATGTTATAGAGATCGCGATAGTATTCCGCGTCGTCGCGGATGCCGTCGATATAGAAATCCGCACTTGTGGTCTGTCCGCGAATGGTGATCTGATCGCGGTTTCGTTCGCCCTGCTGCACCGTGACGCCGGGAACGTAGGCCAGCGCATTTTCCAGGGCGAGAGTGTTGCGGTCATCGAGCTGCTGTCGCGTCAGAACAGTGACCGCCTGCGGAATGTCGAGGATCGGCGTGTTGGTCTTCGTCGCCGTCGACATTCTCCCTGCGAAATAGCCATGAACATCGGTCGGGTTACGGCCGACATTGTCGACAGCCGCCGCGAAGGCCGCGCTGCCAGCCCCGGTCGAGGCCGCGCCGACAGTCCCGCTCGAAACGGTAGCCCCTGTGACCAAGGCGGAGCGCACGGGCGCGACCCGAGCGCTGCGTCGTGCGCCTCCAACGTCGATGGGGGGCAACTTTTGGGCGCCGCTCGCGGAGCGCGCCTGCGAGGCGACAGGCTTCGGCTTCGCCTGAGGGGCCGCGCGGGGTTTCTCCGGCGGCGCCTCGACTCGTATCGGTGGCAGGGGCCCGGATTGGGATTGCGCAAGAGCAGGAAGCGTGGGCGTCAGCGCGGCGGCAAGAGTTAGGGCGCCGACCGAAGCCGCGCCTGTCATCCGGTCAAACGCCGCAGTCAGGGAGGAGAGCGTCTGCACTGACAGGGATTGTCTTTGAATCATATTTGCCCCTTCTGCGCGGTTCAATATCGCGATTAGGCAATGGTTAAGGTTTGTCTTTAAAAACTGTCAATTACGACAAGGGGCTAGCATGGAAGGCTTCCAAGTATTGTTTCCGATTGTAACTGAGTGTTGCCGAATTACGACATAAAAGCTCTTTTTTGCTGGAACTCTTTCAAAGACAAAATCGTCACTTTTGTTGACTGTTGCATTCTCGGCACACTCTGAGCATTGCGTCTCACGCCTGATTCTTCTCCTCATGCAAGAGCGCAACAAAAAGGCGGCCCTGCGAACAGGACCGCCAGAAACGTCGCGTCAGATGAAGCGCGCTTACTTCTTCTTGCCGTCGGGGCCGAACTGAACGAGATAGGCCCACACGTTCTCCTGGTCCGCATCGTTGGGCAGGCCTTGGAAGATCATCTTGGTGCCGGGAATCTTCGCCTTCGGATTCTTGATGAACTCCTTGAAGCTGGCCTCGTCCCAGACGATGCCGGAATTCTTGTCAGCCTCGGAATAGTTGTAACCCTCGACGGAGCCCGCCTTGCGGCCCTCGATGCCGTTGAGATGAGGCGCGACGGCGTTCTTGGCGGTTTCTCCGACCTGATGGCAGGCTTTGCACTTCGCGAAGGTTTTTTCGCCCGCGGCTGGATCGCCAGCGGCGAGAGCCTGGCCGGCGGATGCGGCGAGAGCGACGCTCGCGGCGAACGTCAGCAGGGAAATTGTCTTCATCCTTGTTCCTTTCCTCATCCCGGCGTTCGCGACGCGCCCGCCCTTTTTAAAATGCGCCCGGCCAAATATTGGCGCCTCGCCGACGCTCTTTAGACGGGTTGCAAACTACAACGAAGCCGACGTTCAAGACAACTACGCAAGAGGTTACGTTCACTGCTCGGGACATTATCCCGGAAGCGGTGAACGCCCGCTGAACCCAAGGCTTAAGTGACGCGCCGAAGCGTCAAATTGACGCGAACGCCGAGCGCCGCCAGCGCTTCCGGCAAAGGCGTGTTGATCGTCGGCAGAATCCTGTCCACGCCGTGATAGCGTTTCCTCGCAGGTCCAGAGAGCACGAGCGCGTCTCCGGACGACAGCGCGAACGCCTTGGCGCGATCGCCGCGCCGCGTTCCGCCAAGCTTAAAGCGGCAGTCTGCGCCAAGCGACAAAGAGAGAATCGGCGCGGCGAAATCGGATTCATCCTTATCCTGATGAAGGCCCATGCGCGCCGTTTCGTCATAGACGTTCACTAGACATGCTTCAGGCGGCTTGTCGTAATGCGCGAGTTCGTTCCAAAATTCGAGAAGCCTTTGCGGCATCGCCGGCCAGGGATTCCCGGTCTGGGGATGGCGCGGCTCATAGCGGTAGCCCTCTTCCTTATCGCTGACCCAGCCGAGCGCGCCGCAATTGGTCATACGCACCGACATTGGGGCGCCGGTCTTGGGCATGGTCGAGACATAGAGCGGCGCGGCCGCGATGACCTTTGCGATCTCTTCCGCCAGAGCCGTTTGCGCCGCTGCGTCGAGAAAGCTCGGATAGTGGAACGCGCCGGGCGCGATTTCAGCCATGCAGCGACATGTGGCGCCGAACGGGCGTTTCGTCCATCAATGTCGGGACGCCGCCTGCGAACGCCAGCGAGAACAGAGCGCGGCTGCGCAGAACGAGGCTAAAGCAGCACAGTCTTCGACGCCACCGTCGAATCGGCGTTGAGCTGGTAAATGATCGGAACGCCGGTCGTAAGTTCCAGCGTGGTCACAGACTCGGGCGTCATCTGCTCCAGCACCATGCAGAGCGCGCGCAGCGAATTGCCATGCGCCGCGACCAGCGCCCGTTCGCCACGCATCACCGGCGGCAGAATGCGCTGGACATAGAAGGGCACCACCCGCGCGACCGTGTCCTTCAGGCTCTCGCCGCCTGGGGGCGGCACGTCATAGGAGCGTCGCCAAAGGTGCACCTGCTCTTCGCCCCATTTGTCGCGCGCCTCGTCCTTGTTGAGCCCGGAAAGATCGCCGTAATGGCGCTCGTTCAACGCGCGGTCCTTGATGGTCGGGACACTCGTCTGGCCCAGCTCCTCGAAAATGAGATCGATCGTGTGTTGCGCGCGCAGCAAAGCGGAGGTGAAGCCGACGCTGAATAGAATGTCCCGCTTCTTCAGCTCGCGGCCGGCGCGGCGCGCCTCTTCGATGCCAAGCGGCGTCAAATCGGGATTTTTCCAACCAGTGAAAAGGTTTTTGGCGTTCCACTCGCTTTGACCGTGGCGAACCAGAACGAGAGTGCGATTCATGCTCATAAATTCTCGTCGATATCAGGCGCCGGTAAGGCCAAGCACGTCGGCCATGGAGTAGAGCCCAGGGGCCTTTCCGCGCGTCCATAGCGCCGCGGCCAGGGCGCCGCGGGCGAACACGCCCCGATCCTCGGCGCGGTGCGAGAATTCGATGCGCTCGCCGGTCCCGGCGAAGACGACCGTGTGATCGCCGACGACCGTGCCGCCGCGCAGGCTCGCAAATCCGATCTCGCCGATCCGCCGCGGACCTGTCAAACCGTCGCGCCCGCGCGCGCTGTTCTCGCCAAAATCGATCCCGCGACCGCGCGCGACCGCCTCGCCGAGCAGCAGCGCCGTTCCTGATGGCGCATCGACTTTGAGGCGGTGATGCATCTCGACGATCTCGGCGTCCCACGCCGGTCCGAGCGCGCGCGCCGCGCGTTCGATAAGCACGGCGAGGAGATTGACGCCGAGGCTCATATTGCCGGAACGCACGATCGCCGTTTCCCGCGCGCATTCGGCGATGGCGGCGAGATCCTCCTGAGACAGTCCTGTCGTGCCGATAATGAGAGCCACCCGGGCCCGCGCCGCCGCCCGAGCCATTTCCACGCTGGTGCTCGGAGACGAAAAGTCGACGATCGCGTCAGCGTCGCCGAGGGCGGCCCCGACGTCGCTCGTGATCGGCACGCCGTTCGGCGCGGCGCCGCCGCTGTCGGCGCCGAGCGCCGCGGAGCCGGGATGCTCCAGGGCGGCAGTCAATCGGACGCCCAAAGTATCGGGGATGATCTGTGTCAGCATCCGGCCCATGCGGCCCGCCGCGCCGACTACCACCAAACGCAGTTCGTTCATGTTCAGTCGCCCTCGCCTCCCGCAGCTTAGCGGCTTCGATTCGCTTTTCGTGACGCGCCATTTTCCTATACAGGCGAGGCGCCGCGATGAGAAGCGCGCAGCTTGGGCCCGGCGTCGGACACTGCCCGAACGGGCGGTTATTTGGCTTTAGGGCGAAAGCTTTTGACAAGCGCCGGATCGGTCTCGATATAGGCCGCGCCGATAAGATCGAGGCAGTAAGGCACCGCCGGCATGACGGCGTCGAGACAGAGTTCGATCGCCCTTGGCTTGCCCGGCAGATTGATCACGAGACACTTGCCGCGATGGGCGGCCAATTGTCGCGACAGGATCGCAGTTGGCGTCTGCGCCAGCGAAACCTGTCGCATCCGCTCGCCAAAGCCGGGCAGCTCGCGCGGGCAGGCCGCGAGCGTCGCTTCGGGCGTCAGATCGCGGGGGCTCGGGCCTGTGCCGCCGGTCGTGACGATGAGGTCGCAACCGACAGCGTCGGCCAAGTCGATAAGCGTGTCGCGCACGCTTTCAAGCCCATCAGGGATGATCCGCCGCTCAATCCGGAAGGGCGTCGTCAGCGCTGCGCGCAGATAGGCCTCGATCGCCGGGCCGCTCTCATCTTCATAGACGCCGGCGCTCGCGCGATCCGAGGCGGTGACGACGCCGATGATCGCGGCGCGCTTTTCGTCTGTCATTGCGAGTCTCCCGGCGCGCATGTTTGCCGCCTCCGCTCGCTCTTGTCACTCCCCCACGCCGCAGCGCTTAAGCTAGTATAGATTGCACATATATCGCGCAAAAGGCAACTCTGCAAAGACATATAGCGACAAGAAATTGAATAAATCGACTCAATATCGAGAATATTGTGCGCTGCGACGAACATATACGCCAGGATATTGGCAGCACATATTTTGCCACATTTCACAATTAACTAATTTGTCTTCGCCTCCATTCAGACGGATGGAAACTGTGCGCTTGACGAAGCGAACGCGCTCGTCAGCATCCTTCACGCATTGTGCGTAAGCGGAGCAATCCTGAATGAATCGTATCTGTGGCGTACTGACGATCCTTGCACTGACGACCGCGCCGGCTCTGGCGCATCACCATCACGCCTCCCGCCATTCTTCGCCCCATGCCTCGCGCCACGCCTCGCACCAGGCCTCGCGCCACGCGGAGGCTTCGCAGGGCTTCACCGCCAACGCGTCATTCTATGGCGGCGGCCCGCGCCGCTACGAACCCAACTCTCACACCGCCAACGGCGAACTCTTCAACATGTGGGACATGACGGCCGCCCACCGCACCCTGCCGATGGGCACGCGTCTGCGCCTGACCTACGCCGGGCGTTCGGTGGTGGTGCGCATTAATGACCGCGGACCGGCGGTCTGGACCGGGCGCAGCCTCGACGTGTCGCGCGGCGCGGCGACCCAGCTCGGCCTCATCGAACGCGGCACCGGACAGGTCCGCGTCGAGGTGATCGGAAAGAGCTAAGCAATTTAAAGCGCCCGGCTTCGGCCGGGCGCCTTCGCCGCCGTTGACATATCGACATATTCATCTTATGTCAGCCAGCGTGACTGAACGCACCACCGTCCGACTACCCGACGATCTCCTTCGTCGTGCGCGCAAGAAGGCGGCGTCCGACGATCGCACTTTGACGTCGATGATCGAGGAAGGGCTTCGCCTCGTCCTTGCCGGAGAGCGTCCCCCGGCGCCGGCGGCGCGCTATGCGCGGGTCAGCCGAGAGACTGGAGGGCCGGCGGCCGGCGTTGATTTTCCCAGAATGCGCGACGTCGATGAGCAGGATGACGTCGAGCGTCGCGCGCGGTTCAAATCGCAAACTGGCGGCTCGGAAAGTTGAGTCTCGCCGACGTCAATGTGCTCGTTGAAGCATTCCGTAGCGATGCGCCGCGACATAGAGCCTGTCGCAAATGGCTCGATGACGCTTTCGATCGTCGCGCGCCCTTGGCCGTATCGCGTCTCGTGTTAAGCGCGGTCGTGCGAATCACGACCAGCCCGAAATTCTATCAGTCGCCAAGCGCGCTCGATGAGGCGTTCGGTTTTTGCACCGACATATTGGCGCAGCCCAACTGCCGTCTCGTTGAGCCAGGCGACAGTCACTGGCGCATATTCGAGCGTTTGTGCATCGAGACAAACACGCGGGGGCCCATGGTGACCGACGCATGGTTCGCCGCGCTCGCCATCGAATGGGATTGCGAATGGATCACGCTCGACCGGGATTTTGCGCGCTTTCCCGGCCTGAAATGGCGGGCGCCATAGAGGTTAGAGTATCCGTTATGCGCAAGGGGCGTTTTGGGCCCATGGGCGGTTGTTGCGCAAGAGGGCGTTGGCAAGGACGACGAGCTTGCGCATGACGGCGGTGATGGCGAGCTTGGCTGGTTTTCCGGCTTCGACGAGCTTTTGATAAAGCGCTCGACTGTCTTTGTTGAACCTGCAAGCGACGAGCGCCGGCATATAAAGGGCCTGTCGAAGGAAGGCCCTGCCGCCGCGAATGTATGCGTGGCCTTTCCATGAGCCGGATTGTCTTTGCACGGGCGCGAGGCCAGCGAGGCTTGCGGCCTGTTTGCCTTCGAGGCTCCCAAGCTCCGGCATTTCGATCAGCAAAGCGAAAGCGGTGATCTTGGAGACGCCCGGGATGGAGAGAAGAATCTCGAACCGGCGAGAGAGTTGCGCGTCATCGAGGATGAGCTTTTCGATCGCGGCGTCGATCTCCTCGCGTTTGACGTCAATCTCCACGAGGCGCTTTTTGTTTTGCTTTTCGAGCAGGGCAAGCGTGATCGCCTTAGCGCGGTTTTTGGCGGCGGTGCGGTCCTTGATGAGCGCGGCGCGCGCCAGATGCAGCTCCTTCAGTTCAGCGATGGTCTGGCTGACGCAAGGCCGTGGTTCGAGGCCGAGAACCTCGCCCATGCGCGCGAGCATGGCGGCGTCGACGCGATCGGTTTTGACGAGCTTGCCGGCCGCCTCGGCGAAACGGCGCGCTTGGCGGGGATTGACCTTGGCGATCGGCACGCCGGCGGCGTCGAGCGCGCGTTCGAGCGCACGGTGATAGGGGCCTGTTGGCTCGAACACAACGCTCTTCACCGGCGCGGCGGTCAGCCATTTGAGCAGGGCTTTGCGGCCGGTCTTGTCATTGGCGAAACGGCGCGAGGCGCCATCGGCAAGGCGGTGGACATCGAGAAAATCTTTCGAGACATCGACGCCAAGGGTAGAAGGATGCATCTTTTCCGCGCCTCTGCTTGTCATTCGGGCCAAAAGCCCGAGTATCCGTCCAGGCCAAAGGAAAAGACGAGGGCGATCAAACTCTAACTCGACCCGTCAAACGGTCCGCAGGTTCCCGATCCGTCCCTCGCCGCTGACGAGAGGGCAGCAACCCTCTCCCAGCGGTTCCTTCTCGCCCAAGCGGCGCGGAAAGTCATAAGACAAGCTAAGACGGCAGATGCCATCTCAACGACGCGCATTGCGTCACCTCACGAAGCAATCGGTTGAAATTTAACTTAAGGTATTAGATTTTGAAAATTAATGCGGTAACGGCAGGTGAACGAGAACGAAATTTCGATTCTTGTCAAAAAAGATCAACTCGTCGGCAGCCATTCTCACCCCCAACCGAACCGGAAGTCCCACGTTCGCAGCTAAGGACATAAGCAAATTGCGTGGAAGCGTCCCACCTCGGATCTGCTCCAATAAGGTTCGATGGGTACGTCTCATAAGATTTAAGAAACGGACAAAACGAAGAGCATGGCCAGAGGTTACCAACCCTCCTCCCGGCGGCATAAAAACTCGACCATCGATTTGGAAAAAAGTGGACATCCCGCATTTTCTTAATTCGTACATCTCGTCAGCCGTGTAACTGTTAGTCGTGCCAATGACACCTTTTAATTCATACCGAAGTATGTCTGACGGACTTGTACGAAACAGTATTTCCAGAAACATCTGCATTGTCCATGTCCCATGCGGTTGGATGTCGAGAAGAACTGCATGATTTCTATTGAGATACGCGAAAAGCAAATTGCCTGTGCGCCGAGCACTGTCCGGTGTCGAGAAAATCCGGCCGAGATGGAAATGATTTATCTGCCAATCATTAAACATCAAATCGGCTTTTGGGTTGGATCTGTCGTCGCGGATGCTGTCGCTCAGCCATGGCGATACATCATCACCTAAGCTAATTGCGTCAGCGATTTGGCCAATCGATGGGAAACTACTCCGTTTAGCAAACACCTCAGGTGACATCGTCACGTGGCGGGATCGACGATGCACTCTCCGAGCTCGGAAATGAATCCAATCCAGAATTGCGCGCCATAGGTCAGTCGACGAATCAAATGGTCCAAAATCAATCTCGACCAATCGCTTCAAGTCGATTTCAGTCTCGTCTACGACATTCATTAATGTCCTTACCATGCCGATTTGGTATGCAGATCAACATTCATCTTTATTTGGCGACATAAATCTCAGCGCCCTTTTCCAAAAATTCCGCGCTCTTTTCGGCCATGCCCTTCTGGCGTTCGATCTCTTTCGCTTCTTCGCGCAGGTCGCGGGTGATCTGCATCGAGCAGAATTTCGGGCCGCACATCGAGCAGAAATGCGCGACCTTATGCGCCTCCTTCGGCAGCGTCGCGTCGTGGAATTCGCGCGCGGTGTCGGGATCGAGACCGATCTCGAACTGATCCTCCCAGCGGAAGTCGAAACGCGCGCGGCTCATCGCGTCATCGCGTTCGCGCGCCGCCGGATGGCCCTTGGCGAGATCGGCGGCGTGCGCCGCGATGCGATAGGTGATGACGCCGGTCTTGACGTCGTCGCGATCCGGCAGGCCGAGGTGCTCTTTCGGCGTTACGTAACACAGCATAGCGGTGCCGAACCAGCCGATCATCGCGGCGCCGATGCCTGACGTGATGTGATCGTAGCCCGGCGCGATGTCGGTGACGAGCGGGCCGAGCGTATAGAACGGCGCCTCGCCGCAGACTTTCAGCTGCTTGTCCATATTGGCTTTGATCTTGTGCATCGGCACATGGCCGGGGCCTTCGATCATCGTCTGACAGCCCTTGTCCCAGGCGATCTTCGTCAATTCGCCAAGCGTCTCCAGCTCGGCAAATTGCGCCGCGTCATTGGCGTCGGCGTTGCAGCCGGGGCGCAGACCGTCGCCGAGCGAGAAGGACACGTCATATTTGCGCATGATGTCGCAGATCTCGTCGAAGCGTTCGTAAAGGAAGCTCTCCTTGTGCTTCGAGAGACACCAGCGCGCCATGATCGAGCCGCCGCGCGAGACGATGCCGGTGACGCGATTGGCGGTCAGCGGCACATAGGCGAGACGCACGCCGGCGTGGATCGTGAAGTAGTCCACGCCCTGCTCCGCTTGCTCGATGAGCGTGTCTTTAAACACTTCCCAGTCGAGCTTCAGCGCATCGCCGCCAACCTTTTCCAGAGCCTGATAGATCGGCACGGTGCCGATGGGCACGGAGGCGTTGCGGATGATCCAGTCGCGGATGTTGTGAATGTTGCGGCCGGTGGAGAGGTCCATCACCGTGTCGGCGCCCCAGCGGATCGCCCACACCATCTTTTCCACCTCATCCGCAACGGAAGAAGTAACGGCCGAATTGCCGATATTGGCGTTGACCTTCACCAGGAAATTGCGGCCGATGATGACCGGCTCGAGCTCCGGGTGATTGACATTCGCCGGAATGATGGCGCGGCCGCGCGCGACTTCCTCGCGCACGAATTCGGGCGCGACGAATTCGGGAATGGCGGCGCCAAAGCTCTCGCCGTCGGCGATGCGTTCTTTCGCGACGTCAAGCGCGCGCTCGCGGCAGAGGTTCTCGCGATGCGCGACATAGATCATTTCTTCCGTCACGATCCCGGCGCGGGCGAACTCGAGCTGAGTGACGGGGCTGGTCCCGGCCGCCCGATAAAGCCCGCGCGCGGCGGGGCATGGCGGCACGAGGCGCTCGCCTTCGGCGAAGCCGTTGTCCTCTGGCTTGACGCCACGTCCTTGATAGGGCTCCAGACCGGCGCGCGTCGCGAGCCAGGGACGCGCCGAGGGCAATCCCGCCGAAAGATCGGGCGTGAAGGATGCGCAGGTATAGGGTCCTGACGGGTCGTAGACCCGAAGCGGCGGCTCGCCCGACGATGGATCGAGCGCGATCTCGCGGTAGGGAACGCGAATGTCGTCGCGTTCCTTCGGCGAGGAATAGACCTTGCGCGATTTTCCGATCGGCCCCGTGGTGACGCTCGCCGGCATACGCTTGTCGTGGATGTTCATGATCGCGCTCCTTCATCGCGCTTCGTCAAGGGAAGCGGACGCTGAGTCAGGAAGACGAAGGGAGGGATGCGCTATCATTGCGACGACGCGAGGCGCGCCGTTCGCTCTTTCGCTGGCCTTCCCTACGCCGGCATGACCCGGATCAGGTTCGACGGGTGCTTCTCAGCCGCGCTTGCGGCGCCCCTCGCCATTATGGAAAAATTACCGCGTTCACACTCGTGTCGCAAGCTCGCGTGGCGATACCGGCAAAATAGCGTATAGCCCGACGAGCCCAGACATATGAGGAATTTCAATTTCCAGGGCCTGACGTCGGAGGAAGCCGAGAGGCGTCTTGCCGAATTCGGGCCCAACGAGCAGCCAAGAGCTCCCCCGCCGGGCATATTCGCGATCGCGCTGCGCACGCTGAAAGAACCCATGTTCTTTCTGCTTGCGTCCGCCGCGTTGCTCTACCTTTTCGTCGGCGATCTGGGCGAAGGCCTGTTCATGGTCGCCGGCGCAGGCGCGTCGATCACTCTCGTTGTTCTGCAGGAGCTGCGAACCGAGCGCGCCCTTCAAGCGCTCAACCGACTGGCCGAACCAACCGCGACCTGTCTGCGCGACGGCGTCGAACGGCGCATCCCTGCCCGCGATCTCGTTCCCGGCGACCTCATTCTCGTCGGCGAGGGGGAGCGCGCGCCGGCGGACGCGCTGCTGATCGGCGGCGACGCGCTCGTCATCGACGAGTCCCTCCTCACGGGCGAGTCAGCCCCGGTGACGAAGACTCTCGCAAGCGAAGACCGCTCGGCGGAGTTTCCCGATCCTGGCGGCGAACATACGCCCTTTCTTTTTGCGGGAACCATGATCGCTCGGGGATCGGGATTGGCCGAGGTCGTGCGCACCGGCGCGCGCACGGCGATGGGCCGTCTTGGCGCCTCGCTCGCCGCGATTGAAGCCGAGCCAAGTCCTCTGCAGCAAAGAACCGGCAGGCTGGTCGCCATGCTCGGCGCCTTCGCGCTCATTTTTTGCGTGCTGGTGTTCCTTGCCTACTGGCTGGTGCATGGCGACTGGTTCGAGGGCGCCATCGCTGGCATAACGCTCGCCATCGGCCTTTTGCCGGAAGAATTTCCGATGGTGCTCGCGATCTTCCTCGCGCTCGGCGCTTTTCGACTGGCGCGCCGCAACGTGCTCGTGCGTCGTTCTTCGGTGACCGAGACGCTGGGCTCTACGTCGATTCTCTGTGTCGACAAGACCGGAACGCTGACGCAGAACCGCATGCGCGTCGCATTCGCTATTTCCGAAAGTGACCAGGCGATCGATGCGCCGCTCACGGATGCGGGGCAACGCCTGCTCACCCGCGCCGCCTTGCGCGCCTCATCGGCAAATCCAGTCGATCCGATGGATCGCGCCGTGCACGCCTTCGCGGCGGAGGCGGGCGTCGCATCGGAAGCCGTACCCCTCTGCAGCTTCCCGATCCGCCCGGACCTCCTCGCCTTCATTCAGTGCTGGCGCGATGAGTCGGGAGAGAGCTATGCCGCGAAAGGCGCGCCGGAAGCAATCTTCAAACTCGCGCGAGTCTCGGACCAAGAACGCGCACGCCTTCAGACGAAAATCGACGATCTGGCGCGTCGCGGCCTTCGCGTGCTTGGCGTCGCGACGACGGCGCCGCTGCCGCAAGCGCCGCCGCCGGAAGTGGCGTCATTCAATTTCATCGGTCTGCTGGCCTTTGAGGATCCGCTTCGCGAGGATGTCCCCGCAGCCGTCGCGGCCGCGCGGCGCGCGGGAGTCGCGGTGGCGATGATCACGGGCGACTATCCTGCGACGGCGCTGGCCATCGCGCGGCAAGCGGGCATCAATTCTGAAGCCGGCGCGCTCACCGGCGCTGAGATCGCGGCGACGCCGAACGAACTTCGTCCTGAAAAAATCCGCAACATGCGCGTCTTTGCCCGCGTGACGCCGACAAGCAAGCTGGCGCTGGTCGAGGCGTTCAAAGCCGACGGCCATATCGTCGCCATGACCGGCGACGGCGTCAATGACGGGCCGGCGCTCGCCGCCGCGCATATCGGAATCGCCATGGGCCAGCGCGGCTCGGATGTCGCGCGCGAGGCCGCGCATATCGTGCTGCTTGACGACAGCTTCGCCTCGATCGTCGCCGGCGTGGCGCTGGGGCGGCGCATCTTCGCCAATCTCCGCCGCGCGCTCACCTATGTGACGGCGATTCACATTCCGATCGCCGGCGTCGCCCTGACGCCAATCCTGCTGGGGCTGCCGCCTCTGCTGCTGCCGGCGCATGTCGTGCTGATGGAGCTGATCATCGATCCAACCTGCGCACTCGTTTTCGAGTCGCAGCCTATTGAGGCCGACGCCATGCTCAAACCGCCTCACCGGCGCGATGAGCCGCTTTTTGGTTCGCGCGAACTCTGGCTCGGTTTCGTTCAGGGCTTCGTCGTCTTCCTGACCGTGATGTCGGTCTACATCATTGACGATGGATTTGGCGCGCCGGAGCCGCAGGCGCGCGGTCTCGCTTTCGCAACCCTTGTCGTCAGCAATCTCGTGCTCGCGCTCTCGGATGCGCTTCCGCGCGGCGCGTCGCTGTTTTCGCGTGACAATCTGCCGTTCTGGGGCGTCGCCTTCGCGGCCGCTGCGATGTTGACGGCCAGCCTTTACGCGCCTGTCATCTCGGAGCTTCTGCGCTTCGAGCCGCCGACTTGGCCAAAACTGGTTCTGGCGCTGACGCTCGCAGTGATTGCGGGAAGCTGGCACGGCGTTTGGCGTCGGTTGCTCTATCCGGCGCCGCGCGCGCCGCGAGAAGACGCGGCCCTTACTGTCGATTTGCGCTGAGGCGCGCAATGCGCAAACAGCACATGTGTTGCAAAGACGTTACAGGGAGGAGAAATCTTTGCTTGTGAAGGCGAATTTGCGCCTAAAATCGAGTGGGTCTTGTAATGTTTAACACACTGTAAAAAACGCGTCGAACTTCGGCGCGATATGCGAATGCCCGCCGATGGCGAGGCTCAAGAGACGGTTCGCCTCGGGACTCGCCGACAATGAAAAAATCAAATTCGCGCAGCTTCCTCTTCTCGCTGACCGCAATCGCAGCGCTTGCGCCGTCCCTCTCCTTCGGCGCCGACGGCTATTTTCTTACAGGCTTTGGTCCGCGTCAGAGAGCCTTAGGCGGCGCTGGCGTCGCGGACTCGCGAGACGCAATGGCCATGTCGATCAACCCGGCTGGCATTGTCGGACTCGACCGGATGTTTCAACTCGGAATCGGCGCGAGCCTGCCCGAGCGCGGGTATTCGACCATTGGGCAGCCGGTGGTCCTGGCGCCTGGCGATGTAAGGAGCGGTCGACCGATCTTTCCGGTGCCAAACGGCGCCTATGTCCAGCCAATCGATGCCGAATCCGCATGGGGCGTCGCCAATTACGGCAACGGCGGCCTCAATACCGCCTATGACTTTGGGCATTTCAAGCCTCCGGTCAAAGCGGGCCCGGGCGGTGTGATTACGGTCTCTCCTTCGTTCGGCGGCGTGCTTGGCGGCGGCTGGGCGGGACTCGATCTTCAACAATCGTTTGTGAGCGCCACCTACGCCCGAAGATTCGGTCCGATTACTATTGGATTTTCGCCCACGATCGCGGTTCAGATGTTGAATGTGCAGGGATTGAAAGTCCTCTCTCCCTACTCCTCCAACATGTACAACTTTTCCGACATGGCCTATGATTGGTCGGTCGGGGGCGGGTTCCGCGTCGGCTTCGAGTGGCGTGCGACGGATCAACTGCGCTTTGGCCTCGCCGGCGCGACTCCCATGTTCATGTCCAGATTTCAGAAATACAGAGGACTTTTAGCGGACCAAGGCAGTTTCGACATTCCGGCGAACGTGATCGCCGGCGTCGCCTATGACGTGCTGCCCAACCTCACGCTGATGGCTGATTGGAGACACATCTTCTACTCAGCGACGACCGTAGGCAATCAGAGCTTTCCCATTTGGTACGGGTCGTTCGGTTCATCCGGCGGGCTTGGATTCGATTGGCGTGACACCGACTCCGCGTCATTGGGCGCCGAATGGCGCGCCACGCCAAAGCTGGCCTTGCGCGTTGGCTACCACTACTCAACTGTCCCGGGCAGAGAGCGCGCCGCCACGCTTGCCGCGCTGGCGCCTGCTGTCGCCGCTCACTCCGTTACTGGCGGCTTCGGCTATCAGCTGACGAAAAATTCATCGATCGATTTCGCCGCCATTTATGACTTCAAGAATTCGGTCAGCTACTTCGAGAACGTTCCCTTCGTCGGCCGGGCGTTCTCTCCCGCAATTCCAATAAATCTGCTTCCCCATTATAATACAAACGCTGTCATCACCGCCTGGGGACGCGCCACCCAGTTCACGGTCGGCTACAACTACAAATGGGATGCAGGCGATACTTCCTGGATCCCCAGTCATTTCTGAAAACTAGCGCTCCCTGACGGCCGCAGCGATCGGCCCGCCTGGCGCGCCTCCTAAAAGGAGGCGCGCCTTTTTTGCATCTCGCCTCAGCCGACGACGATCTTTGGCGCCGCGCGTGTTTTCTGCGTTTCGAGCAGCGTTTTCACCTTCGCCGCGAGACTGAGATAGACCGCGGCCTGCGGGCTATCGGGCTCGGCGCCCACGACGGGAGTCCCGGCGTCCGAGGTTTGACGGATCTTGATGTCGAGCGGCGCCTCGCCAAGAAAAGGCACGCCCATCTGTTCGGCGTCGTGGCGCGCGCCGCCATGCGCGAAGATCTCCGAGCGCCCGCCGCAGTGGGGGCACAGGAAGTAGCTCATATTTTCGATGACGCCGAGGATCGGCGCCTCGACTTTCTGGAACATCGACACGGCGCGGCGCGCGTCGATCAGCGCCAGATCCTGCGGCGTCGAGACGATCACCGCGCCGGCGAGCGGGACCTGCTGCGCGATGGTGAGCTGAACGTCGCCCGTCCCCGGCGGCATGTCGATGACGAGCGCGTCGAGCTCTCCCCAGGCGACTTCGCCGAGCATTTGCGAAATCGCCTGCGACACCATCGGACCGCGCCAGACCATCGGCACGTTCTCGTCGACAAGAAAACCCATCGACATGATCTTCACGCCATAGGCTTCGAGCGGCGCCAGCTTGCCGCCTTCGACCTTGGGTTTGTCAGTCAAGCCGAAAAGCCGCGGCATCGACGGGCCATAGACGTCGGCGTCGAGCAGGCCGACGCGCCACCCCTGAGCGGCGAGGCCGAGCGCCAGATTGGCCGACGTGGTCGACTTGCCGACGCCGCCCTTGCCCGAGGCGACGGCGATGATGAAGCGGATTTTTTCGAGCGCCGGAATTCCGGCTTTTTGCTGAGGCGGCGGCGCGCCGGGCCCATGCGCATGGGCATGGGCATGGGCTTGAGCCCGAGGCGGCGGCGCCTCAGGGCGCGAGGCGCGTTCAGCCGTCAAGGTCACGACCGCCTGCTCGATGCCGGGCGCCGCCTTGATCGCGAGCTCGGCTGCGACTCGCGCGGCCTCCCAGGCCTGCGTCTGGCTCGGATCGCCGGCCAGCGAAACGAAGGCTTTGGCGCCCGATAGGTTGACGCCGCTTACCGCGCCGGCGAGCGGGGCTCCGCCCGGCCCGTAGAGCCCTTCCAGAGCCTTCAAAATGTCAGCTTCCGTCGCCACGCGCCCGCTCCTTGCCCGTTTAGAGCTGTTCCAGGCAAGGCATATGCCGCGATTAGCGCCCCCCGTCCATCGGCGCGCCGCAACAATCGCCCTCCTTCTGCACGGGCGGGCATGAAACGTCGCCATAGGAGCAGAACACGCAGCAGTCTCCCGTCTTTGGCCTCAGCCGCGCGCCGCATCCGACGCAGACATGCACGACGACGCAGGCGTCCTGCGGCATATCGAGCGTTTCCGCGCGCGCGCAGTGCGGACAGGTGAGAGTCGATTGGAGCTGCAAATCGCCCATTGTTACACGAACATCATCGCCGGATGTTCGATGACATGTTTGAATTCCGCCAAGAGCTCGGCGCCGAGCGCGCCGTCGACGGCGCGATGATCGCAGGACAGCGTCACGCTCATCATTGTCGCGACAATCGGCGCGCCGTTCTTCACGACCATGCGCTGCTCGCCCTGCCCGACCGCCAGGATCGTCGACTGCGGCGGATTGATCACCGCCGTGAAACTCTGCACGCCATACATGCCGAGATTGGACACCGCCGACACGCCGCCTTCATATTCTTGCGGCTTCAGCTTGCGCGCGCGGGCGCGCCCGGCGAGCTCCTTGATCTCCTCGGAAATCTCGCGAACCGATTTCGCCTGCGCGTTCCGGATGATCGGCGTCACGAGCCCGCCGGGGATCGACACGGCGACGCCGATATCGGAGGATTTATGGCGCAGCAGAGCGTCCGGCGTATAGGTGACATTCGCTTCGGGCTTGCGCTGCAGGGCGATGGCGAGCGCCTTGACCACGTAATCATTGACCGACGTCTTCCATGTCGGTTTGCCGTCCGACCCGAGCCGCGCGGCGGCGTTGAAATCCTCGCGCAGGCGCAGCAGCGCATCGATCTCGCAGTCGACGTTGAGATAGAAATGCGGAATGGTCTGGATCGATTCCGTCAGCCGGCGCGCGATCGCCTTGCGCACATTGTCGTGCGGGATTTCCTCGTAAGAGCCGGCCTCGAAGAATTTACGCGTGACGTCCGCCGAAGGCGCTGCGGCGAGCGGCGCCGCCTTCGTCGTCTCTCCGCGCGCGAGCGCCGATTTGACGTCGCGTTCGATGATCCGGCCGTGCGGCCCCGAGCCTTGGAGGGCGGAGAGATTGAGCCCGCCCTCCTTCGCCAGACGGCGCGCGAGAGGCGAGGCGAAGATGCGGTCGCCGGCGGCGAAGTGAGCGGGAGCGTTCATCGTGCGGAATCGCCTTTGGCGGCGGAAAGTTCGCTATATATTAGAGGCCTTGCGAAGAGCAGTCCATGAACGCGCCGCGCCGAGCCGATAAATCAGCCGAGGGAAAGATGGCCGCGAGCCGGCTTTACGACCAGGATTTCTACGCATGGGCCAATGAGCAGGCGGCGCTGCTGCGCGCCGGCAAGCTCGGCGAGGCGGATATCGAGCATATCGCCGAGGAGATCGAGAGCTTGGGCAAGACCGAAAAGCGGGAATTGGCCAGTCGCCTCAAAGTATTGATTCTTCACCTTCTGAAATGGCGACACCAGCCGTTCAAGCGAACGCCGAGCTGGGAAGTGTCGATCAAAATTCAGAGACATGAACTCGTCGAGCACCTCGTCGACAACCCAAGCCTTAAGCCCGTAATTGCGAGCGTCCTGCAAAAAGTCTATCCGGACGCCGTTCTGGGCGCCGTGCTCGAAACGGGCTTTCCCGAGTCGATTTTTCCCGAGACCTGCCCATGGACTTTCGAAGAGATGATGGCCGAGGACTTCTGGCCGGAGGGGTGATGCGGGGGGCGTATCGAATGTTGAATCGGAACGTGGTCATCTCCAGAGGTCTTCGATGAACTCACATGGAACGGGCAGCGTGCGTTCCTCGCCCCATCGATCCGTGCCGAAGGGATGTTTAAGCGGGATCATCCGAAGTTGGCCCTTCCACAGGCCAGAATGACACCTTCCGATCACAAACGGATAATCGGGCCAATCCACCAAGAACACATAGGTCTGACCGTCCATAAGAATCGCGCCCCAATAGCGAACATAGGGCAATGGATGTGTGGCGCTCACAACCTCGCGTTCAATTTCGAAGGCCTTCGAAAGCCACCTAAGGATGCTGTCTGTTGTTGTCCCTAAGCGCTTGGCGATAGCGCCTGGCGCTTCTCCCGCACGAAACCTGTGCAGGATATAAATATGTTTCCTCAAGGAGGGTTGGAGATCGGACGATTGAGTTCCGATCGATTCGAACGCACGCGGCTCCTTTGGCTTGATAACGCCCCGCGATCGTAACCGGCCGCGAAGTGACGCAATAGGAAAATCGAGTTCGGCCGCAATATCGGACAAGGCATTTCCAGCTTCGAACATCTTAATAGCGATGGGCATTAGAGATTTAAGTCGCCTCTCTTGTCGGTAAAGTTGCGCCTTTCGGCGTCGTTCTTTTTCGATCTTGTCCATTGGTCCCGCGCATCAATTTTGCAAAATGATCGTTGCCAACGTATTTTGTAAATTACTCACTCGCCTCTTTATCAGGCATTCTAGTTTCGTGCGGGCGTTGAATGAGATGGAAATGTGGAATACTCGATCCATCCCATGAATGTAATCGACTCCTACAGACGTGGCAGTCCTCAAAATCGTGATCGCGATGGCTGATGCGGGTATAGGTCACTTCATAAATTGCGCCGCAATTTGAACAGATGTACTTTTCCATGTTGTCCTCTTTTCTTTGATGCAATGTGCATCGTTAGAGAGGCCCTCTATAGAAACCAAATTTCGTTGGAATGGAATATGTATTCAATTTAACTCTATCAGAGTCTCGTATTATGAAGCTCCATTAGGCCACCGTCCCTTTCGGATCGTGGTCGGAAGCGAGGTTCAATCACCGATACATCACCGCCTTCGCCGCCGTGACGACTTCCGCCACGCTCGGCAAAGCGAGCTTTTCAAGATTGGCGGCGTAGGGCATCGGCGTGTCCTTGCCGGTGACGCGCAGCACCGGCGCGTCGAGGTAGTCGAAGGCCTCCTGCTGCACGCGCATGGCGATCTCGGCCGATATTCCACACTGCGGCCAGCCTTCTTCGATCGCGACGCAGCGGCCGGTCTTCTTGACGGACTCGATGATCGTCGCCGTGTCCATCGGACGTAGCGTGCGCAAATCGATCACCTCGGCGTCGATCCCCTCTTTGGCGAGTTGCTCGGCGGCCTGCAGCGCATAGGTCATGCCGATCGAGAAGGAGACGAGCGTCACGTCCTTCCCGGGCCGGGCGATGCGCGCCTTGCCGATCGGCAAGACGAAGTCCTCCAGCGCCGGCACTTCCGACGTCTTGCCGTAGAGAATCTCGTTCTCGAGAAACACGACCGGATTGTTATTGCGGATCGCCGCCTTTAAGAGGCCCTTCGCGTCGCTGGCGTTTGACGGCGAAATCACGATCAGCCCCGGCACCTGCGAATACCAGGCGGAATAATCCTGGCTGTGCTGCGCGGCGACGCGCGCCGCCGCGCCATTCGGCCCGCGAAAAACGATCGGACAGTTGATCTGTCCGCCGGACATGTACAGCGTCTTCGCCGCCGAATTGACGATGTGGTCGATGGCCTGCATCGAAAAATTGAAGGTCATGAATTCGACGATCGGCCGCAGCCCAGCAAACGCCGCGCCGACGCCAACGCCGGCGAAACCATATTCGGTGATGGGCGTATCGACGACGCGCCTGGCGCCGAATTCTTGCAGAAGGCCCTGCGTGACTTTGTAGGCGCCCTGATATTCGGCGACCTCCTCGCCGATCACGAAGACGCTCGGATCGCGCCGCATCTCTTCGGCCATGGCGTCGCGCAAGGCTTCGCGCATGGTCATCGACACCATCGTCGTGCCTTCGGGAACCTCCGGCGCGACGCGCGGGGACGGCTGCGCGGCGACGCTCGTCGCCTTGGGCGCGGGCTTCGCGGCCTCGACGGCGGCTTTGGTCGCGGCCTTATTGGCTTCGCCGGGTTCGTCCTGCGGCGCGGTCTGGCCTGGAACCGGCGGCGCCGCCTCGGCCTGTTTTTGCGCCTTGTCCTCTTCGCCGACGCGATCGGCCGGCGCGTGGTCGGCGGTGTCGGCGACTTCCTCGCCCTCCTCGGCGATCACCGCGATCGGCGTGTTGACGGCGACATTCTCGGTGCCGCCGGGAACGAGGATGCGCGCCAGCACGCCTTCATCGACGGCCTCGACCTCCATCGTCGCCTTGTCGGTCTCGATTTCGGCGATGACGTCGCCGGCTTTCACCGCGTCGCCTTCGTTCTTCAGCCATTTGGCGAGCTTGCCCTGCTCCATCGTGGGAGACAGGGCGGGCATGAGGACATTGACGGTCATTGACTCAATCCCTCACGCCAGCACGTCCGTCCACAATTCGCTCGGGTCCGGCTCCTTGTCCGCAGTGGCGAAATCCGCGGCTTCGGCGACGATCTTGCGCGCATTGGCGTCGATCTTCTTTAGCGCGTCCTCGCTGACGCCGTCGGCGATCAGCCGCGCGCGGACTTGCTCGATCGGATCGTGCTCCTCGCGCATCTTCTGGACTTCTTCCTTGGAGCGGTATTTCGCGGGATCGGACATCGAGTGGCCGCGATAGCGATAGGTCTGCGCCTCTATGAGATAGGGGCCCTTACCGGCGCGGCACCATTCGATCGCCGTGTCCGCCGTCGCCTTGACGATGCGCACGTCCATGCCGTCGATCTGCTGGCCGGGAATCGCGAACGCCGCGCCGCGCTTCGAAAAGTCGATCTGCGCGGAGGCGCGGGAGATCTCCGTGCCCATCGCATAGCGGTTGTTCTCGACGATGAAGACGACCGGCAGTTTCCAGAGCGCCGCCATGTTGAAGGCCTCGTAAACCTGGCCCTGGTTGGAGGCGCCTTCGCCGAAAAACGTGAGGGATACGCGCCCGTCGCCGCGATAGGCGTTGGCGAAGGCCACCCCCGCGCCGATCGGCGCCGGCGCGCCGACGATGCCGTGCCCGCCATAGAAATTCGCTTCGCGCGAAAACATGTGCATCGAGCCGCCCTTGCCCTTGGAATAGCCGCCGCGCTTTCCGGCGAGCTCCGCCATGACGCGCCTGGGCTCCATCCCCGAGGCGAGCATATGTCCGTGGTCGCGGTAGCTCGTGGTGAACTGGTCGCCGTCGCGCGCCGCCATCTTGACGCCGACGACGACGGCTTCCTGGCCGATGTAGAGGTGGCAGAATCCGCCGATGACGCCCATGCCATAGAGCTGTCCGGCCTTTTCCTCGAATCGCCGAATGAGCAGCATGTCGCGAAAGGCGGTGAGTTCTTGCTCGCGAGTGAAAGGCGGGACTGTTGACGCGCCCGCCGCGCCGCCGCCGCTTTCCTCGACCATTCACCGCTCCCGTCGCTAAGCTTCGCCGTGCAGACTAATCCAAGACGTCGCCGAAAACGAGCGTCTCGCGCTGGCGTTCAATTTGGGGAGCGCGCTAGCGCGTGTCGAGCTGCGACTGGAGTTCCTCAGCGAAGGCGGCGATTCTTTTGGCGTTCACGCCAAAGTCATGACGTCCATAACGCGACGCTGAGCGCAGATCGATGCGCGTCTGGCCGGGCAGCGGCTTGAAGCGGACCGTGATGTCGTCGTCAAATCCCATGACGAGCGTTTTGTCGATGAAGTCGATATGACCGTCGCCGCTGCGTCCGCCCGGCGGCCGCTTGTCGACGAGCGTCCAGCCGCGGGCTTTGGCCGTCTTCAGCACCAGAGCAAAGGCCTCGTCCGTGTCCAGATCGACGACGATCGGTTCGACGTCCGGATAGGCCGGCCGCTGCGTCTCCCGCGCGCGGGACGGGAGGCCAGGAGGCTGGAAGCCGCTGCGCGCCTCGAAGGCGGCTTTGGAGAAGGAGAAAAATGGCGGATCGGCGACGTCCGTCGAAATGTCGGATAGCACCGGCAGACGCACCGCCTCGAAAGCCAGATAAGCCGGGTAGCCCAGCGTCAACGCCGCGATGACGAACGCGGTCGCCGCCGCGCCGGCGCCGCGCCGTCCTGTCCGCCAAATCACGCTGCAAGCGGCGCAAAATAAAAGCAGCGCGATCAGCGCCAAGGCCATGGCTCCGCCAAGCGAGGCGAGCGCCGACGCCGGGTCAAGGGCGCCAAGTCGCCCCAGAAGGATCGCCAAAATCGCCACAGTCGCGGCGAAAATCGCGAACCGTCGGCTCCAAAGCGCGACTTTCGACCAGGGCTCGGGCGGAAGATGACGTCGCATCGGTTCAAAGACTCGCGTGACCGCCGCCTCGGGGCGGCTCGGGCGCATTTTTCGCAATTTCACGGCGAATGCAACGGCTCTCGCGCATTTGAAAAAAAGTCGGGCGGGCGCCGCCTCCGCGCCGGTTCCTTAGCGGCGCGTTAACTTGCCGAGGACAATCCTAGGAAAACGCCCCTTGAGTTCCCCTCCTGTCGTCGAGCGCGCCCATGTCCGACAAGTATTCCGTCGAGTTTAACGAGCCCCAATCCGGCGGCCATCCCCATGACCTTCTCGCGCGGCTTTACCGCGAGATCGGCATTTCCGCCGTCGCCGCAGCGCTGGAAGTTGAGCAATTCGCTCAGCATGAGACGGCGGCGGTCGCGCGCCTCGACGACCACCGCCCGCCCGCGATGCTTCTGGGCGACGAACTCGCCGCCTGAGCTGGGGCCAAGCAGGGCGGCCACCTTTACACGGCCTTTACGGCCGCCGTTCGCCGGCCTGCTTCCTTGTGACCCCGGGCCCCTATATGCTTCGGGCAGGAGGACAACGCCATGCGCAAGGCTGTCGCCCTATTCCTGCTCATCGTCGTCGCCACGGTTGGTCTGACAACCGCCGCCGCTGCCGACGTACGCGTGCGTGGCGCGCACGCCCGGGTTCATCGTGTCGCGCCGCCGCCGCCATATACTACTGATGACGGCTATTTCTCCGACTATGTGACCGGACCGACGGGGGCTCCAACCCCCGTCATGCAAGTGCCGGGCTCCACGAGCGTCATCACGCGAAAAATGATGGACGACTTCCAGTCGCGCAATCTCTGCGACGCGCTGCGGCTAGCGCCGGGGGTCAGCGGCGGAGGCTGCTAGAGTCCACCGTCATTCGCATGTGTCCGCTTACGTCGGCCTGTCCAGTCGATGTGCGTCAGTCGAAGAGTTCAGGGCGGCGAAGACGCAACGCCTGAACGAGCGCGAGCGTTTTCATGTCGACGAAGCCGTCCGCCGCCATCAATGCGGCGAGTTCCTTGAGCCCCAGTTCGACGACGCGAACCTCTTCGTCTTCATGTGTGACCCCGCCGCCGTCGCCGACGCGATCCTCGGCGCGGTATTCGGCGAGATAAAGCGTCATGCGCTCGGTCGAGACGCCCGGCATCGACCAGGCGGTCGCGACATGTTCGAGCGCGCCAAGCCGCAATCCGCCTTCTTCGAGCGCCTCGCGTTTTGCCGTGGCGACCGCATCATCCTCACCCTCGACGAGACCGGCGATCGCTTCGAGCGAATGCGTCGCGCCGACGGCGATCAGTTCCGGGGCGCGCAGCTGCTCCACGAGCAGCGCCGTCTTGCGCGCGGGATCGTAGGGCAGCACGGCGGCCGCGCAGCCATGGTCCTCGACATCGCGCAGGAAGGTTCTTCCGTCCGGCATGCGGATGGTCGCGATCGACATCGTCGCCCAGCGCTGGTGCGTTTGTTCGAGTTTGACGACGGAAGGCTTCATGGGGATATTAATCTCTTGCCGCAATCTGAAATCGAATAGGCCAAAAAAAAGGGGCAAGAGCGCGGCTCCTGCCCCTTTACTGATTGTCTCAGCGCGCGTCAGCGGTCATTCGATGATGCTGGCGACGACGCCGGCGCCGACCGTTCGGCCGCCTTCGCGGATGGCGAAGCGCAGCTTCTCCTCCATGGCGATCGGCACGATCAGCGCGACCTCCATCGTCACATTGTCGCCCGGCATCACCATCTCCACG
>NZ_JBPFDU010000055.1:0-10992 GCF_051062815.1 Methylocystis sp. | reverse complement strand
AAATCCTTCGAGGGAATCGCAATAAGCGCGACGATGGCGATGACGATGAGCTTGCCGGGTTCCAGATCGAACATGCGTGTGGCTCGGGCGCCCTTCCAAGGCGATCGGGTGAAGGGCTTCCTCATCCTGAGGAGCGTGCGCGGCACGCGTCTCGAAGGACGAGGAAGCCCGGCTTCGCATATGTTTTCCTCACCCTCGTCCTTCGAGACGGCCTCTTCGAGGCCTCCTCAGGATGAGGAAACCCTTCACCCGATCGCCCTGCGGGCAATTTGCGTCATTGTGGACGTTGGGCGTCGAATCGTCCAAAGAAACTTGGGCTTCTTCGAATAGCCCAAGCGCGAGCGAAACCGCCAAACACATGCGCATTCTCGTTACCAATGACGACGGCATTCACGCGCGCGGCCTCGCCATCGCGGAGGCGATCGCGCGCGCATTCACCGACGATATTTTCGTCATCGCGCCGGAATTCGAGCAGTCCGGCGTTTCGCATTCGCTGTCGCTCAATGATCCGCTGCGGCTGCGGGAGATCTCGCCGCGCCACTTCGCGCTCAAGGGAACGCCGACCGATTGCGTCATCATGGGCCTGCGCAAGCTGATGCTCGATCATCCGCCCGATCTTCTCATTTCCGGCGTCAACTGCGGCCAGAATGTCGCCGAGGACGTCTCCTATTCCGGCACCATCGCCGGGGCGATGGAGGGCACGATTCTCGGCATTCCGTCGATTGCGCTCTCCCAGGTCTATGATTTCTTCGCAGATCGCCGGACGATCCACTGGGAATGCGCGGCGACGCATGGCGCCGAGGTTGTGCGCCGCCTGCTCGCGGCGGGCATCCCGAAGAACGTGTTGATGAATGTGAATTTTCCGCATTGTGCGCCCCAGGACGTCGCCGGCGTCGCGATCACCCTGCAGGGCCGGCGCAGCAGCGACATCATGCGGATCGAGGACCGCAAGGACGGCCGCGGCAATCCCTATCACTGGATTTCTTTCCAGCGCGGCGACTTCAAGCCGGGGCAGGGCACCGACCTGCTGGCGCTCGAAGAAAAGAAAATCTCCGTCACCCCGCTGCAGCTCGATTTCACCGATCACCCGACGGTGACGCGCCTCGCGGCGGCGTTTGAGGGCAAGGAATGACCGAGGAGGCCGGCGCGCGCCAGGCCAGCCAACAAATTGAGGAGCGCGCGGCGTTGCTGCTGACATTGCGCCAGGCGGGCCTGCGTGACCTCTCGGTGTTGCGCGCGATGGAGGCGACCCCAAGGGAGGCGTTCGCGCCCTATCGCTTTCGCGATCTCGCGAATCGCAATCTCTCGCTGCCGATCGGCTGCGGGCAGACCATGTCGCGACCGGTCGAACTCGCCAGACGGCTCGAAGCGCTCAAAATCGGCCGCGGCCACCGGGTGCTGGAGGTCGGGGCGGGGTCCGGCTATGGCGCGGCGGCGCTCGCGCAGCTCGCAAACGAGGTCGTAAGCCTCGAACGCTTCGCGACGCTCGCCATCGAGGCCTCGAGTCGATTGGCCGCCCACGGCGCTGTAAACGCCAAGGCGATTTTCGCCGACGGCCTCGATCCGCCTCACGAGCTTGGACGCTTCGATCGAATCATCGTCCAGGCCTCGGTCGGCGCCGCGCCTGCTGCGCTCATCCAGATGCTCACGCCGGGCGGCGCGTTGCTCTTCGCCCGAAGGGAGCACGCGAAGGCCGGCGCGCGCGCGAAGGAACGATTGATTAAGCTTGATCGCAATGAGGACGGCGAACTGCGGGAGACTGATCTTGGCCCGTGTCGCCTGGGGCCGGCGATCCCCGGACTGGCGCAGGCGCTCTAAAACATCGTGACCGAATGCTGAAAATTTTCACGGCCGCGCGCGCTTTGCGTTCATCTTAAACGGCTCCTTAACCGCCGCGCTGTTACCCATAAAGCCGTTCAATGTTGCGTTCGGGTGGGTCGCGTCATGGTTACCAAGCATCATATTGCTTATTCCCGCGCCGCAGTGCGGTTCTTGGCGGCCGTTGGCGTCGCCGCCCTTGTCGCCGGCTGCTCCGACGCCTCCCGCTTCGGAGGCGATACCTTCTCCGATCCCTTCTCCGACCCCTTCTCAGGATCAGCCAAGACCGCCTCGCTCGGCGTCGACCGGGCGCCTGTTGGCGCGATCGCCGACGCGCCGGCGCAGAGCCCGCCCTCCACGACGGTGGAAACCCGTCCATTGCCTGCCCCCTCGGCCAGCGCGTCCGCTCAGAGCGGCGGCGCTTCCATGGCGCGGACCTCTACGCCGTCGGCGCAGCCGTCGCCGACGCGCGTTGCAGCCGCCGGCGCCGGCGGCCACTGGAGCGCCGAAGGCGGCACGCCGATCGTTGTCGCCCAGGGCGAGACCGCGGCAATGCTCGCCACCCGCTACGGCGTGCCCACTGACGCGCTGCTGCGGGCCAATGGCTTCAACATTGCCTCCCAGGTTCAGCCAGGCTCTCGTCTGGTGGTTCCGGTCTATCGGGCCGGCGGAGCTCCCGTCGTGGCGACGCGCGCCTCTGTCCCAGCCGCGACCAAGCCGATCGCCGCGAAGCCCGCGCCGCTGGCGAAGTCCGCGGCCGCCGCCAAACCGGTGGAACAGGCGAAGCCGGTGCGCAAGACCGAAGTTGAACCGACGAAAACCAAGCCGATCGATAAGTCGAAGGCAGTGGCCAAGACTGCGCCGGAGAAGACGCTCGTCAAGGCAGAGGCGCGCATCGCCGCGACGACGCCGGCGCGCGCCGTCAAAACCGAGCGGATCGCCCGTGGGCCTTCCTCTCACGAGGCGCCGGAAGCTGAGTCCAAGATCGCGGACGCGCGCAGCAAGCCCGCTGTCGCCGAATCTCCGAAAGAAACGCCCGGCGCCCGCAAGGTCGATACGACCGCGACCGCCTCCATTCCCCCGGCGACTGACGCGAAAGCGGTGGCTTCCGACGAAGGTCGGCCTGAGTTTCGCTGGCCCGCCCGCGGCCGCATCATTCAGGGCTTCACAACGGGCGGCAACGACGGGATCAACATCGCGGTGCCTGAGGGAACTCAGGTCAAGGCGGCCGAAGGCGGCGTCGTCGCTTACGCCGGCAGTGAGCTCAAGGGCTACGGCAATCTCGTGCTCATTCGGCATCCCAACGGCTTCGTTTCGGCTTACGCCCATAATGGCGAACTCGACGTCAAGCGCGGCGATCAGGTCAAGCGCGGTCAGACGATCGCCAAATCCGGCCAGTCGGGCAATGTCGGCTCCCCGCAGCTTCACTTCGAACTGCGCAAGGGTTCGACGCCCGTCGATCCCACCCGCTATCTGGCGGGGTTGTAGGCATCGACGCGAGAACGCTCCGGCGTCCGCGAGACAAGGCGCTGGAGACTTCGGGGCGGCGGGTCCAAAGAAAGGCCCGCCGCTCTCGTCTTTTGGCGCCTCACGGGCCGATCAAAATGCTATATGGCGCGGGTCGTAACCGGAGGATCCCGCGCCAGTGAAGCATCGTCTCGCTTTCATTTTCCTGTTCGCCGCCACGCCGGCTTTCGCGGTGGATCCAACAGGCGTCCCGCAGTGCGACGCGCTACTCAAGCGCTATGAGGCCTGCTCGGGACAACTGCCGCCGTCTCAGGTCCATGCTGCGCAAAAGGAGCTGCTCGATGGCGCGGTCGGCATTCGCTCCGCGGCGACCGATCCAGCGAAACGGCCGGATCTCGAACGCTATTGCGCCGATCGGTTCGAATTGATGAAACGCGCAAGCGACATCAAGGACTGCATGTCGAAGCCATGAGCGCGGCGCGGGCGTCAATGTAATCTTTGCTCCGCATTTCGATCAGGCGCGACGCCGCGCGCTCGTATTCGCGCGCCTCGGCGCCAAAGCCCTCGCGGTAGAGTTCGGAAGGCTCCGCCGCGGCGGAAACGACCAGCAGGATGCGCGTTTCGTAAAGAACGTCGATCAGCGTGATGAAGCGGCGCGCTTCGTTCCGCTGTTCTGGCGCCAAGACTGGAACGTCTTCGACGATCACCGCGTCGAATTTCTCAGCGATCGCCATATAATCCGCCGCTGACAGCGGTTGACCGCAGAGCGCCGCGAAGCTCAGACGCGCGACGCGGCCCGCCGTTTGCGGGATCTCGATGCGGCGTCGCTTGACTTCAATTGTCGCAGGCCTTTCCCTCGCGTCGCCGGCGAGCGTCGCATAGAGCGCGTCAATCGCTGATCTCGCGCGAGAGTCGGCGGGCGTGAAATAGACCTGCCCGAGATCTTCGCGCCGTTGCCGATAGTCGTTCGGCGCGTCGAGACGCAGGACGTCCATTCGCTCCTGCAACATGGCGATAAAGGGCAGGAACAGATCGCGATTGCGGCCGCCTTCATAGAGCCGCGAAGGCTCGACGTTGGACGTCGCGACAATGACGACGCCCGACGCCAGCAGTGAAGAAAACAGCCGTGCGACGATCGAAGCGTCCGCGACGTCGTGCACGGCGAACTCGTCAAAGCAGAGCACACGGGTTTCTTGCGCGATGTCCTGCGCCACGCAGCTCACCGGATCGGCGTCGCCCCTGTGCGGCTTCTGACGCAGGCGATGCAGCCGATCGTGCACGTCCGCCATGAAGGCGTGAAAATGCGCGCGACGTTTCTTTTCGACAGGAAGCGCGCCGAAGAACAGGTTCATCAAGAAGGTTTTGCCGCGCCCGACCGATCCCCAGAGGTAGAGGCCGCGCGCAGGCTGCGCCCGAGGGCGAAAGGTCGCAAGGAGCGCTTGCGTCACACTGGCGCTTTTCGGCCTGCGGCCTGCGAGAGCGTCGGCGAGCGCTTGAAGCTTCTCGATCGCCGCGCGCTGCGACGCGTCGCGCTCCAACGCGCCTTGCGCGACGAGCGCGTCATATTTGTCGACGATGCTCTGCGCGCGCGAAATCATATGCGCCGCATCCTGCCGTTCGCCTCTGCGAGCGCGCCGGGGAGAAGTTCGCAATAGAGCAGGCGCTCTGGGTCCACGGGACCGGGCATCGTGATTTTGCCCCGCGGCACAGGCGCGAATCCCAGCCGTGCGTAATATTCCTCGTCGCCGACGAGCAAGACGAGCCCATGTCCGGCGTCGCGCGCCGCGTCCAGCGAATATTTGACGAGCGTCTCGCCGACGCGCTGCTGGCGAAACGCCGGCTCGACAGTCAACGGACCAAGCAGAAGCGCGGGCGTTGACCCGACGAGGATGGGCGTCATGCGGTTCGCGCCGACAAGCAGCGTCCCGATCCGCGCGACAAAAGACAGCGAGCGGTCAGGCTCGACGCCTTCGCGCAAGCGATAGGCCGTACGCGCATATCTGCCCGGACCGAACGCGCGTTCGTCGAGCTTTTCGAGATGCGCGTCGTCTGCGGCGGTCAGCGGCGCAAATTTTACGGCGAGATCGATCATGTTGTGGCTTGACCCTGGGCGCAGGCCATATCACGCGCCGTCTGCGCGGCAAAACCTCTCGTTGCGCCGCGACATGCCGCCATGCGACGCTATGGGCGGAGAGGGCCAATGGCGGAGTATCGCTTGCGCCGGGCAAGCATTGAGGACGCCCGATCGATCGCCGAACTCCACGCCAAGGCCTGGCGGGAGACCTACCTCGGGGTGATGCGCGCCGAGGCGCTGGCGTCGATCGATCTCGACGATTGGACGCGGCGCTGGCTGCAGCGGATCGGCTCGAGCGAAGGCGCTCAGGCCGTGTTCATCGCCTGCGAGGGCGAGACTCCGGTTGGGTTCGCCCGTTGCGGTCGCCTGTCCAGTCCAAAGCTCGTTCCGCTTGGCTTTGCGGGCGAAATCGCGTCGATTTACCTGCTGCTGCGCGCCCAGCGCCGGGGACTAGGCAGGCGCTTGATGGAGCGGCTCGCGGCGCATCTGATATCCGCCGGCTGTGCGAGCGCCGCCGTTTGGGTCTTGCGCGACTCGCCGAAGGCCCGCGGCTTTTATGAAGCGCTTGGCGCGGAGCCTGTCGGCGTCGAGGGCGTGTGGGAGATTGAGGGCGTCGTCCTCCCCGACATCGCTTATGGCTGGCGTGATCTGCGCGCCTTGAGCGCCGGAGCCGGCTCCGTCACGCGTTCACCAATAAGGTGAAACAGGCGTGTTCTGCAGCGCCTCGGACAGTCGCGCCCGCGTCCCTGCGGTCGTATCCGCTGGCAGAGCGTCGAGCGCGAAGAAGTCCGCCTCTGCGATCTCGCGATCAGGGGCGCGCGGCTGCGTGAGGCGGAACGCGCGCACGACGTAAAGCGCGACGTGGTCGCGCATCGAGAACCGCCGATTGAAATACATGCCGAACAGTTCAGGCGGTTCGTCCAGCAGGATGTTGGCTTCCTCGTGGAGTTCGCGCTCGAGCGCCTCGACAAGCGTTTCGCCGCTTTCGACGCCGCCGCCCGGCAAATAAAAGCCCTCCACATAAGTGTGTCGGACCAGCAGCACGCGGTTTCTAGCGTCGAGGACGAGGCCGCGCACGCCCAGGGTCATCGGACGCTGAAAGCGTGCGCCCAAAGCGATCAGCCGCGACGCAAAACGCGTGCGCGTCGATGGCGCCGCGGGTCCTTCTTCAGGCTTCGTCAAAACCGCCTCCGATCGCCCGAAACTATGGCAAATGACGCCCGAAAGCACTAGTGTCGCTGACCCATCCCGAATGCGGAAAGCGCCGCGCGGCGCGCCCGGCCGTCAGAGAGGATTCTTGAACTTCCGGCTCGCCCATCTTTCCGATGCGCATATCGGCCCAATTCCTCGGCCCAATCTCGCGGAGCTCCTTGGCAAGCGCGTCACGGGCTATGTGAACTGGCTTTATAAACGCGGCGATCAGCACGATATGAGCGTGCTCGGCAAGATCGTCGCGGACATCAAAGCTCAGGCGCCCGACCATGTCGTCATGACCGGGGATATCGTCAACATCGGACTTCCCGGCGAAATCGCGCTCGCCAAAGACTGGCTCGCCTCTCTGGGCGCGCCTGACGACGTGAGCTTCACGCCCGGAAATCACGACGCTTATGTGGCGAGCGTGACGGATCTCGTTCACGAAGTTTTCGCGCCTTGGACGACGGGCGAGGGCGACGGCGCCGGCTTTCCCTATTTGCGCCGGCGCGGCGGCGTCGCGCTGATCGGTCTCGACACCGGCGTGCCGACGGCGCCTTTCGTCGCTTCCGGGCGGCTCGGGGCGACTCAGCTGGCGGCGCTCGCGGATCTGCTGGAACGCGCGAAGGCGCAAGGACTTGCGCGCGTCGTCTGTCTTCACCACCCGCCGCATGTCGGCGGCGCCCGGCGGCTGCGCGGGCTCGAAGACGCGGCGGAATTCGAAAGCGTCATCGCGCGTCATGGCGCTGAGCTCGTTCTGCATGGGCATAATCACAAGCCCAGTCTGCATCGTCTGTCTGGACCCGGCGCCGGGACGCCGGTCGTGGGCGTCGCGTCGGCTTCGGCCCGGCCCGGCGGACACTACCCAGGCGCCGCCTATAATCTTTACCAGATCGAGCGCGAAGCTGGCGGCGTCAGGATTTCGCTGCGCAGGCGTGGATTGAACGACGCTGGCGAGGTCGTCGAACTCGAATCCGTTGAGCTGTGAAGCCTGCGCGCGATCAATCGACGCCGTCAGCGACGCAATCGCAAAAATCCTAACGACCTTCAAGCCAGATGAGCGCGCCAACGACCTCGTAAACGCAGGATATGCATATAGCCAAATGCAAAACGCTCTAACGCAATGCGCTCATCGAATAATGCGTTGGTCGGGCGGGGCCATTCGCCAGGTCGGCGAGAAGGTTGGGCTGAAGCTGCGGCTGCTCTTCCGTCAACTGCGCGGGCATATCGACATTGCCCCGAAGATACCAGCCGCTGACATCAAGAGGCGGCGGCGGAGGCAGATTTTCGGCGCGCGCGTTCACAGCGCCAGCAATCAGAACGAACGACAGCAGAAAGGCGATGGAGCGGCGCATGATGTGCTCCCATTTTCGGGCGCGCCACTGCGTTCGAATAGCGCAGCGCCGAAAAGGAAGCATGGGCGACAACGGTTAATGGCAAGTTAACCCTATCGCTTAACCAAGTTCCTTAACAGAACGCGTGCCTGCAAAGCATATCCGCGTCGCTTTCTCGTGGCGTCGCCAATCGCGTAAAGCGCCGGCTCAGGCCGCCTCGGCGGATTCCTTCAGCACGCTGCAGATCTGCGCGACGAGAGATTCGACCAGCTCGCGGTCGTCGCCTTCGCCCATGACGCGGATCACGGGTTCAGTGCCGGAGGGGCGAACAATGAGTCTGCCGGAGCCGCCAAGTCGCGCCCGCGCATCGTCGATTGCAGACGCCACCGCCGTGCGCTCCAATTCGCGACGATGGGCGCGCACATTCTCCAATACCTGCGGCAGCGGTTCGAACCGATGGCAAACTTCGCTCACCGGACGATCCTGACGCTTCACCTCCGCGAGCGCCTGCATCGCCGTCACGAGCCCGTCGCCTGTCGTGCAATAGTCAGAGAGAATGACATGGCCTGACTGTTCGCCGCCAATGTTGTAGCCGGCTTCGCGCATGCGCTCGATCACATAACGGTCGCCGACGGGCGTTCGCTCGAGTGTGAGCCCGATCGAATTCAGATGGCGCTCCAATCCAAGATTGGACATGATTGTCGCGACGAGGCCGGGCTTGGCCAGCAGTCCCTGATCGCGCCAGCTTTCGGCGATAACCGCCATCAGCTGATCGCCGTCGATCAGGCGCCCATTTTCGTCAACCAGGATGACACGGTCGGCGTCGCCGTCGAGCGCGATGCCCACGTCGGCGCGAAGCTCGCGCACCTTGTCACGCAGCGCCTGCGGCGCTGTGGAGCCCACGCGATGATTGATGTTGAATCCGTCGGGTTCGACGCCGATCGCGATCACTTCGGCGCCAAGCTCCCACAGCGCCTCGGGCGCCACCTTATAGGCCGCGCCATTCGCGCAATCGACGACGAGGCGCAAACCTTCCAAGCTCATATTGCGCGGCAGCGTGCGCTTGGCGAACTCGATATAGCGCGCGCGCACGTCGTCGATGCGGCGCGCGCGTCCGAGATCTCTCGGTCCTGCGCGCTTGCGCAACATATCGCCGTCGATGAGGCGCTCGATATCGCGTTCGATCTCGTCCGAAAGCTTGTGGCCGTCCGGTCCAAACAGCTTGATGCCGTTGTCCTCGAAGGAATTATGAGAGGCGGAAATCATCACGCCAACGTCGGCGCGCATCGATCTTGTGAGCATGGCGACCGCGGGCGTCGGCATTGGCCCCAGCAGCAGCGGATCCATGCCGACGGACGTGAAGCCGGCGACAAGCGCATATTCGATCATATAGCCTGAGAGCCGCGTGTCCTTGCCGATGACGACGCGGTGCCGACCTTCGCCGCGATGAAAGATCAGCCCGGCCGCCTGCCCAACCTTGAGCGCGAGCTCCGGCGTGATCTTCTCGTTGGCGAGGCCACGAATGCCATCTGTGCCGAAATAGGTGCGGGTCATTGAAGATCCTCAGCGAGCGGCGCCCGAGCGCCTCGGCGGCAAATCGGCGCATCCTTCACGCCATCTGTCACGCCATCCGTCGCGCCAAGTCGGCGCATCTATGGGCATAATGCCACAACGTTAAATGCGTGTTTTCGCCGGCCTAATGAACGGTTAATGAACACTCGCACATCGTCTGAACGGATGTCCACATGGAAGTCAAAATCTACCACAACCCCGCCTGCGGGACCTCGCGCAACGTATTGGCCGCCCTGCGCGAGGCCGGCTATGAGCCGCAGGTGATCGAATATCTCAAAAACCCGCCCGATCGGGCGACCTTGAAGGAGCTTCTGCGTCGCATGGGCAAGAGCGTGCGCGACGTGCTGCGCAAGCGCGGGACGCCCTACGCAGAACTGAGACTCGAGAATCCCGCCCTGTCAGACGACGAGATTTTCGCCGCCATCGAAAAGCATCCGATTCTGATCGAACGGCCGATCGTTTCGATGGGCGACAAGGCGGCGCTCTGTCGACCCGCCGAGACGGTCAATGATCTGATCGCGCGGTCCAAGACATAGATCGCCGGGGTTCGAATGCAAAAAACCCAGCGGCCGGACCGCTGGGTTTTTCCCGTTAGATCGGATGCGGCTCCAGGCCGCCGACGTCGGGCTCTGGCTTCTGGCCCGTCGTCGGCACCGCCGAGCCGCGCGGCGGCGGCGTTGGCGACGACTCTTCGCGCACCGGCCGCTTGCCGGCGAGCAGGCCCTTGATCTCATCGCCGGACAGCGTCTCGAATTCGAGAAGCGCATTGGCGAGCGTATCTAGATCCGTACGCTTGTCGACGAGGATCTGCCTGGCCTTCTCGTAAGCTTCCTGCACCAGCCGGCGCACCTCCGCGTCGATCGTCTCCTGCGTCTGTTCGGAGAAGGTCTGCGTGCGTCCGAGCGAGTAGCCGAGGAATTGCTCCTGCTGCGGATCGGCATAGGCGACCGTGCCGAGCTTGTCCGAGAAGCCGAGCTGGGTGACCATCGCGCGGGCGATGCGCGTCGCCTGCTGAATGTCCGAGGCGGCGCCGGAGGTCGTCTTCGCCGCCCCAAAGATCAACTCTTCGGCGACGCGTCCGCCCATCGCCATCGCCAGCATCGCCACGAGCTGCTCGTAGCTCTGCGAGATCTGATCGCGCTCGGGAAGACCCTGCACCATGCCGAGCGCTCTGCCGCGCGGAATGATCGTCGCCTTGTGGATCGGAATCGAGCCCGGCACGTTCAAGGAGACCAGCGCATGGCCGCCTTCGTGATAGGCGGTGAGCTTCTTCTCCTCATCCGTCATCACCAGCGTGCGACGCTCGGCGCCCATCATGATCTTGTCGCGCGCGTCCTCGAACTCCTGGTTCGTGACGATCCGCTTCGAGCGCCGCGCCGCCAGCAGCGCCGCCTCGTTGACAAGATTCATCAGATCGGCGCCCGAGAAGCCCGGCGTGCCGCGCGCGACGATCTTCAAATCCACGTCCGGCGCCAAAGGCACCTTGCGGGCGTGAACCTTGAGGATCTTCTCGCGGCCGATGAAATCCGGGTTCGG
>NZ_JBPFDU010000054.1:0-72192 GCF_051062815.1 Methylocystis sp. | reverse complement strand
GTCTCGTCGCGTCCTTGGCTAACGGCGTCATAAAAGACAGGGCTGCTGTGCGCGCCGCAATCATATCCGCTTGGTCGAACGGACAGACCGAAGGTCAGATCACAAAGCTCAAACTCGTGAAGCGACAAATGTATGGGCGCGGAAAAATCGATCTACTCGAAGCGCGTCCTCATCGGCGCGAACTGATCGCGGCCTGCATCAAATCTGCATCAGAGCCAAAATTGCATGCCGAATAACACCATTCTCAAAAATGGGTAGTTTTCGATGTCGTCGTCTCTGGACGAGGTGATTTCTAAGATTGAGGCGGCCTCATCCGTCGAATGCAGGGTTTTGTCAAGAGCTTCCGCGTCAATCGGAACTGATGCATCTCGTGCTGATCTATTGGGCCCAGCGAACCGTCGATCTTGTCGCGACGACTCAGCAGTTACCGCATCGCTTTCTCGATAGCGAAGGACGGCCGTTGGCCGCAGTGTCGCTGACTGATCGCGAGCGAGATGTTCTTTCTTGGGCCGCGCGTGGAAAGACTGCTTCAGAGACAGCCGACATTATCAACGTCGCCGAGAGCGCCGTCGTCGTGCATCTCAAGCACGCGATGGTCAAATTGGGGGCTGCGACCAAGACTGAGGCCTGCGTGCGCGCTGTCTACCTTGGTCTGATCAATATTTGAGACGTTTGAGATGCGACGAGCGCGTGGCTGAAGTCGTCGTCAACGCGGTCTCGGAATACGAGGCCGAGAAGTCGCTCCTCTGGGTCGCTCCAATAGGAAACCTCGTCTGAGATCAGGCGCACGGGAGCGAGGCGCGCGCCGATCGAGAAGAGATCGAAGCGGGCTGGCGCCATCGGTTGACTGAACTTGGCGATCTCCGCGAGACGCTTCGCGCGCCGCTGCGCCTCTCCCATCGGTGTCTCTGAGGCCTCTATCGCCCGCCAGTCCGGCGACGCCTTTTCCGTAAAGTTTCCGTATAGCCGATTCTAGTGGCTCGGAATATCGCGCAACGAATTGATTTTATTGGCGCGCCCAAGGGGAATCGAACCCCTGTTTTCGCCGTGAAAGGGCGACGTCCTAGGCCTCTAGACGATGGGCGCGGCTGCGCGGCCGCATGGCGGCGGCGCGAGGGCGTGTATAGAGGCGCGGGCGGCGCAAGACAAGGCCGACGGCGGCGCCAGATCGCCGCGCATGGCGTCGCGTTTGCGCCCCTTCGGGCGAGGCCCTAAAGCATCGCAGCAATGCTCACGATCAACGATCTCGTCTACCGGCTCGGCGGCCGGCTGCTGTTCGACCACGCCGGGGTGTTCCTGCCGGGACGCTCCCGCGCGGGCTTTGTCGGCCGTAACGGGGCCGGCAAGACCACGCTATTCCGGCTGATCAGCGGCGAAATCGCCCCGGAAAGCGGCGCGATCTCGATTCCCGCCCGCACCAGGCTCGGGCGCGTCGAGCAGGAGGCGCCGGGCGGTCCGACGGCGCTGATCGACTTCGTGCTGGCGGCGGACCTTGAGCGCGCCGAACTCATCGCGCGCGCCGACGTCGCGCATGATCCCCACGACATCGCCGACATTCAGACGCGGCTCGCCGACATCGACGCCCATTCGGCGCCCGCCCGCGCCGCCGCCATCCTGCACGGGCTGGGTTTCGACGCCGCGGCGCAGCGCCGGCCGCTGTCGGAATTCTCCGGCGGCTGGCGCATGCGCGTCGCGCTCGCGGCGGTGCTGTTCGCGCAGCCCGACCTGCTGCTCCTCGACGAGCCGACCAACTATCTCGATCTCGAAGGGACGCTGTGGCTCGTCGACTATTTGTCGCGCTATCCGGCGAGCGTGATCGTCATCAGCCATGACCGCGATCTGCTCGACGACGTGGCCACTCATATTCTGCATCTCGAGCGGGGAAAGCTGACGCTCTATAAGGGCGACTACTCCTCCTTCGAAAAGCAGCGGCGCGAGGCGCAGCTCCTTGCCGTCAAAGGCGCCAAAAAGCAGGAAGAGCAACGCAAGCATCTGCAGGCCTTCGTCGACCGCTTCCGCTCCAAGGCGACGAAGGCGCGCCAGGCGCAGTCGCGCTTGAAGCTCCTCGCCAAGATGGAGCCTGTCGCGGCGATCGTCGACGATTCGGTCCTGCCGATTCATCTGCCCTCGCCCGAGAAGCCGCTGTCGCCGCCGATCATCGCGCTGGAGAAAGCCGCGGTCGGCTATGGCGATCGAATCGTGCTGTCGCGGCTCACGCTGTCGATCTCCAACGACGATCGCATCGGCCTGCTCGGCGCCAATGGCAATGGCAAGTCGACCTTCGCTAAATTGCTTGGCGGGCGGCTGGCGGCCTGCGCCGGCGAGATGGTGCGCGCGCCAAAGCTGGAGGCGGGATTTTTCGCGCAGCATCAGGTCGACGAACTGAGCGAGAGCGAGACGCCTTACGCCGTCTTCGCGCGGCTGATGCCGGGCGCCCCCGAGGCGCGCATTCGCGGTCGCGCGGCGCGGACCGGATTTTCCGGCGCGCGCGCCGAAACCGTCATCGCCAAGCTATCGGGAGGCGAAAAGGCGAGGCTACTGCTCGGCGTCGCCACCTTCAACGCGCCGCATCTTTTGATTCTCGACGAGCCGACGAACCATCTCGATATCGACAGTCGCGCCGCACTGATCGAGGCGATCAACGATTATGAAGGCGCCGTCGTTCTGGTCTCGCATGACCGCTATCTGCTTGAGGCCTGCGCCGATCGCCTGTGGCTGGTCGACGACGGAACCGTGCGCGCCTTTGACGGCGACATGGACGATTATGCTCGGCTGGTGCTCTCAAAATCGCGCGACGATGAGCCCAAGCGCGCGCTCGCGACGCCGGCGCAAGAGGCGGCAGAGCAGGGGGCGGCAAAGCAGCAGGCGCCAAGGCGCCGTGACGCCGGGCAGGCGCGGCGCAAGCTCGCGGCGGCTGAAGAGCGCGTCGAGAAATTCACCCAGCTTCTCGCCCGCGTCGACGAGGCCCTCGCCGCGCCCGACGCTTTCGCGCGCAATCCGCAGGAAGCGGCGCGGCTGGCGTCGCAGCGCGAGGAATTGGCCCAGGCGCTCGCCGCCGCCGAGGAGCAATGGCTGGAGCTTGCGGCGGAGGTTGAAGCATAGGGGCTCCCGCCGGCCGTGTCGCCGAATTCTTCCCGCCTGTGGTCGGGGGGGCGGGAAGGTGGGGAAGGCCCTCAACTTTCGCAACAAACTTTTTGCACGCCAGAAGCCCTGGAAAACAAGGGGTTGGTGGATGTTGCAAGAGTCTCGCTTTATGCAAATGAAACACGGACTCGCCATCTCCACGAACGCGAACGAAAAAGGCGATACTTATGGTCACCACCCACGCCTTAACGTATGTTTGAGCGTCGAAATTGATTGAGCAAACGACCATGTCTGAACACGAACCCGATGAAAGGGTGAGAACCGACGAAGATGCCAAGCGGGCGATTGAGCTTCGCCAGCAGGAGAAGAAGATACATTTCCTAATATCAAATTTTCTCGGGGTTATTATATCTGTATTTGCCGCGCTATTCTCTAATGCAACGCTAGGTCATCTCGACGCTCTTAGATCAATCGGCGAAACTGGCGCACAATTTGTCACACAACTGCACTGGCTGGTTCTATTTTCGTCAGCCATATTTTTATACGTTCTTATCTGTTATATGCTGAGCAAAATTTATTTTTTTGTCAGTGGCTTTGTTGGTTTTTGTAATTGGGCGCCCAAAGGAGTTTGTTAGTAAAAATATCTTTGAAGGAACCAAAAACGTTAACATGGTTTTCGGCACAGCCGACCGCTCAGTCGTGAATGTGGCACAAACCGAACAGGAGTTTTATGATGATAATTTAGATAAGTCTAAATTAGAACTTAGGACATTCTGCTGGTTATTTTATTTACTTGCATTTTCATTCACCGTTGTTCTCTTGTTTCGTGCGGCGCGCCTTGTTCTATTTGCATAACCCGCGCGCCGTCTGGAGGGGCTTTTGCGTGCAGGGCAGCCTATGATGCCTTCTCAAATCATGCGTTGAGAGAGAGGGCTTCGCCTCCCTCCTTCGTCGTCCAGCGTATCTCCAAACGCCGCGTGGCTTTCGCGCTTCTCATGAACGACCCGTTTTAAGAGAAGGCTTAGGGCTTAGGGCCGCCTTGAAAACCAATCAAAGCGTGATATCTTTGCGATGTTCATGCGTCGTCTAGGCATGAAGCGTAGTTAGTTCCGTTCCACGCGTTAACTGGGATCGAGAGCTGGCTACGAGTCTGCCTAATCGGCACCCTGGCTCTCGATTTAAAATCATCGCGAGATGGGTGTCATGAGCAGCCGCTTCCGCCTAATCTTTCTTTCTGTTCTCAGCTTAACCATCGTATGCGGGCTTTCGGCAACCGCGCTGGCTCTCTTCGGGCCGAATTCGCCAACTCCCCTTATCGAACGGCTATTTTCTACAACGCTCCAAACCTTCACCTTAGGTGTAGGAGCCATTTTCGCGTTGCTCAGCGTGAACAAGTAGCTATGCGAAGCGCGGCACTCGTTCTTTCAAAAAGGGACTATTTTCGGCGCGGTTGGCGTGTTGCGAAATTATTGAATTTTGCACGAGGAATATTCGATCTCGTGAGCGGATGATTCTTAGGCGATAAAGCCTTCAGTAGGCAGCGTCTGATAAGTTCGTCAGCTTAGGGTCCAGACTCATAACCAATAGGTAAACCAATAGCTGATTGTCGCCGCGATGCAGACGGCTGCGAGAAAGTTAGTCGCGCTTCGATCGTAGCGCGTGGCGATGCGCCTGAAGTCCTTCAACCGGCAGAACATGCGCTCGATGGCGTTGCGGTTGCGATAGAGGAACGGCGAGAAGCAGCGTGAATAAACTACCGCCCTTCAGCGTGGACAAGTTGCGCGACCAGGTCAGACGGTAGGGAATGTGCGTCCGCATCGTTCTTTCTCCATCTAATCTGTATTCAAAGTCGTAGCCGTCGGTTAGGCTGATTTTTCTGAAATAATCAGCGGCATAGCATAAAAAAATATCAGCCAAGTAACCATAATCGTTATGGTTACCAATACAATTATTGGCTTGTAAGAGCGTATCAAAAATAAAATGCCAACTTTGAAGCGATACAACCAACCCATCCATGGAAACTGCTCAGGCCTCTCTGCGATATATTTCTGATAATCCAGGTCTGTATGATTTATGCTGTATTTTTGAAGCACGGCGCTATATTTTGCTGCAAAATCCAAGAGCTTAGCTTCATCTATTGACGCTCCATATACGGAGATTTCTCGCCTTAGCTCGTTGATTTCTAGGCCACTTCTATGATGCTGTTCTGCATTAACAGCATCACGTCGAGAATTTTGTAACAATGCAGCTACCAAAATGACAACCGAAAGAACCACCGTAAAAAGATTCAAATTATCTAATACATTCTTCGGGAGCTTCCAAAAATACGGTATTATAGTGAGAGCAATTATATATACGGAAGTAATAGCAGTAAGAAGCATTAGATTGCTATCGTGCTCTTCTAGATATTTAGCAGCATTGAACCTGCTTCCAGCGGTCGCCTTCATCGCGCGAACTAATTCAGTATATTGCTCGTTAGCCATAAATTCCTCGTTAAGATTCGCGTGCGGCCTTAGGCCAGATGCACAAGATTATGCTCCGCCGCACGCTCGTTTTCAAAGTAGCGCTTTGCGGGGTTTCATCTTTTTTCCCAACGCTTCGAAGGTACGGTCGTTTTGGCCTGCGCTGTGGGGTTCAATTTCATGATGCTGCAGACGGCGGCGCTTCGCCCGCTCGATGACTTCGCGCTCCGTGGCGCGAAGCTGGTCGCGCATGTCGCCCACATCCGACCCGGCTGCGCCGAGCCACCCTCTCCTCAAGTGGAGAAGGGAGGGCGCGAACTCACAACGTCAATCGGCGGCTTCGGGGTGGCGCCGCAAATAATCAACGACGAAGGAACAATCGCCCCTCACCTTTAGGCCTCGGGCGCGGGCGAATTCCAGCGCGTTGCGAATGAGCTCCGACGCGACGCCCTGACCGCGCAGCCGCGGCGGCGTCTGCGTTGAGGTGAAGACCATCACGTCATTGTCGATGCGGTAATAGGCGAGCGTCGTCTCTCCATCGACGTCGAGTTCGAAGCGACTGAACTCGGGATTGTCGCGGACGCTTCCCCAGGGATGTCTGGCTGCAGCCTCGCCCCCCGCCTTGCCCATAGCCTCGCCCATGCCGGCCTCCTCAAGAGTTAGTGCTCCCGAAATGGGCGTGCGCGGCCAAAAAGGAAGAGCGCCCGCCGCTTGCGTTTTCGGCCGCGCCGGGGTTCAACAGCCTCGCCCGCGCCGTTTGCTCGGGCGGCGGACAGGCTATGCTCGCCGCTTCCCGATTCGCCCAACCGGATTCGACATGCGCCTTTCCCGCTATTTCCTGCCCATTTTGCGCGAGACCCCGAAAGAGGCCGAGATCGTCTCGCACCGGCTGATGCTGCGGGCGGGCATGATCCGACAGGAGTCGGCCGGCATCTACGCCTGGCTGCCGCTCGGATTGCGGGTCTTGAACAAGATCAACGCCATCATCCGCGAGGAGCAGACCCGCGCCGGCGCCATCGAATGTCTGATGCCGACCATCCAGCCCGCCGATCTGTGGCGCGAGTCGGGGCGCTATGACGCCTATGGCAAGGAAATGTTGCGCATCGCCGACCGCCATGACCGCGAGATGCTCTACGGCCCCACCAATGAAGAGATGATTACGGAGATTTTTCGAGCCTATGTGCGCTCTTACAAGGATCTGCCGCTCAATCTCTTTCATATCCAGTGGAAGTTTCGCGATGAGGTGCGGCCGCGTTTCGGCGTGATGCGCTCGCGCGAATTCTTGATGAAGGACGCCTATTCCTTCGATCTCACGGCGGAAGCCGGACAGCATTCCTACAACAAGATGTTCGTCGCCTATCTGCGCACCTTCGCGCGCCTGGGCCTGACCGCCATTCCGATGGCGGCCGAATCCGGCCCGATCGGCGGCAACAGCCATGAGTTCATCATTCTCGCGTCGACCGGCGAGAGCGAGGTCTTTTGCCACAAAGATTTTCTGTCCTTCGCGCCGCCGCCCGCCTCGGTCGATTTCGACGATGCGGCGGCTCTGCAGGGAATCGTCGACAAATGGACCAGCCGCTATGCGGCGACGAGCGAGATGCATGACGCCGCGGCCTTCGCCGCGGTTCCGGAAGATGCGCGGGTTGCGGCGCGCGGCATCGAGGTCGGCCATATTTTCTACTTCGGAACCAAATATTCCGAGCCGATGAAGGCCGTCGTCAACGGACCGGACGGCAAGGAGGTTGTCGTGCAAATGGGTTCCTACGGCATCGGGCCGTCGCGCCTCGCCGCCGCCATTATCGAGGCGGGTCATGACGACAACGGCGTCATATGGCCGGAATCCGTCGCGCCTTTCCATGTCGGGGTCGCCGATCTGAAAGTCGGAGACGCGGCGACGGGCAAGGTCTGCGCCGATCTCGTGGCGCAGCTCGAGAACGCGGGACTGGACGTGCTGCATGACGACCGCGACGAACGCCCCGGCGCGAAATTCGCGACGCTCGATCTCATCGGTCTGCCCTGGCAGGTTCTGGTCGGGCCCAAGGGCCTGGCTGAGGGCAGGGTGGAAGTGAAGCAGCGCCGCACCGGAGAGCGGGAGCTTCTCGCGCCTCAGGACGCCGTCACCCGCATCGTCGCCGCAATGAGACAGGCTCAGGCATGACCGAAGCGGCGCAACCGGCAAGAGGCGCCGGCGCGGCGCAACCGGCAAGAGGCGCCGGCGCCTTTTCGGCCTTTGAGCGGATGGTGGCGCTGCGCTATCTGCGCGCCCGTCGCGCCGACGGCTTCGTCTCGGTCATCGCCGGCTTTTCGTTCCTCGGCATCATGCTGGGCGTCGCGACCCTCATCGTCGTCACTTCGGTGATGAACGGATTCCATCGCGAGTTGATGGACAAGATCATCGGCATCAACGGCCACGCATTCTTGCAGGCGGTGGAGACGCCGTTCACGGACTGGGACCGGGTGTCCGCGAAGACAGCGAAGCTGCCCGGCGTCCAGCTTGCAATCCCCATGGTCGAGGGCGCGGCCGGCATATCGACTCAGTTCGGCCAATCGGGCGTGCTTGTGCGCGGCGTGCGCGAGAAGGACTTGACGCGGCTCCCGGGCGTGGCGGGCAACGTCAAGAGTGGCGCGCTCGCCGGATTCGATAAGGCCGGCGGCGTCGCCATCGGTCAGCGGTTGGCGGAGACGCTCGGCGTCGGCGTCGGCGACCCGGTCAGCCTGCTTATCGCCAAGGGGGTGCAGACGCCTTTCGGGGTCGCCCCGCGCATCAAAGCCTACAAAGTCGTTGCGATCTTCTCGATCGGCATGTCCGAATTCGATAGCGTCTTCGTCTATATGCCGCTCACCGAGGCGCAGCTCTTCTTCAACAAGGAGAATGAGGCGACGGTCATCGAGGCTTTCGTCACCGATCCCGAGAAGATGGACGATTTTCGCATCAACGTCGAAAAGGCGATCGACCGGCCGCTGATCGTCACCGATTGGCGCCAGCGCAACAAGACGTTCTTCGACACGCTGCAGGTCGAGAAAAACATCCTCTTCATCATCCTCGCTTTGATCGTCGTGGTCGCGGCCTTCAACATCATCTCCGGGTTGACGATGCTCGTGAAGGACAAGACTCAGGACATCGCCATACTGCGCACGATGGGCGCGACGCGGGGCGCGGTCCTGCGCGTGTTCCTGATCATCGGAGCTTCGATCGGCGTCGTCGGCACGCTGGCCGGCTTTGCGCTAGGTCTGGCGCTGGCGAAAAATCTCGACACCATCCGCGTCGGGGTCAATAAGCTGTTCGACGCCAATCTCTTCCCCGCGGAGTTCTATTTTCTCTCGCGCCTGCCGGCGATCGTCGACCCGCGCGAGGTGACGGCGATTGTGGCCATGACGCTCACGCTCGCCGTTCTCGCCTCGATCTATCCAGCCTGGAAAGCCGCATCGCTCGATCCGATCGAAGCGCTGCGGCACGAGTAGTCCGATGAGCGAGGCCGTCCTCGAACTCCGCAGCATTGCGCGCCACTATCGCGAGGGCGAGGCGCGGCTCGACATTCTGATGGACGTCAATCTGTCAATCTATCCGGGCGAGACGGTCGCGTTGCTGGCGCCGTCTGGCGCCGGCAAGTCGACGCTCCTCCATATCGCCGGACTCTTGGAGCGCCAGGACGGCGGCGAAGTGCTGATTGCAAATGCGCCGACGTCGCGCATGTCCGACGCCGAGCGTACGCGGCTGCGGCGCGCCACCGTCGGCTTCATTTATCAGTTCCATCATCTGCTGCCGGAGTTCTCGGCGCTCGAGAATGTGGCGCTGCCGCAGATGATCAATGGCTTGAGCGGCAACGAGGCGCGGCTGCGGGCGCAACAGCTGCTCGACTATTTGCGGCTCGGACCGCGCGCATCGCACCGGCCGTCGGAGCTTTCCGGCGGCGAACAGCAGCGCGTCGCCATCGCCCGCGCCGTTGCGAACGCGCCGCATCTTCTGCTTGCCGACGAACCGACCGGCAATCTCGATCCGCGCACCGCGGAGCATGTTTTCGGAACGTTGTTGGCGCTCGCCCGCAGCACCGGACTGGCGGCGCTCATCGCGACTCACAATCTGGAGCTCGCGAGACAAATGGACCGTCGCGTAACCTTACGCGACGGTCGAGTGGAGCTTTTAAGCTGAAGCCGCCTTAAGCCTTCGTTGTGGGCTTCTTGCCCATGAACTGGTGCCTGTACCAGAGGCCGAAGCCAACCAGCGCCAGGACCCCGAAGAACACGGCGATCGTGATTTCCCTGGTTTGGGTCAAGCCGACGGAGAAGGGGAAGCGCGCGACATATTCCTTGGTGCCGTCATCGCTTTTTGCCTTCACCAGCCCGATAAACTTGCCTTCCTGCGGAAAGACATGCTCGAAGGTGAGCGTGCCGGACTTATACTTCTTGGGGGGAGAGTAATACTCTGTATTCGCCTCGAGATTTTCGGTGTCGTCCTTCTGGCCGACGTCACGGACGACGCGCATCTCAAGATTCATGTCACGCAGTTCGTCCTGCTGCGCATCCAGGGTGATAATGGTGGGCCCGGCGTCTGGAATATCGTCGCAGAACTGCTCACGTGACTTTTGCGGCTGATACCCCGTGAAAGTCATCGTATCGGGGCCGAGTTTCATCAGGCATTGGCCCTGGTTGATGCCGACGTCGCCATGCGCATGCGCTTGCGTGATCCAGCCGGCCGCCGCGAACAGCATGGCGGCGAAAAATCGCATGATCATCTGGTGTTCTCCCTTCTGAACTGGCCGCTCTGCGATGAGCGGTCTCTTATTGGCGCGCAGTCCGGTTCCGACGCGCCAATAATTCGCATACTCCGTGCGCGAAAGCGAACTGCGAACTCCGGAACCTCCAGCAGCGCTCTAGTTAATATAAATCAGCTGCGCCCACTTGTCCCGCGACCAAGGGCCACACGCGCTCGAAAAAGTCTGCGCGGCCCGTTTATTGTACAATCCCGTCGCCTGACGATGATTTTTTCGTAAGGTTCGCGTGTTAGAGAAGCTGCTTAAACGTCATGCACTTGGCGTAACTTCGGCGCAATTTCGAGGCAATCATCAGCGCCAGGGTTGGCGAAGTTAAATTTTCATTTAACTTAATCGAGCCTTCACAAACTATGGCGGGAAAAATGTTGAACTTTCCTTATCTGCGTGACCAAGCTGAACTTTCTGTCAACGGCGGCTGTCTTTCGTCCATATGGTTGAAAGACCACCAGGCTCTAGTATTGCGCAAGACTCGTCCGGGTTTTGACGCGCCCACGATCCGTACAATTACAAACATATTATCGGCGATCGACCGAGGCGAGCTGAACGATCTCCGCTACATCGTCTATGATTTCGCGCATGGCGTGCGAGAGGCGCCGAGGCCGGCGGAGGGTTTTGGAGAGATGGCCGCCGAAAATTCCGAGCTGATTGTCGATACGCCGGTGATCACGCTCGCCTGGGCGCGCGGCCTCATGACCGGCTCCGATTTCGACTTCGCTATGCATTGCTCCGGCATCGTCGCCGAAAGGGACGCGCAATTCTCGTTCTCGGGAGATCCCTCCGACCTCATGGGGCTTTACGCCGCAGTCGGTCGGACATTGGGCTTCGTGAAGGCCGAGCGTCTGATGGACAGCAATACGGCGCTTACTGCGGAAGACGCGCACGAACTGCTGATCGCCAGAGACGTCGTCGAACCGCAGTCTGGCGCCGCGGCGATAGAGCGCTACCTGGCCCGGTTCGGCCGGCGCTATAACGCGTCGCACGCGATATTTCGCGCGCAGCGTATGTTGCAACCTGGGGTTGATCGACGTAGCCTGGTGGCGCTTGAGCACAACTGAGGCTGTTGGCGTAATCTCACGCCGCGCTGACGAGGCGCGGCGCGTCCCGCCAATACTCGAGGAGCGGTCTCAGCTCCTCGATTGGCCGCGGTCGCGTGTAGAGGTAACCCTGAATGAGAAAAATATTCTTGCTCGCCATGAAGGCGAGTTGAGCATCAGTTTCGACGCCTTCGGCGACGAGATCGATGGATAGATCCTGTGCGAGCGCAGAGATCGCCGAGATGATCGCCTGCGTTTTGGGCGACTCGATCGCCTGCCGCGCAAAGGCGCGATCGATCTTGACCTTCTTGACCGGGAAACGATTGAGATAGCCGAGGCTGCTGTAGCCGGTTCCGAAATCGTCGAGTGAGAGACGGACGCCGAGCGCGTCGATTTCGCGCAATTTGCTTTCCACGTCATCTGACACCATGAGCGTCGTTTCGGTGATTTCGAGCTCCAAACGATCGGGCTCCAATCCAGATTCGCGGAGCGTCGCCGCGACCATTTCAGCGAGATCCTTCTGTTGGAATTGCCTCGGCGCGATATTGACGGCGACTCGGACGTTCGAGGGCCACGATTTCGCGTCATTGCACGCCTGCCGCAGCGCCCAGGCGCCGAGCTCGATGATCATGCCGGTTTCTTCGGCGATAGGAATGAATTCGCCTGGCGAGATCATTCCTCGGGTCGGGTGGCGCCATCGCAACAGCGCCTCCAAGGAAACGATGGTCGCGGTGCGGGAATCCACGACCGGCTGGTAGTAGACGAGCAATTCGTTCGCCAGGAACGCATGACGCAATTCGGTGTCGATTGCGCGCTTTCGGGTCAGCGCGTCCTGCATCTCCTGAGAATACCAGATCGCCTTGCCGCGCCCGTCGGCTTTCGACCGGTAAAGCGCGAGATCGCTGCATTTGAGCAGGCCGCCGGAGGTCTCCGAGTCTTTTGGCGCCGCCGCCATGCCGATGCTCGCGCCGATGTTGACGACATGGTTTTCGACGATGAAGGTGCGATGCATCTCGGCAAGTATATCCGCGGCGAGTTGGTCAACGTCAGGCAGGCGTTCGCCGGCGCGCAGCAGCACGCAGAACTCGTCGCCGCCGAGCCTCGCCACCACATGTGGACGCGGCACGCAGGCGGCAAGACGCGCTCCGACCGCAGACAGCAGCTGATCGCCGATGGAATGGCCCAATGTGTCATTGACCTCCTTGAACCGATCGAGATCGATGTTGAGCAGCGCGGCGCGAAACCCACGTTGCCTGAGCTGAACCATTTCCTCCTCAAGCGTCTCCTGAAATTGATAGCGGTTCGGCAGATTGGTCAGATCATCGAAATGCGCCATGCGCTCGATCTCGCGGAGCGCGCGCTTTTGTATCGTCACGTCCTCGATGACGGTAATGAAGGATCCCGCTTCGGCGCGTTCGCAGTGAAATTCAAAAAAGCGTTCGCCGAGCTTGTGCGTGAAGATGCTCGCACGCGGCATTGTGACATGCCGTCTCCATCGCTCAAAAAAGATTTTGCCTTCCTGCGACGACATGCCGACGCTCTTGCCGATCGCATGCGCCAGCGCTTCGAGCCGGATCGGCGTCGTCGCTGCGACGATGCCGAAGAAATCGATGACGCGCCGATTGACGACCGTGACGGAGAGGTCGGCGTCGCCCATGCAAAGGCCATGCGTCATCGAGTTCAGCGCGAGGCTGAAGAGCGTTCGCTGCCTGACCGCCTCATAACCGTTACGGAGTGCAGTCTCCAAGTTCGCGTGCAGAAATGTTGTTGTCGATTTTACGGAGATCATTCCGATGATCAGAATAAGCGTCAGGCCCCAATACCAGAAGCTGTAGTAAAAAAGACAAGCGATCGCGAGAGGCGCGCACGCCCCGATGACTTGTCCAAAAACGATCATTGGCCTGCCAGAATTGCGGCTCGCTAACGCTCCCGCACAACCGGTCATCAAAATCACACCATAATAGGCGAGCATTTCGTCGTGGTGTTCTATGAAAAGTATAGCGGCGGTGATGCCGACCGCGGTCATGAAACCGACGGCGCCTATCGCGTATCGAACCTCCCATCGACGCGCATCTTTGCGCCGCTGCGCGGGAGGTTGCCGCGTGTATGCGAGCAATACAGAAATGCGGTAGGCGGCCATGCAACTCATCAAAATAATGAGTTGCAAGTAGACCGATTGCCACGTCGACAGCCATGCGATTGTGGGCGCGAGCATGCCAGCGGCTATCCCTGCAAGGAAGGAGCCTTGGGTCGCGAACAGTGTTTCGACGAGGTCGTGATAGATCTCGTTATCCGTCTTCACCTCGGCCTTTGCTTTCGGCTTCTGGGCTGTATCGTCGCCCAAAACTTTGACCAGCTGCGAGGTGGCTTCCATTTCATCCCTCCGATAGTGTCGGACGAGCGCAGTCATCTTGCTTTGTAGGATTGATAGCGTTGAGGAGCCGGCTTTGTGCACGGACCAACCGCTCCATGTGACGCAGGTCAGCGTCACTGATGCGAGTTGAACATTCGGCCCATAGATCGGTGATCCGCATGAGCTCTTCACGAGTCACTGGCGCTGCGCGGCGACGCACCTCCGCCAATGTCCGCCGGCGAACCCAGGCCACTTTGCCGCCTTTGAGCATCCAGGCAAGCGTCGCCGACTTTATGTCGCCGTCGGAGGCGAGAAAATCGACCGCTTCGAGATCATACATCTCGCGGCCCGAATACGCTCTGCCTTCAGAAATGATTTTTTGTGCGAGCGCGGCGCCAAGTTTCCTGTTCAGTAGCGAAACGGCGCCCATTCCAGGAAATGTGTTGAAGGCGATTTCCGGCATTGCGAAACGCGCATTCTCCTCCGCGATGATGAAATCTGTCGCGAGCGCCGCCTCAAATGCTCCCCCAAGACACTGGCCATGCACTGCAGAGACGGTAACAATAGGTAAATCAAGCCCCCTCACCAGACTGTCTATCAAGTCAATGCAACTATGAGCATAACGACGCAGCAGGTCGATGTTATGCGCGCGTATAGCGGCGGAAAAAACAGCCAGATCGCCGCCTAAATTGAAGACCCCCGGCTTATTCGAAGCGATGACCAAGTAACGAATAGGGTTTCGTGATGTGTGGCCGGCGGCAAACAGCGCCTGAAGCGCTTGGCTGAAGCGGCTCATTTCGCTCAGGGTATGCGGCGTGTAGCAGACGGGCGCCTGCGCGCCATAGATCATCCAGACGGATTCCGTCGCCGCATCATACTCAACGTCAAGATTATCGAACTTCCAGTTTGGAAATTCCTCCGGAAGAGGTCCGCGCACGGCCCTGGTCATATCCAATAGTTCGGGGCCAAGGCCTCCCCCCTCGATCATGTAAGAAAACAAGCCGTCTGGATCCCGCCGCAAGGCGCGCCGGAGCGGGCGGGCTAAGCCGCCAAAAGCTCCAAGTGAGTTTGATCCAGCATTTGGCAATGCCTTCAACTCGCGGTCGAAGCTTTTTCCGTCACTGAAGTTCAGACAGAGATCTGAACAGACGGAAAAAACGTGATTCTATTTCGGGTTCTATTAACCTTTATGACGCTTGCTCTAGGCAACTTCGAACCAAGTCGCCAGTCCGCCCGCTTCGTGCTCCAGAATATCATCATGTATGGCCCATTTTCCAGGCGATTCGGCGAGGAAGGCGGCGTGCTTGGTTTTTCCCGGAGGAACGATCACGCCGTTGCGCCAATAGGGCTCCCATCCGTCATCGAGGTCATGCAGAAGACGCATGCACTGCCCGTGAACATGCATCGCGAGCGCCGCGCCAGACTTGTTGACAAAGCCCAGCGTCACCGGGGTTCCTCGGGCCACTTTGAAGAGCGGCGGTCCCTGGTAGCCTTTGGTCACAGCGCCATTGATCGTCCAGGCGGGGCCGGCTGCGGGCCTGCGCGTTTCGATCACGAGATCGACCTTCTTGGCGCTTGCAAGCTTGATCTCGGCAGGAAGCGCCGCATTCTGCGGCAGCGACGCTATCGGCGGACGCTTCGACGCCTTTGCGCCCTTGGCTTCCGCGACGAAAAGGTCGCGATCCTCGCCATTCGGCCCGCGCAAGATCAAATTGGCCTTGGCGCCCTCGGTCGCCGGCATGTCGAACATCAGCTCGAAGCGCGCCCCCGGCGCGACGGGAATGCTCCGCTTGATCGGTTCGAAGGCGTCGCACGGCTGGCCGTCGATGGCGATGACGAAAGGCTGCGTGCCCGCCAGGGACAGCACCATGATGCGCGCGTTGCTGAGATTGGCCAGACGCAGCCGCACCCTGGCGCCGGGCGCCAGGCTCTGCAGGGCCGGCGCAGCCTTGCCGTTGACGCAGAGCAGCGGGCCGATCCGGCCGACGCCGCGCGCGGCCGCCGGATCGTCGAAGCCGCCGACGACCTGACCTGCGTCATCAAGCCGCCAGTCGTCGAGCACGAGAAGCAGGTCGGCGTCTGCGAGCGGCGGCGCCGGCTCGTCGACGATGAGCAGGCCCTTGAGGCCGCGCCCGACGAGCTCCGGCGTCGCGCCATAGACGCTCGGCCGGTAGCAGAACAGGCCGGGATCGGCGAGCCTGCGGCGGTAATCGAAGGACCCGCCGGGCGCGACCGCCGGCTGCGTCAGCGGCGCGACGCCCTCCATCGCATTGTCGCCCCGCAAGCCATGCCAGTGAATGGTTGCGGGTTGATCAAGCTTGTTCAGGAAACGGACGGCGAGTTCGTCGCCCTGCTGGTAGCGCAAGACGGGCCCCGGCGTGATCCCGTCGAAACCGAGAATGCCGGTTTCGCCACCGCCGGACAGGCGCGCCTTGCCGGGCCGCGCCTCGATCTGCCGCAGGGAGCGCGGCGGCGACTGCGCCACGGCCGGAAACGCCGCCAGGCTGGCGGCGACGCCGGAAAGAACGACGCGGCGGGAGAGAGGTTGTGACATCGCCATCTAGCTATGGCGCAGCCCGGCCCGTTGGGCAATGATCGAGAGCTTCAACTTCTTGCGCGCCGTGAGGGGAGCGCGAGAACGGCCAAGATTCGAGGAGGCTTGAGACATGAGCGCGCCGCGCATGAATAAGACTGCCGCTATTTTAGGCTTCTGCAGCGTATGCGGGTTTCTGCCGCTCGTCGCCTGGGCGCAGGCCCCGCAAGGCTATTCCGACTATCGCCAGTCGCTGATCGCCGGCGGCTGGAAGCCCAACGTCGGCTACGGGCTGAAAACCGCCCGCGGCAAGCCCCTATATAAGTTTCCGGAAGTCGTCTGCGGTCCGACGCTCTGCAACGCCAAATGGCGCGACCCCCAGGGTCACGAAAAGGTCATTACGCTGATCCGCGGCCTCGAAGGGGCGGACCACCGCGTGGCGCCACAATAGCCGGCGGCGGCTGGCATCCCGCCGCGACCATGCTATAGAGCGACGCCCGACGAATCGAGTTCGCGCTTGGGAGCGCCTTGGCGCGCCCTCAGACGCGCAAGGGACTGCGCCTTTTCGGGGGAACAGGATCGTTTGAGAGGGAATCGAACGGTTCGATTTCATCTCAAGCGATCCCGGTTCGCGGGCAGGGAATTGAGGCGGCCCTATCCGCCGATCGCGGGCGTGGCGGAACTGGTAGACGCGCCGGATTTAGGTTCCGGTGACGAAAGTCGTGGGGGTTCGACTCCCTCCGCCCGCACCAGAGTCGCCTACCGTGGCAGTCACATAATCGTCGTCGCGCGCCGGCGACGTCGCAGTCATTAAGAAGGCTATCGAGATGCAAGTAACGCAGACCTCCTCGCAGGGCTTGAAGCAGGAATACAAGGTGGTCCTGCCGGCCGGCGAACTCGCCGCCAAGCTCGCCGCCCAGCTCACCGAGATTCAGGCGAAGAGTCAGATCAAGGGATTCCGTCCCGGCAAGGCGCCGATAGGCCATCTCAAGAAGCTCTACGGCAAGAGCATCATGAGCGACGTGTTGCAGGAGGCGGTCAACGACGCCAACCGCAAGATCGTCGAGGAAAACGAGCTGCGCATCGCGCTCGAACCGAAGATCGATTTCCCCGGAGGACAGGAGGAAGTCGAGCGCGCGCTAACGGCCGAGGGCGATTTCTCCTATGTCGTCACCTTCGAAACGCTGCCGAAGTTCGAAATCGGCGCGTTTGACGACATCTCCCTGGAGCGCCCCGTCGCCGAAGTCGCGGAGGACGATATCGAGAAGGCGCTACGGTCTCTCGCCGATCGTGCTCAGGAATTCGAGGACAGGCCAGAAGGGGCCAAGGCGGAGAAGGGCGACAAACTGACGATCGATTTCACCGGCAAGCTCGACGGCGAGCCCTTTGAGGGCGGCGCGGGCGGGGACGTCGATCTGGTGCTCGGCGCGGGAACCTTCATTCCCGGCTTCGAGGAGCAGCTCGAGGGCGCCGCCGCCGGCGACCAGCGCGTCGTCAAGGTCCGGTTCCCCGAGGATTATGCGGCCAAGCAGCTCGCGGGGAAGGACGCCGAGTTCGACGTGACGGTCAAGTCCGTTTCGGCGCCCAAGACGCTCGGGCTCGACGAGGAGCTCGCCAAGAAATATGGCTTCGAATCGCTCGAGGCGATGAAGACCGCCGTGCGCGGCAACCTCGAAGCCGATTTCGACAAGGCATCGCGCGAGAAGCTGAAGCGCGCGCTCCTCGACGCGCTCGACAGCCGCTATTCCTTTGAGTTGCCGGAGAGCCTTGTCGAACAGGAATTCGCCAATATCTGGGGCCAGCACGAGCAGGAAAGCCAGCGGGCAGGCCAACCCGTCGCCGAAGACGGCAAGACGGAGGAAGAGACGAAGGCCGAGTTCCGCAAGATCGCCGAACGACGCGTGCGGTTGGGGCTGGTTCTGGCGGAGATCGGAAAAAGCGCCGACGTGCAGGTGGGCGAAAAGGATCTGACCGACGCTTTGGTCGAGCGGGCGCGCATGTTCCCGGGCCAGGAGAAGGCGGTTTGGGACTATTACCGCAACAATGAGCAGGCCCTCGCCCAGCTCCGCGCCCCGATCTATGAGGAGCGCGTCGTCGATCACCTCGCCAAGCTGATCAAGATCGCCGACAAGACCGTCTCCCGCGAAGAGCTGTTCAAGGAAGACGAGGAATAGTCGGTCGACCGGCTGTCGTCCCCGCAGGCGGCGGCGCGCCGCGAGGAAATCCGGCATGGCAGGCTGATGCGCACGGCGCGCTGCGGAGATCGTGGCGTGACGGCCGCAATCGAGTCTTTGCGTCCGGCGCGGGCGCAGATATATGACGGGTCAAGAGTTCCCGGCGCAGGCGCATCAGCCTCCGCCGGACCACAGAGGCGATACGCGATGCGCGACCCAATCGAAAACTACAGCCAATATCTCATCCCACAGGTGATCGAGAACACTTCGCGCGGCGAGCGCGGCTTCGACATCTATTCCCGCCTGCTGCGCGAGCGCATCATTTTCATCACCGGGCCGATCGAAGATCACATGGCGTCGGTCATCATCGCGCAGCTGTTGTTTCTAGAGTCCGAGAACCCCAAAAAGGAAATCTCGCTCTACATCAATTCGCCGGGCGGCGTGGTGACGTCCGGCCTCGCCATCTACGACACGATTCAGTTCATCAAGCCGAAGGTTTCGACGCTGTGCGTTGGGCAGGCGGCGTCGATGGGCTCGCTTCTGCTGGCCGCGGGCGCCGACGGTCTGCGCTATGCGCTCCCCAACGCGCGCGTCATGCTGCATCAGCCCTCCGGCGGCTTCCAGGGTCAGGCGTCGGACATTCAGCGCCACGCCGAAGACATTCTGAAAGTCAAAAAGCGCCTCAATGACATCTATGTCCGTCATACGGGCAAGGACTATGAGACGATCGAGCGCACGCTTGACCGCGATCATTTCATGTCGGCGGAGGAGGCGCGGCATTTCGGAATCGTCGACGCCGTTCAGGAGCGGCGGCCTGACGACGAGAGCGACGCCAAGCGCTAAACGCTGAAGGCGTCGGCCGCGTTTTCTGAGCGTCCGGCGCCAATTGTTTGAGGGATTGGGGCACTGGGGCGCGCATGTTTCGTAAAATTCTAATCGCCAATCGCGGCGAGATCGCTTGTCGCGTCATCAAGACGGCGAAGCGCATGGGACTGTCAACCGTCGCCGTCTATTCCGACGCCGACGCCGACGCGCTGCATGTCGAAATGGCCGACGAGGCCGTCCGTCTCGGCCCGCCCCCCGCCGCCCAGTCTTATCTGCTGATTGATAAGATCGTCGCCGCCTGTAAGGAAACCGGCGCCGAAGCGGTGCATCCGGGCTATGGCTTTCTGTCCGAGCGCGCCGCCTTCGCCAATGCGCTCGCAGAGGCGAATATCGTTTTCATCGGCCCCAATGTTCGCGCGATTGAGGCGATGGGCGACAAGATCGAGTCGAAGAAATTCGCCTCAGCCGCCAATGTCAGCGTCGTGCCCGGCTACCTTGGCGTCATCGAGAACGCCGAAGAGGCCGTTACGATCGCCAGGGACATCGGCTATCCGGTGATGCTGAAAGCGTCGGCTGGCGGCGGCGGCAAGGGCATGCGCGTCGCTTTCACCGACGCCGAAGTGATCGAAGGTTTCACGCGCGCGCGTTCGGAGGCGGCGTCTTCCTTCGGCGACGACCGCGTCTTCGTTGAGAAATTCATCGTCAATCCGCGCCACATCGAAATTCAGGTGCTCGGCGACAAGCACGGCAATGTCATCCACCTGAACGAGCGCGAATGTTCCATTCAGCGCCGCAATCAAAAGGTGATTGAAGAAGCGCCGTCGCCGCTGCTGGACGAGAAGACTCGTCGCGAAATGGGCGCGCAGGCCGTCGCCCTCGCCAAGGCCGTGAACTACGATTCGGCGGGCACGGTCGAATTCGTCGCCGGTCAGGACAAGAGCTTCTACTTCCTTGAAATGAACACGCGCTTGCAGGTTGAACATCCGGTGACGGAGCTCATCACCGGCGTCGATCTTGTCGAGCAGATGATCCGCGTCGCGGCGGGCGAGCCGCTGCAACTCAAGCAGGAAAACGTCAAGATCAACGGCTGGGCGGTCGAGAGCCGTATTTATGCCGAGGACCCCACGCGCAACTTCCTGCCCTCGATCGGGCGACTGGTCAAATACCGGCCGCCGGAAGAGAAGCGCGAAGGCGGCGTTACGGTGCGCAACGACACCGGCGTCACCGAAGGCCGCGAAATCTCGATCCACTACGATCCGATGATCGCCAAACTGGTGACGCAAGCGCCGGACCGTCTTCGGGCGATCGTGGCGCAGGCTGACGCGCTCGATCGCTTTGTGATCGACGGAATTCGCCACAATATTCCGTTTCTGTCGTCGCTCATGCAGAGTCCGCGCTGGCGCTCCGGCAATCTCTCCACGGGCTTTATCAGCGAAGAATATCCGGAGGGATTTTCGTCACCCGAGCCTCGGGGAGATCTGGCGCACACGCTTGCCGCGATCGCGACGCTCATGGACCACATCGGCAATGAGCGCAAACGCAAGATCTCCGGTCAGCTGCGCGGCGGAAGGCCGGTCGAGTTCGAGCGCGAACGCGTGTGCATGCTGGGCGAGCAGAGATTCGACGTCTGCGTCGAGGCGCAAGGCGAAGCGCTGATCGTGCGTTTCGCCGAGGGCGATCAGCGCGCTCATCGCGTTTCGACCCAGTGGCGTCCGGGCGAACTCGTGCTCGAAGGCGATGTTGACGGCCGCACGGTCTATGTGCAGGCGCGGGCAATCCTCAACGGCTATGCGCTGTCGCACCAGGGCGTCGACGTCACGGCGCGCGTCTACACCAAGCGCGAGGCGGAACTTGTCGCCTTCATGCCGAAGAAAAAGGACGCCGGCGCCTCCAAGCATCTGTTGTGTCCGATGCCCGGCCTGGTGAAAACCATCGACGTGGCTGAAGGTCAGGAGGTCAAGGCCGGCGAGGCCTTGTGCATGGTCGAAGCGATGAAGATGGAAAACGTGCTGCGCGCCGAGCGCGACGTGACTGTCAAGAAGATCCTGGCGAAGGCCGGCGACAGCCTTGCGGTTGACGCCGTGATCATGGAGTTCGCCTAAAGGCGTGGCGCGCTGACGGCGCGCTACAGGTTGAGGAACATGCTCACCGAGAGAATGTGATTGATCCGGTGATCGAACGCCTGCGCGCGCCGCGAGACGAGGCGCGATTGGATGAGCTGGTTCATATAGCCGATCTCCACGCGCGCCTTCTCGCTGAAACTATAGCCGAGGCCGGCGAAGCCGCGATTTTGATCGAAGCCAAACCGCGTTGAAGGCGCCGTTGAATTCAGCCGCACAAAAACTTCATCCCAGAGCACGAGGCTCAAGGGGGCGTTTTCCCAGAGCGGATGCGAAAAGCGCACAAATTGGCGCAGGCGCCATTCGACGGTATTCACGTTCTGAATGAAGCGTTGTTCAAGACGCGTGCGGCTTGTCAGGTCGCCGAAGGCGGCCTTGTCGGTCAGCAGGACCTGTTGCCAGATCCGATTTTCATGTTGCGTTTTGGCGTCTTGCGGAAAGGTCGCGATATGCGCATAGCCGAGCCACAGGCTGGCCTTTTCGGATAGCGCATAGCCAACGCCGGCGCGCCCCAGAGCCTGATCGGCGGTGGCGCCATCGTTCCGAAAGCGCCCCTGGCTTTCCAGCCACAGCCGCCATTTTTCCAGACTTGGATCAAATGAGCCGAGCTTGGCGATGGTCGTGACGTTTTCCCAGATCCTGAAATCTTCGTCGACGGCCGCCGCTGGGCCGGCCGTCGCGAAAATTCCGAGCAAGGACCCGCCGCAAACGGCGAGCCGCCTCGTCCTTTGAATTGTCGCCGCTGACACCGCCGTCTCCGTGGAAATCGAGCACCCAGCGCATTGGAGCGACTCCTCTCACGCCAGTCAAACCACAGAGATGGTAGATCAGGCCGCGACTGATGTTGGCGTGGGACGCGTCCGCTCCCGGAACAGGCCATGCAGCGCATCCCAATCGAGCACCAGTTCGCCGCCGTCGCTGCGAAGTTGCTCGTCCCAGCTCGCGAGCAGATCGAGACAGGCATGATCGATATACGTCAGCTCGTTGAGATGCACATGGAGACGCGCACCCCGCGGCAAGGCTTCGAAAACGGCGGCGAGCTGCGGCAGCCGTATGAAAGTCGCGGCGCCCTCCAGATGGATCACGGTCATGCCGTTGATCTGTTCGCCGCGGATGTTGAGATGCGAGAAGGTATAGAGCAGGCGCGCGACCGCCAGACCGACGCCAACCGCAATGCCGGTCAATACGTCGGTCGCGACCACCGTCGCCAACGTCGCCGCGTAGATGCCGGTTTCGATACGGTCCTGACCCCAGAGAAAGCGCGCGAATCCGAGATTGATCAGATTGATCCCCGCGTAGACCAGCACTGCCGCGAGGCTCGCCACGGGGATGATGCGCAGCACGTCGGGCGCGAGGGTGATGAACAGCAGAATCCACAGGCCGTGCAGCACGGTCGAGAGTCTCGTGCGTCCTCCCGCCGTGACATTGGCTGAACTGCGCACGATGACGCCCGACACCGGCAGCACGCCAAGAACGCCGCAAAGGAAATTGCCGACGCCCTGCGCCACCAGTTCCCTGTTGTAGCGGGTTCGCGGCGTCCGTCGCTGCATCGCGTCGACGGCGGTCGCTGTCAAAAGCGATTCCGCGCTCGAAACGAACGCGAGCGACAACGCCGCCGCCCACAGCGCGCCGTCGCCGATCCTGCCAAGGGTGTGAGTTGTCGGCAAATTCACCGCAGCCAGAAGATCGTCCGGCGCCGGGACATATTTGATATCAAGGGCGAAGAACGCCGCGGCTGCCGTCGCCAGGCCTACGCCGACGAGCGGGGCGGGGAGAAAAGACAGCCATCTCGGCGCAAAGCGGCGCCACAAAAGAATAGAGGTGACCGTGAGCAGTCCGATCACGGCGGCGGATTGGTGCGCCTCCATCGTCACGCCCTTCCAAACGGCAAGCGGCAGCGACCAGAGATTGATGACGCCGCCAAACTCCTGTCCCGTCCCGGGCGGCGTATCATCGACCATCACGTGAAATTGCGACGCGAAAATCAGCAAGCCGATTCCGGCGAGCATGCCCTGAATCAGCGCGGGCGCGACCGCCCGGAATACCGGTCCGAAGCGCAGGGCGCCGGCCGCAATCTGAATCACGCCCGACATTATCACGATGAGCCCGAAGACTTCGAAGCCGAGGTCCTTAATGAACACGGCGGCCATCACGGCCGCGCCATTCGCCGCGCCGCTCACTTGCAGGGGACAGCCCGAAAGCAGGCCGACGACGATGCCGCCGATGACGCCGCTGATGAGGCCGACGGCGGCGGCGTTCTCGAAGGGGAAGCCGGCGACGAGCGCGAGACCCATCGACAACGGAAGGGCGACGAGCAGCACGACGACGGAAGCGAAGACGTCGTCTTTGATCGCCGAAAGGCGAGAAGGCGCGACATCAACTTCTAAAGACATTTTCGCATCCTTTTATGGTTCGTTGGCGGAAGCGGCGCGAGCTCAGACGTCAACGCTGACGCGCTCTTTCTCTTCCGGCGCGGGCAAATCCGACGGCGTCGGCGCAAGCGCGAATTGGCGCGTCGCGGGGTCATAAACAAAGACTTCGCCTGTCTCGATCTTGTAAACCCAGCCATGCAGCCTCAGTTTGTCTTGCGCGAGGGCGGAGGCGACGACAGGATGCGTGCGCAAGTTTTCGAGCTGCGCGAGCACATTCTCCTGGATGGCGACGTTGAGCTGTTCGGACCCGGTTCTATCCGCGTATTTTTCGTGCATGATGCGCCGCGTCGCTTCGGCGTGCGACAGCCAGTCGCTCAGCGCGGGAAAAGCTCCGGCCGGCGGCGGATCGAGCAGGCCCTTCATCGCCCCGCAATGCGAGTGGCCGCAGACGATGATGTCCTTGACGCCGAGGCCAGCGATCGCGAATTCGATCGTCGCCGCTTCGCCGCCCCGGACGGCGCCGTAGGGCGGCACGAGATTGCCGGCGTTGCGCAGGATGAAAAGGTCTCCAGGCGCCGACTGGGTAAGCAGGCACGGGTCGATGCGCGAATCGGCGCAGGTGATGAACAGCGTCTCCGGCGCCTGCCCTTGGGCGAGGCGTTCGAACAATTCGCGCTGGTTGCCGAACACCTGCGACTGGAAGTGGTGGAGGCCTTCGATCAACCGCTGCATTTTTCTGAGCTCCCATTGCTTGTGCGCGAGATCGCGCCGGTGAAGTCGCGCGCCCATCGCATGAGAAGCGCGAGCGTCTCTCCGGCGGTCGCATCAATTCAGGCCGCCGACTCTTCCATCCGCCTGCTCGGATACGCCCACGTCGTCAGCCGTCGGCGTTCGGCAATCCGCATCTGCGTTGCGCTTGCGCAATTGGCTAAAAAACTCGCAGAGCAGGCAGTGTCCCGGAGCGCCGTCGATGAATTCGCGCCCGGTGGCGAATCCGGGCGACGCCAGCGCGCCGGCCAAGGCCAGCGCGATGAGTGCGGAGCGAAGCGCCATTGCCGTCCTCCTTTGGTCGAAGCGCCGCCGCGACGCTGACGTCTTCAAAGATGGCGCAGGGGATTGAGATTGAAAATAAGGATATATAAATTAGTTTCATCGATAAAAGCTATGGAACCATGGACCGTCTCAACTATCAGCACCTGTTCTACTTCTGGAACGTCGCTCGGGAGGGCGGCGTCACCCGCGCGAGCGAAAAGCTCGGATTGGCGCAGCCGACGATCAGCGGCCAGATCGCGGTTTTGGAAGCGTCGATCGGCGCGCAGCTCTTCCGCAAGGAAGGCCGCAATCTCGTGATGACCGAAACCGGACGCACGGTGTTCAATTACGCCGACCAAATATTTTCGCTGGGCCGCGAACTCGACAGCGCCTTGAAGAACCGCGCGGGCGCGGTCAGCGTCAGGCTGAGCGTCGGCGTGTCAAACGCCTTGCCGAAACTGGTCGTCTATCGTCTGCTCGAACCTGCTCTCGCCGCGCATAATCAAGTCGTCTGTCATGAGGATAAGACCGAGCGCCTCCTGGCCGAACTGCCAGTGCACGGAGTCGATCTCGTGTTTTCAGACTGGCCTGCGACAGGCGCCGCGGATGCGCGCATCTACAATCATCCGATCGGCGAATGCGGCGTGGCTGCGTTTGCGACGCTCGAACTGCAGCAGCGCTACCGGAAGAATTTCCCGCGATGTCTCGACGGCGCGCCGCTCTTGCTGCCGACGACCAACACCGCGTTACGCCGTTCGCTCGACCAATGGCTGGACGCCAACAGTCTCTTCCCGAAAATCGTCGCGGAAGTCGAGGACAGCGCCCTGCTGAAGACATTCGGGGCGGCGGGCGCCGGCGTCTTCATGGCGCCGACCGCCGTTCGCGCCCAGGTCGAGGAGCAATATGGCGTCAAATATATCGCCACGCTCGACGGCGTCAGCGAACGATTCTATGCGATCACCGCGCAGAGAAAGATCAAGCACGCGGGCGTCGCAGCCATTCTCGAGAGCGCCCGGGACTGGCTGGTCTAATCGTCGAACACGCGCGTCACATGACCCATCTTGCGGCCCGCGCGCGTCTCTTTTTTTCCGTAAAGATGCAGACAGACGCCGTCGTCACGCGCCAGCTCCGGCCATGCGTCGACGTCGTCGCCGATCAGATTGCGCATCTCTACGCGACGACCGTGCCGGCGCGCGGCGCCGAGCGGCCAGCCGGCGACGGCGCGCATATGCTGCTCGAACTGCGAAGTGAGGGCGCCATCGAGCGTCCAATGTCCGGAATTGTGCACGCGCGGCGCAATTTCATTCACTATCAAGGTTTCGCGGTCGCCATCGCGGACCACAAACATCTCGACAGCGATCACGCCGACGTAATCGGCGGCCTCGGCGAGGCGTCGGGCGATGTCGATTGCCTGTGTCGCCGTTTCGTCGGCGATCTCGGCAGGCGCGACGGTCATCGCCAGAATATGTTGTTCGTGGAGGTTTTCGGACACGTCATAGGCGCGAAATTCGCCGTGCAGTCCGCGCGCGGCGACGACCGAAACTTCTTTCTCGAAAGGCACGACGCTTTCCAGAATGCATGGCGCGCCGCCAAGCGTGCGAAAGGCGACGGCGAGGTCGCCGCCGTCGCGCAACTGCGTCTGGCCCTTGCCGTCATAGCCAAGGCGCCGCGTCTTGAGGATCGAGTTGCGGCCGAGCCTCGCGACGGCGCGAGCGAGCGCGCCAGCGTTGTCGACCGCGACAAAATCGGCGGTGGCGATCCCGAGGCTCTGCACGAACTGTTTCTCGATCAGCCTGTCCTGGGTGAGCGCCAGCGCCTTCGGATTGGGCCGCACCGGCCGATGCGCCTCGAGCACTTGCGCCGTGCGGGCGGGCACGTTCTCGAATTCGTACGTGACGACGTCGACAGATTCGGCAAAGGCGGCGAGAGCGGCTTCGTCGTTAAAGTCGGCTTGCGTGCGGGCGGCGCACACGTCGAAGGCCGGGTCGTCGGTGACAGGAGAGAAGACATGCGCCTTGAGTCCGAGCCGCGCGCCGGCCAGCGCCAGCATGCGCGCAAGCTGGCCGCCGCCAAGAATGCCGATCGTCGCGCCCGGCGCGAGCATCAAGCGCCGTCGCGCGGCGTCGCCGCTACGCTGTCCGTCTGACGCGCGCGATAGTCCGCGAGTCGCGCGGCGAGCGCCTTGTCGGCGAGGGCAAGGATCGCGGCGGCGAGCAGCGCGGCGTTGATCGCGCCGGCCTTGCCGATGGCGAGGGTTCCCACGGGCACGCCGCCCGGCATCTGAACGATGGAAAGCAGCGAATCGAGGCCTTTCAGCGCTTCTGATTCGACGGGAACGCCGAGAACCGGCAGCGGCGTCATGGCGGCGGTCATGCCCGGCAGATGCGCGGCGCCGCCAGCCCCGGCGATGATGACCTGAAAGCCTTCCGATTCGGCCCCTTTCGCGAACGCCGCCAGTCGATCGGGCGTGCGATGGGCCGAAACGATGCGCACGTCGTAGCCGATCTTAAGCGCCGCGAGAGTTTCCACCGCGTGGCGCATCGTCGCCCAGTCGGATTGCGACCCCATGATGACGGCGACCGGCGGCTTCGACTTCCCCACTCTGGCTTCCTTCGCAAAGGGAAGCCATGCGGCATAGACGATGGCTTCCCGATAGGCAAGCGCGCGATCGGCGTCGATTGCAGGCCGATTTCGCTTCGCGAGCGGGCGGCGCGCAGTTAAAGAACCCTGCAAGATTTTCTTTGATCGGAGTAGACGCGACATGGATGAAGGTCTGAGGCAAGCGGTCGCGGTGCTGGCCGTGGCGATGATCGTCGCAATCGCCGCGCGTCAGATCAGACTGCCCTATACGGTCGGACTGGTTCTTGTCGGCGCCGCCGTCGCTTTATCGGGCGCCGACTTCGCGCCGCATCTGACTCATGATCTGATTTTCGACCTCGTCTTGCCGCCGCTCCTGTTCGAGGCGGCGCTGACCCTGTCCTGGCGCGAACTGGTACGCGATTCGCTGCCTTTGCTCGCGCTCGCGGGAATCGGAACGGTTGTTTCCGCAGCCGTCGTCACGGCGTCGATGACGACGTTGCTCCACTGGCCTCTCTACTCGGCGATGCTGTTTGGCGCGCTGATCGCGGCGACGGATCCGGTCGCGATCATTGCGATGTTCAAGGACAACCGGATCAAAGGCCGCATGCGGCTGCTGGTCGAAAGCGAAAGCCTGCTCAATGATGGCGCTGCGGCGGTGCTCTTCGTCATGGCGCTCGCGTTCGTGCAAAGCGACGGCGCGGATCAGAGCGCCGCGGCGACCGCCTTGACTCTCGTGAAAGTCGTGTTCGGCGGCGTCGTTGTCGGGGCCTTGTTCGGCGGGGCCGCCATCCTCGCCTCGCTGCGCACCTCGGAACATCTCATCGAAGCGGCGCTGACGACCATCGCCGCGTTCGGCTCGTTTCTGGTCGCCGAATATTTCCATGTCTCCGGCGTTCTGGCGACGGTGACGGCCGGTCTCGTCATGGGCAATCTGGGCCTGCTGAGCGAGCAGGAAGGCGGCTACATCAGCCTCAAGGGGCGCGAATTCGTTCTGTCCTTTTGGGATTTTGCGGCTTTCCTGGCCAACTCCATGGTGTTTCTCATGATTGGCGCGGATGTGGCGTCGACTCCGTTCGGCGCCGTTGGGGCGACGGCGCTGGCCGTGGGGATCGCTACGGTGCTTTGCGCGCGCGCCATCGTCGTCTATCCGCTGAGTTCGTTGTTTTTCGTTTCGCGATGGAAGATCTCGTTTCGCGAGCAGCATGTTCTCTGGTGGGGCGGCTTGCGCGGCGCGCTTGCGCTCGCCCTGGCGCTGTCGCTTCCGGGTGATCTGCCGCAACGCGACGAGATACTCGCCATCACTTTTGCCGTGGTCGGCTTCTCGATTGTGGTTCAGGGCCTCACCATGCCGCTGCTGCTCCGCGCCCTCGGCTTCGTGGCAGGGCGGCCGTAAACGGCGATCCGGCGACCGAGCGGAGGGAGGGACGAAGCCAACTCAGCTTAAGCGATGATGTCGGGCGTGAGCTGGTCTTCGAGATGGGCGATGCGGTCGCGCAGCAGCAGCTTGCGTTTTTTCAGCCGCTGAATCTGCAGCTGATCGGCGACGCCGACCGCCAGCAAGGCGTCGATCGCGGTCTCCAGGTCGTGATGCTCCAGCCGAAGCCGTTCGACTTCAGCGCGAGTCGCCCCCGTGTCGATCTCGCTCGTGTCGTTCATTGACAGCCGCCCTCGAACGCCATTGAACGCCGGGGAATCGCTTGCTCTGGAGCGCGATTATCGCGCCGCGGGCAAGGGTCGTTCAAGCGAATTGCTCTGTCGTCATTCATAGGCGCTCCGCATCTCGTCGATTGCAGCGATCTTGGCGTAAAGCGGCGTCCAGTCGTCGCGCTCGGCGATCGCCGCCCAAAGCGCCTCGACCTCGTCGATTAGCATCGTACAGGGCGCCGCGCGCTGGAAATAGGGGTGATCCAGGCGCGCCGTCGGCGCCGGCTGATGTTCGGTCAAAGCGGCGCGCAGCGGCGTGAAAGCTTCCGCTTCGTAATGCGCCGCGGACGGACTGTGTTTGGCGCGCCCGGCGGACGCCAAGCCGCCGCGCCAGTCGAAGAAGGTCCGTTCGAAGGGCGCGTGCGTCATTGTCAGAAAATCGACGAAGGCCTTCGCCAGCGCAGCGTCGGCTTCCTCGCCGGCCGAGGCGAGCCCGAGCCGATTGAGCAGCGCCGCGCGAAATTCCTGCTGGATACGCGTGGGAAAGGTCGCCAGAACCTTTTCGGCGGTCTTTAGCCCGATGAGGGGGATCAGACATTCGGCCAGACGGGACAGATTCCAGCCGAGCGCGCCGGGCTGACGGCCAAAGGCGTAAAGCCCACTTTCGTCGAAATAGGCGGCGGTGAAGGTCGGGTCGTAGACCGGCGCAAAGCGCCATGGGCCATAGTCGAAGCTCTCGCCGGTGACGTTGATATTGTCGGAATTGAGCACGCCATGAACGAAGCCTGACGCCATATAGCCGGCGCCGAGCCGCGCGACCCGCGCCACGACCTCTTCGAGAAAGGCGAGGGCCCTCTCCGGCGCCGGCAGATCGGCGATGGCGGGAAAATAGTAGCGGCAGACGTGGTCGAGCAGCTTCTCGATCGCCGCGGCGTCGTCATGGAAGGCGAGGCGCTGAAACGTTCCGATGCGAATATGCGAATGCGACAGGCGCACCAGCACGCTGGAGCGCGTCGGCGAGGGTTCGTCGCCGCGCATCAGCGCCTCGCCCGTTTCGATCAGGCTGAAGGTCTTGGAGGTGTCGACGCCGAGCGCCTCCAACATCTCCGTCGCCAGAATCTCGCGCACGCCGCCCTTGAGCGTCAGCCGCCCGTCGCCGCGCCGCGACCAGGGAGTCTGGCCGCTGCCCTTGGTGCCGAGATCGAGCAGGCGGCCGTCCTTGGCGTCGCGCAGCTGCGCGAAGAGGAAGCCGCGACCGTCACCGAGATCCGAGTTGTACACGCGGAATTGGTGGCCGTGGTAGCGCAGCGCCAGCGGATGCGCCAACCCGCCCGGGAGCGGCGAAAAACGTCCCAAATGCTCGATCCATTCCGCGTCGCTCAGCCCGTCGAGGCCGACCCGCGCCGCCCAGCGCTGATTGCGGTAGCGGAGTCGATGTTCGGGGAACGTGGCGGGTTCGACGCGGTCGAAGAAGGGCTCGCCCAGACCTTCGTGTAACGTCTCGGGGCGATATAGCTCGGTAACGGGCATAAGGACCGGGGCTCGCAAATCGCGCGCCGCGGCGCGAATGCCAAAAAAATAAGGCGGAGATCTCTCTCCGCCCATGGCGTGATGCAGAAAGTGAGCGAAGGGAAACGCTAATGTCGCGTTTCGCTAATCGACAATTTGGCGAGCTCGTCCTTGATCTGCAGCTTTTTGCGCTTGAGTTCCAGGATCTTCAATTCGTCCGTTTGGGGATGCAGCTGTTCCTGCTCGATCTCCTTTTTGAGCGCGTCATGGCGGCGCTGGAGCTCGACGATATGGCCCTGCAAGGACATGCGAAACCTCCTTAACTTCCCTCCGCTCGACAAGCGGGAGCGGCGTTAAGTCTGCCACAAAGCGGGCGCGCCGCAAGACTCGAAATCGCCCAACGTCACAAAACTTTTGCACACGATGCCCGCGTCCTTTACGGAACGTCAATTCTTTCCGTGGCTTGCGGTCAAGGCTGATTCCCAATGTCGCAGGCAAAGCCCGCTTGCGCGTCGCCGCGTACGTCAGTATAGACGGGCGCTCCGGCCCACGGGCCTGGGGGCGCGTAGCTCAGCGGGAGAGCACTACGTTGACATCGTAGGGGTCACAGGTTCAATCCCTGTCGCGCCCACCATTTGAGCGGCCCATTTCGGTTCGCCATCGCCACAAAGCTTGGAAATATTGGCGCAACCGTCCGTCACCCCGACGTGCGCAAAACTGTAGCTGGTCGCTTGCCCGAGCATATCCGCGCGCCATCTGGCGTCTTGCTTCGTTTGAAGAGGCAGGGCCAGCGTATGTGGAAATATCTCGTCCTCACCCTGCTTGGCCTCTCCTTTGCCGCCGGCGCGGCTCAGTCGAAAGATCAAGCAAAGGCGCCCAAAAACTGTTTCCCTATCCTTCGCAAAGCCGGAGGCGCCCCGACTCAACCCCACGGTCCGATCCCTTACTCGGTCTGGTACTATGTTCTTTATCAACCGTTTTGCGAGGGCAAATCCGCGAAGACATGCGTTTGGGCGTGTGGAAAGGCGCCCTCCCAGGACGGCGGCGCTGAATAAATGCTCGTGGCTAAGGCGCGTTCGCCATCTCGATTGCCTCGCTCCACTGCGGCGTCCATAGCTGCTCCCATCCGCCCTGACTGGGCGAGAGCGGAGGAGACCATGGACCTGCCTGCGATTGATCCGCTGATTGGGATTGGCGTCGCCGCCTCGACCGCCATCACCGACGCGGTCTATGTGTTCTTCAACGCCGCCGTGTCGGAGCGTCGGCGCGTCGCCGCTGCGAGCTGGAGCAGCATCTGGTATCTGCTCTCGGCCTTCGCGGTGATCAGCTATACGTCGAACTGGGCCTATGTGGCGTTCGCGGCGGTGGGCGCCTGGATCGGCGGCTTCTTGTCCATTACAGTGCTGAACCGCCTCGTGCCCATGCGCAAACCTTAAGAATTCAGCGCAAAAAAAACGCCGCTCGCGCGGCGCAGAGGAGTAAATCTTCCAGGCGCTTAATCGCGAAGGACCTGATTGCGATCCTGGATCAGTAAGGGCAGGCGCTTGGCCGAGGCGCTGGCGACGCTCATCTCCTGCTTGTCGCGCGCGAAACCGCGCGCCTTTTGCTCATGACTGACGTTGGTCGCGAGACCTAACGCCAGAAAGCCCACCCAAAACGCCAGGGGCACGAAGCGCGACTTCGAAAACGGCATTTGGGTCTCCCATGATGTTCAGGGCGCTTCCAATTGGGAACGATCGCAGCTTTCCCCAATCTGCGTCCAAGTAAAAGCGCCAGGAGCAAGCAACCTGATGGCGCCAGATCAAAACAGTTCTCCTCTCTGGCTGGCGTCCTCGCCTGCAGGCCTGCCAAAGTTGGCGCCAATGCTTACCTTACCTGTGGACCTATGCGGCATGGTTGAAAGCGCATTAGCCTGCGCCCAGGGGAGATTGCAGCGATGACCTTCACGACCACGGATCGTCCAGCGCCCATCGTCAAGAGCGGGCATGTGCAACTGTCGATCATTCTGGCTGAGTCAGACAAGAACACTCTGCAGAACCAGATCTTCGATCAGATTCGCTCGATGATCCTCAACGGTCAGCTCAAGTGCGATGATCCGATGCCGACCACCCGCGAGCTGAGCAGCCAGCTTGGCGTCTCGCGCAACACGGCCGTGTTGGCCTATGAGCGGCTGATCGCGGAAGGCTATATCCGCACGAAGCCGTATGTGGGCACCTTCGTTTCGCCGGATCTGCCGGACACGGCGTTTCTGTCGGCCGATCAGCGCACGCCGCAGACGGAAGAGCAGGGGGGCGCGATTGAAGTTCCAGCGGCCTGCGGCGCGTTGCGCACCCATCGCCTCGCCGACCCGGAGCGCCGTCGTCTCGCCGCCGATTTCTGGGTCGGCCGGCCGGACGCGCGATCCTTTCCACTCAAGGCCTGGTCGCATCACATCAAGAATCGGCTGAAGGCGGTCGGCGCCAATCTGACGAGCTATAACGATCCCGCCGGATTGATGGAGCTGCGGCGCGCGATCGCCAAACATCTTGCGCCGGCGCGCGGCGTCGTCGCCGATCCGGAGCAGATCATCATCGTCGGCGGCTGCCAGGACGGCTTCAATCTCGTCGGCCGCCTGCTCGTTACCCCAGGGTCCTCCGCCGTCGTCGAGTCGCCCTGCTATCAGGGCGCCGCCTTCGTGCTCGAAAGCCTTGGGGCGACGCTTTATCCCGTGCCCGTGGATCAGGACGGGCTCGATGTGTCGCAACTGCCGAAAACCAGGGGCGCCGTCGCCTATGTGACGCCGTCGCATCAATATCCGATCGGCGTGACCATGAGCCTGCAGCGGCGGCTCGAGCTTCTCGCCTGGGCGACTCAGTACGACGCCTATATTATGGAAGACGACTATGACAGCGACTTCCGCTTCATCGGTTCGCCGCTGACGGCGCTGAAGGGGCTCGATCGCAACGAGCGCGTCATTTATCTCGGCACCTTTTCGAAGTGCATGGGGCCCGGACTGCGGCTCGGCTATGTCGTGCTCCCCCGCCGTCTGGCCGAAGCCGGGCGGCGCATGAAAATGCTGATGAACAACGGCCAAAGCTGGCTGGAACAGGCGGCGATGGCGGATTTCATGTCGAGCGGCGAATTCGGGCGCCATTTGCGGCGCATCCGCCAGCTCTATCGCGATCGGCGCGACGCGCTGCTGGGCGCGCTGCGGAATCATTTCGGCGCTTGCGAGATCTACGGCGACCAGGCCGGGATGCATCTCGTCTGGAAGCTGCCGGACGGTTTTCCGGACGCGGCCGAGGTGGAGAAGAGAGGCGTCGCCGCGGGCGTTGGCGTCTGTTCGCTGGCGACGGGCTCGGCGCTGCGCTTCGACGACATCAACGGCGGCGACCGGCTGCTGATGCTCGGCTTCGTCGCGCTCACCGAAAAAGAGATCGAGACGGGGATCGCCCGACTGGCGCAGGCGCTGAAGGCGTAGCGGCGCGCAACCCTCTCCCAGGGGGAGAGGGTGGTTGCGAAGCAACCGGGGGGGCTCTCGGACGAATTTTGGCGACGCTGCGCCGGAGTCGTCGCGCCTGCATTTGCGAAATCGTAACCCCTCTCCCCGGTCCTTCGGACCGACCCTCTCCCACAGGGAGAGGGTGTCCGCGCGCAAACCCTCTCGCCATGGGAGAGGGTGGCTGCGGAGCAGCCGGGTGAGGGGTTTCCCGCCCTCATTTTGGCGCAGCCGCAGCTGATTCCTTGCGCCTGAAGCGGCGAAATCGTAACCCCTCTCCCCGGTCCGTCGGACCGACCCTCTCCCTTTGGGAGAGGGTGTCGCGCGAGCCCTACGTTCATGAACGACTTCAGCGGCGTCTCGCGTCTGCGCGCCATACCGTCCGGCGTTTGGGCGCTCGGGCTCGTGTCGCTGCTCATGGATTTTTCTTCCGAGATGATCCATGCGCTGCTGCCGATCTATCTCGTCGGCGCGATGGGCGCCTCGATGGCCGAAGTCGGAATCATCGAAGGCGTCGCCGAGGCGACCGCCTCGGTCGTCAAGATCTTTTCTGGCGCGCTGTCGGACTGGTTTGGCCGCCGCAAGCAGCTGGCGATCATCGGCTATGGGCTTGCCGCGCTGACCAAGCCGATGTTTCCGCTTGCGCCGAATATCGCCTGGATCATGGCCGCCCGCTTCATCGATCGCGTCGGCAAGGGCATACGCGGGGCGCCGCGCGACGCGCTTGTCGCCGATATCGCGCCGGCCGCCGTTCGCGGCGCGGCCTTCGGGCTTCGGCAGTCGCTCGACACGATCGGCGCCTTTCTCGGGCCTGCTGTCGCTGTGGCCGCGATGTGGTTCTCGGCCAACAGCATCCCTTTCGTGTTCTGGATCGCGACGATTCCGGCGGCTCTCGCCGTTGTGGTCCTGGCGCTCGGCGTGCGCGAGCCGCAAGCCTCCCGCCCGCCGCGGCCGGCGCGTTTTCCGCTGCACATCGATGAAGTCCGCCGGCTCGGCGGCCCCTTCTGGATCGTTGTGGCGATCGGCGTCGTGTTTAGTTTGGCGCGGTTCTCGGAGGCTTTCCTCATTCTGAAGACGCGCGACGTCGGATTGCCCGAGGCGCTCGCGCCGCTGGCGCTCGTCGCGATGAATGTCGTCTACGCCGGCGCCTCCTATCCCGTCGGCGCCTTCTCGGATCGCGGCGACCGGAAGACGCCGCTGATGGCGGGCCTTGTCGCGCTGATCGCCGCCGACGCCGCCTTGGCGGTCGCCGAGCATATGTCGCTCGTTTGGCTGGGCGTGGCGCTTTGGGGCCTGCATATGGGCCTCACCCAGGGTCTCCTTTCCACGCTCGTCGCCGACGTCGCGCCGGCGGCGTTACGCGGCTCGGCCTTTGGAGTGTTCAACTTGGCGAGCGGCGTCGCGCTGCTTGTCGCGAGCGCGGGCGCCGGAGCGCTCTGGGACGCCTTCGGTCCCCAAGCCGCCTTCTGGGCGGGCGCGCTTTGCGCGTCGCTGGCGCTCGCCGGATTCGCGGCGGGCGGCAGTCGGATCTGGCGGCCCCACAGGCCGGTTTGAGCGTGCGCGTTAAGAACTTCACGGCAGAATTCAGGCCGGTTAACGGATGGCTAAGTATCTCGATTAAACATTGAAAATGAACGATTAATTTTCGCAATTGCGCCATTGTTGATCATTCATTTCAACCCCGGCGGGGGCGCTGGCGTTTCGAACAACGCACCATCGAGGTTCTAATGAAAAAACGAGCTTTCGGCCTCGCCGTCGCGGCGTCCCTGGCCGGCCTGTCGGCCTCGGCCGCAGACCTGCCTTCGCGCAGGGAGCCGCCGCCGGTCTATCTTCCGCCGCCGCCCATCTTCACCTGGACCGGAATCTACGTCGGCCTCAATCTCGGCGGCGGCTGGCTCGATCGATACGACAATGGACATTGGCTGGCGCCCTCGAGCGCGTCGAATACCGGCGGCGTCGTCGGCGGGGCCCAAATCGGCTATAATTATCAACTCACGCCGCTCTTCGTCGTCGGCCTCGAAACGGATTTTCAAGGATCGAGCGTCGGCGGCGGCAATCAGGGGTGGGGCGCGACGCGCAGCGTCGACTGGTTCGGCACGGTGCGCGGGCGGGCGGGCGTGTCGATGTTGAGCGCGCAGCTGCTCCTTTACGGCACGGGCGGATTCGCCTACGGCGACCTGCGTCTCAACTTCGGATGGCTTGGCTCTCAGGCCCGCACGGGAACCGGTTGGACGGCAGGCGGCGGGCTCGAATACGCTTTCCTGCCGAACTGGTCGGCGAAGGTCGAATATCTCTATACAAACATCGGCGCGAATTACGACCCGATCTACGTTGCGCCTTTCATTGTCGAAACCCGGCAGCGCGCGCATCTCAATACTGTGCGCGCCGGCGTCAACTACCGCTTCAACTGGATGCTTGCGCCTTCCGGACCGCCAATGGCGAACTACTGAATCCAAATGCTATGAACGCGCGCGGCAAGAGCCCCGGAGACGGGGCTTTTGCGTTTTGCGGCGCGCCTGTTCGATCGCTTTTGGTTGCGGCGCCGCAACAATTGAATTATCTGCTTGGAAGCGTTCCGAGAAAGAAATCGGCCGCACGCGAGAGGGTTCTACATGGCCGACGCCGACACAGACAGGCTCGCCGCGCGGCGGCCGCTGTCGCCGCATCTGACGATCTTCAAGCCCATCCTGACGATGACGATGTCGATCGCGCATCGAATCACCGGCGCGGGGCTTTACGTCGGCATGGCGCTTCTGGCGCTGTTCCTGCTCGGGGCTGCGATCGGCGGCGGCGCCTTCTCCGCCGTTTCCTGGATCGCGTCGGGCTTCATCGGCAATCTGCTTGTGCTGATGGTCGTTTGGGCGATTTTTCATCATCTGCTCGGCGGCGTGCGTCACGCGCTCTGGGATCGCGGCCTTTACATGGACGCGAAGGGGCGTGAACTGTTGGCGCAGGGGACGCTCGTCGGCGGCGTCCTGCTGACGCTGCTCGTCTTCATCTTCAAGACGCTGGCGAGCTGAGCGGAGCGAACTCATGACGGTTGCGACAAGATTCAAGAGCGGTCGAACCGGACCCGGCGACGCCTATGTCTCCGACCATAGCGGTTCGCCCCATGCGCGCTTCATGCGGCTGACGTCTTATGCGCTGGTCCCGCTTGGGATGTTGAGCGCCTGGTGGATTCTCGGGCTTGCCGGCAAGCCGCTCGAAGGCGTGCGCGCCGAAATCGGCAGACCGATTCCCGCGCTCGTGCTTCTTGCGTTCGGCGTCATCGGCATGATCCATGCGCGACGCGGCATGGACGACATCATCGAAGATTACGTGCACGACAAAGCGTTGAAGGCGCAGGCGATCGTCGCCAACACTTGGGCGTCGCGCGTCATCGCAGCGATCTGGGTCCTCGCGATCCTCCTCATCGCCGCGCCGAAGTAGTCGGACGATGCGATCGACGGACGTCGACGTGACAGGCGAGAGCAGGAAGCAGCGCGACATCGCTGCTTTGATCTCTATGATCCCGTCTTGTAACGACGCAGCTACGCCGCGCGCGGCGCAAATGAGATTCGAGAAGGCTTAATCGATGATTGCAAAGGGTCCCGCATCAAATGTGTCGGTAGGCGGTCGGGCCTATGCGATCGTCGATCACACCTTTGACGTCGTCGTCGTCGGCGCAGGCGGTTCGGGACTTCGCGCCGTCGTCGGCTGCGCCGAGGCGGGACTGAACGTCGCCTGCGTCACCAAGGTCTTTCCAACCCGCTCGCACACCGTGGCGGCGCAGGGCGGCATCGCCGCCGCGCTCGGCAACATGGGGCCGGACAATTGGAAATGGCACATGTACGACACCGTCAAGGGCTCCGACTGGCTCGGCGACCAGGACGCCATCGAATATATGTGCCGCAACGCCCCGCCCGCCGTTTATGAGCTGGAGCATTGGGGCGTCCCCTTCTCGCGCACGAGCGAAGGGACGATCTATCAGCGTCCGTTCGGCGGGATGACGACGGACTTCGGCAATGGCCCGCCGGCGCAGCGCACATGCGCGGCCGCCGATCGCACCGGCCACGCGATGCTCCATACGATGTACGGACAGGCGCTGAAGCTCGACACGAAGTTCTTCGTCGAATTTTTCGCGCTCGATCTCATCATGGATCAGGACGGCGCCTGCCGGGGCGTGGTGTGCCTGAAGATCGATGACGGGACAATTCACCGTTTTCGCGCCGCGCTCACCGTGCTCGCGACCGGCGGCTATGGCCGCGCCTATTTGTCAGCAACATCGGCGCATACCTGCACCGGCGACGGCAACGCCATGGTGCTGCGCGCCGGGCTGCCGCTGCAGGACATGGAGTTCGTGCAGTTTCATCCGACGGGGATCTATGGCGCGGGCTGTCTGATCACCGAGGGCGCGCGCGGCGAGGGCGGCTATCTGACGAACAGCGAAGGCGAACGCTTCATGGAGCGCTACGCGCCCTCGGTGAAGGATCTCGCGCCGCGCGACATGGTCTCGCGCGCGATCACGATGGAGGTGCGCGAGGGCAGGGGCGTCGGCAAGGAGAGGGATCACGCCTATCTGCATCTCGAGCATCTCGATCCGGCGATCCTGCATGAGCGCCTGCCGGGCATTTCCGAAAGTTCGATGGTTTTCGCCGGCGTCGACGTCACGCGCCAGCCGATTCCGATCATACCGACCGCGCATTACAACATGGGCGGCATACCGACGAATTTTCACGGCGAGGCGCTGCGCAAGCGTAACGGCAATCCCGACGAAGTGGTTCCGGGCCTGATGGCGCTCGGCGAAGGGGCCTGCGTCTCGGTGCATGGCGCCAATCGACTGGGCTCCAACTCGCTTATTGATCTCGTCGTCTTTGGACGCGCCGCGGCGCTGCGCGCCGCCGAACTCATCAAGCCGAACGATGTGCAGCCGGAACTCCCCGCGAACTCGGCCGATCTCGCGCTGTCGCGGCTCGATTTTTTCCGCAACGCCAATGGCTCCGCGCCCACCGCGGTCTTGCGCGACAGGATGCAGCGCACGATGCAGTCGCACTGCGCCGTCTATCGCACCGGCGAGGTCCTCGCCGAAGGCGTCGAACAGATCAACGCCGTCTGGCGCGACGGCGCCGACGTCAAGATCACCGATCGCTCGCTGATCTGGAACTCCGATCTCATCGAGACGCTCGAATACGACAATCTCATTGTGCAGGCGGTCACGACGATGGAAAGCGCCGCCAACCGCACGGAATCGCGCGGCGCGCATGCGCGCGAGGATTTCCCGAACCGCGACGACAAGAACTGGATGAAGCATACGCTGGCGACGATCGACCGCGAGAGGAAGACCACTTCAATCGATTATCGTCCGGTGCACAGCTATACGATGACGAACGAGGTGGCTTACGTCGAGCCAAAGGCGCGAGTGTATTGAGGCGACGGGAATGCGAGAATGTCTATCGAAAACGATAGCAGGCTGTTGGAAGCGTGCCGCACCGCATCAGCGCCCGCTGCTCCGGCACGGCCGCATCGTACGTCCGCATTTCAAAGCGCCGGACCGCGCGACGCCCAATGAGACTGCGTGTGAGGACATACTGCTATGAATGCGATCACGATCAAGAGCATCAGCCCCCAGGCGATCGCCCGAATTCAGGAACTCGCCGCCGTCCATCGCCGCACGGTGGAGGAGGAGGCCGCCGACCTTCTTGAGAAGGCGGTCAGCGAGAACACTGTTCGCGCGGCTCGTCTGGCCGCTGTGGACCGCATCGCCGCAATGACTCCTAAGGATGTGGAGCAGACTGACAGCACCTTGATCATTCGTGAGGCGCGCGACCAGCGGTAGCCGTCACCGACGCCGCATCGAAACCACGTCGTTCTCCTCGCCGACTGGCCGGCGCAAGAGCCGGACCAACAAGGATCGTAGGATCGGAAAATGGTCGAATTCGCCCTCCCCAAAAACTCCGTCGTCGCCGAAGGCAAAACGTGGCCCAGGCCCGAAGGGGCCGAGCGCCTGCGCGAATTGCGCATCTATCGATGGGACCCTGACGACGGCGCCAATCCGCGCCTCGACACCTATTTCATCGACGCCGACGACTGCGGACCGATGGTTCTCGACGCGCTGATCTGGATCAAGAACAAGATTGATCCGACTTTGACTTTTCGTCGCTCCTGCCGCGAGGGCATTTGCGGCTCGTGTTCAATGAATATCGGCGGTCTGAACACGCTCGCCTGCACCAAGGGCATGGATGAAATCGACGGCGCGATCAAAATCTATCCGCTGCCGCATATGGCGGTGGTCAAGGACCTCGTGCCCGATCTGACGATCTTCTATGAGCAATATGCGGCGATCCAGCCCTGGCTGCGGGCCGGACCCGCCCCCGAGAAGGAGCGGCTGCAGTCGCCGGAGCAGCGCGCCAAGCTCGACGGGCTCTACGAATGCATCCTGTGCGCCTGCTGCTCGACGGCCTGTCCGAGCTATTGGTGGAACGCCGATCGCTTCCTGGGTCCGGCGGCGCTGCTGCAGGCGTTCCGTTGGGTGCAGGACTCGCGCGATGAAGCGACGACGGATCGCGTCTCCTATGTGGACGACGTCTTCCGCCTCTACCGCTGCCACACGATCATGAATTGCACCCAGGTCTGCCCGAAGTCCCTGTCGCCGGCGAAGGCGATCGCGGAACTCAAAAACATGGCCATCGCCCAGGACGAGGCGTAAGCGGCGGTCACATGTGCGAGATAGCCGCGTCGTGAGGCTTATTGGCGGTTGCGGCGCGCCGGCGCAATTTCGTCAGCGACGCGATATGCAACAATATCCACAACGGAACAAGGAAGGCGGGAACGAGCACAAGGGGGAATAGGGTGATCAGCACGTTCGGCTGGTCGAACGCCGTGACCTGAATCCTTGATGGCGAACTGGCTATGCCGGTTGCGACGGCGATGATGAGGTCTGTGAGGCCGAGGATATTCCACCACATGACCAGATCGGGATTCACGCGCGGCGCGCGCGCATAGGCGGCCGCAATGACCCCGGCAAGAACGCCGACGAGCAGGTCGCCGACTCCTGCGGGCCAGGCGAATACGCCGGGCATCTGGCCCATTGCATAGAGGACCAAGAAAGTTCCGCCGAGCACACGAAAGACTTGAACGCCCACGAGCCATTGCTGGGGCATCGCGTCGATGATCAGGCGGACTGTCGGCGACCGCCAGATCAGCCACACGCCGATGACAATCGGCGCAAGGAGCGCGTATTGGATCGTAGGCATTGTGCCTGGGGCCGCGTGATAAGCGCCGAGCCACGCTGAGACGGTCGCCGCCAGGAACCAGCCGATGAGCGCGATCGCGAAGGCGTTCAGCACCTTGTCACGGTCGCGCGCCGTCCATGGGGGCGTTTGAAGCGCCATGCGCAACCCGAGAAGGATCAGCACGATGATCGAGACGGCGCTGGCAAGCGTTAGAACGGTGAGAAGGACTGAGACGTTCATCGCGAGCCTCAAGCTGCCTGATCCCCGCGGAAGTAATTAGGGCGACCAGGACCAGGACAAACTGCGGGGCTGGCCCGCCTTGATCCCGCCGCGCCGCCGGTTTAGGACGGGGTCAAATGTTCACGGAGATTTGCGCCATGTCGACCTGCGCTCGTCTTTCTTTCGGCCCGCTCCTTTGCGCCGCTTTCCTGATCGCAGCCGGGCCCCAGGTCGCCTCGGCGCAGCAGCTTCAAGCCGATCCCGGAGCGCCTGACGCTTCCGGCTCTGTAACGACGCAGCCGAAGGCCAAGAGAGCGAAGGCGCAGCAATCCCCGCGCGCCAGCGCCAGCGCCGGCCAGCAGCAGCAGCAGGGAGGCGCCGGCAACCGCCAGTTTGGCGAGCTTGAGGGCTGGTCGCCGGGCAAGGCCCCGCCGGGGAAGCAGAAGGAAGATGAAAAGCCGAATTCGCCCAACACCAAAATGCTCGGCGTTTCGCCATCGGGGAATATGTCGGTCGGCCTTCCCTTCTGATATCTCAGCGCCGGGATCGCCGGCTGGAGTTGATCATGGCGTATAAGGTTGCGGTCGTCGGCGCTACGGGCAACGTAGGCCGCGAGATGCTCGATATTCTCGCCGAGCGCCGCTTCCCGGTTTCGGAAGTCGTCGCGCTGGCGTCATCGCGTTCGATCGGCACGGAAGTCTCCTTCGGCGACCGGACGCTGAAGTGCAAGGCGCTCGACTCCTATGATTTTTCCGACGTCGACATCTGTCTCATGTCGGCGGGCGGCTCGGTCGCGAAGGAATGGGCGCCCAGGATCGGCGCGCAGGGCTGCGTCGTCATCGACAATTCTTCGGCCTGGCGCATGGACCCTGACGTGCCGTTGGTTGTGCCGGAGGTGAACGCCGGCGCCGCGGCGGGATTTTCCAAAAAGAACATCATCGCCAATCCGAACTGCTCGACGGCGCAGCTCGTCGTCGCGCTGAAGCCTTTGCACGACGCAGCGACGATCAAGCGCGTCGTCGTCTCGACCTATCAGTCGGTCTCTGGCGCGGGCAAGGAGGGCATGGACGAACTCTTCGCGCAGACCCGTTCGGTGTTCGTCGCCAATCCCGTCGAAGCGAAGAAATTTCCCAAGCGCATCGCCTTCAATCTGATTCCGCAGATCGACGTCTTCATGGAGGACGGCTTCACCAAGGAAGAGTGGAAGATGGTCGCGGAGACGAAAAAGATTCTCGATCCCAAGATCAAGCTTGTCGCCACCTGCGTGCGCGTGCCGGTCTTCATCGGCCATTCGGAGGCGGTGAACATCGAATTCGAAAAGCCGATCTCGGCGGATGAGGCGCGTAACATTTTGCGCGCGGCGCCGGGCGTGTTGGTGATCGACAAGCACGAAGCCGGCGGCTACATCACGCCGCATGAAGCAGCCGGCGAAGACGCCACCTATGTCTCGCGCATCCGTACCGACCCGACCGTCGATAACGGGCTCGTTCTGTGGTGCGTTTCCGACAATCTGCGCAAGGGCGCGGCGCTCAACGCGATTCAGATCGCCGAAGTGCTGATGAACCGCAAACTGCTCGCGCCGAAGAAAAAAGCGGCCTAACGCCCGAAGGCGATCACCGCCGCCAAATAGCCTGCGTAGACGGCGAGCAGCGCAACGCCGCGCCACGGACGGTAGACGCCGCTGCGCGGCGGATAAACCAGCGCGAGCGCGATCAAGCCAGCGATGAGAGCCGGCGCCGCCTCCCATTCGGATGTTTGGATCGGCGCAATCGCGCTGGCCACCCCGATGATGAACAGCCCGTTGAAGATATTGCTTCCGAGCAGGGCGCCAAAGCCGACGTCGTCTTGTCGGCGAATGCGCGCCATCAGCGCAGTGGCGAGTTCGGGCGTCGAGGTGCCCACCGCGACCAGAGTCGCGCCGACGATGAAATCGCTCAGCCCAAATCGCCTGGCGATTTCACTTGCGCCAAAGACAATGAGACTTCCGGCGGCAATCAGCAGTCCGAGTCCGATCGAGGTCTCGACGAGAGCGCGCAGGAAGCCTGAAGACGTCTCCTGCAGCGCTGGGGCTAAGCGTCGTTCCTCGAGCGCCTCCAGTGTGACTCTCACGAACCATAGCGCGAAGCCGCTCAAGAGGATCGCGGCGTCCAGACGAGACAGTGATCCGTCGATCAGCATGACGCTGAGCGCCACAGGCGCCGCAACGGCGACGGCAAAATTTCGGGTCACCTGGGCGCGGATAATGGCGAGCGGCCCGAACAGCAACGCGACGCCGAAGATCAGCGCCAAATTGGCGACATTGCTGCCGAGCGCGTCGCCCAAGGAGATTTCCGGCTCTCCCGCCAGCGCCGATTGGATGGCGACGGTCAGCTCCGGGCTTGATGTGGCGAAAGCGGCGACGGTCGCGGCGATGACGCTCGGCGCAACGCGGGCGGCGCAGGCGATCCCGACTGTGCCGCGCACGAACAGCTCGCCGCCGCCCGTGGCGCAGAGCAGACCTAGCGCCAGCGCCAGATAGGGGATCGCGGTCGAAATCGAATCCGCCGACGGCAAGGTTATTTGTTGATCTTGAACAGCGTCGGGTCCGGCACTTTCGCCTGGTCGATGTTGAAGACCGAAATCAAGGTCTCATAGCCTTGCGGGTCCTTCACCTGCCACTGCTTCAGTTTGAAGGTCTTGGGGTCGAAGATCAAACGCACGTGCGACGTGCCGCCGAAGGTCGCCTTGTCCTCGATGGCGATGGTGACGCCGGAATCATCGATCTTCACATCCTCGAGGGTGACGTCCTTTTCGAGGTCGATCTTATCCTTCATCAGGAATTTGAGCGGCGTCTGGGTGATGAAGTAGAGATCCTGCGTGTTGAGCTTGCGGTCACGCACAGCGACCTGCGCGCCGTCGGCGACGACCTCCATCGTCGCCGGCTGGGCGTATTCGAAGCGAACGCGGCCGGCGCGCTGCACGTGAAGCCTGCCTTCCGAACGTTTGCCGTCGCCGCCGATCTGCACAAAATCGGCCGTCATCACCGGCGAGGCGTTGAAAAAGGCGTTGGCGCGCTTGACCGCCTCGGCGCGGGTGAGCGGCTTCTCAGGCTCCGGCGCGGGCGGAGGCGCGATCGTCGCGGCGGCAGCGGCGGGTCCCTGCGCGGATGGCTTTGCGCCCTTCTTCTCCCCGGCTGATGGCGGGTCTGCAGGCTTCGCCTCGCCTGGCTTGGCCGTCACGGGTTTGACCGTCACGGGCTTGGCGTCGACGCTCTTCTCGTCCTCAGGCTTGACCTCAGCCGATTTGGACCTTGCTTCCGCGGGATTCGCTCCGGCCGGCTTCGCCTCCGCTGCTTTGCTCTCGACGGCCGCCGGAACGCCTTCCTGCGACGGCTGCGGGGTGCGCGCGATAGTCGCAGCGGCGGCCGGGACGGCGAATGAAAGCGCGGCGAGCAGGGCGGCAAAGTGAACGTATGTCACGGCGGGTTCCGATTCTGGGAGCTGGTCGCCGTCTTCCTAGCATAAGTTGGCGGAAATGGGGGCGAAGCCTTACTCCGCCGCCTCGATATCGAAGGCGCCGCGATCAATGCCGCCGCCGACGAGAATTTCGCGCTTTCCGGCGTGGTTAGGCGCGGAGACGACGCCTTCCTGCTCCATGCGTTCGACGAGCGAAGCGGCCTTGTTGTAGCCGACCGAGAGGCGGCGCTGGATGTAGCTCGTCGAGCATTTCTTGTCGCGCAGCACGATATTGACGGCGCGGTCGTAAAGGTCGCCGCCTTCCTCGGCGTCCATCGAGCCGGGCAGGGGCGCTTCGCCGTCTTCGCCAACATCCTCCTCGGCGGTGATCGCGTCGAGATATTGCGGCGCGCCTTGCGTCTTCACATGGGCGACGATGTCCTCGACTTCGTGGTCGGACACGAAAGGCCCATGGACGCGCGAAATGCGGCCGCCGCCCGCCATGTAGAGCATGTCGCCCTGGCCGAGCAGCTGCTCGGCGCCCTGTTCGCCCAGAATCGTGCGGCTGTCGATCTTGGAGGTCACCTGGAAGGAGATGCGCGTCGGGAAATTCGCCTTGATCGTGCCGGTGATGACATCGACGGAGGGGCGCTGCGTCGCCATGATCAGATGGATGCCGGCGGCGCGCGCCATCTGCGCCAATCTTTGGATCGCGCCCTCGATGTCCTTGCCGGCGACGAGCATGAGATCCGCCATCTCGTCGACGATCACGACGATATAAGGCAGCGTGGAGAGCGTCATCTCCTCATGCTCGAAGATCGCCTCGCCGGTCTCGCGGTCGAAGCCCGTCTGCACGGTGCGGGTGATCGTCTCGCGCTTGGCCTGCGCGTCGGCGACGCGGGCGTTGTAGCCGTCGATGTTGCGCACGCCGAGCTTCGACATTTTCTTGTAGCGATCCTCCATCTCGCGCACCGCCCATTTGAGCGCCACGACCGCCTTTTTCGGGTCGGTGACGACGGGCGTCAGCAGATGCGGGATATTGTCGTAGACGGAGAGCTCCAGCATCTTCGGATCGACCATGATCAGCCGGCACTCTTCGGGCTTCAGCCGATAAAGCAGCGACAGGATCATGGTGTTGATCGCGACCGACTTGCCGGAGCCGGTGGTGCCGGCGACCAAGAGATGCGGCATTCGGGCGAGGTCGACGATCACCGGCTCGCCGCCGATCGTCTTGCCGAGGGCGATGGCGAGCTTGTGGTTGGAGCGGACGAAATCCTCGCAGGCGATGAGTTCGCGCAGATAGACCATCTCGCGACGCTGGTTCGGCAGTTCGATGCCGATGGCGTTCCGCCCTGACACGACGGCGACGCGGGCGGAGATGGCGGACATCGAGCGGGCGATGTCGTCGGCGAGGCCGATGACCCGCGAACTCTTGATGCCGGGCGCGGGCTCCAGTTCATAGAGCGTGACCACGGGCCCGGGGCGGACGTTGATGATGTCGCCCTTGACGGAAAAATCCTCGAGCACGCCCTCAAGCAGCCGCGCGTTGTGCTCGAGCGCCTCCTGCGGGAGCTTGACGCCGCTCGCCTGTTTTTTCGGCTCGGCGAGAAGGCCAAGGGGCGGCGTCTCATAGCGCGTATTGAAGCGGGGCTGCGCGGCGCGGGCGGGCGCGCGCGTCCTGCGGGGCGCAGGGGGAGCGGCCGCGGGCGCATAGGGCTCCTCGTCGAGATCGCGGGGCTGCGGCGGCGGAAAGGCAGGGTAAAGGTCCAGGTCCTCGAAGGTCGGCTCGACGCGCGGATAGCGCGGCGGCGGCGGCCGGTCCGTCGTCGCGGCGCGGCGCCGGAGCCTTCCGGCGGCGCGTAGCATCCAGGCTTTCGACGCCAGTCCAAGATGAATGAGCGCGCCGAGTGAGATCAACGCGACGCCAGGCTCGCCGCCGGCGTCGTCGTCATCGTCGGCGCCCGGACGAATCTTCGCTTCATCCTCAGAGGACCGGCTGCGCATATCCGCTTCGGATTCGAAGCCCAGCCCCGCTGCGCCGGTCACGGCGAGGATCGCGACGAGAGCGGCGCCGACGCCGAAGAGCGCGGTCAGGACGCCCGAGCCGGCGAAGATCAACCGCGGAACAGTAAGGATAGCGTCGCCGGCGACGCCGCCGAGGCCGGTGGGCAGCGGCCAGCGCTCGGTCGCGGGCAGAAGCGACGCGGTCGCGGCGGTTGCGAAAACGCCGAGGACACAGAGGCCGACGCGCAGCATCACGCGGCCGATCCGGCGACGTCTCATGAGACGCAATCCCTGGGTCGCGATCGGCACGATGGCGGCGATGGCGCCGAAGCCGACGAGTTGCATCAACAGGTCGGAGACGATCGCGCCCGGTCCGCCGAGCAGATTGCGGACGTGGCCCGAGGTCGCGTGGTTGAGCGAAGGATCGCGGGCGGACCAGCTGACGAGCGCCAGTGTGAGCGCGCCGGCGCTCACGAGCAAGGCGGCGCCCAGGATTTCCGCCAGCCTGCGCGCCGCAAACTCGCGAAGCTGCTCGGTGAAATGGCCCCTTGCATGGCTGCGCATATGAGGAGAAGCCTCGATTGATCGCAGCGCCGCCAACGGCGCGCGGATGCGGGCAGCGTAAAAAATCTCGGTTAAGGTGCGCTTAAGCCCGGTTCTTCGGGTTCTTGCCGCCCGCCACGACTGTCTGATTGAGCTCGGCGCCATAAATGAAGATCGCCGCCAGCATCTGCAGAAAAACGATGGCGATCACGATGGAGGCGAGGCCGGCGTACATCGAAATATAGCTGCTGGCGGATCGCGCAAGATAGGCGCCGAAGCCGACGCCGAGCGCGAGCGACGCGATGAGCGTCAGCGCGATGCCGGGCGCGATGACCTTGAAGCTGCGCCGTTCCGCAGGCAAGAACTTGTGAGCCGCGAAAAGCGCAATCGCCAATAGGCCGGTGGTGACGCCATAGCGCACAGGTTGGAAGAGTGGCTCGAGATCTTGGGCGATGAGCGGCGCATATCGTTCCGCAATCGTCCACACGAGCGGCCCCAGTACGAGCAGAATGGCGACGGCGAGAAGCGCCGCCGCGCCGAGGAAGACGTAAAGAATTGATTCCAGACGCGAGAGCCACCAGGAGCGCGTTTCCTTGACGTCATAGGCGCGGTTCAGGGCGACGCGAAGCGCCTCGACTCCGCTCGAGGCGAAATAGATGGCGAAGACCGCGCCCAGGGTCAGCAGTCCGCCGCGCGGCTGCGTCAGCACATTGCTGATCTGGTCCGAAATCGGCCCGGCCACGCTCGCCGGCCATGTTTCGAAGAGGAGTTTTCTCGCGGCCTCCGCTTCGCCCGCCAGGCCGAAAAAGCCCGCAAGCGCCGTCAGAAAGATGAGGAACGGAAAGAGCGAGGTCAGGATGGATAGCGCAATATAGCTCGCGATCGCCCAACCATCGTCGCGGTTGAACTTGAGATAGGCGTCATAAAGGTGCCGAAAAAATTTTCGCATGCCAACCCATGATAGCGTGCCGACCGGGAATGGCGACGGCGCAAGGGAGTGAATCCGTCGATGAGAAGCTTTCCTTTACGGCGCGCCGCCGCCATCAGCGCGGCTTTTGTCGTTCTGGCGCATTCGACGAACGGGGCGCTCGCGAAGGACTGCGACGGTCGCGGCTCTCAGACTGACCTCAATCTGTGCGCAGGAGAGAATTTCAAGCAGGCCGACGCGAAACTCAACGCCGTCTACGCCAAATTGTTGAAAAAGATCAGCCCGGCGGGCCAGTCAAAATTACGGGAGGCGCAAAAATCCTGGATCGCCTACCGGGATGCGCAATGCGCCTTTGAGACTCTGGGGACGATCGACGGCAGCATTCACAGCATGGTCGTGGCGCAATGTCTCGCGGATGTGACCGAGCAGCAGACGAAACGGTTGCAGCATCAGCTCACCTGCGAAGAAGGCGACGTCTCCTGCGGCGGTCAGTAGCGCGCTGTTCACGGGCGTTCGACCGGCGCTACTCGCGCTGAAAATGCTCATAGACGAGCCGCGCCGTCGTCTTGTTGACGCCGGGCACCTTCTCCAGATCCGAAAGCGCGGCCTTCGAGACAGCCTTCGCCGACCCGAACGCCAGGAGAAGCGCGCGTTTGCGCGACGGTCCGACGCCGGCGATCTCGTCGAGCGGATTCTTGATGAATTCCTTCTTGCGCCGTGCGCGATGCGTGCCGATCGCGAAACGATGCGCTTCGTCGCGCAGGCGCTGCACAAAGTAGAGCGCCGGATCGTGCGGCGGCAGGCGAAACGGCTCGCGACCTTCGACGAAGAATGTTTCGCGCCCGGCGTTGCGGTCGGCGCCCTTGGCGATCGACGCGATCGCCACCCCTTCGACTCCGAGTTCGCGCAAGACCTCGCGCGCCACGTCGAATTGGCCGCGTCCGCCGTCGATCAGAACGAGATCGGGCTTTGCCGGAAAAGCGTCGCCGTCCTGATCTTTCTCCCCATCCTTGGCGAGCCGCGCGAACCGTCGCGTCAGCACCTCGCGCATCATGCCGAAGTCGTCCCCCGGCGTGATCTCCGCGCTTCTGATGTTGAAGGTGCGGTAGTGGGCTTTCATGAATCCGGCGGGGCCCGCGACGATCATCGCGCCGATCGCCTGCGCGCCGCCGATGTGGGAATTGTCGTAGACCTCAATACGCCGCGGCGCGGCGGCCAGACCAAAAGCCTGGCCAAGCGCCGCGAGCAGGCGCTGCTGGCTTGCGTCTTCGGCGAGCTTGCGGCCGAGCGCCTGCCGCGCATTCTGAAGCGCGTGGTCCACAAGTTCGCGCTTCTCGCCGCGCTGCGGCGCGAGCACTTCGACGCGGCGGCCAAGCCGCGCGGTCAACACTTCTTCAAGCAGCGCGCTGTCCTCGATCGGATGCGAGAGAAAGACGCAGCGCGCCGAAGGGTGCTCCTGATAGAACTGCGCGAGAAAGGCGTCGAGAACTTCGGACTCGGACAGCGTCGCGTCGGCGCGGGGGAAGTAGGAGCGATTGCCCCAGTTCTGATAGGCGCGAAAGAAGAACGCCTCGACGCAGAAGCGTCCGGCGTCCTTGGCGATGGCGAAGACGTCGGCTTCCTCGACGCTGCGCGGATTGATCCCCTGCGCGCCTTGAACGGCCGAGAGCGCCGAGATTCGATCGCGCAGCCGCGCCGCGCGCTCAAACTCAAGTCGCTCGGAGGCTTCGGTCATTTCGCGCGCCAGCTGTTCGCGGACGTTGCGACTTTTGCCAGAGAGGAAATCCCGCGCCTCTCGCACGAGTTCGGCGTAATCTTCCATGGAGATCTCGCCGGTGCACGGGCCCGAGCAGCGTTTGATCTGGTAGAGCAGGCACGGACGCGTGCGATTGTCGAAAAAGCTTTGCGAGCAGGATCGCAAAAGAAAGGCGCGCTCCAGCGCATTCAGCGCCCGATTGACCGCCCAGACGCTGGCGAAGGGACCAAAATAGTCTCCTTTTCGCGCGCGGGCGCCCCGGTGCTTCAAGATCTGCGGCGCAGCGTGATCCATGGCGATCAGAATATAAGGGAAGGATTTATCGTCGCGCATCAGCACGTTGAAGCGCGGCTTCATCTGCTTGATGAGATTCGCTTCGAGAAGCAGCGCGTCGGTTTCGGTCTCGACCGAGATGAACACCATCGTCGTCGTCGCCGAGATCATCCGCGCAATGCGGTTCACATGACCCGCAAGACGCGTATAGCTCGCGACGCGCTTGCGCACGTTTTTCGCCTTGCCGACGTAGAGCACCTCGCCACTTTCGGCGATCATGCGATAGACGCCGGGTCCGTTCGGCGCATGGCGCCAATGTTTCTTGATGACGTCGACGCCGCGCTTGACGCTTTCGGGCGTCTCGGGCGCGTCCTCGCACAGCTCCGCCTGCGCCTCCTCGGCGGCGTCGGGCGCGTCAAAGACGTCGTCCTCTTCAGGGGGAAGATCGCGCGGATTTGCGTGAGCGGTCATTCACCTAGATCTATTCGCCGCCGGCTGGGATGGAAAGAGTCGCTGGAGGCGCCCCGCCGGACCAAAGAGCTGTGTAGAACCTCGACTTGCCGCGAATTTCACCGGATCGCCGCCTTGCACCCGCCTGACCGTCTGGCCACAGTCCTGCAAAGCTTGGGCTGCGACGATCAGGGGGATGGCATGCAGGCGGCGAGGATCACCGTTGGCGCGGTCCTGTTTCCGGCGCTGGCGCTGGGGCTGGCCGGCGTTTTTCTGTTCGGCGAGCGCTGGATCTCGCAAATTCCGGCGTCCATCGATTTCGTTCCGCCGACTCTCGCGGCGGTCTTGTTGATCGGGGCCGTCTTCGCCGCCTTGCAGCACGCCGAAATTCTCGGGGCCAAGACGGGCGAACCCTATGGGACGCTTTTGCTCACGATCGCCGTGACAATTATCGAGGTCGCGATCATGGCCTCGATGATCGAATATGGCGAAGAGGATCCGACCGAAGCGCGCGAGGCGGTTTTCTCCGCAATCATTATCGTTTGCAACGGCCTTGTCGGCCTCTGCCTTCTGCTCGGCGGCTTCCGTCACCACGAGCAGGAACTCCAGCCGATGGCGACGAGCGCCTATCTGGCCATCCTGATCGCTCTTTCCGTTCTTACGCTCATTCTGCCCGATTATACGACGTCGAGCTACGGACCTACTCTGTCTACAATTCAGCTCATTTTCGTCAGCATTCTGTCGGTGCTGCTCTACGGCGCGTTTCTCTTCATTCAGACGGTGCGGCATCGGTCCTACTTTATCGACGTGCATGTCGCCGCCGTGGGCCATGGCGAGGCGAAGCCTTCGCGCGGGGTGACGATATTCGCAGTTGTGGGACTGGGCGCCAGCCTGTTTGGCGTCTCGCTTCTCGCGGAGCGCGTCATTCCCGGTCTTGAAGAGGCGCTTCGCTGGGGGGGCGTCGACGACGTGAACCGGGTGACCGGCGCGGCCGTCGCGATGTTGGTCCTGCTCCCCGAATCGCTGAACTCGATCCGCGCGGCGACCCGTAACGCGCTTCAGACAAGTCTCAATGGCGCGCTCGGCTCTGTCGTCGCGACGATCGGGCTCACGGTTCCCGCCGTGGCGCTGCTGAGCGTCGCGACGAACCGGGAGATCGTCTTCGGTCTCGAAAAACGCGACACCGTCTTGCTGCTGCTGACATTGCTGCTGAGCGTTGTGAGCTTCGGCGCCGGCCGCACGAATCTCATGACCGGGCTGGTGCATCTCGTCGTTTTCGCGACATATATTTTTCTGTTGTTCGTGCCCTAATCTTCACGCAAAGAGCGCCAATGAACGACGATAATCCGATCTTGCATTACGCGCCGCGCACGCGCGCCTCTAGCGTGCTGACCCTGCTTGAGGAACTCGACGTTCCTTACGAGCTGCGCCTGTTGAATTTCCAGCTTGGCGAACAACGCACGCCGGAATATTTCGCCGTCAATCCGCTCGGAAAAGTGCCGGCCATTCTTCACAATGGCGCGCTCGTGACCGAGCTTGGCGCGATTTTCATCTATCTTGCCGACGCTTTTCCGCAGAAAGATCTCGCGCCAGCTATTGGCGACGCCTTGCGCGGGCCTTATCTGCGCTGGCTCGTGTTCTACGGATCGGCGTTCGAGCCCGCGATCGTCGATCGTTCGATGAAGCGCGAGCCGGCGCCTGCGAGCAGAAGTCCCTACGGCGATTTCGATGGCGTCATGGCGCTGATCAACACGCAATTGGCGGCTGGCCCCTATCTCTTCGGCGAGCGCTTCACCGCCGCCGATATTCTTTGGGGCGCCGCGCTGCGGTGGACAGTCGGTTTTGGCCTTGTTCCCGAAAGCGAGCAAATCTGCGCCTATGTCGAGCGCGTGACGTCGCGTCCATGCTTTGCGCGCGTCGCGCAGACCGACGAAGAGCTGCTCAAGATTCATGAAGCGGCGGCGGCGAGTCGATGAGACGTCGACCAAAGGGGTGAAGGATACGCGCGTGACGTTTGCGTTTTTCCTCACCAATCGATCGGCGGTTCCCCGTGTGCGATCAGGTAATCGTTCGCCTTCGAAAAATGCTTGCAGCCGAAAAAGCCATTGTTGGCCGAAAGCGGCGAGGGATGCGCGCATTCGAGCACGAGATGTTTGCGCCGATCGATCGTCGCGCCCTTGCGCCGGGCGTAGGCGCCCCACAGCATGAAGACGACGGCTTCGCGTTCGCGCGATAGCGCGTGAATGGCGGCGTCGGTGAATTGCTCCCAGCCCTTGTTCTGGTGCGAGCCAGCGGCGTTCTCGCGCACGGTGAGCGTCGCGTTGAGAAGCAGCACGCCCTGTCGCGCCCATCGCAAAAGATCGGGATCGCGCGAGACGGGACGGCCGAGATCGGCTTCGATTTCCTTGAAGATGTTCTGGAGCGAGGGCGGTGGCGGCGTAGTCGCGCCGACGGCGAAGCAAAGGCCGCAGGCCTGGCCGGCGCCGTGATAGGGGTCTTGTCCGAGAATGACGATTTTCACCGTGTCGAACGGACATTCGTCGAAGGCGCGAAAAATCTGCGACGCCGGCGGATAAACCCGTCGCGCGGAATATTCGCCGCGGACAAATTCCCGCAGCGCGCGGAAATAGGGCTGTTCGAATTCCGCAGCGAGATGTTTGCGCCAGCTTTCTTCGAGACGGACGGGTTTGGTCATTTTGAAGGGCCGGTCGCATCGAATTTATTCCGAATGTGCGTAATCGCCTCTTTGAGTTTCGGCAATTCGTCGACCACCACATTCCATATGATTTGATCGGACAGTCCTTGATATTCGTGACGCAATACATTGCCGATAGCGCGAACGCTCCGCCATGGGATGTTTGGCTGCGTCGCCTTCACTTCGTCTGGAATTGCGCGGCTTGCTTCAGAAATGATCTCGATTGCGCGTTGGATCGCATGGCGCAGAAGCCATTGCCGCTGATAGTCGGCCAGGTTCTTTCCGCGCGTGGCGTCCTCAATGCCGGCTATGGCGTCCAAAATATCGTCGACGGCGTGGAGAAATTCGCGAGCCATTAAAAAACGCGGACCGCCGATTTCTCGATTGCATGACGCAGGCGAGGATGCAGGCCGTCCCGAGTGGTCAAATCCACCGCGGTCTTCAACTCATCCTCGAGAAAAAGTTTAATGCCGACAAGATCAAATGCGTTGAATCGGCTGGCGGGATCATAGTCGATGAAAAGATCGAGATCGCTGTCCGTCGCCGCTTCATCGCGTGCGGCGGAGCCAAAGAGGAATAAGGATGTCGCGCCGCGAGCCTTGATGGCCGGCGCGTATTCCTGCAATCGCGTGATGGCTTCGACACGTTTCATAAAGGCAGTCTAATCGAAAAGCGCGCCTTTGCTCAATCCTGCAGCGGGCCCCAGGCGGGATCGCTCGCATAGCCTGGCGTCGGCACCTGAGTCTCCGAACGCCCGAAAACGTCGACCATATAGATTTTTGGTCCGCCGCCGCCGGAGGAGTCGCGAAAGAACATCAGGAAGAGACCGTTGGGCGCCCAAGTCGGCCCTTCATTGTGAAAGCCCTCGGTAAGAATGCGCTCGCCGGAGCCGTCGATCTTCATGACGCCGATCGCGAAATTGCCGCCGCTCTGCTTGGTGAAGGCGATGTAATCGCCCTTGGGCGACCAGACAGGAGTCGAATAGCGGCCGCCGCTGAAGGAGATGCGTTTCGCCTCACCGCCATGCGCGCCCATGACGTAGATCTGCTGCGAACCGCCGCGGTCGCTCTCGAAGACGATGCGCGCGCCGTCGGGCGAATAGGAGGGCGCGGTGTCAATCGCGGAGGTGTCGGTCAGACGCGTCGTCGTGCGCGAGCGCAGATCCATCGTATAAAGATTGGTCGTCGAGCCTTGCGCCAGCGACATGATGATCTTCTGTCCGTCGGGCGAGAACCGCGGCGAGAAGGTCATGCCCGGAAAATTGCCGACCACTTCGCGCTGGCTGTTCTCAATATTCATCAACAGGACTTTCGGGTCGCCGTCGGCGCCAAACGACATGTAGGTGACGTCGAGCGAGTTGGGCGAAAATCGCGGCGTGACGACGAGTTCGTCGCCGCGCGTCAAATAGCGCACATTCGCGCCGTCCTGATCCATCATGGCGAGGCGCTTGCGGCGCCTGTCCTTTGAGCCCGTTTCATCGACGAAGACGACGCGCGTGTCGAAGAATCCCTTCTCGCCAGTGATGCGGGAAAACACGGCGTCGGAGAGGAGATGTGCGACACGCCGCATATTGGCGGCCTCGGTGACATATTGCTGGCCCGCGACTTGTTCGCCCGTCGTCACGTCGAAGAGGCGGAACTCCGTTTTCAGCCTGCCGTCGCCGGCGCGTTGGGAACGACCCGTGAGGACAAATTGCGCGTTCACAGCCTTGAAAGCCGCCAGATGGGGCGCGGCGTCCGGGGGCGCGGCGTTCGCGGGCAGGGCGCCGGGGTCGATCGGATTCAAGAACACCGAGCGCTTGAAGTTATTGAGCGTCACCGAGGTCACGGTGCGCGCGGCGTCGTCGCCGACGAAAGGCGGGACGGCGATATTGACCGGCTGAAAGCCGCCGCCCTTGAGATCGATGATGCGTCCGGCGCGCGCCAGAGAAGCGGGAAGGAAAGGGGCGAGCGCGGCGCCGGCGAGGAGGCCGGCGGCGGCGCGGCGGGTGATGCAGCGTGTCATAGGCGATATCTTTCAAGCATCGGCGTGAAGAAAGCGTAGCGCTTTGCGGCGATGGGCGAGGTTGTTGGATGCGGCGTTTCAGCCCCCTCCCTGTCCCTCCCCCGCTTCGCTTCGCTCGCGGGAGAGGGGACGCTCACGATTGGCGTTTGCGCGAGGGCGATGAAGCACAGAGTTTGCTCCCTCTCCCGCGAAAGCGGGGGAGGGTTGGGGAGGGGGTGAAGCCTTTCGCCACGAACGAACCAGTTCACTAATTCGAATCCTGGAAGCGAATGGTGACGTCGTGTAGCGCCTCTTCGTAGTAGGGCATGAACTCGGGCGGTATCCGCATCGGGCTGCAGCGGCGTACCGCCTGCATCGCTTGCTCGCCGCGGGCGTGTTCGGTCGGGCTCGCCGAGGCGTTCAGCAGTTTTGGACGCCCTTCGAGTTCGCCGTCGCGCGAAAGATGGAACTCGACGATCGGCTTATAGCTCTGCCCGCCGAGCGACAAGCCGGACGCCCAGCAGGGATAGTAGTGGTCGTGAATATAGGCGGCGATGCGCGCCTCCATCGAAGCCGACATCGTTGCCGCCGCTCCCGTTGGCGCGCCGAGCGCCGCCGCCTGCGTCGCTCGGCCGGTCGCGGCCTTGCGTTGCGGCGCTTCGCGGCTCAGCAGTTTCGAGATGCTGGCGGCGTCGAATTTCGACTTCGGCGCATTCTCCTCGCCCGACTTCGGCTTCGACTCCTTGACGGCCTTTTCGGCGAGTTCGCCGATCGATGTCTCGGGCTCAGGCTTGTCTTGCTGCTTCTTGCGATCGAGGAGCTTCGCCACCTCGTCGATCTTAAGCCGCTCTTTCGGTTTCTCTGTCGCAGCCGCGTCCTTTGCCGTGTTGTCCGGCTTCGTGCGGGCGGGCGGCTTTGGCTTCACGACTTCCGCTTCGTCCGGCTGCTTTTTCTCGGGCTCTTTCTTCTCCGGTTCCGGGGCGGCGGCTTTAGGCTTTGCCGCCGGTTTCGGCTCGGGCTGCTTTTCGACGGGTTTTGGCGGCGGCTCCGGCTTTGGCGGCAGCGCGGCGACTCGCTTGGGCGGCGTCGGCGGCGCATCGTCGGCGGTCGGCTGCGGCAACGGACGCGCTACGGGGGGCGGCGTCGCAATGTCCTTCTTGGCCTGCGCGAGCGGCGGCTCGGGCTTCGTCTCAACTTCGGGCGCGACCTTGTCGACGCGCGGCGTGGGCTTGATCTCGCGCGCGGTTTTCTCGCCCTTCATGATCTGCGTGAGTTCGCTGTCGGTGACGAGGTCGACCGGAACCATCTCCACAGCATCATCGAATTTCCGGGCGTCGGAAAACAGGACGAACGCCGCCAGAAGCAATCCCGCGTGGATTGCCGAGGAGAGAGGAAAACCGGGTTCGGAGCGCGAAATTTTCACTTCCGCTCAGCTCACTTCTTCTCCTGCTCCGTCACCAGCGCGACCTTTTTGTAGCCGGCGCTTATGACAAGCGACATCACTTCGGCGACGCGGCCGTAGTTGACCGCCTTGGAGCCGCGCACATAGATGCGTTCGTCAAATCCCTGCTTCACGGTATCCTTCAGCCTGTCGAGCAACTGCGTCGTCTCGACCGGCTGATCCATCAGGAAGACCTGTCCCTTCTCGTCGATGGCGATCGAGACCGGTTTCTGATCGATGTTGAGCGCGCCGGCCTTGGTCTGCGGAAGATCGACGGCGACGCCGGTGGCGAGCAGCGGCGCCGCCACCATGAAGATGATGAGCAGCACCAGCATGACGTCGATGAACGGCGTCATGTTGATTTCGGCCATGGCGCCGTAGCGCGGCACGCCGCGCCGCCGCCTGCCGCCCTTGCGCCCGGGGGTCGAGAGGGAAGCGCCCATGCTTAGCGCTCCTTTTGTGGTGTGGCGTACACCCTCTCCCAGGGGGAGAGGGTCGGTCCGCAGGACCGGGGTGAGGGGAACCGCGCTTGCCGGAGAGGCTCGAAACCCCTCACCCAGCCGCTCTGCGGCCAACCTCTCCCAACGGGAGAGGGTTTCGCGCCACAGCTTTGCGCATGAAGGCTCATACCCATCTTACGCCGCGCGATCGCGGTTCGAGGAGGCCGTGTGCTGGTCGATCTGCCGCGACAGGATCGCGGAGAACTCGTCGGCGAAGCTTTCCATCCGCGCCTGCGCCTTGGCGACGTCGCCCTGCATCTTGTTGTAGGCGATCAGCGCGGGAATGGCGGCGAAAAGACCGATCGCGGTGGCAAGCAGCGCTTCGGCGATGCCGGGCGCGACGACGGCGAGCGAGGTGTTCTTCGAGGCCGCGATCGAGCGGAACGACGTCATGATGCCCCACACGGTGCCGAATAGGCCGACGAAGGGCCCGGCCGACGCCACGGTCGCGAGCACGAGCAGATTGGATTCAAGCTTCTCGACTTCGCGGGCGATAGAGACGTCGAGCACCTTCTCGATGCGCGCCTGCAAGCCCATGAAGGAGGCGCTGGCGCCCGCCTGGAAGGAGCGTTTCCATTCCCGCATGGCGGCGACGAAAAGCGTCGCCGTGCCGGTCTGCGGCCGCTCGGAGAGCTTGCCGTACAGCTCCTCGAGCGAATTGCCCGACCAGAAGTTTTCCTCGAAGCGATCCATCGAGCGGCGCATGCGCGCGAAAAGCAGCGTCTTGTCGATGATGATCGCCCAGCACCACACCGAGGCGGCGAGCAGTCCGACCATGACGATCTTGACGACGATATGCGCGCCCCAGAACATGCTCCAAATCGTGATGTCGGCGGCGGGAGCGGCGAGAGGGCTCGCGGCGATCTCGGCTGGATTCATGATTTGTCCTTGAATCGGCAGGCGTTCTGCGGCGGCTTTGGCTGCGACGCCCGGTCTATCGCCTGCAATTTCGCCATTTGTGGGGCTGCGGTGCGACGCACAACAAATCATAGTGAGGATGCATTAACAAGGTGTGAGCATTAAACTGGCTTGCTGTCGTCAAATTCGCTCGGGGAACTTCAATGAATATACCTGGAAAGGATCACCTCACCTATTTGGCAAACATAATTGCTATCGCGCGCGCAGATCAGAAAATTCAAAAAGTTGAAGATACAGCGATTGATGAGATTCGGGTCCAAATCGGTGCCAAGAAAAGTGATGTGAATGCAGCCTACAAGCTTGTTGAAAGAGAGTATCACCGAGCCGTGCCCGTAGACGGCTTTGCGTTCCAAGTAATGAATCTCTCGGATATGTTGTATGTGGCCATGATAGATGGAGATTGGAATCCCGCAGAGGAAGAAATAATTCGTGGCTTCCAAAAACAAATTGGCGTAACGGACGAGCAATTAGACAAATTGATGCTTGAGGCTGTTCAGCGCTCTCAAGCAGCTCAAGCGACAATCTCATGTCCCAACTGCAAGACCGCGTTAAATGCCGGTGCTAGGTTTTGCTCTGCTTGCGGCGCCGCAGTCGCTGCAGTTGGCTCTGGCGCGACCCAGATGGACATGGAAATTCCTCCAGAAGGATACGTGATTGAATTTTGTGAGTCGACTGCAGCCGGTTTTCCGGCTGCTCTTGAGTTCGCGAAAGCGTCCAAGGGTTTTCAGAGCTGTATCAGGTCGAAGAAAACTTGGTATCAGGCTTCTTGGCCAGAGTCGGAATTTACGGAAGTGCTGAAGCTGGCAAACTTTTTAACGGGTATGCGGAACAGACGCTGCTACCAAGTTGGACAGGCCCGATCATGGGAAGAAATGTTCGGATGCGCATGGTGCGTTCGAGAACGTGAATCAGCATACCGACCCATAGAGTATTGTTTTGGTAAGGAGGAAAGCCGTCTCAACCCCTGGGGGTGTAAGCAAGCACGGATGGATTGGGCAGAATGGGCTCCTTGGATGTCGTACGGTAGCTTTAGCAAATCATTGATGGGGTTCGGTCCATATGAGTGGACCTTTGATAAGGAACGAATCCGTCATGAGCTAGAAACAAACTTGTTCCGATTCCGCAACTGCCCGAACCTTAATTTCGAGTTCGTTGAAGCGATTGTTGAATTTTTGCCTACAACGGTGAAAGTTGAAGGCTCTGATGATTGGACATACAGTCGGTCGTATGATGAGAGGCCGGGCGCCATTCTTGTAAGGGAAGTAAACAAGACTAATGACTACACCTGGAGCAGTGAATACTATGCAGATGGAATTCGTCCGAAAGGGTTTCGAGTGTTCGTCGAGGTATTAACGAAAGCAGCAGCCAAAGTTCGACGGACCGACATAACGCCGCAGTTGCTGACCGACTAATCGTTCAGCCGATAAATCCACCATCCCTTGTGCTGATAAACCAGGGAAAATCGCGTCAGCGGCGAGGGCAGGGAGGTGGAGAACGGCAACAGCCGGGCAATCAGCCTGTCGCCGTCGCTCTTGCGCTGGAAATAATGCAGCCGCGTGGCGCCGCCCATCGGTTCGACGGCGAAGCCGCCTTCGATCTTTTGATCGCGCATCCATTGTTGCGCGGATTTGATGAGACCGTGCGAAACGCCGGTCGCGGCGAAATCCTTATAGGCGATGGAAAGCTGTTGCGGCCGTGCGGCGGCGAGCATCCACGCGTCCGAAATGCGCACGGCGACATAGGCGGGCTTGCCGTCGGCAAGCTTTTTCAGCGCCTCGCTGGCGCGCGCCTCATCGGAGTCGAGCAGCGCGTCCATGAAACGCGTGAAACTATTCGCTGACGAGGTCGGAACGCCCGCGCCCCATCGCGCGCGCTCCACCGCCCCCGCAGCCGACCAGGCGGCAGGCAATAGAAGTCCGCGCGCCTCTGCGTCGTCGAGCGGCGCGGCGCGGCCAGCGACAAGCCGGATCGCGCGCGAGAAGTCCCACCACGCCAGCACGACGGCGTCCTGCGGCGTATGTTCGCGGATCGCGGCAAGAACCTTCGCCGCATCGGCTGCGGAAACATCCGCGAAGAAGATCGGCTCCGTCACCTGATTGCGCCACGTGAGCGGCGTCAGCCGACCTGCTTCATCGCGCGCGACGACGCCAGTGGCGATAGGGCGGCGCTCGTCCTTCGCCGACACCTCGATCTGCTGGAGGCGCTCGGGCGTAAGTCCAAAGCCTTCGACATCCTTCGCCGCTTCCGCCGAGATCGGCCCGAGCCGCGTTTCAAACGGCGCGGTGGGATTGAGCCCGGCGTAGATCGCCCAGCCGAGCAGGGCGAAGCCGAAGACGATGAGGGCGACGCCGGCGATGAACCGAATGCGGGGAGTCATGCGCGTCCACTGTCAGAGGTCATTGCCGCACCCGAATGTCATTCCCGCGGAAGCGGGACTCCAGAGCAACAGCGAAATATTTCGAAGAATGCCCCTGGGTTCCCGGTCGCGCTTTCGCGCGCCGGGAATGATGGGCGGAGCGCTTACCCGCCCTTGCGCTCGCGACGCATGAGCAGACCAGCGCCCGCTAGCATGGCGAGGACGCCCAGACCGCCGGCCCAGGCGCGGCGCGCCGGCGAGTCGAGATCGAGTTCGCCGTGCTTCTGGCCGGAGATACGCTTCAGCTCGGCGCGAATTTCGGCGGCTTCGCGCAGCTTCGTATCCTCGTCGTTGATCTTCGCCGCCGCGCCGATGAGCTGCGACCAGCCTTCGGTATAGGTGTAGCCGCCGGGGTTCATATGCGCGAGCCCCTTATAGTGCTTGATCTGATGGTGCTCCCACATGTCGGCGAAGACATATTCGATCGCGCTCGGGTTATTGCCCTTCTGCCAGAACAGCTGGAAGAAGCCGCCCGCGTCGTCCTTCTCGGGCGGAGGCGGCGCCGGACGGTTCGTCGTCTGACCCGGCAGCAGCTTGTCGTTATAGAGCTTGACCAGGACGCTGCGCGCCGTCTCGGTGATGTCGATGCCGGAGATGATGCCCTTGTCCATGCCGTCGAGATAGGCGCGCGCGAATCGATCGGAGTGACAGTTCGAGCAGGTCGAAACCCACGATTCCTTGCGCTGCGTGAACCAGGGATGGTTGAGGTTCTCCGCGATCTTCGGCATCGGCAGGAAGGCCCAACGCGACTTGCGCACCATGTTGTGCGTGAATTTGCCCTGATACTCCATGTGGCAGAAGGCGCAGGTCGGGGCGTTCATATTGCCCTTTTCCATCGCGTCGGCGAGGCGGACGTTCCAGTCCCATGTGTCGCCGCGCGTCTGATAGATCGTGCCGTGCTTCGACAGCATGTAGCCTTCGAATTCATTGTGATCGACGCCGTTGTGGCAAATGGCGCAGGCCTGCGGCTTACGCGCCTGCACGGCCGAGAATTCGTGCCGCGTGTGGCAGGAGTTACACGTCGTCTGCGGCGTGTGGCAGAAGGTGCAGCCCTCCGCGACTTCGCGCTGCTCCATCGCCGCCCACACCGCGTTCTCGACATTGGCTTTCATCGACAGCGCGTGTGAGGGATGGCCGGGCTTCCACTGATCTTGCGGCCAGGTGAAGGTGTCGCGCTCGGACTCGCGTTCGGCGAACTGCTGCACATGGCATTGTCCGCAGGCGGCGGCGTCGGGCATCCGCAATTCGGTTTTATGCTGGCCGTGATCCTTGCCGACTCCCATATGGCAGTCGATGCATCCGACCTCCTTCAGCGGTTCGCCATTCTTGAGCGTTCCCATCGAGCGGAGGTTGTTCTCGACCTCCGTGATCATCGCCTTCTTATAGGCGCGCGCATCCGAGTCCGGCAGATTGCGGATCGCGTCGAGATTGCCATGCACGCTGCCCTTCCAGCTATGCGTCCACCCGGGCGTCACTTGGCTGTGGCATTCGACGCATTGCGCCCGCTGCGCGTCGACGTCGATCGTCTGCGGCGGCTTATAGAAGTCGTGCGGATTGAGATATTTCGAGATCGGGATCGGCTCCCAATATTTCGAGAACGAGCCTTTTCCTGCGCCTAGTGATTCGTCGTAGTAGCGCTTGGTCAGCGCATCGTAGAGCTCCTTGGGCGAGGCGGTCTTGGCAAGACCCAGCGCCTTGAAGGTTTCATCCGGCGTGTCCGCAAGGGCCGGCGCGCAGAGGACAAAGGTCACGGCGAACGCGAGAATCAGCGCGAGGCGAGCCGCGTAATGAGAAACCCTCTGTGAATTCAGCATGCTCTCCCTCGCCCCTTCTGCGTCTGGCTGCATTGTCGGGGCCGAGGCGGCCAGAGGAAAGGACCACAGGCTTCCCCCCCGATGAGGCCACCCCCTCAGGCGCCCTATGGCTCGTCAAAACGCCTTCTAACGATAAATGATGACTTCGGGAGAAGCCATGACGACGCGTTGGTTCCCCTCCGCTCTGAAGACCGCCGAGGCGCCGCCCGGCATGCGCATCTACGCGATCGGCGACATTCATGGCCGCGCCGATCTTCTGCACGTTCTCGCCGAAGCCATCGCCGATGATCTTGCGGCGCGCCGCTGCGAACAGGCGGTCACCGTCTTCGTCGGGGACTATGTCGACCGTGGACTTGGCTCGAACGGCGTTTTGAAGCGCTTGTCCACCGGGGATTTCCCAACGCCCATCGTCGCGCTGCGCGGCAACCATGAAGAAGCGCTGCTGCGCTTCCTCAACGACGCCGCGGCGCTCGACGACTGGGTCGAAAACGGCGCGCTGACGACGCTGCATTCCTATGGCGTGGACACCGGCGAGGAAGTCGCGCAAGGCGGCGCGTCGCAGGTGCGCGTCAAATTTCTCGCGCATTTTCCGCAGGAGCATCGCCGCTTCATCGAAGAAACGCGGCTTTGGGCGGAATATGGAGGCTATTTCTTTTGCCACGCGGGCGTGCGCCGCAGCAGGCCGCTGCATTTGCAGGCCCCCCACGATCTGATGAACATCCGCGAGGGGTTTCTCGACTGCGGCGAATCTTTCGGGAAGGTGATCGTGCATGGGCACACGCCGCATAATGATGTTGAGGATTTGCCGAACCGGATCAATCTCGACACCCGCGCCGTGAGTAGCGGCGTGCTCACGGCGGTCGCGCTGGAGGGTGTCGAACGGCGGTTTATCCAGACCTGGTGAGGTCCGCTTTACGCCTCATCCGACGCGCAGCTCGAAGGCGTTTTCGAGATGGCGCGGCAGCCTGCCGGGCGCCAGAAAAATCGCGTCGGCGCGCAGCGTATAATTCATCGCCCAAGGATTCGCGGCGAGCCAGCGGCCCACAGCCTGAGAGAAGCGTCGCTGTTTTTGCGGCGTGATGGCGATGGCGGCGTCCTCGAGATCGGCGCGCGCTTTCACTTCGACGAAAACGATCGTGCGGCCGCGCTTCGCGATAATGTCGATCTCGCCGCCATGCGCGCGAAAATTGCGCGCCAGGATTTGATAGAGCCGCGCCCGCAGCCACAGCGTCGCCGCCGTCTCGGCGCGAAGGCCGTAGACATAGGCGGCGCGTCGGGCGTCGTGCTTTGTCTCGCTCACAATGAAACGGGCGCGATCACTATGCCCCCTCCCTGTCCCTCCCCCGCTCCGCGGGAGAGGGGACCCTAACGACGCAGATTGTGCAGTTTCATTGCAGGGACCCGAGTCGGACTCCCTCTCCCGCGAAGCGGGGGAGGGTTGGGGAGGGGGCGCAAGTTCATCTCACTTCCCCCGCCCAGCCGCCAGCTCCAGCGCCCGCGCGTAAACCTGTCGGCGCGGCTGGCCGGTAGCCGCCAACACCACGCTCGCTGCGTCCTTCACCGAATGCGCCGTGAGCGCCTCTTCGATTTTGGCGTCGAGATCGGCGGCCGCGGTCTGCGCCGCGTCGGCGCCGGGCGGGGCGACGAGCAGCACGATCTCGCCCCTCGGCGGCTCCTCTTCGGCGAGCGTCGCCGCGAGTTCGTCGAGCGCGCCGCGCCGGACCGATTCGAACAGCTTGGTCAATTCGCGGGCGATCGCGGCATTGCGTTTGCCGAGAATCGCCGCGCAATCGGCGAGCGTTTCGGCCAGCCGACGCGGGCTTTCGAAAAACACCAGCGTTCCGGGAATCGGCGCGAGTTCCGCGAGCCGCGCCCGCCGCGGCCCGCTCTTATGGGGCAGAAAGCCCTCGAAAAAGAAGCGGTCGGTCGGCAGCCCGGCGACGACCAGCGCCGCCAGCACGGCGGAGGGGCCGGGCACCGACGTCACATGCACGCCTTTCTCGAGCGCCTCCTGGACGAGCCTGAAGCCAGGGTCGGAGACGAGCGGCGTGCCGGCGTCGGAGACGAGCGCGAGCTTCGCCCCCGCCTCGAGGCGCGCCAGAAGGTGAGGGCGGATCACCCTGGCGTTGTGCTCGTGATAGGCGACGAGCGGCGTCGAAATCCCGTAATGGGCGAGCAGCGTCTTGGTGACCCTTGTGTCTTCGGCGACGACCGCATCCGCCGCGGCGAGGGTGGAGAGCGCGCGAAATGAAACGTCCTTCAGATTGCCGATCGGGGTCGCGACAAGGTGCAGTCCCGGCTCGATTCTCTCGGCTTCGGCGCGCAGGCCGAAGGCGGTGTAACTCGCAGCAGGCGGAGAAATGGCCTCGATGGTCATGCGCGTCGCCGATCTTCGTTCGTTTTAAGATACTAGATGTTCGTTTAAGAGGACAAGCGCCAACTGCGCGCCAGCCGCAATTCCTCCAAATGGACCGTCTATTGACTTTCGGCTAGGGACTCGGACCCTTAGCGCAGAATAGCCGCGCCATGGCGGGAGCCCCGGGCGCCGCAGGGGGTTTTCATGTCGATATTGTCTTCTCGCGCGCGGGCCGCCGTGACGAAGCGCGCTGCGCTCGTCGGCCTTGCGGCCACGCTCGCCGCCTGCAGTCCCACGAGCGGGCCGTGGGCGCCTGGCGCGCGCGATCTAAAGCTCAGCGGCGCGACCCAGACCGCCCCCGCGGAAAGCGAGACGATCGGAACCGGCGCGGTGAAAATCGCGCTGATCGTGCCGCTGACGGGCCCTTCAGGTCCTTCCTCGGTCGGCGCGTCGCTGCTCAACGCCGCAAAGCTCGCCTATGCCGACAGCGGCGCCAATGACGTGACCATCCTCGTCAAGGACGATCGCTCGACGCCGTCCGGCGCCGCCGCGGCGACTCAGGCCGCGATCAACGAGGGCGCCGAGGTCGTTCTGGGACCGGTGTTTGGCGCCGGCGTCAAGGAGGCCAGCCGCGTCGCGCGTTCCGCCAACAAGCCGATGATCGCCTTCTCGACGGACTCCTCGGCCGCGGGCCGCGGCAGCTATCTGCTGTCCTTCCCGGTCGAGGGCTATGTCGACCGCGGCGTCAGCTTCGCGTCGCAGCACGGCAAGAAATCGATTGCGGCGCTGGTGCCCGAAAACGACTACGGCACGCTGGCGATGGCGCAGTTTCAGCAGAGCGCCGCCACCTATGGCGTCCGCGTGCCGGTCATCGAGCGCTACAAGCCCGGCGCGTCCGGCGACTCTGTGAAGCGTCTCGCCGCCGTGCGCGATCAGTTCGACGCGCTGTTCATTCCCGAGCAGGCCGAGCAGATGCAGGCGGTGTCGAAGGAGCTCGTGGCGAATGGCATCGACTCCAAGAAGGTGCAGATTTTCGGCACGGGCCTGTGGAACGACGCGCGCACGCTGAGCCTGCCGGCGCTGCAGGGCGCCTGGTTCACGGCCCCGGAGAACGCCGGCTTCAACGCTTTCGCGCAGCGCTACAAGGCGAAATACGGGTCCGACCCGGCGCGCGTCGCGACGCTCGCCTATGACGCCGTGTCGCTCGCCATCGCGCTGTCGCGCTCGCAAGGGTCGCAGCGCTATTCGGAAAGCGTGCTGACCAATCCTTCCGGCTTCAACGGCGCCGACGGCGTCTTCCGCTTCAAGCCGGACGGCGGCAATGAACGCGGATTGTCGGTGCTCGAGATCGGCGGCGGTTCGGCGAAGATCATCTCGCCCGCGCCGCGCAATTTCACCGGGAATGGCGCGTAGCCCTTCGCAGCGGCGACCGTTCAACACCCTTTTCAAGCAGGGGCGCGCTTCCTTCTCCCATAGGGAGAAGGTGGCCCGGCCAAAGGGCGTCCGCTAGGACGCCCTTTGCAAGCGACGGGCTTTGGCCGGGTCGGATGAGGGGCAGCATATGATGGGGGTGGCGTTACCCCTCACCCGGTCGCTCCGCGACCACCCTCTCCCTATGGGAGAGGGTCGCGCGCTATGGGAGAGGGTTACGCCGTCCCGGTCTCTCCCGCGATCTTGCCGAAATCGGCGACGCCCATCATCACGCGGCGCAATTCGGCAAGGAGCCGCAACCGGTTCAAGCGCAGATCGGCGTTGTCGGCGTTGACCGTCACATCGTCGAAGAAGACGTCGACCGGCTCGCGAAGCTTTGACAGCGCGCGCATGGCGCCGGCGAAATCTTCCTTCGAAAGATGTTCGGCGGTCTCCTCGCGCGCGCGGGCGATGGCGGCGGCAAGCTTATGCTCCTGCGGCTCGATGCGCAGGTTCGGCGCATGGCGATGCGCATAGGCGTCCGGCCCGTCCTTCTTCTCTTCGGCCTTCAGAATGTTGCTGGCGCGTTTATAGCCGGCGAGCAGGTTCCTGCCGTCGTCGGTTGAGAGGAATGTGTCGAGCGCCTCGACTTTGCGCGTGATCATGAGCAGATCGTCCTGTAGCGGCGGAGTCCCTTCTCCCGCCTGCGGGAGAACGCACTCCGGCGAAGCCGGATCGGATGAGGGCAAGGCCCCGAGCGCCGCATCTATCAGATCGTGTCGCGCCCCCTTGTCGCGCAAGTAGACCTTGAGGCGATCGATGAAAAATTCGAGGAGGTCGAACGCCTCGGGGCGTCCGCGTAGCCCGCCAATGCTCCTCGTGACTTTAAGATCGACCGGCATGAAAACAATTCCCCTGCTAGCCTTCTGCGCGCGATCGCCTTCAACTCTGAGGATTGACGCCATAACCCTATCAAAGTGCGCGTCGATCACGGACATAACCGGCAACCGAAGCTCATTCTCCAGCACGATTCTGATCACGCCCAGCGCCGCTCTGCGCAGCGCGTAAGGGTCCTTGCTGCCCGTCGGCTTCTCGTCGATCGCCCAGAAGCCGACGAGCGTGTCGAGCTTGTCGGCGAGCGCCACCGCGATCGACACCGGATCGGTCGGGATGCGGTCGGTCGGCCCCTGCGGCTTGTAATGTTCCTCGATCGCCGCCGCGACGCTTGGGTCTTCGCCTTGCGCGCTGGCGTAATAGCGGCCCATCAGCCCCTGCAGTTCGGGGAATTCGCCGACCATCTCTGAAACGAGATCGGCCTTGCAGAGCGTCGCCGCGCGTTCGGCGAGAAAAGCGTCGGCGCCGACGACCGGCGCAAGCGCCTTCGCCAGCGCCGCGATGCGCTTGACGCGTTCGCCCTGCGTGCCGAGCTTTTCGTGAAAGACGATAGCGTCGAGCTTCGGCAGACGGTCTTCGAGCTTCGTTTTGAGATCGGTCTCGTAGAAGAATTTCGCGTCCGACAGCCGCGCGGCGATGACGCGCTCATTGCCGGCGACGACCGTCGCGCCGCCGTCGGAGGCCTCGATGTTCGAGACGAGGATGAAGCGGTTGGTGAGCGCGCTGCCCTCGCGCAGCACAAAACACTTCTGATTCACGCGGATCGTCGCCCGAATGACTTCCGGCGGAATGGATAGGAAGCTTTCATCGAACGCGCCCATCAGTGTCACCGGCCATTCGACGAGTCCCGCCACTTCTTCCAGCAGGCCCGCGTCCTCGACAAGCTCCAGCCCTTGCGCGAAGGCGAGATCCTTTGCGTCGTGCAGGATGATGTCGCGCCGGCGCGCCGCATCGATAACGACCTTGGCGCGCTCCAGCGAGAGCGCATAATCCTCGAAGCGCTTCACGCGAATGGGCTGCGGCGCCAGGAAGCGATGGCCGTGGGTCACATTGCTTGACGTGATTCCGTCGACCTCGAAGCGGACGATTTCGGGAGATTCAGTCTCCGGTCCGAAAGTCGCCACGATGGAATGGAGCGGGCGCACCCAGCGCAGCGAATCCCCGCGCTCGGACGCAGCGCCCCAGCGCATCGATTTCGGCCAGGGAAAGCTCTTGATGATCGCCGGCAGAATTTCAGCGAGGACGTCGATCGTCTCCGCGCCGGCGCGCTCGATGACGGCGAGATAAAACTCGGCGCCCTTCTTGTCCTTCGCGATCTTCGCCTGATCGAGCGAGGCGAGGCCGGCGCTTTTCAAAAACCCGGCGACCGCCGCCTCCGGCGCGCCGACGCGCGGACCTTTGCGCTCCTCGCGTAGATCAGGCTGGCGCGCCGGCAGCCCGACCACTTGCAGCGCGAGACGGCGCGGCGTGGCGTAGGCGGCGGCGCCTTCATAAGTCAGGCCGCGATCGACAAGCGCGTTGGTGACGAGCCGCTTCAGATCGTCAGCCGCCTGCCGCTGCATGCGCGCCGGAATTTCTTCGGAGAAAAGTTCGAGAAGGAGATCGGACATCTGCGCAGTCTATTCCCCTCCCCCCGCTAGCGGCGGGGAGGGGTAAGGGGTGGGGGGCTCTATCGTTTGGTAGAGCGCGGCGCAGATCGTGTCCACAACGCTTTCGAGATTGCGCAAAACCTCGTGATTCGTCCTGCCGCAAGCGGGGGGAGGGGAATGCAAACGCCCAATGCGACAAAATCTCAGGCGATTTCCTTGACCGCCGTCGTCGGCGCGTCGAGGAGAAATTTCTCGACTTCGAGCGCCGCCATGCAGCCGAGGCCCGCCGCGGTGACGGCCTGACGATAGACTTCGTCGGCGACGTCGCCGGCGGCGTAGACGCCCGGCATGCTGGTGCGCGTCGATCCAGGCTCGACGGCGATGTAGCCGGACGGTTTGATCGTCAACTGGCCGCGGAACAGTTCGGATGCGGGAGAATGGCCGATGGCGACGAAGACGCCGTCAGCCGCAAGCGTGTGGACCGCGCCGGTCGCGACATTCTTCACGCGCGCGCCGGTGACGCTCAGCGGGTTCTCGTCGCCGACGATCTCGTCGACGACGTGATTGAAGAGAATCGAAACATTTTCCTGCGCCAGCAGACGCTTCACCAAGACGCGCTCGCTGCGGAATTCGTCGCGGCGGTGGATGATCGTCACATGCGACGCGAGATTTGAAAGATACAGCGCCTCTTCGACCGCGCTGTTGCCGCCGCCGACGACAAGCACTCTCTTGCCGCGAAAGAAGAAGCCGTCGCAGGTCGCGCAGGCGGAGACGCCGAAGCCCTTGAACTTTTCCTCGCTCGGCAGACCCAGCCACTTCGCCTTGGCGCCAGTGGCGATAATGAGCGAGTCGCAGGTGTATGACTTGCCCGAATCTCCGGTGAGCCTGAACGGACGCTCGTCGAGATGCGCCTCTACGATATGATCGGAGACGAGCTTCGTGCCGACATGTTCGGCCTGCTGGCGCATCTGCTCCATGAGCCACGGCCCCTGGATCGGCTCGGCGAAACCGGGATAATTTTCGACCTCGGTCGTGATCATGAGCTGGCCGCCCTGATCGAAGCCGGCGATGAGCATCGGCTCGAGCAGCGCACGGGCGGCGTAGATCGCCGCCGTATAGCCGGCCGGACCGGAGCCGATGATGATGACGCGCGCATGCTGCGGCATGAGGTGGCCTCGCGAGTGAAGACGCCCGCAATCTAGCCATTATCAGCGTCGCCGCAACCGCTTGGCCGGCCGCCGCGTGGAAGTCCGGCTTACCAGCCCCAACCGCCGTCGCCGCCCCAGCCCGGGCAGACGTTCATCCATTGGCGTCGCCAGCCCCAATGGGTCCACACCCTGCGGAGCTGATAGCAGTCGCCATAGCCGGCGTTGGCGTAGCTGGGCCAGCCTCCGCCCCAACCAACTCCCGCGCCGTATCCCGGCGAATAGGCGGGCAGGTCGGTGCGGTAATAGCTCCAGCCCCAAGGCTGGCCCCAGCCCACCGGCCGGCCCCAGCCGCCCCGGCCGCCCCAACGGCCGGCCCAGTGGACGCCGGGCAGTATCGCGCCTTGGAAGCCGCCGCCGCCCCAGCCGAAGCCGCGCCATCCGTCCCATCGCTGCGCCTGCGCGACGCCGGAATGGGCCATCAAGCCAATAAGCAGAGCGCTGGTCGCGGCCGCGGCTTTGATTACTTTAGACATCTCCAGCTCCTCTCCCGATGCAAAAACGCCCTCCCAGACCGGGAGGGCGCGTGTGTCTCAAAATGCCGACGCGAAGCGATCGGCTTACCAGCCCCAACCGGTGTTCCAGCCGCCCCAACCGCCGCCCCAGCCGGAGCAGACGTTCACCCACTGGGGCCGCCAACCCCAATTGGTCCACACGCTGCGAAGCTGGTAGCAGCCGCCGTAGCCGATGTTGGAATAATAGGGCGAACCCCAACCCAAGCCGTATCCGGCGCCGATCAGGCCCGCGCCATACCACGGCCAATAGGAGCGGGCCCACGGGCGTCGCCAGCCCCAACCGCCGCCCCAACCGCCGATCACAGGCCTGCCCCAGCCGCCGCCGCGCCAGCCGCCGCCCCAGCGCGCGCCGCGCCAGCCGCCGCCCCAGCCGGGCCCGCGCCAGCCGCCGCCGCCCCAGCCGCCTCTAAAGCCCCCGCCGGGCAGAACCGCGCCACGGAAGCCGCCGCCGAAACCGCCGCCCCTGAAGCCGCCACCGCCGCCAAAGCCGCCGCCCCTGAACCCGCCGAAACCGCCGCCGCCGAAGCCGCCGCCTCGGCCGCCAAAGCCGCCCCTTTGCGCCTCAGCGATGTCCGTATGGGCCAGCAACCCGATAACCAACGCGGCCGTCGCGACCGCCGTTTTGACCGATTGAGACATTTCCAGCTCCTGATCGTGGTCTCAAAGCATTTGCGCTGGCGGGCGAAAATCCATGCGCGGTCCTGGCGCGCTCAATATTCGCCGCCAACCCCGCCAACGTCACTAAATCGCGCGAGGCGCACGCACTTCAAGAAGCTCTGCATTCGACGAGCGAGAATGGATACGAGTCTCTTGTTTAAAATAATTCATCGGTGTTGCGCTTATATCACAAGCTCACAAGACGCATCTTCCGCAAGTAGTGATGTCCATCGTAGGCAAGAACAAGCAATAAGGAACCAGCTCCGGTTCAAGCGTGTTTTTTATTCCTGTGAATTGTCCGGGGTTCCCCGCGCCGAAGCCTCTCATCTCGCCATTGTTTGGTCACGAGCGATTTCTATTGGCAAGAAATCTGCGGAGTCGCCTGCGGCCTTTGCAAGGAGAATGTTGTGAAAAGAGTTATGTCCGGAGTTCTGGCCCTTTGCGCCGCGAGCCTGCTCGTTCCGACGGCGACGCAAGCGGGCGAGTGGGTTGGCCAAGCGTCCTATTACGCGCACAGGGGGCGCACGGCGAGCGGCGCGCATGTCGGCGCGCTGACGGCCGCCCATCGGACATTGCCCTTTGGGTCAAAGGTGCGGGTGACCAATTTGCATAACAATCGATCCGTCGTCGTCACGGTGAATGATCGCGGGCCTTACACGCGCGGGCGGGTGATCGATGTTTCCGTCGGGGCCGCCGACAGCCTCGGTTTCAGATCGGCGGGCGTCGCGCATGTCAGGGTTGAGCAGGTCGCGGACTAATAACGCCACCACACTGCGCTGATCAGGCCGCGCTCGGCGGGCGAGTTGACGCCGCCAAGCGCGGCGATCGCGCCGATCTGCAACGAAAGCGACGCGGTCATGTCGTAAACCGCGCTCAACTGAAATTTCTGCGCGGCGACGACGCCCGCCGGGCCGCCTCTCGGCGCAAAGCCGGAGAAGCTTTGGGCGAGAAGCAGGATCGCGGGCAGGGGACGCAGCCCAGCGGTGAGGTCGGCGCGGATCTCGTCGCC
>NZ_JBPFDU010000053.1:0-10024 GCF_051062815.1 Methylocystis sp. | reverse complement strand
ACCCGCAGCCTCGTCTTTTTCCGCCTCGGTCATCGGAGATAGTGTCCATCATCGATAGTGGACACGATCCCCGCGCCACGCGCACGACTATCGCCGCCGTCAGCCCCAATCGCCAGACGGCCCTCGGCGGAGGCTTACGGTACATCAAGCCCATTAAAGGCTTGAGTCGTTTTTGAAACCGAGGCTTTGATGCTCGGACCACTCCGTGCGACAATTCATAGAGACTATGTTCGTAAAGCTCGGCTCTATGCGCCGATAAGCGGCGTATTAGGCGATCTCGCTCGTCGCGGACGAGCTTTGACTGGTTCGAAAATAGGTGAACTTTGATTGCAAAATTATCGCTTTCGAGTAGCTCCCAAATCTGCCGAATATGGGCGCTTAGTGCGCCATTCGCAGCGGATAGTGCTTCTTCGTTGCGAAATACGATATCGTCAACAATGGAGATGATTTTATCGACCTCATCTCCGGGGAAGTTAGCCTGAGATTTCTTATATTTCGTGACGCATTTGCATGATCCAAAGTTAATCACCTTGTTGGGGTTATCAACATAAACGATGTCAAGACCTCGATCGCTGCCGCCATCGACGATGCATTCATCAATTTCACTTTCGGCCACACCGAAAACGTCACGCAGAACGAGCTTTGCAAAAGCTATGTTTCGCGGGACATCGTGCTGAGTGAAGTGTTCTATTCGCGACTCGATGACACCGAAGTCAACAAGAGACGCTTTCGTAGACGCTGCGACCAGCAGTTTCGCTGCCATGTTGAAGCGTCTCCATCAACTACACCCCGTCGTCGCCCCACACGTCTCGCACTTCAGGCACGTGCCGTTCCTCACCAGCGTGAAGTTCGCGCATTCGGGGCAGGCTTCGCCGACATAGCCCTTCATGCGCGCTTCGGCGCGTTTTTCGGCGACGCCGGTGACGGTCTTCGTCGGCTCGGTCCAGCCGAGCGTCGAGGTCGGGTCGTCCGCGTCATGCGCCGCGTCCGGCGTCTCGCGCAGCGCCACCGCGCCGCCGATGTTTCGAGCGGCGCCAAGAGCTTCGCCGCCTTGCACCACCATCAGCCTGTCGGTCTTGGAACGAAGCAGACCGCGCGAGACGACGGAATTCGTTTCCGGCGCCTTGCCCTCATGCTGGCCTTTGCCGAGCACGTCATGGCCGATGTCTTCGGGCGAGACATGCGCGAGATCGTTGCGGCCGAGATAGGAGACGGCGAGCTCGCGGAACACATAGTCGAGGATCGACGTCGCGTATTTGATCGCGTCATTGCCCTGCACCGGACCCGCGGGCTCGAAGCGGGTGAAGGTGAAGGCGTCGACATATTCCTCGAGCGGCACGCCATATTGCAGGCCGAGCGAAATCGCGATGGCGAAATTGTTCATTAGGCTTCGGAAGGCCGCGCCTTCCTTGTGCATGTCGATGAAGATTTCGCCCAGCCGCCCGTCTTCATATTCGCCCGTGTGCAGATAGACCTTGTGGCCGCCGACCGTCGCCTTCTGAATGTAGCTCTTGCGCCGGTTCGGCAGCTTCTCGCGTTCGCGGATCACCTGATGCACGACGCGCTCGACGATGCGTTCGGCGATGGCCGCGGCGCGCGCCGGCATATTGGCGGTCACGAGTTCCTCGACGACGTCCATCGCGTCGATGTCGTCGTCGCCGGCGATGAGCTGCGCCGAGAGCGGCTGCGAGAGCTTGGAGCCGTCGCGATAGAGCGCGTTGGCCTTGAGCCCGAGGCGCCACGACAGCAGATAGGCCTGTTCGCAATCCTCGATCGAGGCGTCATTCGGCATATTGATAGTCTTGCTGATCGCGCCCGAGATGAAGGGCTGCGCCGCCGCCATCATGCGGATATGCGAGTCGACCAGAAGATAGCGCTTGCCGGTGCGCCCGCAGGGATTGGCGCAGTCGAACACCGGATAATGCTCGCGCTTCAAATGCGGCGCGCCCTCCAGAGTCATCGCGCCACAGATATGGACATTCGCGGCGTCGATGTCGGCGCGCGAGAACCCCAGATGCGTCAGCAGATCGAAGTTCTTGTCGTCGAGCGCGGCCGCCGGAACTTTCAACACGCCGGTGAGAAAGTCCTGCCCGAGCGTCCATTTGTTGAAGACGAATTTGATGTCGAAGGCGCTGCGCAGCGCTCCTTCCACCGCCGCGATCTTCTCGTCCGTGAAACCCTTCGCCCGCAGGCTCGTGGTGTTGATCGCGGGCGCATTGGAGAGCGAGGCGTGGCCGACGGCATAGGCCTCGATCTCGGCGATCTCGCTCTCGCGATAGCCGAGCGAGCGCAGCCCTTCCGGCACGGCGCGGTTGACGATCTTGAGATAGCCGCCGCCCGCGAGCTTCTTGAATTTGACGAGCGCAAAATCGGGCTCGATGCCGGTCGTGTCGCAATCCATCACCAGGCCGATGGTGCCGGTCGGCGCGACGACGGTGACCTGCGCATTGCGATAGCCGTAGAGTTCGCCTTGCGCGAGCGCTCTGTCCCAGGCGGCGCCGGCGTGTTCGACCAAGAGCGGATCGGGGCAGGCGGCGATGTCGAGCGGCACGGGCGTAATCGCCAGCTGCTCATAGCCGACGCGTTCGCCATGCGCGGCGCGGCGATGATTGCGGATGACCCGCAGCATCGCCTCGCGATTCTCCATGAAGCGCGCGAAGGGGCCGCGCTCCTTGGCCATTTCGGCGGAGGTCGCGTAGCACACGCCCGTCATGATCGCCGATAGCGCGCCGGCGATGGCGCGGCCGGCCTCGCTGTCATAGGCGACGCCAGACGACATCAAGAGGCCGCCGACATTGGCGAAGCCGAGGCCCAGCGTGCGGTAGTCATAGGACAGCTGCGCGATTTCCTTTGAGGGAAACTGCGCCATCAGCACCGAGATTTCGAGCACGACGGTCCAGAGGCGCACGGCGTGCTCGTAAGACTCGACGTCGAACCCCCACCCTAACCCTCCCCCGCTTGCGGGGGAGGGAAGGGAGGGGGAACGGAACTGCAGCAGATTGAGCGAGGCGAGATTACAGGCCGTGTCGTCGAGGAACATATATTCCGAACACGGATTGGACGCCCGGATGGGGCCGCCGGCCGGGCAGGTGTGCCAGTCGTTGATCGTCGTATGGAACTGGATTCCCGGATCGGCGGAGGCCCAGGCGGCGTAGCCGATCTTCTCCCACAGATCGCGGGCTTTCAGCGTCTTCGCCGGCTTGCCGTCGAGGCGCTTGATGAGAGTCCAGTCGCCGTCCTTCTCGACCGCCCGCAGGAACTCATCCGTGACGCGCACGGAGTTGTTGGAGTTCTGACCCGAGACGGTCAGATAGGCTTCGCTGTCCCAATCCGTGTCATAGGTGTCGAAGTGAATGTCCTTGTAGCCCTGCTTGGCGAACTGAATGACGCGCTTGATGTAATTATCCGGCACTTCGTTCTTGCGCGCGAGCTTGATCTCGCGTTTCAGCGCCGGATTGATCTCGGGGTTGAAGCAGTCGTCGCCGGGGCCTTCGCAGTTCATGCAGGCGCGCATGATCGCCTTCAAATGCTTCTTGACGATCTTCGAGCCGGTGACCAGCGAGGCGACCTTCTCTTCCTCCTTCACCTTCCAATCGATGAAGGCTTCGACGTCGGGATGGTCGATGTCGACGACGACCATTTTCGCCGCGCGCCGCGTCGTGCCGCCGGATTTGATCGCGCCCGCCGCGCGATCGCCGATCTTGAGGAAGGACATCAGGCCGGAGGACGAGCCGCCGCCCGAAAGCTTCTCCTTTTCGCCCCGCAGCTTGGAAAAATTGGTGCCGGTGCCGGAACCATATTTGAACAGCCGCGCCTCGCGCACCCAGAGATCCATGATGCCGCCGTCATTGACCAGATCGTCGGCGATCGACTGGATGAAGCAGGCGTGCGGCTGCGGATGCTCATAGGCCGATTTCGACTTCACCATCTTGCCATTGGCGTAGTCGACATAGAAATGCCCCTGGCTCGGCCCGTCGACGCCGTAAGCCCAGTGCAGGCCGGTGTTGAACCATTGCGGGGAATTGGGCGCCGCCATCTGCATGGCGAGCATGTAGCGAAGCTCGTCGCTGAACGCCTGGGCGTCTTCTTCCGTATCGAAATAGCCGCCCTTCCAGCCCCAATAGGCCCAGGCGCCGGCGAGACGGTCGAAGACCTGCTTGGCCGAGATTTCGGAGCCGTGGCGCTGGTCCTTGGGGAGTTCGCTGAGCGCTTCCGTATCGGCGACGGAGCGCCACAGGAAGGACGGAACGGCGTTCTCCTCGACGCGCTTCAAGCGCGCCGGCACGCCGGCCTTGCGGAAATATTTCTGCGCCAGAACGTCGGCCGCGACCTGGCTCCACTGGTTCGGGACGTCGATATTGTCGAGAGAAAAGACGATCGAGCCGTCGGGGTTGCGGATCTCGCTCTTCGTCGTGCGGAACGGAATGGTCGCATAAGGAGATTCGCCCGCCTTGGTGTAGCGCCGCTCAATTTTCATCGTCTCATCCCCTCAAAGCGCAGGCGTCCGCCCGCACGCAGCCGTTCGCTGGCCCGCGACGCAATTTCTTGCCAATTCTGAACTCGAAAGACGCGCGCCCCGCGCTCGCGGATGGATACGCCGCGATTGAAAGCACGCCGAAAACGAGGATCACGCCCACGCAAAGCAACGCTCACGTCCGGCTGTCGCCGAGAGCCGCCGAACGTCTTAAAGATCGTTCGCCGCGTCGCCATTGCGTGTTGCCTCCAGACTGCGTGAGTCTTGCGACGACGTCAAGATATAGTGACGAAAATTAAAAAAGCGACAACATGTGGATAAGTTAGTGGATAAAGGGGAAAACTCCAGTCGGCGAGGATTGAGCGTCCGGCATCTGCGCAGATTCGGCAAGCGGGACTTTAATGGGCGCTGGAACCCTAGCCCTCATGCTGAGGAGCGTCCGCAGGACGCGTCTCGAAGCACGAGGGCTAGGGTTTTCGCACTCCTGCAGCATCCTTCGAGACGCCGCTTCGCGGCTCCTCAGGATGAGGATGCGCACGACGCTCGCCGCCGCTACTCGCAGGCTTTCGCGTCCGCGGCCTGGAGCAGAAAGGCGCGGTTCTCCGCATTGTCCGGGCTGAGATAGAGATAGCTGGCGCGCCCGCCCGCATCGGGCCCCGGCATTTCCAGCCGCTCGACGACCGTCACGAGCACGCCCTCGGGCTGCGCGGCGATCCGGAACGCGCCGGACTCACTGTAGCCGATCCGGCAATGATGCACGCCGTCCTTCTTGGTCTTGCAGAGGTCGGTTTCCTCGGCGGAGACCGACGCGTTGCATAAGAGGGCGCCGCGGTCCTCCTTGCAGGCGCCAAAGGTGGAGAAGGTCGCCTTGCCGCGCCCCTTGGTCGAAAATTGCAGCGTCGCCAAAAACGGATAGGGCGGCGTGTCTTTTCGCGTCTCGATCGACAGCCACGCCTTGTCGACGATCTGGCTCTTGTGGGCGGAAAGATGCGCCTTGTCATAGGCGCGCGCGTAACATCCGAGCGAGGGGAGCGGCTCCGCCCGCGCCGCGACTGTCGCGAGGACAGAGGCGCAAATCGCCGCGCTGACGATCAGATGAGATTTGATCATTCGGTCTCCTGGGGCGTTCGGTCCGCCGCCTTGTAGAAGTTCGCGAGTTCGCGCGCGAATCGCAACTTAAGCGGCGCATGAGCGATTCTCGCGTCACAAAAGCTTCGCCTCCCCGTGATCTTCAAGCGGATAGATCGCAGCGGAGCGAGTCGCACATGTGGACGGTTAACGCGGATTTCGGTCAGACGATCTTCGCCCTCGTCAATTTTCCGCAAGCGGATTCAAAAAAGCCGAAAGCGGCCAAGAAAACGCTCAGTGAAACGCTCGGCCGTCTCGGCGCGCTGGAAGTGCGGCTCGCGCGCGGCAAGAGGGAAGTGCGCAAGACGCAGCGCCTGCGCTACGACGTCTTCTACAAGGAAGGCGGCGCCATTCCAGACGCGCGCACGGCCTTCACCCGCCGCGACGCCGATCGTTTCGACAAATATTGCGATCATCTCATCGTCATCGATCACGCGGCGCAGACCAAGCGCGGCAAGATCAGGCCGAAGATCGTCGGCGCCTATCGGCTGATGCGCGACGACATGGCGAAGAAGGCCGGCGGCTTTTATTCCGAAGGCGAATATGACGTCGGGCCGCTTCTCGCCCGTCACGCCGGCAAGCGCGCGCTGGAACTCGGGCGCTCCTGCGTGCTCGCGCCCTACCGCGGCAAGCGGACGATCGAACTGCTGTGGCGCGGGCTTCTCGCCTATGTGCGGGCGCACGACATCGACGTGATGTTCGGCTGCGCGAGCCTGCACGGCGCCAATCCGCTCGCCCATGCGCAGGCGCTGAGCTATCTGGCGCATTACGCGCCGGTGGAAGAGGCGTGGCGCGTCAGCGCGCGAGACGAGCTGCACACGCCGATGCGGATGCTGGCGCGCGACGCGTTCGATGCGCGCAAGGCGCGCGATGCGCTCTCGCCGCTGATCAAAGGCTATCTGCGGCTGGGCGCGCGTTTTGGCGACGGCGCCGTCGTCGACCGCAAATTCAACACGACGGATGTTTTCGTCGTCATGCCCGTCGCTGAAATCGACGCGCGCTATCTGGAGTTTTTCGGCGCCGCGCCGCACCGCCGCGCCGCTTAGCGCTTCCGTCACTCCTGACGCGCGAAAGGCCTGCCGGGAATGAAAGCGGCCCCTCGTCCTTCGAGACGCGCGCTGCGCGCGCTCCTCAGGATGAGGCGCCTGGGTTTGCGCACTGGAATTCGCTGATACCGCTACAAGCAGTCCTCATGCTGAGGAGGTTGCGTAGCAACCGTCTCGAAGCACGAGGACTGCGGCGATTCCCGGTTGCGCTCATGCGACGCCAGCAGCGTCTGCACACGCGCATGCGTCTGCGCCGCGAGCGTCTTGCGGTCCTTGTCGCTCGTCTCAATTTCCTCGCCGAACACGATGTGACACTGCGTGTGGCCGCGCTTCATTAGGCTCCACAGATGCGGCAGGAAGCTCATGTCGCCATACCAGCCGACATCAATCCTGCGCGCGCCATTGGAGTAAGAGATCGCGACGGGCGCGAGCGTCGGCGCTTCGCTGCGCGCCGCCATCGCCTCCAGCGGCGCGAAATGCGCCGAACGGAAGGGCAGGACCGCCGCGCCGTCGCTCGACGTTCCTTCGGGAAAGACGACGAGATCGCCGCCCGCGCGCAGCACGTCAGCGAGCGCGTCATTGACGCGCGCAATATCATGCCTCGCGCCGCGCTCGACGAACACGGTGCCTTGCAGCCGCGCCAGCAGTCCGAGCACAGGCCAGCGTGCGACTTCGCTCTTCGCCAGAAAGACCAACGGATAGACGCTCGCGAGCGCGATGATGTCGGTCCATGACACATGGTTGGCGACGACAAAGCGCGGCGCCTTCGAGGGTAGGGCGCCGCGCGCGTCGACCTTTATGCCGATGACGGCGCAAACCGCGCGGCAGAAGCGCGTCTGGATCGCATGCTGAATCGGCCAGCCGCGCCGGCGCGCCAGCGCCTGCAGCGGAACGAGGAAGAGAAGAGCGCCCGTCAGCGTGAGGGCAAAGGCGAGCGCGCGCAGATAGGCCATGGCCGCAGATGGCGCGCCTGTAAGACAGGCGCATGACAGCGTCCCCGCTACCGCGCCTTCCCCGCCTCCGCTAGGAAAAACCGCACCATCTCGCGCGAGGCCTCGGGGCCATGGCGATCGGCGAAGGAGCCGTCGGGATTGCCGCCCGACCAGGCGTGGCCGAGCCCCTCGACAGCCCAATGTTCCAGCTGCGGCACGCCGCGCGCGTCCGCGATGACGGTGCGGCTGTAATTGCGGCCGCCCGCCGATCCGGTCTCGCGCGTTTCGCTCGCCAGCGCATCGGCAAGATCGAGCCGAGCCCCGGCAATGATCGTGTCCCCGTTGGTCGGATGCACCTTCTGGTCGGCTTCGCCGTGGAAAACGATCGTCCGCACGCCGTCAGACAGCGACCTGCGCGTCGCGCCGAACTCAAATTTACCGCCCATCGCCGCGAAGGCGGAGGCGACGTCGCTCGCCGAGCCATGCGCGAGGCCGGAATGTATGCCCACTGCGGCGTAGAGTTCCGGATAGGTCGCACCCATTGTCGCGGCCATGGCGCCGCCGGCCGACAGACCCGCCACATAGACGCGCGACTCATCGACGCGCCACTCCGCCATAACGGCGCGCGTCATGCCGGCGATGAGGCTGGGTTCGCCCTTCTCGCGGGTCTGATCCGCCGGGTTGAACCAGTTCCAGCAGCCCATCTGATTGGCCGTGGTCGACTGCGCCGGATAGGCGACGATGAAACCGTGCTCATCAGCCAGCTCATTCATTCGCGAGCCGACGGCGAAGTCGTCGGGGTTCTGCGCGCAGCCGTGAAGCATCACGATTAACGGCCGTTTTCCGTCTCCAACGCCATTGGGCGCATAGACCTTATAATCGCGGGCGCCGGCCGGGCCGACATAGCTGCGCGAGAGATAGGCGGCGCCCGGCGGAACGTCGATTCTGGGGGCTTTTCGCAGGGCGACGAGCGGCGCGCCGCTTTGATCGAGGCCTGGAAGACCGGCGTGACGCAGCAACTCCACCGTCTCGCCGAGCGGGCGGCGCAGACGAAAAGTTGGGGGATGCGGCTCGGCATGCGCGGCCGGCTGCGGCGCCGGCGCCGCGGCGCCGCTCGTCAGCGCGCGCATCAGCACGCGCGTCGCTTCCTTGAGGTTTTGCTCGCGCGTCAGTTGCGTCGCCCTGTTGAAGGCGCTCGTCAGGAAGTTTTTCATTTTGTCTACGCCTCACAGAAGGGAGGAAAGGTCAACTGATGCGGTCCTGGAGCGCCGCCTTGACGGACTTGCTCGCTTGCAGCGCGCCGAGCACGGTGATGGATTCGACGGTCTCGCGCGCGAGTTCTGGCGTGACGTCTTCGGCGATGGACGCCAGTCCCAGGACATGGATGCGCAACCTTCGGCCGGCCGCCTTCACGGCCTCGAGGTCTTCGCGGCTGTAGTGGCGCAAGCCGAGCTCCAGCGTATTTCGCACGATGGATTGTTTCACCGCCTCCGCATGCGCGCCGAGCTGGTTGCGGATCGCGGTGCGGATGAAGTCGGTGCGGTTGGAGTAGAAGCCCTCGCGCACCAAGAGATCGATATGGCCGAGATCGACGTAGCCGACATTGATCGTGATTTTCTCGGCCTCTGGCGGCCTTTCCCGCAATTTGTGTAGGTCCGCCATGGCCATCCTCACACCATCTGTCTGGATGGTATATGGATGGTCCAGAGTTGAGGCGCAAGTGGCGCGCACAATCCGCGCGCCATGTCGAACTGACGACTTCCCCCGCGCGGTCGAATTCTTCGCTACTCTTGACGCCGCCGCTTTGGGCGCCGTTATGTGCGCCTGCCCGCCCCCGTTGGCGGCCAGTTCAGGCTTTCTGGGAGATCCTAATGACGTTTGTGCTTGCGCGCCGCGCATGTGTCGTTGCGGCCCTGTCGCTGCTTTCCGCCGGGCTGCTCGCTGGGCCAGCGCTGGCCCACGGCCCGTCGCGCCAGAAGGTCGTCGAAAAGATCGAAATCGACGCCCCGGCCGCGAAGGTCTGGGAAATCGTCGGCAATTTCCAGGATCTGAATTGGCATCCCGCCGTCGCCAAGACGGAAGGGACGGGCGGCGTCGCCGTCGACGCGAAGCGCAAGCTGACCCTCAAGAATGGCGGCGTGATCGAGGAGTCGCTGACCAAATATGACGCCGACGGCAAGTCGCTGAGCTACAAGATCGACGCCGTCGACGTGAAAGTCCTGCCGGTCAATAATTACGCTTCGACGATCAGCGTGAAGGAAGACGGCGGCAAGAGCGTCGTCGAATGGAAGGGCGCGTTTTATCGCGGCTTCATGAACAATGATCCGCCGCCGGAACTTTCCGACGAGGCGGGAGTGAAGGCGGTGAGCGATATATACAAATCCGGTCTCGCCGCGTTGAAGGCCAAGGCGGAGAGCAAGTAAGCGCCGCGCCATGCGCCAAGC
>NZ_JBPFDU010000052.1:0-3773 GCF_051062815.1 Methylocystis sp. | reverse complement strand
ACCCGCAGCCTCGTCTTTTTCCGCCTCGGTCATCGGAGATAGTGTCCATCATCGATAGTGGACACGATCCCCGCGCCACGCGCACGACTATCGCCGCCGTCAGCCCCAATCGCCAGACGGCCCTCGGCGGAGGCTTACGGTGTGATAAACGATACACCTGGACTAAATGTGCTCTTTTCAGCAATGGTTAATGTAAGTACGACCTGGACCCCCCATGTTTTTAGCCAGTCCAGCTCGTGTTTGTTCACGTCGCCTCGATTCTCCCGACCAAACACCAATTTTTGCAATGCATCCTTCAGGTCGCACCGAACACGCTTTGAGATCTCAAAAACCATCCGAGTGGCGGCGCCGTGATCTCCTTCCCAAGGCTCTTGGTAATCAGGAGTGTGCAGCCCGCATCCTACCAGTGAAATCGCCGTTGTCGTCGCTAACAGCTTCTGCGTCGTGCTGAACATCATTCTCTTTACTCTCTAGGACTGAAATCAGATTAAAGATAGTTAATACGTGATATTGGTTCCGTCTGTGACCGAAAGGCAACAGTTCTCGATAAAACGGAAGTCGAAGACGGAAAGAGTGGTCAAAACACCAGACGATCAAAATCCGCAGCGCATGAGCATTGCCCTTGAGGGCAGTATTCTGCAGTGCGCGAATAGCAACCTGCTTCCCTGGAATGACGGAGACGCTGTCGCCTTCTCAGATAGAGACGCCGCGCCGGGCTTCTTTCAGGACCAATTCCAGTATCGGTTGCGGCTCGAGCCGGGGGAAGAGCTCGAAAGCTATCTTGCCGCGCGTGAACAGTCCTTGATGGCGTCGTCCACGAGCGCCACGGGCTTGACGGTCTGGTGCATCGCCAAGGCCGCGGAGCGATCCGAGCTGAGACGGCTGATTCTTGGATAGTCCCAGATGTTGGTGCGGCATCGCCAGATCTGTCTGAGTTCGAATTATTGGCGGGCGGAGGCGTCCCGACCTTGAAGACTAAAATCAACTCATGCTTGGAACGATAGAGGCCGCCCATCCCACCAATGGTCTTGTTCCAGACGCAGAGGCGACCGCACATCCTTGCAGACCGAGGCGGCGTCGCCGAGATAGTCCCACGAGATCGCCGCTCCAATCGAATAGGCGTAAGCAAGCGGCGCTTTCTTGCAAATGGCGTTCCTGATTTGCCAGCTGTTCGAAGCCATAACAGCTTATCAAATGCCGAGCGAGGCGCAGAAAACGTCAAAACGCATTCCTCGCACACGAGGGCTTAAACCAATATGGATTCCTGTGCGTTGTACGCTAAAGCAGGACTGCCCAGAACGGTAGAAGACTGGCGGGCCAGAGGAGAAGACAAAGGCGTATATGAGCGACATCTACGAAGACCTGCTTAATCGCCATCGCTGGGTTCGCGTCATGGCCGACTATTCTTGCGATGGGGTGTGGGACATCGAGGGAAATTCCTGTGGGGCCGAGGATTTGCCGATTTCTCCCGCGCTCGTCGAGCGCCTTCGCCGCTGGCAGGCGCACTATGAGGCGATTGAGGATGCGGTCGAAGAAGAAAACCGGCTCCCCCGAGAAAGCGACTGGACGAATTTTTCCGCCGAAGGCCTCGCCATTGCTCGCGTGGTCAAGGCCGAATTGCCCGGCTGGACGGTGTTCTACTTCGATGAGGCCAAGGCGTGCGTCGTTCCCTTGGACGGGAAGCGCCGGCTACGGAGCACCTTTGAATACGAAATTCTGCTCGACGACGAATCTTGCGACTAAGAAAACATTTTTTCCTCGGAGAGCGCCAAAGAAATGTCGCCGCTCTTTGAAAAAATTCGTCGCACTGTAGCGCCGCTTACCTTCAATAAGATGCGCGAGTGCTATCTGATCATGCGAACTAATATCATGACGACGCGACTCTATCAGATCTCCAGAGAAACGAATCTCTTCAATTTTCTTCAGCCTCATTGGCGCTCTTGAACCCTTCGACGATCCCCCGAGCGATTTCGAGCCTGGGGAATATTTTGCCGCGCGGGACATTAAGGCCAGCGGCGCTCCATGCTGCGCGGGTCGATTTAAGGAGTGTGCGCTTCGGGATGTTCTGAAAATACATAAGCCTGGTCGCAAAGTCGGTATCGCTTAGTTGGAGCCGCTTCGGCAGCGTCCCGTTAAGGAGCGCCACGAATATTGTCGCAGCTTCGGCGCATCGGAGTCCTGCTTCTATATTTTCTGGCAAAGCGCAGCGCTCGTTGACGGCAATTTGCATAATGAAGGCGTTCATCAGTTTGATGCGCTCTTCCATATCTTTGAGTTCCGCTTCATTCGTCGGCCCTGTGAAGAGTGGCGGCTTCCCATATCGGATGATGATGTCGTCTGGATGTGGAAGATGCAGCGGCGGCGCGGCGCCCTTTGATTCGGCTTCCTTGATTTCTTCACGGCATTGCCGCTGATAGGCCTCCCAAAATTCATTCTCAGCTTTGATCTCGATCGCCTTCTCTCGTTCGATCCGCTCATGTAACAAGGTCGATGTTCTCAGCGCATGAGGGTTGCCTTTGAGGCCCGCATTCTGCAACGCGCGAATAAGAGCCTGTTTGGCTGGAATGACAGAGACGCTATCGCCCTCACGGATCGTGACGCCGCGCTCGCCCTCTTTCAGGATCAATTCCTGTATGGGCTGTGGCTCAATCCGGGGATGAAACGGAGAGCTTGAAGTTTTCTTCGGCCTTCCTTTTGGATTGCCTGATTGCCTTTTTTGGAAACGCGTTGATTTTGGCACGGTTGAAATCGGCTCCCCAAATAGGAGCGCGCCTTTCAAACGGTCCACCATTTCGTCGGAAAACAAGCGATCCGACTGCTCAGAGGGATCCTCTGTGGAAGATTTGTCGGCGCGACGCTTTGTCATGAGTCATCATTCTCCGGCAAGGAGAGGTTTATCATTTGGGGGGTCGTCGGGACGCGATCGGTCTCAGTCGACGAGCGCTCCACGCTTCCGGCCCTGTCGATCTCGCCTCGTTCGAGACGCCATGCCCGCCTTTCCTGCCGATCGCACGGTCGGCAATCGCTCGGCTGCAATGTCTTCGAAGCGTCGGGTCGTTTCGGCGTGGACGGCCGTCTTGCCGGTCAGTTTCTCCCAGCGAGAAACGATGACGTCGCAATAGACAGGGTCAAATTCGATGAGCTTCGCCCGTCGTCCGCATGTCTCCGCCGCAATCAGGGTCGAGCCGGAGCCCCCGAAGATGTCTAGGTCGATCTCCCCGCGCCGAGAGCAATCCTTGATGGCGTCGGCCACGAGCGCCACTGGCTTGACCGTTGGATGCATCGACAAAGCCTCGGAACGATCCGATCCAAGACTGCTCACGCCGGGGTAGTCCCACACATTCGTGCGGTAACGCCCCGTCTCGCCGAGACCAAAGTTGTTGGTGTGGGGAGCTGTCCCGACTTTGTAGACGAAGATCAGTTCGTGTTTGGAACGGTAGAAGCTGCCCATGCCCCCATTGGTCTTGTTCCAGATGCAGAGGTTCTTGAATTCGGTGAAGGCGGCTTCGCCTGCTTCCGTCATTTCGCGGATGTGCCGCCAGTCCATGCAGGCGAACGCGATCGCCCCGTCCTTGCATACTGAAGCCGCGTTGGAGAGGGTTATGGTCAGGAACTCGGTGAAAGCCTCGCGAGACATCTCGCCCGAGGCCATGGCGAATTCCCGGTGGCTGTGGCGTCCGAGCCCGGTGACATTGCCGTCGATCTCGACATTGTAGGGCGGATCCGTGAAGATCAGATCGGCTTTCTCTGCGCCAAGCAGACGGGAGTAATCA
>NZ_JBPFDU010000051.1:0-19409 GCF_051062815.1 Methylocystis sp. | reverse complement strand
TCGCCTACGCCGCGCTCGGGATGCCGCTGGAGTTCTCAATTTAAGCGTCAAAGCTCGAAAATGCGCGCCGAAATTCTCAAATATGATGTCAACGCGCCGCGCGAACAGGGATTTTCTAATCAAAGGATGTATCCTGACAACGTCCTCCATCGCCGCGACGAAGCTGGCGTCGGCCTGCGGGGGAATCACCCACTGCTGCTTGCGATGGGGTTTGAGAATGTTTTTTTAAGACACGACCGATCGTGCTGTCGCTCGCCGTCTCGACGATTTCGAGCTCGACGACTTTCTTTTCCAGCAGCCGCAACGTCCAGCGCGCATAGCCTTTCGGCGGCGTCGAGCAGGACAGGGCGATCAGCCTGGCTTCCTTCTCGCCGTCAAAAATCCGCGGCACGGAGGGACGCGTGTGCGGCTTGCGCGTCAAGACCGCGGCGAAGCCCTCCTCTATGAGCTGCTTGCGCACCCGATAGACCATCGACGCGCTCGTCTCCAATTGTTCGATGATCTCGCCGTCGCTCAAGCCTTCGCCCGCCTCGGTAACGTCCGCCTTCAGCAAAATTTGAGCCTTTATCAGCGTCTTCGCCCCATACTTGCCCTTGCGCAGCATGGCTTCCAGATGCGCCCGCTCCTCGCCGCTCAAGCGCACCACATACCGCTTCACGCCGACTGCTTCCCGCGCCATCTTCGCCTCCTGAAGGTCGAATCAATGGCAGTAGCGAATCAGGGATAGCCAGCCGGGGGAAGCGCCCTATTCAAATTCGCTGAAGCGACCCACTAGCAGGACCGGTACACTTTTGCGCCGCCGTAAAAATAACAGAGCAAAGCCGGTTTAGTGGTACACTTTGCGTCCGCCATTTAGAGCTGTAGGACCTTGCCACGCGACGATTATTTGCTCGTTCGCCGTCAGCACAAGTCGATAAAGGTCTGCATCGGCATCTTTCGTGAAACATCAGCGGCCTTGATGCGTAAACCACTGATTATAGGTACAAAACTCTATGGAGCGTAACCGAACGCTTGGTTGAGCCGCGAGATTGCGACGCCAACGTTGATCGCGGCGTTCGCCTGCATACGCTGGGCCTCGAGTTGGATCTGCCGCACGCGATAGAGGTCGAACGCGCTTACCTCGCCAATTCGATATGATTTGCGCGACAGTTCGAATTGTTCATCGGCGACTGAGAGTCGGTTGTTGGCGATTTCAGCGGCGCGCCGCGTAGCAGCGAGCATCACGCGCGCCGCCTTTATCTCCGCCGTTACGACGCGCTTGGCGCGATCATATTCGGCCCGGGCGCGATCCATTTCGGCTCGCGCTTCTGCGCGTCTCGGCGCATTGCGACCAGGTGTTGGCAATGGAATGCGAATGCGAACGCCAATAGTGGTCGAATCCGTGCGTTGGTTCGAGACGATTTGCGAAGGGTCGGTCGAATACTGATTGTTGTATTCGCGCCGTCCGAACACGCCGATATCGGGACTGGCGATGGGTGTCGCGTCGACGAGCCGCAGCTGGGCTTCAGCTCGTACGAGCGCTGCCCGCGGCGTTCGCAAAGCTGGATGATCTTCTATATCAGTTGCGGGACGCACCGATTCGAGCGTGCCCTCCGGGGGCGCGCCGCCAGTCAGCGCCATGTAGTTCACCCGAGCAACCTTCATGGCGCCTTCCGCCTGGGCGAGCTCCGTTTCGGCGGCGAGTGTCTCGTTCGTCGCGAGCAGCGCGTCGCTCTGGGCGGCGTCGCCGAGTTCGACGCGGCGGGTCATATCCCGGCCGATATCATGGGCTGTCATCACGCGCGTCCGGGCAACGGCGACATTTCGCGCCGCGCGACTCGCATTCCACCAGGCGTCACGCAATAGGCCCGCGACATCCAGCCGACGTAACGCGAAGCGTTGCTCAACTTCGCGAATCCCGGTCGTCACCGTCGCCTCAAAGGCGTCGCGCTGCCCCGGCAGCCATAGGGGCATGCCGGCTTCCATTTCCAGTTCATTGTAGTTGCGTAAGTTTCCGGATAGCGCACTACGCTGCGAGCCGCCGACATATGGCGATCCTGGCGTGATCGAATTCGCGGTGGCGTAGCGCGCGGAGATCGCGCGATATTGCGCTTCAAGCGACTTGCTTTGCGCATCGATAGCGACGGCCATGTCGAGATGTTGGGCTAGCACTTGATTGGATGCAGGCTTGCGGACGCGCGGCCTCTTGTCGACACGTAACGACTTGGCGCGTTTGACCCGGACCTTCTTCTTGCCCTCGAAAAGGACTTCAACGCGCAGCATTTCTTGTGCTGGCATTAATGGGGGTGTCGCCTTAGTTTCGGCGCGTAACGCGGAAGACGTATAGGCGAGAAATATTGCCGCGACAAGGATCAACCAAGAGCTCATAAACGCGCGTCCTCGCGCCAGCGAGCCGTTGGCGATCGAGTTCCACGGGCGCTCAGCTTCTGGCGTAGAAAAAGACTAAGATTAGCGGAGCGATCGTAAAGAATCGGCAGCAGCACGAGCGTCAGCACGGTCGCTGAAATCAGTCCGCCGATGACCACGACCGCGAGGGGCCGCTGGATCTCGGCGCCCGGCCCATGTGCAAACAAAAAGGGTATTAGACCGAAGGCTGCAATGGCCGCGGTGAGCATCACCGGCCGCATGCGCCGGCGCGCGCCCTCGACGACAGCTTCGCGCGTCGTGCGCGTGCCTTCCGCGACTAGCTTGTTAATGTACGAGATCAGCACAACGCCGTTGAGCACGGCGATGCCGATAAGGGCAATGAAACCGACAGACGACGGCACAGACATGAATTCTCCCGAAAGCCACAGGGCCAGAATGCCTCCAATCGCCGCAAAGGGCACATTGCAAAATACCAGCGTCGCCTGCAGCATCGAACTGAAGGTCAGATAGAGCAGGAGAAAGATCAACGCCAGCGCGATGGGCACGACGATGGCAAGACGCGCTGAGGCGCGCTGTTGGTTCTCAAACTGCCCGCCCCATTGGTAACGATAGCCCGGCGGCGTCTTCACATTTTGCCCGACCGCCTTTTTCGCCTCGTCAACGAAGCCGACGAGATCACGTTCCGACACGTTGGCGAGCACAGTCGCGAATCGGCGACCTTGTTCACGAATCACTTGGATGGGGCCGTCCTCCGCCTGCACCTGGGCAATTTGCGACAGTTCGACAACTTTTCCTTCCGAAGACACCACCGGCAGCCGCGCGAAGTCCACCGAAGAGCGGCGCGAAGTTTCGGATCCACGAATGACAAGCGGCGTGCGTATCGGTCCTTCGAGAACAATGCCAACTTGTTGTCCGTCGACCCAGACGCGCAGCGCATCCTGGATCTCCTCAGCATTGAGACCGAAGCGTCCGGCGGCAAGCCGGTCGACGCGCGCGGTGAGATAACGCATGCCATCGTTCTGCAGGCCGAAGACGTCGCGCGCGCCTTTGATCTTACGCAGAATCTCCTCCACGTCGCGTGTGAGGCGATTGAGCTCGTTGATGTCGTCACCAAAGATTTTGACAACGACATCGCCGCGCGCGCCGATGATCATCTCCTGCACGCGCATGTCGATCGGCTGCGAAAAGGCGTAAGAAATGCCTGGCGTGGAGTCGAGCACCGCGCGGATTTCGCCCATCAACCAGGCCATGCCCTTGCCGCGCCATTCGTTTGGCGGCGCGAGTGAGAGGAAGTTGTCGGTATCGTTGAGTCCGACAGGGTCGATGCCGAGTTCGTCAGCGCCGGCGCGCGCCATCATGCCCTTGACTTCGGGCACCCGACTCATGATTTCGCGTTGAATGCGCATGTCGGTCTCGGCGGTTTCTTTGACACTAACCGTTGGATGTTTGCGCACAGTGATGACTGGCGTTCCCTCGTCCATCACCGGCATGAATGTCTGGCCGATGCGGGAATAGGCGACGCCGGCGACAATAAGGCCGAAGAAGGCGATGGCGGCGACCCACGACGGCTTCGAGAGCGCGCGCAGGAGCAAGGGCTCGTAGATCGCGGCGATCTTGCGCACGAGCCAGGGCTCGTCGGAATGACCGGGCCTGAGCAGCGTGGCGCTCAGCGCTGGCACCACGGTTAGCGACAGGACGAGCGCAGAGCCGAGGGCGAATGCGATGGTGAGCGCGACGGGCGAAAACAAACGACCTTCCAACCCTTCGAGCGAGAGCAACGGAAGGAAGACGGTGACGATGATGATAACGCCAGAGACAAGCGGCGTTGCGACCTCTTTCGTCGCCTCCAGAGTCATGAAAATGCGGTCAGAGAGAGTCGCGTCATGCGCATTCGCCATGCGATGCTCGACATTCTCGACGACGACAACGGCGCAGTCGACGAGCAGGCCGATGGCGATAGCGAGGCCGCCGAGAGACATGATATTGGCGGAGAGGCCCGACAGCCGCATGATGCCGAAGGTCGCGAGCGCGGCGAGCGGCAGGATGACCGAGACGACGATCGCCGCGCGCAGATTGCCCAAGAATAGTGCAAGCAGAACCACGACGAGGACGATCGCTTCGAGTAGAACCTTTTGCACCGTCCACACCGCCTTGCCGATCAGTTCGCTGCGGTCGTAGAAGATTTCGAATCTGGCGCCCTTTGGTAGGGTCGGCTCGAGTTCGGCGAGTTTCGCCTTGACGCCACTTACGACGGTGCGCGCATCGGCGCCGCGCAGGCCAAGCACGAGGCCCCATACCGCCTCGTCCTCGCCATTGCGGACGACGACGCCGTTGCGCGCCAATGAGCCATAGCGCACTTCTGCCACGTCGCCGACACGCACGATGCCGGAGTCGTGCGCCGCGATGACGACCGAGCGAATATCGTCGAGAGAACGTAACCTCCCTTCGGCGCGCACCAGCAGCGCCTCCTCGCCGTCCCGTACGCGGCCGGCGCCGTCATTTCTGTTATTGTTTCGAAGGCTCGAATCGAGCATCTTTACTGTAACGCCGCGCGCCGCCATGGCGGAAGGCGATGGCGCGACTTCGAATGTGCGCACGAAACCGCCAAGTCTATTGAGATCAGCGACGCCAGGCAGGCCGCGGAGGGCGGGACGAATCGTCCAGTCGAAAAGCGTGCGCTGTTCCGACGGGGATAAATCACCGCCCACGATTGTGAACATCAGCATCTCGCCGAGCGGCGTCACGATCGGCGCAAGCCCGCCACTGACGCCATCGGGTAACTGATCCTGGGCTAAGGCAAGCCGCTCATTGACTTGTACGCGCGCCCAATAAATGTCGGTTCCCTCCTCGAATTCGAAAGTCAGCAACGCCACCGAATAGCGCGTGATGGAGCGCATCCGGACAAGATGAGGAATACCTTTAGCGGCGAGTTCGATCGGCGCTGTGACGCGAGCTTCCAGCTCCTCAGGCGTGAGGCCCGGCGCACGCATGGCGACCAGCACCTGTGCTGGAGCGACGTCAGGGAAAGCGTCGATTGGGAGTTTGAAATAGCTGACGGCGCCCCAGACCGCGAGTCCGAGCGCGGCGATGAGAACCAGGAGCCGTTGTCCAAGCGCAAGGCGGATCAGTTTTTCGAGCATTGTTTCCTGATTACTTCGCGGCCGCGGCGAGTTCCGCCAGCAGGGTCAATAGACCGCCTGTCGCGACGCGTTCTTCAGCTTTCAAAGACCCCTGCACGGAGGCGAATTGCGGCGTTTCGGAAACAAGGGTCACGGGTCGTGCGACGAAACCGTCCGCTGTACGCACGAACACCCAATTGTGATTCTGGTGGCTGACGACCGCATCCGCTGGAACACGCCATTGAGTGCGTGAATTGCCATTGATGTGTAGGATTGCTTGCACAGCCTGGCCAGGGCGCAGCGGGCGGCGACCAGGACGAAATTCGGCTACGGCATTTACCGATTGCGTGGGAGTATCGACTGAGCGGCCAATTCGAATGAGTTTGCCGTCGAGGCCGGCGATCGGCAGGTGCACACGGTCGACACTTTCAAGTGCTGCAGCGCGAATAATCGGTATTTGCAAATTAACCCAAATCGGATCAAGGCACGCGATCGTAACAAGGGGCGTCGAGGCTTGAACGCGCTCGCCCGTTTTGCCATGGCGCTGCAGAATGGTGCCGGCAATCGGCGCGCGCACTTGGAGGGAACTCGCGAGTGTTCGTTCGCGCTGCAATGAGGCGACGTCCTCGTCTGACATTCCGACGAGCGACAATATTTGCTTACGTTCCTCTAGCGCTGAGCGCGCCTGGATAGCTTCGGCTCGTGTGACGATTAGACGTCGCTCCGCAATGATATGTTCTTTGAACAGTTGTTCGTCGCGCCGCAGTTTCTCGGCTGCTAGATTCGCAGCTGAAAGCGCATGGAGAAAGCTTCTCTGCGCTTCGATCAGGTCCCAAGATTTCAGCGTGGCGATAGGCGCGCCCTGCTTCACATCTTCGTCAGGTACGACAAGCAATGTTTCGACGAGGCCTGCAGCCGGCGCAGCGACAACACGCATTTGCTGCGGGGGGACGGTGACGACCCCCGGCACGACTAGTTCGCCCAAACTCGACTCATGCACTACTAGCTGAGTCTCGATCCCACCCGCACGGATCTGCGCTTCGTTGAACTGAAGAACGACTTCGTGACCTGCGCCAGCGTTCGTTTCCGAACTCGCCCGGACGGGAATGGCCATTGTAAGGGCCAGGAGCAAGCGCTGAGCGCCAAGGTATCGGGCGTGATGCATTAGACCTTCTGGGGAATTAACGGATTCTGGCCATTAGGGGCAGCGAGCTGCGGCGTGTTCCGAGGGAGGTTGATTGCTGCTTACTGCATCATTCTCGATGCCAGCATGTCGGCTCGGGAGTTGCGTTATTGTCCGTTCCAGGAACGTCGGCGGATAGCGTGCGCATGCGCCATGATGACGCGTCCAACTAAGCGATTCGCTTAATTACGTCGATCAACCGTGGCGTCGAAGCTGCTGTGCGCATAGGGCTTTCACCTTATTGGGTCTGCTGTCCACATGTTCAACTCAATTGCGTCGTGCTTGGGCTCCACCGTCTGGATTGAGCCCCAAGAGTGACCGTTGCATTCATTTTTCGCAAACGCAAAATTGTTGAAAATAGAACAAAAGAAATTTATATGTAAAATATGGACGTCAATCTAGCGAAGACCTTCTTGGAAGTGGTTGCGAGTGGAAGCTTCATTGCTGCTGCGGATCGTCTACACCTGACGCAAGCAGCGGTGAGCGCCAGAATTCGAACTCTAGAAAGTCAGCTCAAGCGACCACTCTTCGTTCGCAATAAAGCGGGCGCGCGTCTGACGTCGGCGGGCGAACGCTTCGCGCGCTACGCGACGACGATGGTTCAGTTATGGGAGGGCGCTTGTCGACAAGTGGCTCTGCCCGTGGGGCGAGCGAGTGGTTTCAGCATAGGTGGAGAATTCAGTCTCTGGTATCCGCTCCTAGCAGATTGGCTCATATGGATGCATGCGGAATCGTATGAAACAGCGATAACAGCGGACGTTGACACCCCTGCGCGACTTCTCGAGCGCGTGCAGGAGGGCTCGCTTGACCTCGCCGTTCTCCATAATCCGCCGCAACGGTCTGATCTTGTCTGCGAACTGCTCATTGAAGAGAAATTGATTCAGGTAACAACCGACCCAAAGGGTAGAATCGATCCAAATGAGTATGTTTTCGTCGATTGGGGGCCAGAATTCGCTGTCAATCACCAGGCCGCTTTTCCCAAGCTGAGCATTGCGCCCTTGTCAATATCGCTGGGTCCGCTCGCGTTGACCTTTATACTGAGCGTCGGCGGAGCGGGGTATTTTCGTATTGGCGGTGCGCAGCCATTTTTGGCCGACGGACGGTTGCATCGTGTAAGTCGAGCTCCTGAGTTCTCATATTCCACGTACGCCATCTACGCCACGGGGCGCGAGGATGATGTCATGCAACGCGTCCTTAAGGGATTACGGTTGGTGGCGTCAGGTCACGAGAGGGCGGGAATACCGCCGGCGATCGGTGCGAGAGCGTTGTCGCGAAATTTATCGCAACGATCTCCGTCGAAGAAACGGAGAAAGTCAGCAAGAGGTACTGGTAGCGCAATCGTCGCTCAGAACGACTAGCACGCTGTTGAAACGGCTCTGATGGGGTGGACGCCCCCCGACGGCCTCGATGTGCCAGAGTGGAGGTGTTGAATCTCACTCGAGGGAGGCGTCCATGAAAAAAGTTAGCACTATCGGATTGGATTTGGGGAAGCCAGCCGCGCGCTAATTGCGCCTGCACCCAATTGCGCTGACGACGTCGAATGAATGCGCCGACGCCCACGCCAACCAGGCTGGCGGCCATACCAGCGCCAATGCCCGCAACGATCGCCTCGGCGAAACTGCCGTAGATGGTCCAAACGGCGATCGCGCCAGCAATGGCGCCAACATAGAAGAGCAGGCCGATGAGCGCAGCTTTGCCTTCATTAAGCGACTCGGCTTCGATGTAGGAAATGCGAGGAGCTTCATCGCTGTCCTCGATCTCGACCGAGCGTTTCGATCCAATCTTTTCGCGCGTCTTCGCGTCTTCGGTGAGCAGGCTGATTTCGGATCGATCGAATCCATGAGTCATCAAATAGTCAATGGCGGACTGCAGCTTATCAAGCGAGTCGAACAGGCCTACGGCTTCGGAAAATTCGCGAGACTGTTCGAGCGCAGTCGTTTCATTCGATTCCATGGAGTTCCTCCCGAAGCTCATTACTCTTGAATCGAAGCCGGCCTCTGTGTGCGCCCTTGCCCATCTGAGCGGTCATTTGCCCTGTGATCGGCGTATCAAATATCAGCATGCCCCCGCTTGAAGCCTTCGACAAGGCCAAGCGCTAACGGAGCCCCGGAGAAAAGCTCTTCCCAGGACAGATGCTGCATGAAGCGTCCGCACATAGGCGGGACGATAGCGCCAAGGCCACGCAAAACCAAAAAAGCCTCGCGAGCGCACGTCCGCACGGCGGCTGAGCAGCTGGATCCCGGCTGAAGTTGAAAAAAGGCCCGCGGCCGTGAACCGCGGGCAAAGGAGATTGGAGCGTCGCGATGAAGGCGACGCCGGCCAAATTGCGCCGAGGCGCGCTGAGGCAAGCGTGGCAGTCAGATCATAAGGGTCACGCTTGGCCATTGATGGCGCGACCCCACGCAATGCGCGCATAGGAGCGCATATGCTGAACCAGTCCGATTTTCGCCAACCCTTCAGGAAGCGCGGTTTGACGCCGACGCTGCAGATCGAGCGTGGCGCGTTATGCCGACTATCCGCGGGCCAAACAGGCCCTCGACCGTTTGGGGCTCCTGCTCGACCATCCTCGGGGAAGGAGGAGGCCTTCCGTTGCGATTTATGGCGACAGCGGCATGGGCAAAACCATGATCATGAAGCGATTCCGTGATGAACACCCGCCGGGCTTCAATGCGGTCACGGGAGCGCTCCGAACGCCTGCGCTCGCGATGGAGATGACCAGTCGACCTGGAGAACGCCGCTTCTATGCTGAACTGCTCACGCTTCTTGGCGGGCCGCAGCGTCCGCGCGCAGACATTGCGCAGATGGTGCAGTCCGCATTGCGGATCTCGGTGTTCAAGTTCTTGTTATCGACGAAGTCCACAATATTCTCGCCGGTTCCTATCGCGAACAGAGAGTCGTGCTGAACACCCTTCGATTCTTGAGCAATCGCCTTCAAATCTCGCTTGTTTGCTTTGGCGTCAACGAAGCGCGCGAAGCCATCAGCGGTGACGTTCAACTTGCCCGCCGGTTTGAACAGTTCACGCTGAACCGTTGGGCGGCGGATGAAATTTGAATCGCTCGTCGCGTCCACTCTGCGTAACACGCCGCTACGTAATCCTTCCGTGCTCAGCACGAAATCATTGCGTTGGATGCTGCAGCAACGGGCGCGAACTGGCGCATTCTTACAATTAAGCGCAGCGTGACAGACGGGCTCGCATCGCGGTCAGCGCGTTCCCGGTCGATCATCAGCGCCACGTCGTGGATGGTCTCGAACAGAAAACGGCGCATGAAGCGGCGAAACCACCAGTAGATGGTTTGCCAGGGCGGAAAATCCTTGGGCAGCATGCGCCAGCCGCAGCCGGCGCGGGCGATGTAGCGGATGGCGTTCAAAACCTCGCGTGGGTCGACCGAAGGCTTGCGCCCTCTGCGCGCAGGTGAGGGAAGGAACGGCTCAACGCGCTCCCACTCCTCATCGGTCTAATCCGTCGGGTAACGTTTGGTTTTCTTCTCAATGGCGGCCATCTTGGCGCGATTCGCTCGGGTCCACATCCCTAGCTTGAATCACGCCCCTATCTCCGTCGCAACCATTCTCAAACGGTCTCTCAGGGCTGCTCCATCAGTTCCTCGGCGGAAAGCCGTGCGAGCGATTGTTTGCGCTTCTTGGACGCGTAGCTTGGATAGGCGAGCCAGACGACTCCCGAGAGCAGGATGAACGCCATTGCGCCGAACAGAAAGACGTCGTTGAGCGCGAGGATCGACGCCTGCTGTCGAATGAGCTGCGCCGCGCGGCTCTGCGCGGCGGTGGGCGACATGCCCATCGCCTGCATGCGATCCAGGAAAGTGGCGAGCAGGTCGAGCGAGGCGAAGCGCCGTCCGCCGAAATGATCGGCGAGATCGAGCTGATGGAACGGCGTTCGGCGGAAGAAGAGAACGCCGAGCAGCGAGATGCCCAGGGCGCCGGCCACGGTGCGCAGCATCGCGAGCTCTTCCGCCGCGCGGATCAGTCGTTCGCCGACGAGCCCGGTCATGGCGAGGGTCGCGAGCGGCGCAAAGAACATCGCGAGCGAGAAGCCGAAAAAGAACATCGGCGTCTTGACGTCATCGAAATAGGCGTTCTTGTCGTATTGTCCGAGCCAGACAAAGGTCACTGCGAGACCGATGAAGTTGAGGAACACGATCAGTCGCGCGTCGACGTTCCTCGTGATTTCATGCACGACGGCCGCGGCCGCCATCGCCAGAAAAATCATGATCAGATAGACCATGCCGGCGAGCGAGGACGTGTAGCCGAGCAGCACCTGCAATTGCACGATGAACACCGAGAGCAGGCCCTGAATCACCAGGAAGCCGACGATCGAGCAGAAAGTCGCGATGGCGAAGTTGCGATGCAGAAACAGACGCAGGTCTAGCGCGGGCCGTCGTTCGCCGAACTCCCAAAAGATGAACATCGGCAGCGCCAGCAGCACGACGAGCAGCAGCCATCCGAGGAGAGGCTCCGCGAACCAGTCGAAATCATTGCCCATGTTGAGAATCGTCTGCACGCCGAGCAGCACCGCGGCGAGCAGAATGAAGCCGATCGTATCGAAGCGCGTCATGCGGCGCTGAAAGCCGCGCCGGTAGAACAGCGCGGCAATGATCGCCGCGACGGGCATCACGACCAAGACGTTGGAATAAAATAGCCAGCGCCAGTCGAAATATTCGGCCCAGAAGCCGCCCATGAATACGCCGATGGTGAAGGGCGCCATGCTCATGACGCCCCAGAAGCCGACGCCGAGCGTGCGCTGGTGATCCGGATATTGCGCAAGCGTCACGGATTGGGCGAGCGGAAGGGCGACGCCGCCGGCAAGGCCGAGGAGAAATCGCATCGGCGCGAAAAACCAGATGGTTTCGCTCGCCGCGCACATCAGCGAGAAGATGGCGTAGAACATGAGCGCGCCGATCAGCACGCGATAGTCGCCGAAGCGCCCGGAGAACCACCGCGACAGTGGCAGGCCGAGCGCGATTCCCACCATGTGGTCGGTGGTCGCCCAGGTGCCGAAGCTCGGCGTCACGCCCTGCAGACTGCCGGCGGCATAGGGCGCGAGCACCGTGTAGCCCGGAACGTTCGAGAGCATGACGACATTCGCCGCCCCCGCCGCGCCATTCAGCAGCAGGAATCGCCAGCCTATCATTCGGGCCGGCCTATCCATGATCGCCACCCTCGCTCCGTTCTATAATCGCTACTGGGCGGTATTACGCGACATCATCCGCGGTTGTCGACTAGAGCAACGACGGACTCCGACACAATGTAGAGCAGGGGTCATCAGCCGCAGGCGGTTGAGCGCGAACTCGATCGCCGGGACAAGGATAACTGAATCGGACCTAAGCCTGTCAATGGTGAAAGTAGCAGGAAGAACATCAGACAGGACGCCATCCTTGGGTGAAAGACAGAAAATTGCTCACCGATCACGCAAGCTGCATCTTTGCCGTCTTCATCGGCTAATTGCGTGCCCGTTGTTGGATTCAAAATTGGCGGGTTGATACAAAGGCTTGGCAAAATGGTAACGTGGCTGTTTGCTATCAGTATCAGCCTCAGCATGGCAATTTCCGTAGCGTGAACCTGTCCCATTCAGCAGTCATCTTCGTCCCCGCCGTCGTCATCTGCTGTTTCTTGGTCGGCAAGTCGTTCTGGATCGTATTCCAGACGGTCTGACGCGGCAATCGATCGACGACGTGGAGCGCGGCGCAATGGATTCAGATTGGGTGCCCGGGAAATCCCCTTTGCAAAGGATCGCGCTGTGTCCGATGGGTGCGCTGCGGCAGGCATTCACCATTCGCGAGGCCAGCAGCAATCAGGGCGTTGTGCTGCCTTCCAACGTCCGGGTTACCCAAGCGCCTCGCTCAGCCAGTTGTGCGACATGGTCCGTACGCGCTCATGCTCGGGCTAGACACCTACACCGCCGCGAGTGGTGGAAGCGTCCAGGGCTATCCGGTTTTTCACCATCTTGAGCGTGTGGTGGACGGAGGGATCATCTGGGCGCCCGCCATTGAAGGCGGCGTCGTGCGCACGACCTGCAGCGGTGACTTCGAGTTAGATATCGGTCGGGACATATCCGTTGGTTACACGAGCTATTCCAGCACGGCCGTCGAACTGAATTTTCTGGAGACCTTCACCTTCCGGCTGCCGACGACCTAGGCTTCCGTGGTGCTGGCGCCGGGCATAGACTTCGGATCCATCTGTTTGGGAGAAGCGCTTCTTGGAACCGGGAGGACGCGGCGATGGCAAGGAAGTTTAAGATCGGCGATCATGTGAGCTGGAACTCCGAGGCCGGACGCGTGTCGGGGACTATCATCGCCATTCACATTAGAGATTTCGATTATAAAGGCCACACGCATCACGCGTCGAAAGACGATCCCCAGTACGAAATCAAAAGCGACAAGACAGATCACATCGCAGCGCATAAGGGCGGCGCGCTCGACTATGCATAACGAAGGCCGCGCGTGAAGCTTCCGTTTTTCACCATCGGCCATTCCAACCGAACCCTCGAGGCTTTCATCGGTCTACTGCGCGAAGCCGATATCGCTCTTGTCGCGGACATCAGAACGATTCCGAAGTCACGAACCAATCCACAGTTCGACAAGAACACGCTTCCCGGCGCCTTGGCGGCCGTCGCCATCTCTTATGAACATATGGCTGCCCTCGGTGGCCTTCGTGGAAGGTCACGCGGCATATCTCCGACTGTCAACGCCTTCTGGACGAACGAGAGTTTCCACAACTACGCCGATTATGCGCTTACTGCACAGTTTCAGGCAGGCCTCCAACACCTCTTGGACAGAGGACGCAAGCGGCGCTGTACCATCATGTGTTCGGAAGCCGTATGGTGGCGATGCCACCGCCGCATCGTCGCCGATTATCTTATCGCCAGCGGGGAGACCGTTTTCCACATTATGGGGGAAGGTCGTCTGGAGCCGGCCCATCTCACTCCAGGCGCGGTCATTCAACCTGACGGCGCCGTGATCTATCCGTAGTCCGCCGCTCGCAGCATTGGCAGCGCTTCGACGCCAGAGCTTCGAGCAACGCCTCGATGCTCGCGCCCAAGCGAACAAACCCGGCCACACGCCTAAAGCTAAAAATATTTCTGCATCGGGAACGCAGCACGGAATGGTCGCATCTAATATACAGGGCGCAAGTGCGGAGAAAAACTGAGCGGCAGCTACCGCTCTGCACAGAAATATCGTACCGTCGGGAACCCCCGTAAAATCACGCTGGTGCGATAGCGGAGGCGCTATGAGTTTTAGCGCCTCCGCAGCCCGTTTACGAAGTAATGAGAGCCTATCCAGCGCTTGTGTTGTCGCAGGATGTTTTAGAGCTGACCGTACTCTGCCGCTCGACGTGCTCGGAAGCTTTCTCTTTTCCCCCAAAAAAATCTCGTGCAACGGGAACGCAGCGCGAAAGGGTCGCATCGAATATACGGGGCCGCATCGAGTCGATCACACCGGCCGCTACGCAAACTGATCGACCAAGGAGAACCGTCATGACACGCGTGCAGATGTTCCACCGGGCCGTTAATCGCCGCCTCGCCCTTGCGGGCTTCGCCGCCGCACTTATGGCTACTCCCGTTTTCCGCCCGACCGCCGCCTATTCCGTTAACACCTCGCACACCGAAGCCGCGCAGATCATTCGCAGCCCGAGCGGACTCGCGCTCAATAATGCGATGCGTGAATTGTGGGCTCAGCATATGGAATGGACCTATGCGGCAGTCACGGCCTTGGCCAACGGCTCGCCATCTTTCGACGCCACCGCAGCGCGGCTGATGCAGAACCAGGCCGATATCGGCGACGCTATCAAGCCCTTCTATGGCGATGCAGCTGGTAACGCGCTCACCAAGCTGCTTCAGGAGCATATCGGCGCAGCCGTCGAGGTCGTGAAAGCCGCCAAGGCCGGCGACAAGCCGGCCACCGACAAGGCCGTCGCAGCCGCCTACGCAAACGCGCAGGAAATTGCCGATTTTCTCGCCAAGGCGAACAAGAACTGGCCGCAAACCACGGTACGCGACATGCTCAAGGGGCATATCGACACAACTGTGGTCTACGCCACGGGGCTTTTGCAGGGCAAATATGCCGACGGCATCGCCGAATATGGAAAGGCCGAAGCTCATATGATGATGCTGGCCGATGCCCTGACCAACGGTTTGATCGCCGCCTTCCCAACGAAGTTCGAGAATTAGTCGGACAACGCCAAGGGCGACGACGGAACGGCGCCCCGCCATTGCCCGTACGCCCGGAAAGGAGCCGTGATACTCATCGACGCGTTGATCGCTTTCGCGATGGTCGCGGGCATGATGGAATTGCTGCGCGATCCGGAAGACGCGGCGCGCGCGATCCCTATAGCGGCAGCGCCGGCAAAGGCACGCCGGTAGCCTACCTGTTCAATGAATGGAGGCGAAAATGCAATCACTTCAGCGTCAGGCGGCAAATAGCTTCTCGAAAACCACGCCGGAGGCAGAGCTGATCTCGCGCGCCGCTGACGGTGACGGAGTGGCGTTCGAAGCCATCATGCGACGGCACAACCAGCTTCTGTTCCGTACGGCGCGTAGCATCGTGCACAATGATGCGGAGGCGGAGGATGTCGTCCAGGACGCCTATCTGCGGGCGTGGCGCGCGCTTGGAAACTATCGCGCCGAGAGCAAGCTCTCTACCTGGCTTGTGCGGATCACGACCAATGAAGCGCTCGGCCGCTTGCGGCGAAAGAGTGCCCAGATCATTCCTTTGGAAGCTGCCATGACGCCCCATGAATCTGAAGCCCAGACAGCGCTGAACGATGAGCCTGAGCGTAGCCCAGAACAATCGATGATGCGGGTTCAGATGCGCAAGCTCTTGGAGGCGCGCATCGACCTTCTGCCGGAGGCCTTCCGGACGGTGTTCATGCTGCGCGCGATCGAGGAGATGAGCGTCGAAGAAATCGCCGAGGCGCTGGAGATCCCCGAGGCGACGGTGCGTACGCGCTTCTTCCGAGCTCGCAGCCTGTTGCGCGAAAGCCTTGCCCAGGAGATGGACGCGGGCTTAAGCGACGTTTTCGCCTTCGCCGGCGAGCGGTGCGACCGCATCGTGACCGGTGTCCTCGAACGCTGTAAAGCGGAAGGGCTGGCCAGCGAAGAGTAGCGGCGGGTCGAGAGCCCCGTACCTCAGCCGCATAAGCCTGCTTGATGGAACTATTCGGAAGGGAAGATATGAGGTGGGATAGCCGGACGCTGAATAGGGCATAAGAGGGCCGGAGGCGGTAGACGCAGCCTAAAAACCGGGCGCGCCAACCGTCGCTAGGGGATTTGCGCTGGCGTTGGCAAAAATGGGACCGAGGAATCCGTCCAGATTGAAGGGAAGGGGCGTCCTGCTTATCACGCGTTCCCAAAAGGCGCGCAGGCGCTCGACGCGCTTTTCCAGATGATTGCCGCAAATGATCACGACGTTGATCGCGCCGATCGAAATGCCGGCGAGCCCCTTCGGACAATATCCCCGCCGCGAGCGCCCCGAACGGGCCCGCCTAATAGGCGCCGAGCGCGCCGCCGCCTTGAAAAACCAGCGCGACAACTTCTTTATTCGTCATGCGCTCATGCGCCGCCGCTCCGCATCTTCCGCGCGCGTCGCCCCTGGATCCTCCCATTCCACCGTCGGCGTGTTGCGGCCTTTGCCTTCCACAACTCTGAGCCTATTTTGGACAACGTCGGAAAAGCGCTCCAGATCCGAATTGACCCTTTTTTCTGAACCAGCCTGCCGAGGCAGTGGGAAATCGGATATTCGGCATCTATGTGGCGATGATGGCTCTCTCGGGCCATCTCGACTCGTCCGTGCCGGCCTGCGCGATCGCCGACGTGCCGACCGCTTCCGCGACATGTGGACAGGGCGGATCTGCGCGCTGGCGCCGAGACGATGGATCCATTCGACTACTTCAAATTCCGTTACTACGAGAAGTGGCTCAGCGGCATCCCCATTCCTCGTCGACAAGGGATACCTGCGCGAGGACGAATTAGCCTCGCGGACAAGCGAACTGCGTGGCGAAGCGGCCAGGCCGGACGGCGCTCGGCCAGGGGGACCCGATCGGGCTGAAGCCATCGACGAGCAGATCATCGCATATCTACGCAGCGGCGACAGCCCGCGGCGCGACGTCGCGCATCCGAAGTTCGCCGTCGGGCAGCGGGTCCGGATCGCAAATGTCCCAGCTGGCGCGCACACTCGCCTGCCCGGCTATCTGCGGGGGCGGAGCGGCACGGTGGCGCAGGTGCTCGAAGGCGACTACGCCTACTTCTGGCACACTGGCGACGGCATCGGCGATCCAATGCCCGTCTACATCGTCGAGTTCACGCCGACCGAATTGTGGGGTCCCGCGCGCGGAACCCGGCGCGCAGACGCTTTACGCCGAACTGTTCGAGGCATACTTGGAGGAACCTGCATGAGCGGCCAGTTCAAGTATCCGCAGGACCGCGAGAAGTCCAGCGCGGCCAAAGTCGCTGCGCTGAAATCGCTTCTGATCGAAAACGGCGTCATCACGCCCCAGACCGTCGATAAGGTGCTGGCCTACTTCGAATCGGAGATGACGCCGCTCAACGGCAAGAAGATCGTCGTGCGGGCGTGGACCGACGCGGGCTTCTTGGCCCGGCTGCTGGCCGACACCCCGGCCGCAATTGCCGAACTCGACCTGCCCGAGGGAATGGCCGGCGCCGAGGCGAGCACCTGCGGGCGGTCGCCAACGCGCCCGGGGTGCACAATCTGATCATCTGCTCGCTCTGCTCGTGCTTTCCATGGCCGGTGCTGGGGTTACCGCCGTACTGGTACAAGGATCCGGTATTTCGCGCCCGCGCGGCCCGCGAGCCGCGGAAAGTGCTCGCCGAGGTTGGCGTCCACCTGCCCGAGGAAACGGAGATCGGGGTGTGGGACAGCAGCGGGACGGCGCGGTGGTTCGTAATTCCTGAAAGGCCAGCAGCGACAGAGGATTTTACTGAGGCGCAGCTGATGGAGCTCGTGACGACCGAGTCGATGATGGGCGTCGCGCTGGCCGGAGCGCCATCATGAGGTTGCACGGATCCTGCACCACTGATCAGGGAGCGCCGCGGTTTGACCACGAGTGGCAGTGACGCGAGTTCGGCTTGGCCATCGCGTTATCGAATTCGGCCACTATCGCTCAGCTGCCCGCGGCGGTTCGCGGAAGAAGTCGTCGATATCTATATCGTCGCGGTCACAAGGGCGAAAAACCCCAGCGCAGCCCACACCCGTGGCGCGCGACGCTTTCCCTGCAACGCCTTCGCGATCTGCGGGGAATCCGCGTAGAAGAAGGAATGGTGTCGCAAGAGAAGGCCTATTGATCTTCCCCTCCCCTCTGTGACATTCCGCTTGGTTTCTAACGAGAGGCTCGCGACCTGCGCGCTCGATGTGTGCGTTGGTGACCGAGCGCCAGCCCATCATCAATTCCAAAGGGGAAGTCAACGATGCCTCCAATTCCGCGATATCGCGCTCAGGCGAGTCAAAACCCTGTGGCGATCTTTCTTTCCGCGGGTTTCCGCCCCTTCTTCCTTTTTGCCGCGCTCTGGGCCGCTGTCGGGCTGCCGCTCTCCATCGCCTATCTGGAGGCGGCGGCCGAACTGCCGACACGCTTCGCGCCCTCTCTCTGGCACGCGCATGAAATGGCCTTCGGTTTTGGCGGCGCCGTCGTCGCGGGATTCTTGCTGACGGCCATTCCAAACTGGACCGGTCGGCTGCCCCTGCAAGGCGCGCCGCTCGCCGGCCTCGTCGCCCTTTGGCTTCTCGGCCGCATCGCCGTCCTGACTTCGAATAGTGCGCCTGCGCTTGTCTCCGCGGCGCTCGACCTCGCTTTCCCGGCGGTCTTTATCTTCGTTGTCGCGCGCGAGATCGCCACGGGGCGAAACTGGCGCAACTTGCCCATGGTCGCCGCTCTCGCGCTTCTGTTCTTCGGGAATCTGCTCACGCATCTCGAAGCGATGGACCTTGCCGCGACGGGCGCCATCGGGGCCCGCGTCGGCGTCGCGACCCTCATCATGCTCATCGCCATCATCGGGGGGCGCATCGCGCCGAGCTTCACCCGCAACTGGCTGGCGAAGAATTCGCCAGCTGAAGTGGAGCCCGCGCCTTTCGGCGCGCTCGATCGTTTCGCGCTCGCGGCGACGCTCGTGGCGCTCGTCGCCTGGGTCGCGTTTCCCGACGCCGGACTTACCGCGGCTCCGCTCATTATCGCCGGCGCGGCGCTCTTTCTACGTCTTATCCGCTGGCGCGGCGTCAGCACGCGCGCGGAACCGATGCTCTTCGTGCTGCATCTGGGCTATGGCTGGGTGCCCTTGGGCTTCCTGCTCATCGGCGGCAATGAACTATGGGGAGTCGCGGGTCCTGCCGCGCCTCTGCATGCCCTCACCGTCGGCGCCATCGGAACAATGACGCTCGCGGTGATGACCCGCGCAACGCGCGGCCACACCGGTCGCCCGCTCCTCGCAGATCGGTGGACGGCCGCGATCTACGTCGCCATAACTTTGGCGGCCATCCTGCGCATCGGCGCGCCTTTCATGGGCGAGCACTACTTCGCAGCCCTCGCGGTCGCCGGCGGGATGTGGAGCCTGGCCTACGGCCTCTTCGTGGTGCTCTATTTCGGGATGGTGACGACGAGGCGCTTGCATCAAACCGCCTAAAGGCCAGTTCCCGGAAAGGTCGACCAAGCTTGCCGACGTTTCTCACCCGAGGGCAAACATGCCAAGCGGGCTATGCTTGCGTGCGATGCTATAAAT
>NZ_JBPFDU010000050.1:0-28401 GCF_051062815.1 Methylocystis sp. | reverse complement strand
GCGGGCCAACGGCCGCAAGCGCTCCTACCAATTCGAGCTGTCGATCGCGGAAAGCTCGCTTGCGGAGGGCTATTTCGTCGTGGGCTTCGCCTATCCCGGCGACGAGATCGAGCGCCGCCGTATAGAGGCGGCGGCTCGGGGAGCCGGGCGCGAAGGGGCTCTGATCGAAGACGCTTTCGCCGTCTCTCGCGCTTATGGGGCGCGCAACTGGCGCTTCTCGGCGCAAGGATCGATCGATCTCGAGCCCGAAGCGGTATTCGACGACGGAAAGGAGACGACCTTCCGCTTTGCGGGAAATCGCGAAGTGCCAGCGATTTACCTCATCGCCTCGGACGGCTCCGAGACGCTTGCGCCAAAGGACGTGCGCGGCGAGCTCGTCACCGTCCATGCGACAGCGCTGGAGTTTCGGCTGCGCAAGGGCGGCGACGTTCTCTGCATCTATAACGAAGCTTTCGATCCCGTGGGCGTCAATCCCGGCACGAATACAATGAGTCCCAATGTCGCTCGGCTGCCGAAAGCCCCGACCAGACGGCGATGAAAGGTGAGAAATGACTCAAGCTCAGACCGACGCCCTCCCCGGTGAACGCGGCATTACTCCGGTAGCGGGCTCGAATGAAGCCAGCCGGCGAGCGACGCTCCAGCGTGGCCTCGGGGCCGTGGCGCTGACCGCCTTCGCGGCGTTGATCATCTGGGGAACATGGAAGGGCGAAAGGAAAGCAAATGACCCCGCGCCCAACAAACTCCTGATCCGTCAGGCGGCGACCTTCGAACCGGCGCGGGAGCCGCCGACGCCGAAAGAGCCGGAGGTCACGGGCGCCATTCCGCGCCCCGCCCCTGCGGCGCTGACGCCCTCGCCGACCGATCAGTTGATGGAGAGCGCGCGACGCGCGCCGGTGCTGGCCTACAACCGGCCGCTCCAGGCGCGGGCGACTCACAATCCGCTTACAAACGAATTTGGGTCCTATCCCAACGGGATCGGGGAGCCGCCGCCGCAAAACGAGCTTTTGGACAAACTGCAGCCGACCCCGCTCGAAGGCGTGCGCGCTTCGCGGCTTCCCAACCGCAATCTTCTCGTCGCGCAGGGGACCGCCATTCCTTGCGTTCTCGAAACCGCCATGTCGTCGAACGTTCCCGGCTTCGTTTCCTGCGTCGTCTCACGCGACGTGATGTCGGATTCGGGCAATGTCGTATTGATGGAAAAGGGGACGCAGATCGTCGGCGAATATCGCGCCAATGTCCGGCGCGGCTCGCACCGCTTGTTCGTGCTGTGGACGCGGGCAAAAACCCCTACCGGCGTGATCGTCGCGCTCGCCTCGCCCGGAACCGACGCGCTCGGCCGCGCCGGATTCGATGGCGAGATCGATACGCATTTCTGGCAGCGTTTCGGCGGCGCGCTCTTATTGTCGATCGTCGGCGACGCTGCCGCAATTGGTCGCCAGCAGCTACAAACGAGCGACATTCAGATCGTCAACGCGCCCGGCGCCGCCAATACCGCCGCGGCCGTCGCCGTCCAGCACTCGATCGACATCCCGCCGACGCTGAACAAGAACCAAGGCGAACTCGTCAATGTGTTCGTCGCGCGCGATCTCGATTTCTCCTCCGTCTATCACCTTCGCCGCATCGAGAGGCGTGTCCAGAGATTCGATCCTCCTCCAGCCCCCATCGCCGACCGCGTCATGGTGACCAAGCCGTGAGATCCGCCGGAACCGGCGATCGCGGCGGCGCGCGCCTTGTCCTCGAGCGCTATCTCGAACCGTTGGCGCCCTGTCTCTCGGACGAGCGCCTGACCGAGATCGTTGTCAATCGCCCGGGCGAAGTCTTCGTCGAAGGCCCTTGCGGCTGGGCGCGGCGCGAGGTGTCGGCGCTGACGCAAGAGCACCTTCTGCATCTCGCGACCGCCGCAGCCGCCTTCACCAAACAGGATGTCAGCGCCGAACGCCCGATCGTCTCCACCACGCTTCTCCACGACGAGCGCTGCCAGATCGTCGTCCCGCCCGCCGTCTCCATCGGCACGGTGAGCCTGACGATCCGCAAGCCCGCGGCTCTGACGATGACTCTTCATAACCTCGAAGAGGCGAAGCTCTTCGACGATGTGCGCGCGGCAAGCGACGAGCTTTCCGCCGACGAACATCGCCTGCTCGCCTTGAAGGAAGCGGGCAGATGGCGCGAGTTCCTGGAACTCGCGGTGCTGACCCACCGCAATATCCTCATTTCCGGAGCGACGGGCTCCGGCAAGACGACGCTCTCCAAAGCGCTCATCGCGGCGATCCCCGAGGACGAACGGCTGATCGCCATCGAAGACGCCGCTGAGCTCGTCATCCCGCACCAAAACTGCGTGCGGCTGCTGTACTCCAAAGATGGGCAGGGCCTCGCCAAGGTCGGTCCGCGCGAGCTCCTGGAATCTTGTTTACGGATGCGCCCCGATCGCATTCTGTTGCAGGAGTTGCGCGACGGCACGGCCTTCTTCTATCTGCGCAACGTGAATTCCGGACATCCTGGATCGATCACCACGGTGCACGCTGACAGCGCCCGTCTCGCCTTTGAGCAATTGACCCTTCTCGTGAAAGAGAGCGCGGAAGGCCGCGACCTCCATCGCGACGACATCCGCTCGCTGCTTCTGCTGCTCGTCGACGTCGTCGTGCAAATGCAAAAGCGCGACAGCCGTTACCGCATCACGGAAATCTATTATGATCCACTTCGCAAACGCGAGCACGCCCGTTAAGGCGGCATTTTTTGCGGCGCTCGTCGGCAGCGCTTCGGCGCTCTTCCTCTTCGTCGCTTCGAACGTGCTCCTGCTCGGCCTTCACACCCACGACGGCGGTTTCCATCTTATAGAGATCGTCACCAGCTGGGCGCATTACGGCGCCGATAAACGCCTCGATCGCTGGCTGACGCTTTCAACTCTCGCCGGCCTCGTCGTCTGCTTCGGCGCCCTCGGCGCGATTTTCCGGCCCCGTCCCCTCCCCTTGCACGGCAAGGCGAGCTTCGCCAGCGAACGTGACATCGCGGAGGCGGGCCTGCGTGCGCGGCAAGGCCTGCTGCTCGGACGCAAGGACGGCTCTCTCCTCTGCTTCGGGGGCTCGGAGCATGTTCTCGTCTACGCCCCGACCCGCACCGGCAAGGGCGTCGGCTACGTCATTCCCAATCTCCTCAACTGGTCGGATTCGGTCGTCGTCCTCGACGTAAAAAAGGAGAATTGGGATAAATCGGCGGGCTTTCGCGCCGCGCATGAGCAGGAAGTCCATCTCTTCGATCCCCTCGACGAGAGCGGCCGCACCGCCCGATACAATCCTCTCTCTTATGTGCGCAGCGAGCCGGCGGATCTCTATGATGATCTGCAACGCATCGCCGTCATGCTGTTTCCCTCCGAGAGCCGCGGCGATCCCTTCTGGTTCGAAGCCGCCCGCTCAGCTTTCGTAGCGATCGGCGGCTATGTCGCCGAAACGCCCGGGCTGCCCTTCACCATTGGCGAAATCCTGCGCCAGCTCTCTTCTACCCATGATCTGAAGAAGCATTTCGACAAGATAATAGCGGCGCGCAAATCCGGCCCGTCGCCCCTCTCGCGCCATTGCGTGACCGCGCTCAATGATTTTTTGGCCGCTTCCGAGAACACCTTGAACTCGGTGCGCAAGACCGTGACGGCGCGTTTGGGGCTCTGGCTCAATCCGCGCATCGACGCCGCAACAGCGGAGAATGATTTCGACTTGCGGCTTCTGCGGCAGCGGCCGATGTCGATCTATCTCGGGGTGACGCCCGATAATCTCGACCGCTTGAGCCCGCTCCTCAATCTGTTCTTCCAGCAGGTGGTCGATCTCAACACCCGCGAATTGCCGGAGCAGAACCAAAAGCTCAATCGCAAGCTGCTGTTGCTCTTGGACGAGTTCGCCGCGCTCGGCAACGTCAATGTGCTTGCGAAATCCGTGGCCTTTCTCGCCGGCTTCAACGTGCGTCTGCTCACAGTTATCCAGAGCCCGGCGCAACTGCGCGCAATCTACGGGCCGGATCTCGCGAAGAACTTTATCACCAATCACGCCGTCGAGGTGGTGTTCGCGCCAAAGGAACAGGACGTCGCGAACGAGCTCTCAGAGCGCATCGGCTATGACACCGTGAAGGTCTCAAGCCGAAGCGGACCAAGGGGATTGGCGATGCGGGCGACGAGCGAAACCGTGTCCGAGCAGCGCCGCGCCTTAATGCTGCCCCAGGAATTGAAGCTGCTGCCGAAAACGAAGGCGATCCTGTTGATGGCCGGCGTTCCGCCGGTCATCGCCGACAAGATCGTTTATTTCAAGGACAAGGCCTTTCTCGAACGCGTGCTGCCGGCGCCGGCGCCCGAACTGCCGAAGGGCCGCTCCACGGCCCTCATCGACGCCGAAATCAGGGAGCTTCGCTCTGAAGTCGCGGAGCTACGCGCCGTCTTCCAGACGCGGCCCTTAAGCGATGAAGAAATCGCCGATCCTTCGACGATTCCGACTGACGCCACTTTCGATTTCGGGGACGTCGACGTCAATCTCGAAGGGCTATCTGACGAGGAAATGAAGGCCTGGACTCTGAACTATATTGACAGCCAAGCGATCGAGCCGGCGCGACGGTCGGGGCGCACGTCGAGAGGGGAGCGACATGAGCGACGCGGCTGACGCACAAGGCGACTTTACAATGGAACGCGTCACTGAGGCTGGCGACGATCGCCAAAGCGACGAGCCGCGGGCGGCGCGCGACTCTGAAAAGCGCGATCCCATCCTCGAGGCTGTTAACGACGCGCCGCCTCCCGAAAAATCAGCGCCGACGGCGGAGCACGATTATGGTTTCCCGGATCGCGTCCGGCGCAAATATTATGTGGTCGCCGACCAGCAGGCGAAAGAAGGAGCGGTCCCCGAAGCGCGCGTCTATGCCGACGAGCGCGGCGAATATCTCGCCTTCAAGGCCATGGAAGACCGGCTCACGACGCGGCTCGCCTCCGCGCAAGTGGTCCAGGACATGATCGCGGTCGCGGAACACCGAAACTGGCAGGCCATCCATCTTCGCGGCTCGGCGGAATTCCGGCGCGAGGCCTGGTTAGAGGCAAGCGCGCGTGGAATGGAAGTCACGGGCTATGAGCCGACCGACATCGACCGGCGGGCGTTGGCAAGCAGGCGCGAGGCGCGGGAGCGCGCAAATCGGCGCCCGCCGGAATTGTGGAACCGTTCGAACTTGACCAAGGCGAAGCCCGGCAATCGATTCGAGGCGCGCCGGAACGGCGTCGACCGAGCCCCGCACAACGTCACAGCGATCGACGCCTCCCCCGGCAAGCTGAGCGCCGATCGGCGGCCGATTGCGCACGGCCGTTGGCGGGCGCGGGCGGAAAAATTCCGCGCCGCCGATCGTAAGGCGGCGGCGGGAGACGCGGACCTCGTCGCCGCGCAATCGCAGCTCGCGATCATTGAAAAAGCTCTCGAACGCGCCTTCCCGCGCGACCCGCAAGCGCGTGAAAAAATCCTTGATGCGGCGAGAGAGCGTATCGCTCAGCACCTCGAACAGGGGCGCTCCTTCGAACGGGCGATCGTCAAGGAGCAAGTATCGGAAGACAACAGGTCGCGAACCGACAGGGGCGAGGCTCGGCGAAACCCTGAAGAGGTCCGGGAAAGGAACCGTCAGCGGGAACGCTGATACGCGCCACGCCCGATCTTATTCTTTCGATTTCAGAGAAACGCGCTTCGCCCCACGCGCCGGCTGCAAGCGTTCGATCAGCTCGGCCGGATGGACACGCAAAGCGGAAGCGAGATCGATGAATTCGATGACGTCGAGCCGCCGCTCGCCGCCTTCCACTTTTGCGATGAATGATTGCGGTTTTCGCAGTCTCGCCGCAACCTGCGCCTGGGTTAGCCCGCGCTCCTGTCGCGCCTGAACCAGCAACGCCAAGAACTGGCGGTGGCGAGGCGATCGAAGCGTCTTGGACATCGATGCGGACGGGGCTCGAAGAAAGCGAGCTCGTCCGATAATCCGGTTTTAGAATTATCCCATTTTGGGATATTCGGCTTAAACAGATGGGCGGCTCGAAGCCGTTAAAAGTTTCTTCAGCCGAACTACCTCTAATCATCGAACCATTGGCCTGGGATGAGAGCATGGGCGAGAAGGCTGATCTCGAGAAAAAAGCCATCGAGGCGCTGCAGCGCTATCGCGAGGCATATGCCAAGGCGGAGGCGCTGGAACAGGAAGAGGCGGCCGCGCGCCAGGAAGTCTACAAGCGGCTCAATCGCTTTGAAATCGCGAAGGCCAAGGGCGGGGCTGCGCGCGTGAAACCCGAGGTCAGCGCAGCGGACCAGGAAGCCATTTCCAGGCTGGGTGAAATCCGCACCGCTCTGAGCGAAGCCACCGCGACGCTCGATTCGGCTTTCCGGGCTCTCGCCGCCTTGGATGAGCAGTTGGGCTACATCCCTGGTGTGAGCGCCGCCGGCGAGCTACCCTGACCGACGGCTTGCGGCTGGCCCGCCATGCGGTTAACCAGCCCAACAGGCGATTTGAGACAGGCGGCGCCGTGACTTAACGGAGGACGCAGTCCATCTGACAGGCGGCGTCCTCGATCGCCGGGAAGTGGCAGAACAGGGGCAGGCAGCGATTTCCAAATCGAATGAGAGCGCCTTGCCCTCAGCAATGCGACGGCGGAACTCGACACCGCCTATCATACCCTCGTCGCGCTTGAGGGCGGGACTTGAGGAGTGACGGCCCTCGATTAAGCCAGCAGTCTCAAGAGGTAGATTCGCGGAGCCGGTTAGTTAGGCCGCCTTCGGCCCGTTTATGGTCTCGATCCGATCGAGAGTCTTGCCGAGATTGCGCACCGCGACTTGCACATCATAATCGGTCTGCAGATTGAGCCAAAGCTGCGCCGTCGTATCGAGCGCCTTGGCAAGCCTCAGCGCAGTGTCCGCCGTAATGCCGGTCTGCTCGTTGGCGATCCGCTCAATTCGCGTGCGCGGCAAGCCGCATACCTTAGCAAGAGCGCCCGCCGACATTTCGAGCGGAATGAGGAACTCTTCCCGCAAAACCTCACCGGGATGCATTGGCTTGAGCTTCTTGGTCACCGTCTCGTTCTCTTCTAGTGGTAGTCCACGATTCTAGTGGTAGTCCACGATCTCGACCTCCGCCGGGCCTTCGGCCGTCCAAACAAAGCATAGCCGGAATTGGTCGTTGATGCGGATCGAGTGTTGCCCTTTCCGATCGCCCACAAGCGCTTCAAGCCGGTTGCCCGGCGGCGCCCTCAAGTCTCCGAGATCGCCCGCGGCGTTGAGGTAGCGCAGTTTCCGGCGCGCCGCCTTGACCAAGTCGGCCGGAAAGCCCTTCGGACTCTCGCCGTTGAAGAGGGCTTCAGTCGTCTTGTTCCGGAAGCTCCTGATCACAAACGGTATGTATCATAGAATGATACAGGTGCCAAGCTACACCGTATCAACCAGTGAGGCGGCCTCAATTCGAGGCCGTTCTACTGATCCAGCTCCCTGCCGGCAAGCAGCAGCTTATTTTTCTCGATCGCCATCACGCGGCTTATCGTGCCCTCCAGAATCCTCTTTGCGCTCAGCACCCCTTTGGCGTTGGCGATTTTTGACGAAATCTGCGAGCTCGCGGCTCAGAGCATGCCGCCTTGTTTCGATTGTTGGCATGTCGCGGACGAATTCACGCATCTGCCGCGCGAGCGTTTGATCGGTCGCCTCCCCCGTGCGCTCGAGTTCCGAGGCGTAATCCAGATAGCGCCGACGGATCCCCTCCTGGCGGGATTGGATTTGTTTTTCCCAGGGCCGCTCCGCGCTCTTGCCTTCGACGGCCTCACGCAAGACCTCCTCCCGCGCGCGTCGATCGACATAGGGCGTGATCTCGCGTTTGCGGAGAGCCAGAATGGTCCCGCGGTCCGCCTTCCGTACCTTGCCGCGGGTTCGCCGCGGCGACGCCTCCGCCGCGATCCCCCGCAACCTCAATTCCCCGGCGAACCGCTCGCGCCAGACCTGCAGGTCGGCCTTGCGAGGATTGAGACGTTTGCCGTCGTGGCCGAGCGAGCGAACGGTCAAATGGACGTGAGGATGTTTGTCCTCGAGATGCTGCACGAATACGAAATCGTGATTTTCGCCGAAAGTCTCGATGGCGAAAGCCCGGGCCGCGTCCTTGACGGCGGCGGCATCGGTCCCGGCCGGCATAGATAGAATGACGTTGACCGAAAGCGATCCATCGCGGCGCCGCCTGTTATCGAGAGCCGCGTCGTCCGCCCATCGACTTTGCAGGTCCTTCAACCCTACGCGCCCCACCAACAGCGCGCCCTGTTCCGTCTCGCCGGCGAGCTCGCCGTTGCGGGTAATGTATTCGAAATGCGACTTGAGATGCTCGACACTCTTGGTGCGACCGGTGATTTTCACCATCACTTCCAGCGCTCGTTTGACGATGCGCTCCAACTTGGCGCGCATCGCCGGGGTCAGCCGTCCGGATCGCACGCTATCAGGAATATCCCATTCCGCCGGCCGCGGACGCCGAATGGGCGTTTGCCAGACATAAGAGATCGGGGGCAGTTCCGCGAACAGGTCCGCCTCGCGCAGCGAGCGACGCCGGCTCATCCGCCTGCTCTCCAGTAATCGGCATTGTCCCCAAATATTCTGCGCAGCTCCGTGAGCGCGCTTTCGACAACAGCTTTCGCTTCACGGATTTCAGACAGACCTACTTTCGATGCCCTGCCGTGTTGAACGCCGGCGTTCGCCGCGCGCGCAATCTGGTTGACGTTCGCGCCGATGCGATTGAGCTCGCGCAGGATGGCGCGCAGCGCTTCACGTTCGTCGGCAGAAGGCTGCACCGGCGATCCCAATCGCGCACGCACAAGGGCGACGATCCAGCCGGTCCGCGTCATGCCCCGCCGATGCGCGATCTCGGAGAGCTGGCGCATTTCGCTGTCGCGAAAGCGCAACGTGACCTTCTCAGGCCTGCCGATCGGCAATGGCGCGGCGCCTGGCGCTCGCATGTCGAGCGCGTCAGTGATGAGGCGGCGTAGCAGCGCCGATTTGCCACCCTCGGTTACGGCGAGCGCTGCAAAGCGCGCCGCCACGTCGTCGGGAATGCGGAGCGAGATTAGCGCCATCGGCCGCTGACCCTGTCGCGATGTATTACATCGCTGGCGCAAAGCCTATCCTGCACTAGAATCGCTTCGTAATTCCTCCTACGAAAAGATCGTTTCTCATGAGCTATTGGGCAAGTGAAAGGCAAAACGTGCGGAGCCGAGATTGCGGACATTAACATGGCGCGATCTCTTCGATGCGCAGCTCGGAAACCGGAACTTCCTCTGTCTGACCGGTTTCGAAAAAGCGCACCGACGCGAATCGGGTCCCTTTGTTAGAAGGTTCATCAGTGAGCAAGCGGCCTGTGCGATCGCCGTGCTGCACCAGGATCGAAACAGCGGATTTGCTTCTGCGTTGCTCGTGTGGACTGCGCGCACGTGCAGAAGTTTGGTGGCGCTCGTTCTGAACAGACCGCGGAATATTCGGTCTTGAGCTCTCGATGACTGGAGCGGTGCTCGGAATATCGCCGGACGCACTCAGAGCGGACGTGAACGACGGATCACGCAGCTCGTGCGCGATGCGCCGCGCTTGAGCATCGGTGAAGCTTTCCTGTGTCGAGCAGACCAGTTCGATCGCTTCGGGTTGCGCGCGCCAAGCCTGGTAGAGCTCATAGACGGCGCGAATGGAGCAGGTGTGGAGCTTCCCTTGAAGAAAGCCCGGCATTTTCGGAATGGCGGCGAAACGTGAAACCCAGTCCCTCGGCTTGCCGAGCTTGCGGGCGATATCAGCCTGCTTCTCCCCTGCTTCGAGTCTCGCCATGATGAAATTAGCGATTTCAGCAGTGGCAAGATCGTTACGCTGAATGTTTTCGATGATCTGCGCATAGCGATCGGGCGCACATCCCTCTTGGACGATGGCGGGCACTGAGTCGAGGCCGGCGAGTCGCGCCGCCCGATACCTGCGCGCGCCCATGATGATGAAGTAACGCCCCGAGACCTCGCCAGGCCGCACCACGATCGGCTGCAGTATTCCCACTAGTCGAATGGAGTCCGCGAGCTGGGCAAGTTCATCTTCGTTGAAGACGCGCCGTGGCTGGTCGCGATCTTCATCGATCTGGGAGAGCGGGATGAGCAGCGGGCGGCCCTCGATGCCTGCGTTCCGCACAGCGGCATCGACGAGGTCCTTGAAGCTGAGGTCGAGAGCCATCCGATCCCCCCTCAGCCGGCGCGTTCGACGATATTGGCCAACACTGCCCGAATCTCGCGGCCGGCTTCCTGCGCCGAACGCCGCTTCAATGTCCATACTGGCGCTCGTTCGGCGACCGCTTCCGCGTAGCCGTCGCGCGCCACGACGTGGCCAGGGAAGACATATTTGCCCGCGTCCCGGAGCAGTTGCTCGAGATGCGCCCGCTGACGTGGCGACTTGCTGTTAAAGAGAGATGGCAACAGGCCGAGAAACGTCGCATCGGACCGTCCATATCGTTTTTGAACGCCAACGAAGGTTTGCAGCAGTCCCTTTACGCCCTTGACCGAGTAGTCCTCGAGATAGATCGGAGAGAGCACGTGAGTGGCGGCAACAAGCGCCGCTACGCTGCGCAGCCCGAGAGAAGGAGGCGTATCGATGACGCATACGTCGAAATGCTCGTTCGCCGCGGCGAGGTTTTGTCCCAGCGTCGGGATTGCAGCTGCGTCGCCACGATCGACGTCGGTCAAGGAGGTGTCGGCTGGAGCGAGAGTGAGGCCTTCGATTCCGCTGGGAGCAATAGGCGCCGCAGGCCGGAATAAGTCCGCTGCGGAGGCGTTCCCTGCATGACGGGCGAGAGTGTCGGTCGCGTTCGCTTGAGCATCTAGGTCGAGGATCAAGACGCGGCGACCGGCTTCCGCCAGATACCAGGCCAGATGCACCGCGAGCGTCGTCTTGCCGACGCCGCCCTTCTGGTTATTGATCACAATCGTCTTCATGCGGCTGGTCGCCTTCAGAACAGAACGCCTGTAGGGGGTGCGGCCGTAACCGTGGTTTGCACCACGGCGCCGACTTCCTGCGACCAATGACGCGACTCGCGATTGGAGTCGCCCTGTCACAATGGACAGGGTGAGGAAGCCAGAACCGATGACGCCTCGTTTGCGCGATGAGTGCGGCAGCCACGTTTTCTGTAGAGATTCACCGGTGGGAAATTATTCCGGAGATAATGATCGGCTTGGTTAGCGGCGCGCCGCGCGACGTGCTTCAGTGCCCTTCAACGTGGTGCAAACCACGATCCGATATTGCTGCTTCACGACGGGCGCAACGAAACGCTTCGTTGCCGCCTGGTCGAAGCGGTGGTGCAAACCACGGTGTTCTCGAAAGTCTCGGTTCGCCCTTTTTACGGCATGCGCGTGACAGCCGTAACGGGCGCGGCAGACGCGCCGACGACATGGCGCGCTTCTGTTACGGCACCGGATGCAGAGAGCGGCGGCCACTGCTTGAGAAATAAGTCGCCGCGATACTCTCCGTCGATAGGGCGCCACACCACAACAAAAAAGCTGCCAGCGATCTGCTGGCGTCGTAAATGCGAAATAGGCGCAAGAGACGGGGCGGCGCATGGCCGCCCCGTGCAAGGGTCACTTGCGCTTCGTGGCCTTCTTCGGCTCCTCGGTCGCCGCATCAGCCTCATCCTTGTCGGACTTGTCCGTCTTGGCGGAGGCGAGGATCGAGAAGTCCTCGCAGTTTAGGTCGACGGTGTAGACCTTGTCGCCGTCCTTCTCGAAGCTGCCTTGCTTCAGCGTGCCGCGCGCAACCACCAGATCGCCGGGCTTCGCATAGTCGCGGACATATTTGCGGGCGCTCTCGCTCCAGATCGTGATTTCGTTCCAATAGGGCTTGTCCTTCGTCTCGCCGTTGCGGTCTTTGAAGGCGTAGTTGGCGCAGATCGAAACGCGCGTCGTCTGCCCAACTTCACGAACCTTGCCGATGCGGCCGAGGATCTGGAATTCCGCGAAGGTTTTCATCTTGCTCTCCATTGTTGGAACGCCAGCCCCGGTTGCGATGGCTGTCCGTGATGGCCGCGAAGGCGACGCCAGAACCGAAGCGCCGAAAGGCGCGAGGCCGGAGCAGAGCGGAGGACCCGAAGCCACGGCAATTTTGGTGCGCGAGGAATTGGCGCGCAGCGCCAAGGGGGAAATTGTCGCGGCCGCAGGGTTTTGGGCGGCGACTGCGGCCATAGGACGAAACGCCATGCAACCGGAGGCGGATGCTCACAATTGAGAGCGACGGAATAAGATGCAGCGAATTCGGCGTCGGAACGGCGGGTTCCGCGAGCGTCGGCGAGCGAGCGCTTCGATTTCAACGCAGCCGGCTTTCCCGAGACCGCAAGGCGAAGAGAATGGCAGCGCTTTCAGAAAACGAAGTCATCTGTGCGCCGACCGCAGACAAAGTCACCTGCGAGAAACCGCCTGATCACTGTGGCGCGGCGTCGCCGGCCATTCTCGGCGAGCTTCACGTCCAATTCCTCAAGGCCGAGGTCGTCGCGGTTCAGCATGCGCAGGCGTAAGGCAAGCGGCTCGCACCAAAAAAGAAAGACGGCCCATGAGCAGGGTGCCGCATGAACTGGAGCAAGGAAAGATTTACCGCCGCCGCCGCCTCATGACGGAGGTTGCCGTCGGCATTGGCAGTTAACGCCCACAGGGTTCAACGGCTGCCGGCCGCGCATCGAAGAGAGCGTCGATGACCGCGCATTCAGGCACCCGGTCCCCACTGCATTGAGCCGCCATGTCCTCCATCACTCTTTCGAGCCGCTTCAAGTCGGCGATCTTACGCTGGATCTCCGCGAGGTGATCCAGCGTAAGCTCACGAACTTGCGCGCAGGTGTAAGCGTGTCCATCCACGAGGCGAAGCAGGCCGCGAATTTCGTAGAGGCTGAAGCCAAGTTGCCGGCTGCGCCGCACGAAGCTCAAGCGCTTGAGATGGTCGGCGCCGTAGACGCGGTATCCGTTCGCGCTGCGATCGGGCGCCGGCATGACGCCGATCTTCTCGTAATAGCGGACCGTCTCGATGTTGACGCCGCTCTTTTTCGCCAAGTCGCCAATCGAGAACCTCTCCCTCGTTTTCACAGCCCGCCCTCACGGAAAAAAATCCTCTTGACCCTGTAGCGGCTACAGGCCCTACAGTCTGATTACTCCGGCCGGACGGCGCTGGCAAGCAACACGATGGAGGGGGCGACGGTGTGTGACGGCGAAGGTCCTGGTCTCATCCAGATGGCGTGACGCCGATCGGCTTAGCGGTGACGGCAGGGAGTGCCGTTCTGCTTTTCCTTTCCGTGCGCTGGGTTCGCATCGAATGAGGCGGGCGCGCCGAATCCGACAGCTCTTCGGGAAAGAAACGAGGAAAACCTCCATGTCCGAACAGATAATGGCCCACAAAATAGCGTCCGACCGATCAGCATCCGGCGAACCGGCGGCGAACCGGGCATCCGGCCGCAAGGCGCTGGCCGCCGGCGGCGTCGCCGCCATCCTCGCCTCGGCCTGCTGCCTTGGGCCACTGGTGCTGGTGAGCCTCGGTTTCAGCGGCGCCTGGCTCGGCAATTTTAAGGTGTTCGAACCATTCCGGCCGCTGTTCCTCAGCGCCGGGTTCGTTGCGCTGTTCTTCGCCTGGCGCCGAATCTATCGCCCCGCCGTGGCCTGCAAACCGGGAGAGGCCTGCGCCGCGCCGCAGGTGAGATCAGCCTACAAGGCGATCTTCTGGGGCGTCGCCGCGCTGATCGGAGCGGCGACCGTATTCCCTTACGTGCTTCCGCTCTTCTACTGAAAAGGAACCGTCATGAAAAAACTCGCCGCGATGATCGCTTTGGCCGCCGTTTTCAGCGCGCCGGCCTGGGCCACCACTAAAACTGTCACGCTGTCCGTGTCCGGGATGACCTGCGCCGCCTGCCCGATCACGGTCAAGAAGGCGTTGAGCAAGGTCGATGGCGTGGAAGCAGCCGAGGTGAGCTACGAGAAGAAGGAAGCGGTGGTCACCTACGACGACGCGAAAACAAACGTCGAAGCGCTCACCAAGGCGACCGAAGGGGCCGGTTATCCGTCCGACGTCAAGAAGTGACGCATGGACAACCGGACGTTACTCAAGACCGGCATCGTCGGCACGGCGGTCGCCGCAGTGTGCTGCACAACGCCGATTTTCGTGATCCTGCTTAGCGCCTTGGGTCTGTCCGCGTGGGCTGGATGGCTGGACTACGTGTTGTTGCCGGCGCTCTTCGTTTTTGTTGGCGTCACGATCTATGCGCTGCGCCGCCGGTGCGCGGAAGTAGCCGGCTGCGATGTTGGCGCGGGCCAGAAACGGAAGAGGTGAGATGAACCCCGCCGAGAAGGCGTTGCTCGCTACTCCCGTCGGCCGTGAGCAGAAGGCGTTTACGCCAAAAGAACGAAAGAAAGACCAGCGTTGACGCGCTTTTCGAAACGCCAGAAGGGACGTCATCCCTCCGAGATGAGGAAATCAGCCATGGACCAACGGACCTCGTTCAGGACAACGGTCGCCGGCTCGTTGGCGATCGCGGCCAGCTACGCCACGCCGATTCTGGCTAGCTTGCGTAACGCCCTCGGACAGCGGCGCGCTCCCGCGCGGGATGCCGCGTGCTGCGGGGGCCACGCCGCGCGCGAGCCAACGGAGCCAAGGCAGGAAGGGGATGCTGTGGTCCTGCAGATCACCGGCATGACTTGCGGCGGCTGCGCGAGTCATGTCGAAAAGGCGTTGCTCGGCGCTCCGGGAGTCCGTGCGGCAAACGTCTCTTACGCCGAAGGGACGGCGCGGGTCAGCGGCGACGGGGCGCTCGACCCGGTCGCGGTTTCCGCCGCCGTGCAGGCCGCAGGCTATGGAGCTGTGCTTGAAAAAAGCGCCCGCGCCGCGAACCCTCCAGAGAGACGACCTGGTAAAATATTCGATCGAGACGCCAGGCAAGAGCGCCGGGGCGCGCCTTTGCGGGTGGCTGTCATCGGCAGCGGCGGAGCGGCCATGGCGGCGGCGTTGCGCGCCGCCGAGAACGGGGCGCTCGTCACCCTCATCGAGCGCGGCACGATCGGCGGGACATGCGTCAATGTCGGTTGCGTCCCCTCCAAGATCATGATCCGCGCCGCTCATATCGCGCATCTGCGCCGTCACAGCCCGTTCGATGAAGGCATCAGGGCGAGCGAGCCAACGGTTGACCGCGGAAAGCTCCTCGCCCAACAACAGGCGCGCGTCGATGAGTTACGCCACGCCAAATACGAGGCAATTCTGGAAGGCAATACCGCAATCACCCTGCTACGTGGCGAGGCCAGGTTCAAAGAGAGTCGCAGCCTCATCGTCCAGCTGAACGAAGGCGGCGAGCGCGAAGTCACGTTCGACCGCTGCCTGATCGCTACGGGCGCGAGCCCGGCCGTCCCGCTCATTCCGGGATTGAAAGAGACGCCCTACTGGACCTCGACCGAGGCGTTGGCGAGCGACACGATCCCTGCGCGCCTCGCGGTGATCGGTTCGTCGGTGGTGGCCGTCGAACTGGCGCAAGCCTTTGCGAGGCTTGGGAGCAAGGTGACGATCCTCGCGCGCAGCACGCTTTTCTTCCGCGAAGACCCGGCGATTGGTGAGGCTGTCACAGCCGCGTTTCGCGCCGAGGGCGTCGAGGTGCTGGAGCACACGCAAGCAAGTAATGTGGCGTTCGCGGACGGTGAGTACGTGCTCACGACCGGCGCCGGCGAATTGCGCGCCGACAAGTTACTGGTCGCCGCGGGCCGTGCGCCCAACACGCGCGGGCTGGCGTTGGAAGCCGCTGGCGTCGCCGTCGACCCACAGGGCGCAATCATTGTCGACGCGCACATGCGTACCGGCGCGCCGCACATTTACGCCGCCGGCGACTGCACCGACCAGCCGCAATTCGTCTATGTCGCGGCGGCCGCCGGCACGCGCGCGGCGATCAACATGACCGGCGGGGATGCCGCCCTCGATCTCGCCGCGATGCCCGCCGTGGTGTTCACCGATCCGCAAGTCGCGACCGTGGGCTACAGCGAGGCGGAAGCGCACCACGCCGGCATAGAAACAGACAGTCGTACGCTGACGCTCGATAATGTGCCGCGCGCGCTCGCCAATTTCGACACGCGCGGCTTCATAAAGCTTGTCACGGAAGCCGGCTCGGGACGGCTGATTGGCGCGCAAGCCGTGGCGCCGGAGGCGGGCGAACTGATCCAAACAGCGGCGCTCGCCATCCGAGCGCGAATGACCGCGCAGGAACTGGCCGATCAGTTGTTTCCGTACCTGACGATGGTCGAGGGGCTGAAGCTTGCCGCGCAGACGTTCAGCAAGGACGTGAAGCAACTGTCCTGCTGCGCGGGGTAAGCGATGAAAAAACGCGTGGCGCCCTGTTGCAATGACAATCCCGCCGGCTGGCGTCCGCTGACCGCCAAGCAGCGCCTGGCAAGGCTGATTGTCGGGATCGCTCTAACGTTGGTGGCGCTGGCGCTTCCATGGTCGCCTGCTGGATGGATTATGCTGACTGTCATCGCAGGCTGGCTGGGCGCGACCCATATCCTCGCCGCAGCAATGGCCTATCCCGGCTGTCCGGAACTCGGGGCGGCGCCGAGCCTTCTGCTTGGCCGCTGGGTGAAGATCGGCTGCACCCCATGGCGATGGCTTGATGCGAAGTTGGGCCTGATCGCGCAATGAGCGCCGCACGCGCAGGCGACCGTTCCGGCATGTTCAGCGGTCACTGTGCTCGAGATGACGAGCCGCACGAAAACTGAGGATGCTGTGAAAAAATCTTCGGTTCATTTCGTGGTCGCTGAGTCGTGCTGCCGGCGACGTGAAAATGGCGCTTGACTTTGGAGCGCGCTCCAAGGGCTAGCGTGATGACGCACAGTAGCGGACCGCCGCCTGCCGGCGGGTTCTTCCGCTCTCTTCCTCTAACCCATGGATTACGCCATGAACGCCAAACGCAAAGTAGAAGTCTTCAGCGCGGGCTGCCCGGCATGCCGGACAGCGATCGATCTCGTCAATCGCCTAGCCTGCCCCTCCTGCGACGTGTTGATTCTCGATATGAACGACATCAGCGCCGCCGAACGCGCTCGATCTCTGGGCGTTCGTTCCGTACCCGCAGTCGCTGTCGATGGCCGGCTGCTCTCCTGCTGCGCGGGCGCGGGAATTGACGAGCAGGCGCTTCGCACCGCTGGCGTCGGCCAAGCCTGACTTGCTCGACCCCGGCGAGGGCGCCGCGCCCTCGCCGGGGCATTTTCATCGGCGCTTGACCATGGTGTTTGCTCGAAGGTTTATAAAGGCTGAAACGACCTGGAGCGCATCATGCACACCATTGGCACAGTGGCGAGAATGGCTGGCGTCAGCGCCGACACGCTGCGCTACTACGAGACGGAAGGCCTGCTTGCACCGGCGTCGAAAACGACGGCCGGCTACCGGCTTTACGATAATGACGCCGTACGCCGCCTCCGCTTCGTCAAACACGCGAAGGCGTGCGGATTCACGCTGTCGGACATCAAAGAACTGTTGACGTTGAAGCGAAAGGAGAACGCCTGCTGCGAGGACGTGCGCAGTCTCGTCATCGAGAAAAAGCTGCACATAGAGCGCAAGCTCAAAGCGTTACAAGCCATGTCGCGAGCGCTCGACGGCTTGATCAAGAGTTGCGAGGGGGGACTGAATCCCACGGACGACTGCCCGATTCTCGGCGCGCTCGACGACAGTTTGCGCGGGGCGTCTCGATGAAAGTGAAGATCGAAGTCATCGCCGCGCCGGGATGCAAAAATTGCGCGACAAAACAGAGCGAACTACGTGACGTGGCCGCGTCTCTTTTCGGCGAGGCCAACTTAATCTGGCGCGAGGTCAACGTGCTCGAAGAACTCGATTACGCGGTCGCGCTCGGCGTGTTGTCGATGCCCGCCATTGCCGTGAACGGCGAGTTACGCTTTTTGTCACTGCCGACGCGCGACCAGTTCAGGGCAGCGTTGACCGCTCTGGGCCTGCGCTGATGGACGCGGAAGCGCTTCGCCAGGCCTTGTCTCACGGCGGATTCGGCGCTCTATGGGTTGGGTTGGCTGCTGGCTTTGCTTTCAGCTTCAATCCCGTCGCCTTGGCGGCGATCCCTGTCGCCCTCGCCTATGTGACCAAGGCGCGTTCCCCGCGCCAAGCCGCGCTTTTCGGGGGGCTTTTTGTTTTAGGCATGATTCTCACCCACGTCGCCCTCGGTGTGTTGGCTGGTTTAGGCGGCGGCTGGGTCGAATATCTCCTCGGTTGCGCATGGGGTCTGGCGCTCGGTCCTTTGCTCATCATCATGGGCTTCATTTGGCTGGGATGGTTGCGGGTTCCCGTGCCCGCGCTGCCGCTGCGCGCCAAGCGCGCGACAGGAGCCTGGGGCGCATTTGCGTTGGGCATCCCTTTCTCAGTGGCCGTCTGTCCTTTTTGCACGCCGGCGTTGATCGTTCTGCTCGGCGTCGCCCTCAGCGTCGGGTCTCCGCTTTTCGGAGCGACGCTGCTGCTGGCGTTCGCCCTGGGTCGGGCGATTCCCATCATGCTCGGCGGTCTCGCCGTCGGCTGGCTGGAAAGCCTTTCTCGATTGCAAAGACTCCACAAGGCCATCGAAGCTATTGGCGGCGTTCTGCTGATCCTCGCCGGCCTCTACATGCTGAACGCCTATTTCATCGTCGTGCCCAGCTTGCCGATATGAGGCGGCTCATCTGTCGTCACCGGGTTTCGAGACGGCCGGCGGTGGCAGGCTGCGAAACTCTTGCGAGGGCACGTCGAGCGCGGCGTTGAATATCATCGTCCTATTGGTCTCCCGTGTTCGTTTTCGGAGGCTTCGTTGCCGACACGGCGATAAAGGCTGGTCCTAAGGCCGTCGACCGACCGAGCCATAGATCGAGAGGCGCAAAGAGTTTGGCGGCGACCCCGCACGGCGGATAATGCACAACTCCTCGCGCCTCGACCACTTCCAGCCCCGCAGCATACAGGAGATTACAAATCTCGCCTGCAGTGTGGAAACGCGCAGCGCGCCAAGTCGGATGGCCAAGTGCGCCGCAGACGCGTCGATAGAAGGCCCAGAGGCTCCAGCAACCGAGCTCGTGATCGACGAAACGACGGATCAGCCAGGGACAGGCGATCCGATCAACCTTTGGGCGCGCGCGTGACCCATACGGTGCGCCCCAGTGCGTCGCGCGGCGGCAAATTAGCCTCTGGCACGAGCGGCCCGTTCGATTGCGCCCAGGCGACATGTCCTCCGATCAGCACCTCGGCTGAATCGGCGCCGGCATGCCGCAGCCAGGCGGCAACGCCTTCGCCGAGATCGTCGCCTTTCTGATCAATGACGATGGCAGCGCGGCCGGCAATTTCGCCGGCCCATTCGGTAACAGAAGCGTGAGGGCGTCGCGCTGCCCCGGGAACGAAGCGTGGATCGCTTTCCCATTCCCCGTCGGTCCGCACATCGATGAGCGCAGGACAATGTGGAACGCCGATGAGGCGCGCGAGCTTATCGGAAGAGATGGCGTTGATTGACTACATGGCGCGCCCCTGGTGAAAAACCGGACGCGATTCTTGGGCATGTCGCCTCGTGGGGAGATCGCTTCCCCATGCGGTGAAGTTACATCAGACCCTGCCGCTAGCGTCAATAAGGTCTCAATGTCTCGCCGGGCTTGGATCGTCGTCGCCGACGTCAGACCTGTTGACGTGCGGACACATTCTGCAACGGATCTTCGGGCGGCCCTGACCGTGGATCTGTTGGCGGGGCGTTTTTCACACCAGATTGACGGCAAGCGCCCATACAGAGCATGTCGCCTTGACTCATTCTCCAGTTTACCTATTTATCGGCGGTGATGGTTCCCTTCGGGGATCAAAAGGGAATGCGGTGAGTACGCGCATGCGTGCGATTCCGCGGCTGCCCCCGCAACTGTAAGCGGCGAGCTTTAGGACCAAAAAGCCACTGGGGAACAAACGCTCCCTGGGAAGGCGGTCCAAAGCGATGACCCGTGAGCCAGGAGACCTGCCGTCATTCGTGGTCACGCGCGAAAGCGTCGGGCGGGGTGCACCGAGGCGGTCGAATTCTGTCGCAAGGCGCGTTGAACGCCGATTGACGGCATAGACCTTTCGCAGTGACGGCCCACGTTGCTGCGAGTCCATGCTCACATGTTCCGCCCTTCCGCTATCGGCGTGTCCGCCGGCGTGTTCACTCTTTTTGTCTCCTCCACATCTGCTCTGGCGCAACAGGCCTTGCCTACGATCGATGTTGGCGCGGGCGCCAGGCGCGGCGCAGTTCGCGCCTCCGCGCCTCGCCCCGTGAATCCCGCGCCAGCCCTTTCGCCCGTCGCGGCCGCGACGGCGCTCGTCCAGCAGGTGCGCCCGCCCGAGAAGCCGTTCGCGAAGGCCATTCCCGACAATATTCCAGCCGTCGTCCAGACCATCACCGCGAAGCAAATCACCGAGCAGGTCAACGCCTCCAACGCCGTGGAAACGCTTCGATATCTTCCCAGCATCGAAATCGTCGAAAAATTCCCCGGCGATCGTTTTCAGGACATCCAGGGCCGCACGACCGGGCCCTTCCAGCCCATGCACAATCTGGTTTACGCGGACGGAATCCTGCTGTCGGCTTTGCTCGGCAACAGTTCGTTTACACCGCGATTTCAGATGGTCATGCCGGAAGAGATTAGCCGAGTCGACGTCATCTACGGTCCTTACTCCGCGCTCTATCCCGGCAATGCGATCGGCGGGATCGTCACCTTCACCACCAAGACGCCCGAAAAATTTGAACTCCACGCCAAGCTGCAAGGGCTTCTTTCGCCCTACGATCAGTACGACACTCATCAAACCAATCCGGGATATACAGGTAGCATTTCGATCGGCGATCGAATCAACGATTTTTCCTGGCGCGCCGGTTACGATCGTCTGCTTACGCACGCTCAGCCGATTTTCTTTTCGAGCGCCGTCACGCCGCGCGCCACAGCGGGAACGCCGGTTTTCGGCGGGTTCTTCGACCGCGACCGCCAAGGCTTACTGCGCGGGGTGTTCGGCGCTGGGCCAATTCAGGTCACCGAGCAAAACACCGGCAAACTGAAACTCGCCTATGATTTCGGGCCGCGCGCCCGCGCATCGTACACCCTCGGCCTGCTGCATCTTGCGGACGATTTTACCGCGCAGAGCTATATCAACAACGTTGCGGGAGTCCCCGTCTTCAATACGCGCAATGGCGTGATCAATTTTCATGGGATCAACTATCCTCTTTCAGGCCTCAATCCAGGCAGCGTTGAGTATTTGCACCTGATGCAAGGAGCCGAGCTGAAGACCGAGACCGGCGGCGTTTTCGACTTCGATATTGTCGGAAGCTCTTATGACATTCTCAGAGACGTGGGCGTCACCGCGCAGAGGTTCGGGGTCAATACGTCAGGCCAGACGCGGGAGATCAGTGGGACCGGCTGGAAAACAATGGATATGCGGGCGATTTGGCGTCCGGAGCAGAATGTCCTTGGTCTCCATGAAATCTCGTTCGGGGGGCACTTCGATCAGTATGCTTTAAAGCAATATCAGCAAAATACTCCCGTGTGGTGGTCGTCATGGTCATACGAGCAGGCCTCAAGATCTGTCGGCAAGACACAAACCGAGGGCCTCTATGTTCAGGATGTCTGGTCATTGTTTCCAGATTGGAAACTCACCGTCGGGGGGCGCCAGGAGTTTTGGCGCGCCTTCGAGGGCGCCAACGAAAACAAGCTCGGCACAACCAAGAATTATGACGAACGGGTGGCTTCCGCCTTTTCACCCAAGTCCTCACTGGCCTATCAGGCAATGCGCGAATTACTTTTGCGCGCCTCCTACGGCAAGGCCCATCGTTTTCCGGGCGTGACCGAACTGTTTCAGCGGATCACCCGCCCGACTGGCATTCTCATCAACAATCCAGACCTAAAGCCCGAGCAAGTCGATTCCTACGAACTCTCGGCCGAATACAACTTTGGCAAGCACGCTGCGCATCTCGCCTTGTTCCACGAGGACAGGTGGGACGCGATCACTTTCCAGACCGATGTCACAGTTGTGCCCAATGTCTCCAGCTCTCAGAACGTACAGAAAATGCGCTTCAATGGCGTCGAAGGCGCCATCGGTTTGAAGGACGTGCTGTTCGATGGCTTCGACATCGACGCAAACGCGACATACATCGATACGCAGATCGTGGCGAATTCCAAGTTCCCTTTGTCTGTAAACAAAGATGTTCCGCTGATGCCGAGATGGCGGGCCAAGATCGTCGGAACCTATCATCCGACCGACACGCTGACCTTATCGGCAGGGCTGAGGTACCGATCGTCATCCTATTTTCAGCTCGATAATTTCGACGTCAATCATGAAACCTGGGGCGGTGCGAGCCGATATCTCATCCTCGACGCCCGAGTCACCTACAAATTCGCGCCGAATTGGACCGGAGTCGTCGGCATCAACAACATCGGCCGTTACAAACAATGGCTCTTTTCCCCTTATCCGCAGCGGACCTTCTTCGCCGAGCTGCGGTACGACTATTGAGCGCAGCAGATGCCCGACGCGGCCTCCATAACGGGAAATCCCCGGAAGGTCCTTCTTCGATGCTGAAGAGTATGGAGAGAACACGATGACCCGAAGCTTCTGGGTGTCGCTGCATCGGTGGGCTGGTCTGAGCATGGCGGGGTTTCTGATCCTCGTCGGACTAACCGGTAGCCTGCTCGCTTTTGGTCACGAGTTGAATCATTGGCTGACGCCAAATCTCTACCCGGGTCCACATGCAGGGATACAACTCGCCCCTGCGGCGCTCCTGCGGAGCGCCGAGGCTCTGGTTCCAGATGCCCTCGCCACCTCTGTCGATCTGAGCGTTGACGGCACGGCGATAATCCGCATGGAGGCGCGACCCGGCGCGCCCGCGTTCAATTTCAATCGACTCCTGCTCGACCCCGTCACCGGCCAGGAATTGGGGCGCTTTGATCGAGACGGGCTGCCGACGACGCTGGCAAATGTTATGCCCTTTATCGACCGCCTGCATTATTCCCTCGCCATGGGCGAAGTAGGCGCGTGGATTCTTGGAATCGTCGCGCTCGTATGGACGATCGATTGCTTCGTTGGCGTTTATCTCACGCTGCCTCTTCCCAGTCCGCCGAATAGGCGCGGCTATCTTTCGCGATGGCGACCCGCTTGGCTGATCAAGTTTTCGAGCTCATTCTATCGCGTCAACTTCGATCTGCATCGCGCCTTCGGACTTTGGCTCTTTGCAATATTGCTGCTCTTCGCCTGGTCCAGCGTCCATTTTGATTTGAACGGCTTCTACACGCGCACGATGCAGCTCGTCTTCGATTATGAGCCGCCTTACTCTGGGACCACAAAGGGCGGCAACCCAGCCGGGGGTCGAGCGCCGGTTGGTTGGGAGGAAGCGCAGGCCATTGGCGAAAGACTCATGGGGGAGCAAGCGCTCGCACATGGCTTTTCGGTCGAGCGACCGATGAGGCTTAGCATCCAGCGCAAAAGCGATCTCTATTTCTACGGCGTTCGCTCGAGCCACGACATCGGCGACAATTTTGGCCGCACGTCGATCGCATTCGACGCCTATACTGGCGAATTGCGCGCGGTTCGTCTGCCAACTGGCCGGCACGCCGGCAATACGATCACGACCTGGCTCGTGGAACTGCACATGGCCAATGTGTTCGGCCTGCCCTATCGCATTTTCGTTTGCGCGCTCGGCCTCGTCATTGTGATGCTATCCGTCACCGGCGTTTATATCTGGTGGAAGAAACGCGTGGCGCGGTGCCGCGCTACGTCATCGCGGGCGACGATTGACGAAAATCGGATCGGCGCGGCCGTCTTAACCAACAGCGCTTCGCTACTTTTTCGTGACGAACGTCCTTCGCCGAACTGCACAACGACGCGCCGACCGCGCTCGGCGTAAGAAGGTCACAAGGTGAGAGACGCGAGGCCTGCAATGGAGAAAGATATGTCAGTCATCACTGGAACGCGGCCACGACGGATCCTGGACGCGGATGGAACGCCGCTCGACATATTTCCCTTGCCGGTGGACGAGAGGAGCCTTGAGGAGCTTTTCCGCGATCTGTTCGAAAATCACTGGCGGGAAATTACTTTCGGCCCTCTCATCCAGGGGGCCGCCTTCGAATTCAAGGCCGACGAGCCGCCGAGCCGCGTCTCCGTGTTCGACGGCTATCTGACGATCGCCTTCGGCGTCCCGCATTTTCATATCTGCATCGGCGAGCACAAGGGTCCGCCGCGCGCGCCGACGTCGCCGGAACTCGCCCGCCATCGGCGCACCGCGCGGGCCGAACTTTACCGCCGCTTCGGCCGCACATGCGTTCCGATGTCCTGGGGGCTGCGCTTGTTCAACGGCGCGGGCGAGCAGCAGATCACCGTGCTGCTGCCCAATCCCTTCCTCGATCCGGAAAGCGACAGGCGCGTCAAGGAGCCAGAATGGTCGCGTCTCGCGTTGTGGGACAAATTGCGGGCGCGATGGCTCGGTCTCCACGACCCCGATCCCGTCGATCGCTCAGCGGACTGGGGCCGTCCGTCCTGACCGCTTCACGTTCAGCCCGGCGGTCGCGGAGACGATCGTCGGTCCCCTTTTCGTCCTCGCGCGCAATACGAAGGCGAAAAAACCAGCGGGCAAGCGCCGCTCCCCCGCTGGCTTCACATAGAGGAGACTTGTCATGACAACCGCATCGTTTTTCGCCTCATCTCCCTGGCCTCGTTCGCTATGGATTGGCTCGCTGATCGTCGCCAGCGTCCTCTTGAGTCCCGCGTTCCATTGCGGCTTTCCGTTGGCGGCGTTCGCGGCGGTTGCCGCATTGACTCTCGATCGGCGTGATGCCCTCCTTCTGAGTGGCGGCGTCTGGCTGGCGAGCCAGACCATCGCCTTCGCGTCCCTGCATCACCACATGACCGACGTCGCCCTGACTTGGGGCGTCGCGATGGGCGTCATCACCTTGCTGTCTTGCGAAGCCGCCGGGCTGGCCACGCGGCGCATGAAGGGGCTTGTGGGCGCGGGCGCGGCCTTCGTGGCCGCCTTCGTCGTCTACAAGGGCTTGATCTTCGGCTTTGGCGTGGCGATGGTCTCGAGCGTTGGCCATTTCGACTCGCTACTTGCGACGCTCCCGCGAATCTTCCTCATAAACGCCTGTGTTTTCGCTGGCCTCGGGGCGCTGTATGCGTTGGGCTCCGCGGCACGCCGCAATGGCGAAGCGGTTGCGCTCGCTCCGCGTCACGTTTGAATGCGAGCGCAACAGGCGGCGTTGAGCGCCGGGTTGACGAGGGCCGGCGCTCATAGCGCCGGGCTAAGCCGACTCATGGCAAGGACATAGTCCTCCTTACGCTGCCTCCAAGACTGAGCCGGGCTTGGCCGCCTGACACGACGATAAAGGCTCTCCGGAAGTCGTTCCCTGCCCTGACCACGGACTGACTTGGCGCAAGCTGTCGCGCGACGGCCTCGCATGGCGGATGATAGACGGCGCCGCCGATCTCGACGACTTCGAGCGGCTCCGCTTGAGTAGGCAGAAATCGTTGACAGCGAACGCCGAGGTTATTTTTGCGCGTGGGGATGGCGGTCTCCGCATACCGCAATGCCGAAAAATCAAATGGAGATACGTCGAGCGGACACAGAGCCAGCGCGAGATGCATGTCATTCGAATCCGGAAGCTGTTCGAGATTATCCATGAGCCGCCACGCGATCAATAGCGTGATCGCGTGCGAGGTCTTGGCAGTGCCTTTCTCGCGCGCATTGCCCCAAGCTTGCCGGGCAATGAAAACGTCATCGCGAATCCGGAGCTTGGAGCGCGGTTTCGACCCTGTTTTTATCGCGCCCTGAGGCGACTGAGGCGCTCTGGCGAAGTGACGGCGCGCGCGATTATGCGCGCGGCGTGACACAGCTAGAGCGTCCTGCGTTTGATTGGAATCGATTTGGGGCTCCCCAAATCAGCGGATTTTTGATTCACCATGCTGACTGGGCTGGAGGCCAGCATGGATGGGAAAATCCTATTCGCAGGACTTGCGGGACTGGGTGATAGACGCGGTCGAGCGCGAGGGGATCACATTTAAAAAAAGACGCTGGTCGCGCGCGAGCAGGATCGCCCCGACATAAGCCGCCACCGCATGCGATGGCGCAAATATCAGGGGCGGATTGATCCCGCCCGCCTCGTCTTCAATCGACGAGACATGGGCCAAGACCAACATGACGCGAAGTTGCGGCTGGACGCGGCGCGGTGCGCGGCTGGTGGCCAAAATCCCGCACGGGGCGTTGGAAGACAGCAACCTTTCTGGCGGCGCTGCGGCATGACCGGATCGATGCGCCATGCCTGTTCGATGGCCCGATCAACGGCGAGCATTTCCTCGCTTATGTCGAGCAGTTTCTCGCCCCGACGCTTGGCAAAGGCGATATCGTCATCCTCGACAATCTCGGCTCGCACAAAGGCAAGTCCGTTAGAGAAGCCATCCGAGCCGTAGGCGCGCGCTTGCTTTTCCTTCCCAAATACTCGCCCGATCTCAATCCGATCGAGCAGGTCTTCGCCAAGCTCAAGACCCTCCTGCGCGAAGCCGAAGCGCGATCACTCCACTTAATCGCAGACGTATAGCCCAAATCCTCTCCACCTACACGCCAGCCGAATGCGCCAACTACATCAAAGCCGCCGGATGTGCGTCAACCTAAACGCAGAAGGCCCTAGTGAAATCTAAAGCTCTGCACGCCCTGATAGGAGCCGCCGGGCGGCGGCGGCGCGCGCAGACCCGAGACGATCGAACGCGCCAACTCGCCGTGACGCGGCGTCGTCGCCGAAATGACGCTGACGCTATCCGTCGCGCCGGAAGCCCCAAGGTGAAAATGCACGACCGCTTTCCCCTCGCCGAGATTGGTCATCCCCGGCGAGCGCGCCCGGATCAACTGTCCGAGCTTGCGCAGATAGGCGCCGTGATCGGCCGTTTGTTTCGCGGTCGGCTTTTCGGCGCGTTTCTCCTTCTTTTCCTCGTGTTTCGCGTCCGTCTTCTCTGCTGGCTTAGCTTCGGTCGTCTCCGCGGGTTTCGCTTCAGTTTTTTCTTCGCGCGCCGCTTCCGGCTTGTCGTCCTGCGCCAGCGCCGGCAAGCAGAGTCCGCTGGCGCTGACAAGCACCGCAAGAGTCCATGTCAGTCGAAAAATGTGCGGCATATTCTCCTCCTTTTAAAAAATGCGCGGGCCTTACGCGCATAAATCATTTGGCGATGGACCGGAAGCCGGAACGCCGCAACGTTCGGTCTCATTTTGGCGTGCCGCGGAACTTGAAAGTTTGTTCTACGTCCATCGATCCGCCCGGCGGCGGCGGCGCTTCGACGCTCGACAGGATCTTCTTCACCGTTTCTGAAAGCGCTGGACTTGTCGTCTTGTCGATCGTCACCTTGTCGATCTTGCCCTGCGCGTTGACGTGAAAGCTGGCCGTCACCTCGCCGTCGCCGGCGGGACTTTCCGCGGGCGTTCGCTTGGCGATCGCCGTATAGAGCGCGCCAAGGAACTTGCTCTCTGACATCGCCGGAGCGGCGGAAGGCGCGGCCGCTCCTTGCGCCGTCGCGGGCGTGGCGAGCTTTGGCGCTGCGGCGCGCGCCGGCGTAGCGCTCTGCGTTGGCGCTGCGGTTCGTGCCGGCGCGGGCGCCGTGGGCGCGGGCTTCGCGTCCTCGGCATGCGCGCCGCAAGCGGCGAGCGCCGCGGCGATGGTAAGCAATCGCGCGAGCTTCATCAGACCCCCAATATCCGGAACGATCTCAGGCGGCGGGCGCGAGCGTCCGCCGCCGTTCGTATCAATGGAAGGCGAAAGCCTGGCTCACGAAGGCCGAGCCGCACATGCCTGGTCCGCGCGCGGAGGACACGATCCGCCGCGCGAGCGCCGCATGCGCCGGACTCGATCCAGAGGCGGAGATCCCCGAGATTCCGCCGCCCGGATTGACGTGGAACGTCACGCTGGCCCTGCCGGGACCAAGGCTGGTGTTGCCTGGCGTATGCCGGCGAAGCGCCGCGGCGATGTGCGCAAGACAGGTCGCCTGCGATGCGCCCGAATTCCCGGCCTGTCCCTCAGGCGCGCCGTAGCGTCGACGCGCCTGCGCCTCCTGACGTTGCTGCGCGCGCTGGACCTGTTGCTCCTCGACCTTCTTCTTGACCTTGTCGACGTCTTCCTTCTTGGCCGGCAAGGGCACGGCGTCGGGCGCCATCACCACCGGCGGCGGAAGCGCGATGTCAGGCTCCTCGACCGCTTCAGGCGGCGGCGTGTCGTCGGCCTCCGCGACTTCCTCCTGCTCGAAGAAGTCGCCTTCCGGCACGAGGTCCATGCTGACAGAGTCGAGCGATACGGCCGTTGGCTTCGCCGAATAGGCGAGTATGCCGAAGACCATGACATGCGCCGCGATGACGAGGACGGTCGTCACCGAGCGCAGCCAAAAGGGCTTGACCGGC
>NZ_JBPFDU010000049.1:0-17483 GCF_051062815.1 Methylocystis sp. | reverse complement strand
GTCGTCCGAAGCGTCCCAGTGAATGAACACGCCGACCGCAATGAAGATGTCGTCGGCCTCATCCATCGGGATCACGCCCTCGGCGACCGAATCCGCGACCGCCTTGGCGACGCCATGCTGCGCCGGGCCGAACATCTGCACGGCCTGCTTGGCGCCCTTGATCGTCACCTTGTTGAAGAGGATCGTGTTGGGCTTGCACAGCAGGTTCGGCGCGACGACGGCGAGCAGCGTCGTGAAGCCGTCCTTGTTGTTGACGAGCGCATTGGCGAAGGCGAGTTCGGCCGCCGAGCCGCGCGGACCCATGATCAGGTCGATATGCGCAACTTCATTGCCGTCGCCAACCAGCGACTCGCCGACCAGCATCTTGTTGATTAAAGCCATGTGTTCCTCCCAGAATTCCTCATGATCGCGCGCGCCATTCGGTCCCGAGCGCCTCTATCCCCTCTTCGGCGCCGAGCGAAAAAAGCCCGATCGGACCGGTGGTCAGATAGCCGCGAGTCCATCCCGCGCGCGGCGGACTCAACCATTTTTGCGCGGCCTTGCCAAGATGGCCCCAAGATAATCGGCGAAAAGAACCGCGACGGTCAGATCGGCGCTTGTGCCGGGATTCAACCCGCGCTGCTTCAGCGCGCGATCGAAGTCCAACGCCAGTTCGAACGCCGCCTCGCGGCTTTTGGCGTTCTTGAGACTCTTTTCAAAACGCGCCGCCTCGCCGCGGACCGCCTCGGCGGCGGCCCCATGTTTGCGCGCAATATGGCTGTCCGGAAAAGCCGCGAGAAAGGCCGCATAGACGGCGAGCGTTCCAAGCGCCGCATCGGCGCTTCGCGCGCGCGCCTCCCCGAGCGTCGTAAGGCCAAGATCGAAAATATCGGCGAAGCCATTGGCGTATTGCCAGGCGATGCGGTCGCGGTCGGCGGCGGCGCGCATCGCTTCGAGGAGAGTCGTTTGCGCCGGCGCATGGACGTCGTGCTGCGGCGCATCTCCAAGTCCCGCCGGTCGCGCGAGGGCGATGGCGCGAAACGCGGCGTCGGCGTCGTTTATGTCGAGACCCTGCAGGACGCGCCCGGTCTCCCGGCGCAGATCGGCGCTTTGCGCCGTCGCGGCGGCCTGCGCCAGCGGCGCGCAGAGCAGGACGATGCCGAGATTGGTGTTCTGTCCGACCCGCGCCCGCGTCGCCTCGATCGCGCCGGCGATGCGGGCGCCGACGGTCGATCGCTCCGCGCTGATGAAGGGGGCGGCGGCCTCGGCGCTGGCGAGGAAATCCGCCGTGGTCATGCCATGGCCGTCGGCGAAAACATGGACGTTGCCGGGCTTGGGCGCCTGCAGCTCCGCTTCGCAGGCGGCGATGAAGGCGGCCGCGATCTCTTGGGGGTTGGCCGCGAACGTCGCCACGTCAGCCGCGAAGTCGCGCGCGCGTCATCTGCGCGAGCGCGTCGGCGGCGACTCTGTCGGCGATTGAGAAGGGCGTCACCCGCTGCAGTCCGCTCCAGCCCGCCATGCTGTTGACCTCAAGAATAAGTGGCGCGCCGCGGTCGTCATTGATGATGTCGACGCCCGCGAACTCGACGCCGAGCGCGCTGGCGGCGCCGACGGCGATTTCCGCCTCCCGCGCCGACGGCTCGACGGCGAGCGGCTTCGCGCCCTGCCGCACATTGGTGATCCAATGGCTCGAGCGCCGGCGCATGGCGGCGATGGTTTCGCCGCCTGAAACGAGAATGCGCATATCTTCGAATGGCGGCCGCGCCGGACCGACGAAGCGCTGCAGATAGAACACGCCGCGCGCGTCCTGAAGCGACGGCAAATCGCCTTCGCGCTCGATCAATCGCAGTCCCCAGCCCTGCGCCCCGAAGAGCGGCTTCATCACGAGTGGACCCTTGGCGCATTCACGCCGCGCAATGGCGCGCGCCTGCGCGAGACTCTGCGCGGCGAAAGTCTCAGGCGCGGGCAATCCGGCCTGCGCCAGAAGAAAGCTCGCCATGGACTTATCGGTGCAGCGTTCGATCGCGCGCGCGCTGTTGACGACAGGGACGCCGAGCGCCTCCAGGGCGTGCAGGACCCCGAGCCGCATGGTGATCGCTTCAAGCGACCCGTCGCCGATGGCGCGAACGATGACAAGATCGGGCGGATCGCGAAATCCGGGGATGATGAGGCCCTGGGCGCGGCCCGTCTCGATCTTGCAGGCGGAGAGCCGCACCGCGACGGCCGTTGCGCCCTGCCTGCGCAAGGCGCGGAGCGTGCGGATCACATGCCAGTCGAGCTTGTCGGTGAAGACCGCCACGCGCGGCGGCGGCCCTCTATCCTGGCTGAGAGGAGCAAGGGGTCCGGATCTATCGAGCAGGTCGAACGCAGTCAAACAACGCCCCGGCGATCACCCGCCAAACGATTTATCCAGCAGCGCCAGATTGATCTCGCCGGCGCGGAAGGTTTCGCCGGTCTCGACCGCCGTCACCAGCGCTTCGGCCGGCGAAAACAGGCTCCCGTCGATCTTATAGAAGTCGCCCTTATACGCCTTGAAGATTTCAGCGAACGGCCGGCCATAGTCGCGCGAGGTGTCGCTCGGCAGCTTCTCGGCCAGCTCCTTGGCGGCGGCCGCCGAGCCTTTCACGAAAAGATGCGCGCGCCCGGCGTAAATGATCGCGTCATTGGTGCGGCCCATCGCCTGCACGAAGTCGGGGTGGGGCGGCGAGAGCGGCGCCGTCGCGACGCCGTCGATAATGTCGTCGAGCGGAAAATGCAGCTCATGCGCCTTGTGCAAGGCGACTTCGAGCACCCGGCCGACCACCTGAACGCCGCCGGCGAGCGACTGCGTCGGCGCATAAATGAAGGCGACTTTGTCCGGCGTCACGCCCGAGCGCGAGGCGACCTTCTCGACGACCTCCTTGGGCGGCGGAGAGCCGCTTTCGAGGACGATGGTGACGCGGTCGGCGAGATCGCGATACGACAGTTCGTCGAACAGCTTTTCGGCCCGCGCCTGGGCGCGCCCTGGCCCCGACCCGAGAGCGAAGAATTTTTCGTGGCTCAGGCTCCAGCCGGCGTATTGGCTGGCGAGACAGGCGACGACGGGATCGGCGCTGGTCACGGTCAGCCAAAACGGCCATTTGGGCGCGGCCGGCGCGTGTGAGAGGGTGACGCGCCCAAGTCCGCCCATGCAAATCTCGGTCAGCAGCAGGCCCGCCTCAATGCCGCCCGGGACCTTGGCGCCGGCGTCGATCAGCAATTCGCCGAGACTGCCGCGCTCGACGGCGATCCGATATTTCGCCGCGCCGGCGACGAGACGGTCGACCAGCGCGCCCGCGAGAGCGTTGACGCTTTCGGTCGTGCGGCCGCTGATGTTCAGGCTTCCGCTCACGTGTGGCCCTTCCCTTACTTTCGCTCTGAGGCGCTGTCCACCCTTGCCCGGCCGTTCTAAGCATGAGCCTGCAGCCGGTTCGAGCCCTGAACTTATAGAGCTTTTCCGCCGAAACGAAAGCCGGGCCGCGTCGCAGCGTGTCGCGGACGCGTATCGCTTGGCCGTGAAGTTTGAGGTCGAATGTCACAAAATTTCAATCTTTGTGGGTTTATTAAGGCAACCAATCGGCGGCTGAAGCGTTGAGCATCACTTGTGTGTTTCCGCACATTAAGCAGGCGGGCTTTGTGCGAAAAGCCACCAGTACGATATATTTTTACGCTGGAAGGAAGATAAGATGGACGTGCAGCCGACTGAACGGGACCTCGCCGAGCATACGGCTGGACATCTTGCGGTGACCGACGTGCTTTACGTCGCGCTCGCGATTGCGGTGATTCTCTTCGGCAATATGGCGCTCGTCCGCGCTATGGACGTCGCGCTGGATACTTTGGTTCGCTGATCCTTGCTGCTTCGTCGGTCTTTGAAAGCCCGCTTCGCGCGGGCTTTTTTGCGTTTTAGCGCTCTGCGACAGCAGAGCCATTAATTCAAGGAATTTTGACAGCGCTGAATTGCAGTGACGCCAGAGAATAGGCTCCATCCTTCGTAGGCCTCCTCCCGGGCTGCAATATCTCGAAAGAATTCAAACCCTAGCTCCAGACCCGAGTTCGCAGTGGCGCATTCTGCACCGTTTTTGGCAGAACTGGCGTGCTGCGCCGAAAGGCGTTGAAACACAGGATGGCGCCACGCCAGTTCCCGTCTTTCATCTGCGGAGGTTGCGATGGTCAAAGCGTCACAACAACACGCCAGAAGCCAGTGGATCAATGTTGACGCCTTGTATGCGGCGGGCGTCTTGATCTGGATCGTCGTCGTCTGGGCATGCGCCTATTACGTCGCAAGCGATGCGATCGCCGATGAATCGGCGGGCGTGGGCGGCAACAGCTTTCTCCTCGCCGCCAGTCTCGCGACGGCGGGATTGATTACGGCTTTTTCCTTCAGAGAGTTTTTTGTCGCCTACAAGCGTTTGGGCGGCAAAGAGGCGCGCAACCAGCGGGAGTAAGGCGATGACCAAGGTTGGATTGTTTGTGACGCTGGAGGCGCAACCCGGAAAAGAAATGCAGCTGGCGCAGTTTTTAATCGGCGCTTTGGAACTGGTCGAGGCCGAGCCCGACACGACCGCTTGGTTTGCGGTTCGCACAGGGCCCTCCACCTTCGCCATCTTCGACGTTTTTCCCGACGAAGAGGGCCGCGCGGCGCATCTTTCCGGCGAGGTCGCGAAAGCGCTGATGGCGAAAGCGCCGGAGCTCCTTGCCAAACCGCCGTCGATCGAGAAGATAGACGTTCTCGCCGATAAACTCCCGGCCGCCCCTGAACTCGTCCGCAGTAACTGCCGCTGAGGAGGGACGGGCCGCTGGCGCAGCTTCGGGCTGCAACGGGCTCGACCATGGAAGTTATCGTCCTCGGTTACGACGGCTGCCTGGGCGCCGGTTTGATCGGCGCCGTGGACATGCTGAAGTTAAGTTGGCTTACGATTTCCAAGGACGAAAATCGCGAGCCGATCAGCGTCTCCACCGCAAGTTTTGATGGACAGCCAATCCAGGACAGTAGCGGTCGTCGACTGGAAGTGGACAGGAGCATTACAGCGATCCCAGCGAGCGCCGTCATTGTTCCTGGCTACCTTTGTGACGACGGTGATCGCTTCCTCGGCAGAGCGTCGATCGACGCTGCGGCCGCATGGTTGCGGCGCCAACATGCGCTCGGCGCACTGGTATGCGGCTCGTGCAGCGGCGTATTTTTGCTTGGCGAAGCGGGCCTCCTCGATGGTCGACGCTGCACGACAACCTGGTGGCGACACGATGAATTGAGAGATCGGTATCCACGCGCCGACGCTCTGTGGGGCGCTTCACTGATCGAGGATAGCCGCGTCGTCACGGCTGGAGGCCCTCTGTCGTGGATAGACCTTTGTCTTCATGTGATACGTACGTTTTATGGCGCTTCCGCCGCCAAGGTCGCCGCCGACTTCACGGTCGTCGACACGGTCCCGTCAACGCAATTTAACTACGTTCCACTTGGTCATTTGGCTGCGTCCGATCCGTTTCTATTGAAGGCTGAACACATTATTCGGCAGGCGGGCGACGCTCCTGACCGTGCTAGGCCTCGCGCGTGCGCTCGGCGCTTCGGTTCGAACACTGCACCGCTATCTCCAGCGCGCATCAGGCGAGACGCCGAAGCACTTCATCGAACGGATTCGTTTCGAAGCCGCGAGAACCCAGCTCGAAACGACGGCGCACACCGTGAAGCGCTTGGCGGCGAGCGCTGGCTATGCTGACGAAGCCAGTTTTCGTCGCGCGTTTTCTCGATATTCAGGTATGACGCCAAGCGCCTACCGGAGATGGGTCCAAGCGCGCCAAAAATAATTGGCGCGTCACTTAAGCGCTCGGGCGCAGCATCACTGCAAAACGCCCGCCTTGCGTCCAGGTCGGAGCCTCCCTGTGAAACAGCGCTGTCGCTGTCCGATTCGGCCTCGCCGGCTGGCTCTGGAAGACGCGCGTTCGCGACATGTCGACCGTCACGCCGCGGCAGGAAATGAAGGCCATCGTGGATAATGCCGCATGGCTCGTGGTCTATGCGGCGGCGATCTATTGGGGCGCGTCCTTCTTCACGGAGCAGGACGGCACCTGGCACATGACGGTGATACGCGACACGGACTTCACGCCGTCGCACATCATCGATGTTCTATATGAGTTACCCGATCTATTCGATTCTGGCGATCGGTCGCTACTTCCATGCGAAGACGCGAATTCCCTACTTCGCGAAGGGCTATTCGATTGCCTATCTGATCGTCTCGATCGGACCCTTCATGATTATTCCGAACGTTGGCCTGAACGAATGGGGCCACACCTTCTGGTTCATGGAGGAGCTGTTCGTTGCGCCGCTGCATTGGGGCTTCGTGTTCTTCGGCTGGATGGCGCTCGGCGTGTTCGGAGTCGTGGTCCAGCTCCTGCTGAACATCCATCGCGTCATCGGCAAAGAAGGCGTCGAACTGCTGACGGGCGCGTAAGGCTCAAGATGCTCGCGCCGCGGCGGCGTTCGGACCTCCTGACGAACGACGGCGCGGCGCGGGAGGAATGCGAAAATCTCCCAGGATCGAATTCATTTTATCGCCTCTCGTCGCCTTCCGCGGCGGGAGGCGATGGACGGCAGGCCCAAAAATGCGGCATTCTCGATTTTCGAAACACGCTGTCGAAGCCGGGCGGAGACATGTTCAGAATTAGGCTCTTCTTCATTCTCCTCGCGGCGATCGGCTTGATCGCCGGCGCGGACGCGCAAGCGGTGCGCAGGGATTCCGCCAAGGCGTTCCAGAAAGTTCGGGAATGCTCGGCTCAGATGGGGCCGGACGTCATTACCTTCAGCTTCTACCAGCCGACGCAATCTAGAAGCCAGTTCTGCGAGGACATTCCCGAAACGGGTCCGACGACGATGGTGATCGACACGTTGCAGGACGAGTTGCGGGACATGACGGTGGAGATCCGCATCGTCGAGGCGGATCCGAAGGGGGACGAAGACGCGGCGCCGAACGAAGCCTATCTCCCGCCCGCGCAGTTCCGGAGCGGGGTCATCCAGCTCGACCACGACTTTAAGCGAAAGGGAGACTTCGTCGCCCTGGTGCGGGCGCGGAGCCCGGATGGCCGCAAGGAATACAACGCACGTTTCACCTTCTCGGTCGGCCAAGAGTTTCTGCGCGATTGGACCGCAGTCGCCATCGCCACCGGCGTGGCGCTGGCTCTCGGCGCAGGCTGGTACGCACACTCCCTCCGCAGGAAAGCATCCGAGAAGACCAAGCTCGGGAAAGCGTGATGGCGCCTCATTCGCTGCACTGAACCGGCTTCCGTCGCATCTTTATGGCGGCGGCTTATCTGGGGTCTCAAAAGACAAATCCGCGCCTGCCGCCATGGGCGTCGCGCCTGCCGCCAAGGCGTCGCCGAGACGGTCGAGACGGATCAAGGCGAGACCCTCTTCATGAAGGCGCGAGCCGGTGACGCCGATTTCAACGTCGCCGGCGCGGATCGTTTCGCCCGGCGCGGGCGCGCCGCCTTGCGCGCGATATTTCGTGACCCGCTTGCGCACCAGGCCGCGATGCTTCATCCGCGACACCACTTCCTGCCCGACATAGCAGCCCTTCTTGAAGTCGATCCCCGCGAGCAAATCCATGTTGGCTTCGTGCGGAAAGGTCGCGCCATAGTCGAAATCGACGCCGCCGAGCGGCACGCCGGCATGGATGCGCCGGGCCTCGTAGGCGCTCCGCCCGTCCTCCGTCGGTATCTTGCCTTTTGCCGCGATGGCGCGGAATCCAAGCGGGCCGCGCGGATCGGCGGCGATGGCGACGGCCTCGACCTTCGGCGCTTCGGTCGAGTCGGGAAAAGCGATCGCGTCAAATTCGCCGCTGCGGTTCGTCACCGTCACTTTCGAACGCAGCTTGTAGATGTTCAGACGTTTTTCGAGATCGGCGGCGAGAGCGAGCGGGCAGTCGAGCAGATAGCCTCCTTCGCCCGCGGCAAAGACCAGAAAATCAAACAAAATCTTGCCCTGCGGCGTCAGCAGCGCGGCGTAGCGCGCCTCTCCGGGCTTGAGCGAGGCGACGTCGTTGGTCACCAGATTATGCAGGAACTTGCCCGCGTCTTCGCCCGCAACCTCGATGATGGCGCGGTCATCGAGCAGGATCGCCGTGGTCATGTCTCTCGTCCGCCTCCGCCGCCAGCTGCTTGAGTCTCGCGCGCCTTTGGCGCATTAGCAACAAAACTCCACCCCGCGACGACATCGCAAGCGAGGCGCCACTCATGCCGCAGGTTTTCGACGTCATCTTCTCCGGCGGCGCGCTCGTCAATCAGGACGGCGAGGGCGCGCGCGACGTCGGTCTTCGCGACGGCAAGATCGCCGAGATCGGCGATCTGTCTCGCGCCTCGGCCGGTGAGACGATCGACTGTCGCGGCCTGCATATTTTGCCCGGCGTCATCGACACGCAGGTGCATTTCCGCGAGCCCGGCGCGCCGCATAAGGAAGACCTTGAATCGGGATCGCGCGGCGCGGTTCTGGGTGGCGTCGTCGGCGTCTTCGACATGCCCAACACCAATCCGCTGACGACGGGCGAAGCGGAGCTGGCCGACAAGGTGGCGCGCGCAAGCGGGCGCATGCATTGCGATTTCGCCTTCTGGGTCGGCGGCACGCATGAGAACGCCGCGCATCTGAGCGAGTTGGAGCGGCTTCCCGGCGCGGCCGGGATCAAAGTGTTCATGGGCTCCTCGACCGGCTCGCTGCTCATCGCCGACGACGCCGGCGTCGCCGACGTGCTGTCGCATACGCGCCGGCGCGCCGCCTTTCACAGCGAAGACGAAGACCGGCTGAATCTGCGCAAGTCCCTGCGCATCGCCGGCGATCCGTCGTCGCATCCGGTCTGGCGCGACGTCGAGACGGCGGTGCGCGCGACGCGTCGGCTCATGCATATCGCGCGCGACAAGGGCGCGCTCGTGCATGTGCTGCACGTGACGACCGAAGAAGAGATCGCGCTGCTCGCCGAACATAAGGACATCGCCAGCGTCGAAGTGACCCCGCATCATTTGACGATGGACGCGAGCGACTATGCGCGGATCGGCACGCTGGCGCAGATGAATCCGCCGGTGCGCGAGGCGCGCCACCGCGAAGCGCTCTGGCGCGGCGTCGCGCAAGGCGTCGTCGACGTGCTCGGCTCCGACCATGCGCCCCACACGCTCGAAGAGAAGGCCAAGCCTTATCCCAATAGCCCGTCGGGCATGACAGGCGTGCAGACGCTCGTTCCTCTGCTGCTCGATCACGTCAACGCCGGTCGATTGACCCTGCAGCGTTTCGTCGACCTGACGAGCGCGGGTCCGGCGCGGCTCTTCGGCATCGCCGGCAAGGGGCGCGCCGCGGTGGGCTACGACGCCGATCTCACCATCGTCGACATGAAGCGGCGCGAGACGATCCGCAATTCCTGGATCGCCTCGCGCGTCGGCTGGACGCCCTATGACGGCAAGGACGTCGTTGGCTGGCCGGTCGGGACCTTTGTGCGCGGCGCCAAGGTCATGTGGGAGGGCGAACTCGTAACGTCGTCGCAAGGCGCGCCGATGCGCTTCTGGAACGCTCTCTAGGCTCCTTTGCAAAGTTTGCGCGAATGCCCGGAACATTGCGGCGTCGCGCGCGGTTAGTCGCTCATTCCCAATTGCGCGCAAAAGGAGATCAGCCATGCCGCAGGGAGACAAGTCGGCCTATACCGACAAGCAGAAACGCAAGGCCGAGCACATCGAGGAAGGCTACGAGAAACGCGGCGTGTCCGAGAAAGAAGCCGAGCGCCGCGCCTGGGCGACCGTCAACAAGGACGACGGCGGCGGCAAGAAATCGGGGTCCGGCCGCGGCGCCAAGACGGGCAATCCGGCGGCGCGCAAGGGCGGCAAGATCGGCGGCGAAGCTTCCGCGTCGCGTCCTGCTGCAGAACGCTCGGCGTCCGCCAAGAAGGCCGCCGAAACACGCAAACGCAATGAACGGCGCGCCAGCTAGCGCGAAGCCGTCGCTGCGGAAAGCGACAGGAGAACGCGATGACCGCGCAGAAAGACGTACAGCCGGAGAACGAAGGCGAAGGCAGCCGCACCGCCGCCAAACAATATAACGAGGCGACGAGGAAATTCGTCGAAAGCGGCAAGGTCGACAAAGCGGCGAAGGACGCCGAACAGGCGATCGAAGGCGACGAGGCGGAAGAATTGAAACGCGCCGAAGACGAGGGCCGCGCGCACGCCGCGCCGCATGAGCAGGAACGCGAAATCTGACGCTCTACAGCCGACACCGTTCGGCCTGCCGAATGGCCTCTCCAATCCCGACGCGGCGATTGCCGCCGCGTCGTCTCCCAGGTTCGGCGAACTCAGTCTTCGCTCCAGAAGTAGTGCCAAACGCCGTCCGACCCGATGCCGATGCGCGTCGCGCGCGGCTTTCCTTCGGCATTTGAGCGTATAAGATCGGCGAAACGCACGCAGCGCCACCTTGCGCGCGCCTCGTCCTCATTGGCGGGCTGCTGCGGATGGCGCGCGAAGGCCGGCCATTCATAGAGCGTCGTCGGTCCGCGCACGATCTTGACGAAGGGCTGCGCAAAAATCGCGCGAATGAGCCAAATCGTTTCTTGCCCCTTGCGATCGAAGGAAAGCGTCTTCAAAATCTCGATCGGATCGGTTCCGGCCTTGAATGCGCCGCTCTTGGCGAACAGCGGGCGCGTCTCATTCCAGTCGATCGGAATGCGGAGCGCCTCGACGTCGCCAGTCTCGCAAGCGGCGAGAATCTTGTCGCGGATCCTGGCGACGGGCGCGGGCAGCAGCGCGAGATCGCCGATCGGGGGCGAAATGACGTCGCCAGTGACGTCACCCTTGGGTTTGCGGATCATTCGGCATGTTAGCGCGCCATGGCCTTGAGGCGCCAATGCGCTGAATTTGACCATTTTCCTACGGCCAAGATTGTCTGCCCGTAACGAAACCGCCATTGTCACCGGCGCGTCTCTCGGAGAGTAAATGGACGAGCTTCAGCACCAGACTGCGCCCTCGGGGAAAAAGACCTCGCCGCGTCTTGAGGGGATGCTGCGCCAGTCGGCGCTGGCGCTCCTCGCCGAGCGCATCTGGCGGGCCGGCTTGGCGCTCGCCACGATTGTCCTCGTCTTCCTGGCGCTGTCCTGGCTGGGCCTTTGGCAGGCTGCGCCGCTCGAGGCGCGCATCGGCGGCGTGGCGCTCTTCGGCTTCGCCGCGCTCTATGTCGTCGCTCGGGAATCGGCGCGCGGCTTGCCGCATCGCGCCGCCGCGCTCGAACGGCTGGACCGCAGCGCCGACGCCGCCTTGCGTCCCGCGTCGTCGCTCGAGGATCGGCTCGCCAGTCCGAATGCCGACGCGGGGGTCGAGGCGCTCTGGGCGTTGCATCGCCAGCGCCTGGAGACGGCGCTGGCGCAGACGCCTGTCGAGGCGCCGAATCCGCGCGTTCCTCAGCGCGACCCCTATGCGCTGCGCGCGCTGGCGCTCGTCGCGGCGGTCGCCGCCGGATTCGCGGCGGGCGATGAAAAGCGCGCGCGGATCGCCGCCGCGTTCGACTGGCGGGCTTCCGCGAGCTTCGGGACCAGCGCGCGCGTCGACGCCTGGCTCGAACCGCCGGCCTACACCGGCCGCCCGCCGATCGTGCTCGCAAAGGAGAGCGACGCGCCCATCGAGGCGCCGGTCAATTCGACGCTGCGCATCCGCCCCCCAGACTCTGGCGTATCCGTCTCCGGCGGGCTGGTCGCCGCGCAGGCCGCCGTCGAGGATGCGCAAAAGGGCTCGTCGAAAGAGCAGGCCTTCAAACTCTCTCGCGCGGCGCATGTCTCGCTTTCCGACGGTCGGCGTTTCGATCTCGCGGCGATTCCAGACAAGCCGCCGACCATCGCGCTGACGGAAAAGCCGCGCAACAATATTCGGGGCTCGATGACGCTCGCGTTCCGCGCCACCGACGATTACGGCGTCGTCGGCGCCGAAGCGGTCTTTAGCGGCCCGCCCAGCGCGCGGCGCGCGCTCTACGAGCCGCCGCGTCTTGCGCTCGCTTTGCCGCCCGGCGGCGGCGGTCAGGGCGAGGCCAAGGCGACAATCGATCTCGCCGACAGTCCTTTCGGCGGCGCGAAGCTCGCGATGCGCCTCGTCGCCAAGGACGCCGCGGACAATGAAGGCGCTTCTGAATCGGTTGAAGTGACTCTGCCGCAGCGCCGCTTCGTCAAGCCGCTCGCGCGCGCGCTCGCCGAACAGAGGCGCATCCTCGCGCTCGATCCGGATTCGCGCTCAAGCGTCCGCGCGGCGCTCGAGGCGCTGTCGATCGCGCCCGAAGCCTTCAATACGCCTGCCGCCGTCCATCTCGGACTCCGCGAGGCGCGCCGCGGTCTCGAGGGTCCGCGCAGCGACGACGAATTGCGCGGCGTCTGTGACATGCTGTGGGCGATGGCGCTCGGCCTGGAGGAGGGCGACACCTCCCAAGCGGAGCGCGATCTGCGCGCGGCGGAGCGCGAATTGAAGGATGCGATCGCGCGCGGCGACAGCGAGCAGGAAATCGCCAATCGCGCCGAGGAGCTTCGCGCCGCGCTCGATAAGTTCCTCCAGCAGCTCGGCAGCCGATTGCCGCCGGAAGGTTCGCCGCGCCAGGAGTCGGAGGAGGGCGGCGACACCGTCACGCCGGACGAGTTGCAGGCGATGCTCGACGAGATGAACCGAGCCTTGAAGTCGGGCGACATGGCGCAAGCGCAAAGGCTCCTGGATGAACTTCAGGACATTCTCGAAAATGTGCAGACGGCGCAGGGCGCGGGCCAGCGTCGCGGCCGCGGGCGCGAAATGGCGCGCGCGCTCAACGAGCTCGATCAGTTGTCGCGCGAAGAGCAGCAATTGCGCGACGACACGTTCCAGGGGATGAATGCGCCGAGCGATATGGAGACGCGCGGCGCGCGCGGCCATCGTCAGAAGGGCCAGCCGCAGAACGAGGAACTCAGCGACGAACGCCAGCGCCAGCAGGCGCTTCGCGAGCGGCTTGAGCGCCAGCAGGACGCGCTGCGCGAGGGCGGCGTCGAAGCCGCCGAAGAGCTCGACGACGCGCGCCGCGCGATGAAGGAGGCGGAAGACGCGCTCGGCAAGGCCGGCGAAGGCGGCGCCAGGGCGGTCGACGCGCAAGGGCGCGCGGTGCAGGCGTTGCGCAAGGGCGCCGACAGGCTGGCGCAGCAAATGCGCGGCGATGGCGACCAAAACGCTGAAGAAGAGGGCGCGAGCCCGGGCAGGCGCGGGCGCCGCGGCAAGGGCCGCGATCCGCTCGGGCGGGCGCCCGGCGACGGCAATCGTCCCGACGCCTATGGGAAATATGATCCGCTCGGCCTGCCGCCGGCGCAGCGCGCCCATCGCGTGCAGGAAGAGCTGCGCCGCAGGCTCGGTCAGCCTGAGCGCCCGCAGGAAGAACTCGATTATCTGCAGCGTCTGCTGCGGCGATAAACGCCTTGCCGGCGGGCGCGCGCTTCTCTACAGCGCAGCGGGTAGGGAGAAGCGCCGCTCATGCCAAGTTCTTCAAATCTATTGGTCGTCGTCGCCGTCGCGGCGGTGATTCTTGTCGTCGTCGCCGGCTTCATCAATATGTTCCGCGGCGGCGAGGGCGCGCCGGCCCGCTCGCAGAAGCTGATGCGCTGGCGCGTCGGTCTGCAATTGCTGGCGCTTCTCATCGTTCTCGGCGTGCTTTACGCGCGAGGCCGCTGGTAAGCGGCCGCTTCACTTGGCTACGCGCTTCTCCAGCCATTCGACGATCAGCGGATCGTCGACCGCGCCCGTCACCGTCACGACGCCGCCGTCCGGGGCGACGAGCGCCGTAAAGGGCAATTCTCCGCGCCAGGCGCTGTCCGCTTCGAAATAGAGCTTTTCGACAAAATCGTCGGCGAAGCCGTAGTGATCCGCGCTCGAAAGCCCGACCTTCTCGATGCGCGCCTCCGCGCGGGCGCGATCATCGTCGCCGTCGGTGTTGACGAAGACGATGTCGAATCCCTTTTTCTCGGCGGCGATCTTCGCCCATTGCGGCAATTCCACGAGGCAGGGCGGACAGGTCACCGACCAGAAATGCACGACGAGCGGCCTGCCGGCGTGGGCCTTGGTCAATTGCCCGAACGCGCCTCGGCCGTATGGCTTGAAGTCCATGGCGAGGGCGCCTCCTCCTGCAAGGAGGGCGAAGGCGAGGGCGAGAGACATGAGGCGCATTCGACGAAGTCCCACTGGACGATTTTTTTGGTTCTTGTCATTCCCGGCAGGCCGCAGGCTCGACCAGGGATCGAGAGTGATCGAGCGCGCGCCGCTGGTCGTCTCTGGATTGCCGATCACGCGCGGCGCGCGCGTCGCCAATGACAAAGCAGCGCCCATCCGATTTGGCGTCACTGCGGCGCCGCTGCGCTTTTTTCGTCTCGCGGCAGCGGCATCAGGCGATAGCCTTCCTTATGCGTTAACCAGGATAGATAGGCCGCGCCGTTATGGGCGATGAGTTCCGGATGGTCGGAGGCGTCCAACGTTTGCGCCATGACGCGCGGCGCGCTCCAGCTCTTGCCGTTGTCGCGCGACATTTGCATGGCGATCGTCGTCGTCGTTCCGTCGAACTCCTTCCAGACGCGATACAGGCGGCCCTTGGCCGCGACCAGCGTCGGATGTCCGGCGGCGCGCGCGTCGTCGCCGAATTTCTCTGGCTCCGAGAAGCTTTTGCCCGCATCGAGGCTACGCGCGTAATAGAGTCCCTGGCGCTTCTTGCCCTTGGTGAACCAGACCACATGCCAATCGCCGGCGGCGTCGATCGCGATCGATGGTCCGTGATGCGGACAGCTATTGATCGCCCAGTCGTCGTCGGAAACGCGCGTTGCCGTCGCTTGCGCGGCGTCCGCGGAAAGCTTCGCGACCATATGGTCGCGAACATTGCCATCTAGCACCTGTCGCCAGGCGAAAACCGGCGTTCCGTCCTTATCGAGCGCGCCTGACATGCGGCAGCATTCGCAGGCGTGATCAATCAGGATCGACTTGCCTTTGAAGGTCTTGCCGCCGTCGTCCGAATAGGCGAAGGCGACGCCGCTGCCGAGAAACTCCTTGCCTTCGGCCTTGGCTTTGAGCGCATGAGTCTTGTCGAGCCAGCCGGCGTAGATGCGCCCCTTGCGGTTGACGACGATGCTGTCGAAGCGCTGGCCGCCTTCGCTCAGTAGCGCCTGCGGCGTTGAAAAGGTCTTGCCGCCGTCGGTCGAGCGGGCGGTGAAGATCGTGCCGATCATCTGCTTGTCGGGCCGGGTCGTATAAGTCGCGAGCAGCGTCCCGTCTTTGAGCGCGACGATTTTTGGACGCGCGTCGCCATGCGCGTCGATCACGCCGTCGCCGACCGTGGCGATGGCGGTCGGCGCGGAGAACGTCGCGCCATTATCCGAAGAGGCGGCCGCGTAAACGCTCTTGCCGACGGAAAAGGCGACCCACAGTCGTCCGTCCTTCGCAAAGGCGGGAACGGCGGTCGCCGCGCAATCCACCTTCGCCTCGGCGCAGGCGGCGGCGGGGTGGTGACTCATCGCGGCCGGCGTCGTTGAGTGAGTCGGCGGCGCGGCCTTATCCGCGTCTGAGGGCGCTCGCGGCGCTTCTTGCGCGGTCAGCGTGGCGGGGACGCAAACGGCGAGCAGGGCAAAGGCGATGCGCTTCATTCTTCTCTCCTGTTTGCGGCCCAAGGCGGACGCTTTTAGAGGCAGGCGTAAGGCGGCGCCTCGGCGCTAGTGAAATCTGAAACTCTGCACGCCGTCGTAGGAGCCGCCGGGCGGCGGCGGCGCCCGCAGGCCCGAGACGATGGAGCGCGCCAATTGCCCGTGGCGGGGCGTCGAAGCGGAAACGAGGGTGACGTTGCTCGGCGCGCCCGAGGCGCCAAGACGAAAGCGAACGACGGCGCTTCCTTCGCCGAGACTTGTCGTGCCCGGCGAGCGCGCCCGGATGAGCTGACCGAGCTTGCGCAGATAGGCGCTGTTGTCCGCATGTTTCTTTTTATCGGCGGCCTTCTCGGCCTTCTCGTCCCGCGCGGCCTTCGGTTTCTGTTCGCGCCCGGCGTCGGTCTTCTCCTCGCGCTTTTCGGTCTTCTCCTCGGATTTCGTATCCTTGCTGTCTTCGCGCTTTGGTTCGGCGCTGTCTTCGGCCTTGGGCTTTTGCGCCTCGTCGAGCGCGCGCGCCGGTCCGCTCGCGCCTAGCGCGCAGGCGAACGCCAATGCAGAAAGACTCAATGTCAGTCGAGAAATATGCCGCATTTCCTTCTCCTTCTCTAAAAATGCGCAGGCCTCATGCGCATGAATCTTTCAGCCACGGACCGAAAGTTTTGAATGGCGCGACCGATCATTTCGGCGTCCCGCGGAACTTGAACGTTTGTCCCACGTCCATCGATCCTCCCGGCGGCGGCGGCGCTTCGACGCTCGACAGGATCTTCTTCACCGTTTCTGAAAGCGCTGGACTTGTCGTCTTGTCGATCGTCACCTTGTCGATCTTGCCCTGCGCGTTGACGTGAAAGCTGGCCGTCACCTCGCCATCGCCGGCAGGACTTTCCGCGGGCGTTCGCTTGGCGATCGCCGTGTAGAGCGCGCCAAGGAACTTGCTCTCCGACATCACCGGAGCGGCGGCGGGCGTGGCTGCGCCCCCCGTCGCGGCAGGCGCGGCGGCGTTTGGCGCAGCGGTGCGCGCCGGCGTAGCGCTCTGGGTTGGCGCTGCGGGTCGCGCTGGCGCGGGCGTCAAGGGCGCGGGCTTGGCGTCCTTGGCATGCGCGGCGCAAGCGGCGAACGCCGCGGCGAGGGTAAGCAATCGCGCGAGCTTCATTATGCCCCCAATAGCCGGAACGATCTTAGGCGGCGGGCGCGAGCGCCCGCCGCCGTTCGCGTCAATGGAAGGCGAAAGCCTGGCTCACGAAGGCCGAGCTGCACATGCCTGGGCCGCGCGCGGAGGACACGATCCGTCGCGCGAGCGCCGCATGCGCCGGGCTGGATCCCGACGCCGAGACGCCCGACAGACCGCCGCCCGGGTTGACGTGGAACGTCACATGCGCGTGGCCGGGCCCGAGGCTCGTCGAGCCCGGCGTATGCCGGCGAAGCGCTGCGGCGATATGGGCAAGACATGTCGCCTGCGATGCGCCCGAATTCCCGGCCTGTCCCTCGGGCGCGCCGTAGCGCCGACGCGCCTGCGCCTCCTGACGTTGCTGCGCGCGCTGGACCTGTTGCTGTTCGACCTTCTTCTTGACCTTGTCGACGTCTTCCTTCTTGGCTGGCAAGGGCACGGCGTCGGGCGCCATCACCACCGGCGGCGGAAGCGCGATATCAGGCTCCTCGACCGCTTCGGGCGGCGGCGTGTCGTCGGCCTCGGCGACTTCCTCCTGCTCGAAGAAGTCGCCCTCCGGCACGAGGTCCATGCTGACAGAGTCGAGCGATACGGCCGTTGGCTTCGCCGAATAGGCGAGTATGCCGAAGACCATGACATGCGCCGCGATGACGAGGACGGTCGTCACCGAGCGCAGCCAAAAGGGCTTGACCGGC
>NZ_JBPFDU010000048.1:0-35399 GCF_051062815.1 Methylocystis sp. | reverse complement strand
GGGCGGTCCAACGAGCAGCACGCCGCGCGGGATGCGCCCGCCGAGCCGCTGGAACTTCTGCGGATCGCGCAGGAATTCGACGATCTCCTGCAGATCCTCCTTGGCTTCGTCGACGCCGGCGACGTCCTCGAAGGTGACGCGGCCTTGCGTCTCCGTCAGCAGTTTCGCTTTCGATTTGCCAAAGCCCATCGCGCGGCCTGCGCCGCCCTGCATCTGCCGCGACAGGAAAATCCAGACCGCGAGGAATGCGACGAGCGGCAGCGCGTTGAGAAGGAGCGTCACCAAGAAGCTGCCGCCTTCATTATTCGGCTTGGCGCTGATCGAGACGTTCTTGGCTTGAAGGCGCGGCACGAGATTGGCGTCGTCCGGCGCATAGGTCGTAAACGGCCGATTGTCGTTGAAGTGCCCAACGACCTCATTGCCCGCGATCGTCACGTCGTGGACGCGGCCCTGATCGATCTGCGTCAGCAGTTCGCTATATGAAATGTCGCGGATCGGCGTGCGCTGGCCAGGCTGCTGAAACAGCATGACAAGCGCAACCACGAGCAACCCGATGATTGCCCAGAGCGCGAGGTTTCTGAAGTGTGGGTTCATGTGGGAAGCCTGTCGGGAGCCGCTCGGTCGGGCTTATCCCCCGAAGCGCTCCGCTCATGCGCTTAATTTAGGCGCACCGGGACGCGTTGCCAAGTCTCGGAAAAGCCCGTGATTCCAGGCGTTGTTGCGTGGGGACTTGGCCGTTTCGGACAAGTTCGTCCCCTACAACGCGAATTCGCTAAGTCGAGCTTAAGCGGCGAGGCGGGGCCGGACGCAGCCGAATCCGTCCGCCGTTCGCGTCAATCGAGACCTCGGCAAGCGTCATTCGGACCGATCTGCGCGCAGTCAGGGCGGCGGCCACGCGCGCGCTGGCGCGCTCCAAGCGTTCGAGGCGAAGCACAGCCGCGGGCGCGATATGCAGGATCGCGCTCGCGAGCACGCGCTGGAGAATTTCCAGCGGCGCCTCGCACAGCGTCGCGGCGTCGAGCTCGACGCATGACGCTTCGTCGCGACGCAGCGCGTGCGCCAGCATTTCGGCGGCGCAATGCGCCAGCGCGGCATCGGCGCGCGCCGCACGCGATCCAAGCCGCAGAAGCGCATCTCGACTGAGCCCCTGCGCGGCGAGCATAGGCGCCAGCCTGCGCAGCCGCACGCGCGCGAAGCTTTCGTCTTCATTGGACGGGTCGCGAAAGAATGGTTGAGCTGCGCGCGCGCAGACCGCCTCGAGCTCCTCTTTGCGAAAGTCGAGCAGGGGCCGTAGCAGCGGGATGTCTTCGTGGCATGCGATGCGCGCCATGCCTGCAAGTCCGGCGACTCCGGAGCCGCGGGTCAAACGAAACAGGATCGTTTCGGCCTGGTCTTCCGAATGATGCGCAAGCGCGATGGCGGATGCGCCGATTCGCCGCGCGCAGGCGGTCAGCAGCGCGTATCGCGCGCGCCGCGCCCGCTCCTGGAGGCGCGTCGAAGGCTTTTCTTCCTCCCACGTCAATAAATGATGGGCGTAGCCTAGTGCGCGCGCCCAGCGGCCGACCTCTTCGGCTTCGGCGCGCGCCTCTTCGCGCAAGCGATGATCGACCGTCGCCACGGCGATGTGATGCGACGCGCGCAAAGACCATTGCGCGCATAGCAGCATCAAGGCGACGGAGTCGGGCCCGCCGGAAACCGCGAGCAGCAAGGAGGGGTAGGGCGCAAGGAGTTCGAGCGCGTTTTCACGACGTCCCTCGATCGAGTCGTCGTCGATTGCGGCAAGGTCTTCCGCCTCCGTGCGCGGCATGCCTAGGCCGGAGGGGCGCCGACCGCCGCGCGGACGGCTAGCATTGAATTTTTTTGCTTTCGCGCTGAGCCGCTTCGCGGATTCGCGTCGCCGCTTTCGGGAATTTGACATTGATCTCGGAATAGGAGGCGCACGCCTGCTCCTTCGCGCCCATTGCGCTCAGCGACTGGCCAAGCCGCAACAGCGCTTCCGGCGCCTGCGTCGAGTCGCCGTATTTCGTCGAGATTTCCAAGTATCGTTCGGCGGCTTCGCGGTGCCGTCCGCGCAAAAAGTAACTTTCGCCGAGGTTGAATGTCGCTGCGGGGGCGAACTTGCTCTTGCCGTTCTTCGACAAAAACGTCGAGAGCGACTTCTCCGCTTCCTCATATTTGCCGGCGCGCAACGCGCCTACCGCCTGGTCATACTGCTCCTTGGGGCCAGCGACCGGCGGCGCGGCGGCGATCTCCGCCGGCGCCGGCTGATCGCCGACAAGGCGGCCGTGGGCGATATCCAGCGGCTGGCCTGCTTCGCGCACAGGGGCCGTCGTCACCGAGCCCGTCGGTCGGGCGGCGCTTTCGAGCGGCGCTGACGGAGTCGTCGTGCCGAGCGGCCGCGGCGCGCCCGGCGCAGTCGGCTGTGTTGTGGGATCAAAGGCGTCGCCGCGCTTGCCGGCGTTGGCGCTCGTCTCGGGCGCCGTCGACGCGACGGCTGGCGGAGCCGTCGGCCCATGCGGCGCAGCCTCCGAGCGCGGCTCGGGCTTTGCGGCGCGGAGCTGCTCTTCCAAAAGCTGCACCCTGTGCTGCAGCTCCTCGTTTTGTCCGGTCAATCGGCGTAGCTCGCGCTCCAGCCGATCGATCCGCATCGCCGCCGCGGCGTCCGACCCCGGTCCCGCCTCAGGACCTTCATAAATATCCGAAGGCGGAACATTGTAGGTCTGAGCATGGCGGAGCTCTCCCTCGGGGCGGGGATCGCCATAGACGTCGAATGCCTGGGCGGCGCCCGCCGTGAGCAAGGGCAGGGCGAAGATGAGGGCGTAGCGTGGGAACATGGTCGCGAAGGCCGAGACTTGCGCTAAAGGCGCCGCTCAATTCGACGCGGCGCGACATCGCCTTACCATAGGCGCCCATTCGGCTAAAATTAGGCGATGCGATCATTGAGTCTCGTTTGGGTTCAAAGAATGGCGATGGCCTCGTTTGTGGCGGCGGCTTGGCCGTCACGCGCCGAGTCGCTTCCGCCGGCCGCGGAAACCGGCGAGTGCTCGCTCGAGGGCGCCGTTCCGGCGACCGTCGCCGCCGTGGATAAGGACTTCGAACTGCTGCTCGATGATGGCCGTCGCGCCGCTCTCGCGGGCCTCGACTTTCCACCGCCGGAAATGGCGGAGCTGCGCGCCGCCATCCGCAGCCGTCTGTCGTCGTGGCTCGCCGGCCGAGACATTTTCCTGGGCGCCTTTGCTTCGACGTTGGACCGCTGGGGCAGGGCGCAGGCGAGAATTTACGCAAGCCCGGCCGAGGGAGGTGCTTCGGCGCCCCTCACGTCCGTGGCGGCCGCGCTGCTCTTGGCGGGCGAGGCGCGCTTTCGTCCGGACCCGGCGGCCGCCGCCTGCGCCAAGGCGTATTTGGCCGCCGAGGCCCCGGCGCGCGAGTCGGGCGTCGGGGTTTGGTCGCGGCCGGAGTTCCGCCCGATCGACGTCTCGGCGCCCGGCGCGGTGGACGATCTGAAGCGGCGCAAGGGAATGATTGTCGTCGTCGGCGCGATCCGCTCGGTCGGCGAGTCGCGGCGCGCCTTCTACCTTAATTTTGGCGACAAGTGGCGCGATAGCTTCACCGTCGTGATTCTGCGGCGCAATTTGGCTATATTCGGGCAAATCGAGCCCCGCTCGCTGGTTGGGCGGCGAGCGCGCGTACGAGGACTTATTGAGACCGGGGCTCGCATCGAAATCGCTACGCCAGCCGAGATCGAATTTGTTGACAGCGTCTCCTCTCGTTAGGCGGACGGCGCTCGCCTTGCTGGCCGTCGTCATCGGCTTGGCGATCGGAGGCTGCGCGGAGCTCGAGCGGCAAGGACAGATCTTTACCGCCCCATTGCCTCCGACGCGGCCGGCTGGGCCGCGAACCGATAATCGCAGCACGGTTCAGCATAAGGAGCTCGTCGCCCAATTCGGCGGCGAATATGTGGCTCCGGGCGCGGAGCATTACCTTGATGGCATTCTCGCCAAGCTGGCGAGCGTCAGCGATACGCCCGGCCAGCCAACCTACAAGGTGACAATTCTCAATACGCCTGTCGTCAACGCCTTCGCGCTGCCCTCCGGCAATCTTTACGTCACGCGCGGACTGCTGGCGCTTGCCGGAGACGCTTCGGAGGCGGCGGCGGTGATGGCGCATGAAATCGCCCATGTCTCGTTGCGCCACAGCGCGCTCCGCGCCGAACGCGAGCGGGAGGCGGCGATCATCTCGCAAGCCGCGGCGGTGATTCAGAATCGCCAGAAAGGCGACGAGGTGCGTTCCAGTCAGCGGCTCTCCGTCGCGAGTTTCTCCCGTCAGCAGGAACTCGACGCCGACGCCGCCGGCGTCCGCGTCATCGCCCGAGCCGGCTTCGACCCGTATGGCGCTTCGCGCTTCCTGACGGCGCTGGGTCGGTCGACGGATTTGCGCGCGGCGCTTTATGGAAAGAAGAAGTCGCTCGACTTCGACATTACGTCGACGCATCCCTCCACCCCCGACCGCATCACACGGGCTGTCGCCGCGGCGCGACAAATCGGAGCGCCCGGGATCGGCGTCGCCGACCGCACCGGCTATCTCGAGGCCATCAAGGGCGTCGCGTTCGGCGACGATCCCATGGAAGGCTACGTTCGCGACCGCAGATTCACCCATCCGCGACTGCGCTTCGCCTTCACCGCGCCTGAGGGCTTTCTTCTGGAAAATTCCAACGAAGCGGTATTCGGGGTGCGCGAAGCCGACAATGAAGCCTTGCGGCTCGACAGCGTGCGCCTGCCGTCGGACGAGAATCTCGAAGCCTATGTCGGCTCCGGTTGGGTCGATGGCCTGCTTCCTTCTTCCGTGCGCAAGATGGACATCAACGGCCTCCCCGCCGTGATCGCCGTCGCTCGGGCGGGAGAGTGGAATTTCCGGCTGGCGGTGATCCGGTCGGGCGATTTTCTCTACCGCCTGATTTTTGCAGCGCGCAAATTGAGCGACGAGGCCGACGCGCTCTTCATGGAGTCGATCAGATCCTTCCGCCGGCTCGGCCCCGATGAAACCACTGACGCGCGGCCGTTGAGGATTGCGGTGGCTGTCGCCGCCCCTGGCGACACGATCGAAACGATGGCCGCGCGGATGGTGGTTCCTAACCGGCCAGTCGAACATTTTATGCTTCTCAACGGGCTGTCCGCCGGCGACGCCCTCACCGCCAGCGAACATTACAAAATCGTAACCGAGTGAAGTCCGGTTTTTGCTCGCTTTGGGAACAACTGCCGCGCCTGACGGTTATCCAAAGCAAGGCAAATCTTGGCGCGCGGAATCCCACCATTAGTGGGGTCGCGTATGGAGGGCGTCATGGCTTATATGCCTGGACTCGGGCGCGAATTGATCAAGGCTGCGGCTGAGGCGCCTTTTTTGGAACGCGGCGAAGAAAAGCAACTTGCCATCGCTTGGCGCGAGCAGGGCGACGCTACAGCGCTTCATAAGCTCGCCGCCGCACATATGCGCCTCGTCATCGCGCTTTCGGCGAAGTTCAGACATTATGGATTGCCGCTCTCGGATCTCGTCCAGGAAGGCCACGTCGGACTCTTGGAGGCCGCAGCGCGGTTCGCGCCGGAGCGAGACGTACGCTTCTCCACCTATGCGACATGGTGGATCAGAGCGTCGATCCAAGATTACGTTTTGCGTAACTGGTCGATCGTGCGGGGTGGAACAAGCTCGTCGCAAAAGGCGCTGTTCTTCAATTTGCGTCGCTTGCGTGCGCGGTTGGCGCGCGAAAATCACGGTAGGAGCTCAGTCGACACCTATCAGACGATCGCGAACGCGATCGGCGTTTCGCGGGCTGACGTGGAGATGATGGATTCGCGTTTATCGGGTTCCGACGTGTCGCTGAACGCGCAGCTCGTCGACGACGATACATCCGGCTCCGCGCAGAGGATGGATTTTCTTGTCGACGAGAAGCCGCTCCCCGACGAGGTCGTCGAAGAGACGCTGGATTCGGATCGGCGCGCGCGTTGGCTCAAGGATGCGCTGGCGATTCTCTCCGAACGCGAGTTGCGCATCGTGCGCGAGCGTCGGCTGGCGGAAAATCTGGTGACGCTTGAGACGCTGGGCGATCGCCTTGGCATTTCCAAGGAGCGGGTGCGGCAGATCGAAAGTCGCGCGCTGATCAAGTTGAGGCGCGCGCTGTCGCGGATGCAAGAGTCGGCGACGCCTGACGAGCCGGCAAGAGTGTAACGAAAAAACCCCGGAAGTCGCTTCCGGGGTTTTTTGTTGCCTGATTAGAGCAGGTTCCGAAAAAGTTGACAGACTTTTTCGATGAGAACCTGCTCCAACAATTTGATTGTGAGCGATTCCTTATCGATCACATGGTTCCATGTGATCGGGAAGCGCTCTAGGCGGCTCGGTCCACGTCAGCCTCATCCCCGCCGTCATCGCCCGCGTCCCCCTCCGCCTTCGGCCCGCGGCGGGGGCCCTTCAGCAGAAAGGATTCGATCAGCTTCAGCGATTCCGAATCGATGAGCTTGCGCACGGCGGCGACTTCACGCGCCATGCGATCCAAGGCGGCCTCGTAAAGCTGGCGCTCAGAATAGGACTGCTCGGGCTGGGTATCGGACCGGTAGAGGTCGCGAACCACCTCGGCGATGGTGATGAGATCGCCCGAGTTGATCTTCGCCTCATATTCTTGAGCGCGGCGCGACCACATGGTGCGCTTGACGCGCGCGCGGCCGCTCAGCGTCTGCAGCGCCCTGTCAACGACGCCCGTATCGGCGAGCTTGCGCATACCGACGCTGACGACTTTGCTCGTGGGCACTTTGAGGGTCATCTTGTCCTTGATGAAGCTCACGACAAAGAGCTCCAGGCTGAAGCCCGCGACTTCTTGCGTCTCGACGCCGACGATCTGCCCGACGCCATGCGCCGGGTAGACGATGTATTCGTGGAGCTTGAAGGCAGGCTTGGCCGACGGCGCCGCAGGTTTTGGCCTGGCGGGAATAGCCGGTCGCACGCCGATGCCGGGCGCCGCCGAGGTCTCCTGAGACGTCGCTGGGGGCGGGGGCGCGACCGTCTCTACAACGGATTTCAGCTCCGCCTCCACTACGGGACGCGCCTTTGCCGCCACAGGCGCGACGGGCGTCGCCGGCTTCTGCTGCTCGATGGGCTTGGCCGCCGGCTGCTTGGCCGCTGCGGTCGGCGTCGCCGCCTGGGCGGGCTTCGCCGCCGCGGTCTTGCTGGAAACGACGGGTTTCGCCGCCGGCGTCCGAGCGCTGGCGCTCACCTTTTCAACTGCGGTTTTGGCCGCTTTCGCGGCCACGGCGCGCTTCGTCGCGCTCTTGCCTGCGACCGCAGTCTTGGCGGTCGGCTTCGCCGCCGGCTTGGCGGCGGAGGCGCGGGCCACGCTGCGAGAACTCGCCGCTGTCCGACGCGTCGCCGTAGCGCGCGCCGGCGCCTTGGCGGTCTTGTCTCTGGCAGTCGATTTCGATTTCGGCGTTGTTGTTTTGGCTGTCATCGTTCTCGCGGGTTTTGCGGAGGTTTTTGCGCTATTCTTCGGGCTCGAAGCGGCCCGCGCGGGCTTTCCCGCCGAGGCGGAGCGGCTGGCCGACTTCTTCGACGCCGATGTTGAACTCTTCGCTGCGGCGGTTTTCGTCGCGCCGCTCTTGGTGGCGCCGCTCTTGGCGGCTCGCTTGGCGAGCGTCTTGGAGCGAGCGGCCGAGCCCTTGGCGCGCGCTGCTGCGGTGGAGGCAGTCGCAGGCGACTTTTTCTCGGTTTTGTTGGAGGGCATACGCGGGCTACTCCTATGCTGTCCCGCTGTGGAGACGGGACCATCGCTGCCTGACGAATCGCGCACGCCGCCGGCGAAAAAGCCGCTGCGGCGCCGCGAAGGCGGCTCGTGGAAACCTTGCTAGCGCCGCATACTCAATAGCCGGCCAACAGGCCGGCCCTCGAGAAAGAGAGGCTTTCGAATTCGTCGCGAGACGGTGACTGGCGCCGGATCGCCCTTCGACAAGGCGTGCATTTAGTGTGTGATTTATAACACGCCCAAGCGTGAAAATCAAAGGCATATGCGCGCGAGCGGCGCCCGCGCTTAGGCCGCGAACTACGCTAACTGATTATGGCTTCTGACGTTTCAGATAAATTAAGGATGTGGAAACTCATCATCTGCAAGTTAGGCGCCAAACCGGCGCCTAACGCCGTTCAGTCTCCCTCGCCGGCCTCCGGCGAAAAGAATTGCTCGAATTTTCCGGGCTTGCCGTCCCATTCCTTGGCGTCAGAGGGCGGCTCCCGCTTGATGGTGATGTTGGGCCAGTTCTGCGCCATCTCGGCGTTAAGTTGCAGCCACTGTTCGAGATTCTCTTCCGTATCGGGCTTGATGGCGTTGGCCGGGCACTCGGGTTCGCAGACGCCGCAGTCGATGCATTCGTCCGGATGGATCACCAGCATATTCGCGCCTTCGTAGAAACAGTCCACCGGACACACTTCAACGCAGTCCATATACTTGCACTTGATGCAGTTTTCCGTGACGACATAAGTCATAAGGGTGATCTCTCCCGCGACCTTGCCGCTTGCTAGCTTTTTTGCCAGCGTCACGCAAGGCGAGCAGAACGAGTGCGCGCGTCAGAGATATAATCGCGCGTGCAACCCACAAGGTCAGCAAATGGTCGAAACGATAAATTCGCCCGCGACGACCGCGATCAGCCGGCAGGCGCTGACGGCGCGCGCGCTGCTGCTTGGCGAGCGGATTGACACCGACGGGCTCGAACGGGCGGATCTCGTTTCTACGGCGCCGCTCGCCTTCCACGCCGGGCAGAGCGGATTTGCCGTGCTCTACCGCTTCGGGGTCGCCGTTCTCTTCGGCCTTTCGCCGCTGGAGGAGGATGAGATCGTCAAAAAGATCGGCCTTCGGGTTGCAGGCGCTTCGCGGGGCGACGACGAGACCTTGATCATCGAAGCGACGCCGGACGGCGAGGAGAAGGCGCTGCCGGACGGTCGCCTGGCGGCAAAGGACCTTTCCGAAGCGCGGTTGCTGGTGATCGCCGACGTCTTGGCGAAAAGCGTCGCCCTGGCGCGCGACGAGCGCCGCGTCAACGCCGTCTTCGATACGATTGAGCCCTTCGCCGCCGAGCTTGCGGCGAGGGGAAGCCCGCCATGGAAGCGCAAATCCATGTTGGAGCTCATCGGCCAGACTCTGCTCGTCCGGCATCGCGTTTCAGGGCGCGTCGCCGTCGATGACAAGCCGGATGTGCTCTGGGATCGGCCGGACCTCGAAAGGCTCTATGCGCGACTGGAGGACGAGTATGACCTCACGCCGCGGGCGCGCACGCTCAACGCCAAGATCGACGTGATCGGCGAGACGGCGCGCGCGCTGACGGATCTCATCGACGCGGCGCGTTCGGTTCGGCTGGAATGGACAATCATCATATTGATCGCCATGGAGATCATCCTCACTCTGTTCCAGATGTGGGTCGCGCGCATGAGCTGAGCGCGTCTTCGACGTCGCGCAGCGGCGTTTCGCCTGCAATCCATTTGAAGCTCGGGAGCTGGTGTCGCGCGAAGGTGAACTGACGCTTGGCGTAACGGCGCGTATCGAGCTGGCTGCGCAAAATCGCTTCCGCAAGCGTCAGTCGTCCATCGAGATAAGCGATGAGATGGGGCACGCCATGCGCGCGCATCGCCGGCAGCGACGGATCGAGCCCGCGCGCCTTGAGCGCCGCGACCTCGTCGAGCGCGCCCGCTTGCGTCATCCACTCGAAGCGCGCGTCGATGCGCGCGTAAAGCGTCTCCCGCTCGGGCGCCAGGAAAAAGGCCGCGCATTCTGACGCCTTCAGAATCGGCGGGCTGCGCGGACCTTGAAAGGAAACGAGCGGCTTGCCTGTCGCCTCCAGGACTTCCAACGCGCGCAACAGCCGCTGCGGATCGGTTTCGCGCAGAACTGCGGCCGTTGCCGGGTCGCGCGCGGCAAGTTCGGCGTGAAGCTGCTGCGGGGTCTTGTCCTGCGCCCAGGCGCGCATCGTTTCCCGCACGTCGCCGGGAACGGCGGGAATGTCTGAAAGCCCGTAAAGCGCGGCCCGGAAATACATTCCCGTGCCGCCGACGAGAATCGGCGTCAGTTCGCGCGCATCGAGGTCGCGCAGAACGCGCGCGAGATCCTCGAGCCAGCGTCCGACGGAATAGTTGGTCGCCGCATCGACGTGCCCAAAGAGAAGATGCGGCGCGGCGGCTTCCTCCTCGATCGTCGGGCGCGCGGTGACGGTCCGCAGGTCGCGATAGACCTGCATTGAATCGGCGTTGACGACCGCGCCGCGCCGACGGCGCGCGAGCGCGAGCGCGAGCGCGGACTTGCCCGAAGCGGTTGGACCTGCAATGAGAATGGCGCGTGCGCGCATGGCGCTATTGCCGCTGAAACGGTGGAGATGTCAAAGCCCATCGGTTACGTCGCGACCTTCGTCGCCGGACGGGGCGCGGCGCTCAACGAACGCGCAGTATCTGGCGCGCTCTACGACGCTGGATTGATCGACGCAGGGCGTGACTGGCTCGCGCCCGATCATGCCGTTGACGCTTTCCTGTCTGGGGCGGGGCATGACCTTGCCGACTTGCGCGCGCGGCTGCAGGTGGCGGTCGCGGACGATCCGATCGACGTCATCGTTCAGCCGACGACGGGCCGGCGCAAGAAACTGCTGGTCGCCGACATGGATTCGACCATGATCGGGCAGGAGTGCGTCGACGAGCTCGCTGACCTTGTCGGCTTGCGCGAGCATGTCGCGGCGATCACCGAGCGCGCGATGCGCGGCGAGGTCGCGTTCGAGGGCGCCTTGCGCGAGCGGGTCGCGCTGCTTGCGGGCGTGACCCTGGCGCAGATCGAGACGCTGCTGACGCGCATCACTCTGACGCCCGGCGCGCGACAGCTTGTGCGCACCATGCGCGCGCATGGCGCCCATACGGCGCTCGTGTCGGGCGGCTTCACGCAATTCACAGAGCCCGTCGCCGAACGCATCGGCTTTGATGAGACGCGCGCCAATCATCTCGAAATTGCTGACGGCGCGCTGACGGGCGCGGTCGTCGCGCCGATCCTGGGAAGCGAAGCCAAGCGCGCTGCGCTTGTCGAATTGCGCGAGGCGCGAGGCCTGTCGCGAGACTCGACGTTGGCGATCGGGGACGGCGCCAATGATCTCGAGATGCTGCGCGAGGCGGGTCTGGGCGTCGCCTTTCACGCCAAGCCGAAAGTGGCGCAGGCGGCTGATGCGCGCGTCGACCATGCCGATCTCACCGCTGCGCTCTACGCGCAGGGGTATAGGCGCGAGGAGTTTGTCGAATGACAGCCTCCCTCCTTGTCCCTCTCCCGCCGCAGGCGGAAGAGGGTTTAATCACTCCACCGGCAATGCGACGAAATGCGCGTCGCCCTGGCCGTTCGCGACGATCAGCAGCGCAGTCTTCTTGCCCGCGCCTTTCAGAGTCTTGATTTTCTTGAGCACATCCGCCGGGTCGCTCACCGCTTCTTGATTGACCTCAAGCAGCACCTCGCCCACCTGCAGGCGTTTCTCGGCCGCCTCCGACCGTGGATCGACGGCGGTGATGACAACGCCGCCCTTAACGGTGTCCTTGATCTGATAGCGCGTCCTCAACGCATCCGACAGACGCGACAGTTCCAGCCCCAGCACGCTCTGCGAGGAGCCGTCGCCGCCGCTTTCGGACTTCTCCTTGTCGCCGCCGCCCTTCGAAGCGACCTTCTCCCCGTCCTCAAGTCGGCCGAGCTTGACGGTCTTGGTCTGCTCCTTGCCGCTGCGCACGACGACGAGGTCGACATCCTTGCCGACCGGGGTCGCCGCAACGAGCTTGGGCAAATCGCGCGACTCCTTGATCGGCTTGCCGTCGAATTTGACGATCACGTCGCCGACCTTCAGCCCCGCCGGCTTGGACGGGCCCTTGTCGTCGACGCCGGCGACGAGCGCGCCGCGCGTCGCGCCGAGGTTGAGCGTTTCAGCGATGGCGTCGTCGATATTCTGGATGCGGACCCCGAGCCAGCCGCGGCGGGTCTCGCCGAATGCTTGCAGCTGTTCAATGACGGGCTCCACGGTATTCGCCGGCGTCGCGAAACCGATGCCGACCGAGCCGCCCGATGGCGACAGGATCGCGGTGTTGATGCCGATGACTTCGCCGTCCATGTTGAACAGCGGTCCGCCGGAGTTCCCCTTGTTGATGGAAGCGTCGGTCTGAATGTAGTTGTCGTATGGCCCGCTATCGATGTTGCGGTTGCGCGCCGAAACGATGCCGGCCGTCACCGAGCCGCCGAGTCCGAACGGGTTGCCGACGGCGAGCACCCAGTCGCCCACCTTCGCCTTGTCGCTGTCGCCGAATTTGACCGCTTTCAGCGGCTTTTCCGGCTTCACCTTCAGAACCGCGACGTCCACTTTCTGGTCCTTGCCCAGGACTTCCGCCTTGAGCTTCTGGCCGTCGTTGAGGATCACCGTCACCTCATTGGCGTCGGCGATGACATGGTTGTTGGTGATCACAATGCCCGAGGGATCGATCACGAAACCGGAGCCGAGCGAACTCGATCTGCGCTGACGCGGCATTTCCGGCATTCCCTGGCCACGCCGTCGGAAGAACTCCTCAAAGAGATCGTCGAAGGGCGCGCCCGGTCCGACTCCAGGCGGCAGGTTGGGGCCGTCGTTACGGGAGCTGCGTTTCGCATCCACCGTGGTGGCGGAAATGTTGACCACGGCGTCCGAGACCTGAGTGGAGAGTTCCGAAAGCGAATCGGGACCTTTCGCCTGCGCCGGAGCGACGACGAGGTAGAGTACGGGCGCGGTCGCGAGGATCGTTCTCGCGGCGCGACGAAGTGCGGACGTCATGCGTTATGTCTCCTGTCGAGGGACAAGTATGCCCGGGCGCGGCTCAACGCACGCGCTTGCGGGTCATTTTTTTGGGTTTCGCTCCGGTTCCGATTGGTCCGCGCTCGGCGCGGCGCTCGCCTCCGGAGCTGAGAAAAAACGGAAGAATTCCGAACGCGGACTGATCAGGAAACGCGTCTCCCCCGGCTTGAAAGCGCTCTCATAGGCTTGCATCGACCGATAGAAAGCGAAGAAGTCGGGGTCCCGGCCAAAAGCTTCGGCGAAGATGCGGTTGCGTTCGGCGTCGCCTTCGCCCTTCATCTGGTCGGCTTTCTGTTGCGCTTCGGCTTTCAGCACAACGACGTCGCGATCGGCCTTGGCGGTGATTTTTTGCGCCTGCTCCGAACCTTGGGCGCGATATTCGGCTGCCTCGCGCTGGCGCTCGGTCTGCATGCGCCCGAAAACCTTTTCGGAGATCTGCTGTGGGAGATCGACGCGGCGAATGCGCGCGTCGACGACCTGCACGCCGAATTTTCGCGCCTCGCGGTCCGCCTGCTCCTTGATCTTCACCATCAGCCCGGCGCGCTCGTCTCGCACGATCTGCTGCTGGTTGGCTTCGCTCAGCACGCGTCGGACGGCGGAGTTCAACACCGAACCAAGCTGATTGTTCGCGCCCATGACGCTGTTAACGGTCTGATAGAACCGCAACGCGTCGACGATGCGATAGCGGATGAAGCTGTCGACCTCGAGCCGCTGGTTGTCGGCGGCGAGAACTTCCAGATTCGGGCTCTCAACGTCGAGAATGCGGTTGTCGAAGGTGACGACATTCTCGACAAGCGGAAACTTGAAGTGGAGGCCAGGCTCGGTGATGAGTCCTCGCCCGGCCACAGGTTCGCCAAACCGCAGCACCACCGCCTGTTCGGTTTGCGAAACGGTGAAGAGGGCGCCGCCGACAGCGATGACGCCGATAAGCAGCGCGACGGCGAGCGCGAAGAGAAGGCCAGACCTCATTTGCGGCCTCCTTGGAAGGGCGTAAAGGCGGGCAGGGGCACGAAGGGCGTCACGCCGCCGCCGGCTTTCGACGGGTCGTCGAGAATGACTTTCTCTGAGCCGCCCAGCACGCGCTCCATGGTTTCGATATAGAGACGCTGTCGCGTAATCGTGGGCGCGTTTTTATATTGAGCGTAAATCTGCTCAAAACGCGACGCTTGGCCGCGCGCCTCCGCGACGATCTGTTCGCGGTAGGCCTCGGCCTCCTGCAGAATGCGGGCGGCGCCGCCGCGCGCTTCCGGAACAACTCGGTTGGCGTAAGCTTCGGCCTCATTGCCGAGACGCTGCAGATCCTGCTGGGCGGCGGTCACGTCGCGAAAAGCCGCGATCACCTGCTGCGGCGGATCGACCGACAGCAAGAGCACCTGCAGCACGAGCACCCCGGCGTGATAGTCGTCGAGCACCTTCTGCATCAACGCCTGACTGGCGGGCTCGATCAACTTGCGATCGGCGGTCAGAATCTTTTGAATTCGCGTCTGGCCGATGATCTCGCGCATGGCGCTTTCAGCCACGGCCTTCACGGTTCCCGCCTGATTGGCGACGTTGAAGGCGTAGTCTTCCGGCTTCGCCGGATCAATTTGCCAGATGACGCGGAACTTGACGTCGGCGATGTTCTCATCGCTGGTCAGCATCAGGCTTTCTTCAGGCGCTTCCGGCCCTCGAGGCGCGGAGACCGACCCCCGGCGACGCCCATCCGAGACGACGTTCGACTCTTCGCGGAAACCGACGTCGGTGATGTTACGGTCGGTAACCGCAAGCTTGACAACGGATCCGATCGGACCCGGAAGATTGTAGTTCAGGCCCGCTTGGGTCTTTCCCATATATTTGCCGAAGATCAGGTTGAGGCCGATCTCGTTGGGTCCGACGGTGTAAAGCCCGGAGAGCAACCAGGCGAGCACGGCGACCAGCACGAGTATCGCGAGCCCGCGTCCGCCGAATCCGCTCGGCAGAATCTGTTTCAGGCCTTCCTGGCTGCGGCGCAGCATCTCCTCGAGGTCCGGCGGCTGCCCGCCGGAGCCCTGTCCCCAGGGACCTCCCGGCTGGCCCCAGGGATTGTTATTTTGATTGCGCGGCCCGCCTTGATCGCTCCAGGGCATGTCGTCTCGCATTTAGAGGAATGGGCGGCGCTCCCGCCGCGTTTGGCAATGTTATAGGCATTCGCCGCCGCTGCGGCAATGACGCGGGGCGCGGCGCTCGCGCGGAGGAGAGGGGCATGATTCGCGATTACACCAATATCGCGGCCAATGAGCGGACCTTCCTCGCCTGGGTTCGGACAGGCATTGCGGTCATCGCTCTCGGCTTCGTCATCGAGCGATTCAATCTCTTCCTGTTGACCATCGCCGGCGCGGTGACCGTCGACGCCGAGCGACTGCACATCCATCGTTTGGAACATCCGGCGGGCCGTTACGGCGGCGCGGCGCTCATCGGCGCAGGCGTCATGCTGATCGTGATTTCGACGATCCGCTTCATCCATACCGCGCGGTTGCTCGCGCGCGACGAGCCCTATACGGCGCGCGCGACGAGCGTCAGCCTGTATTTCCTCGCCGTGCTGCTGCTCACCATCGCCGCGTTCAGCGCCTATCTCGCGATCGTGTGAGCTTCACCGATGTAGCGGCGGAGAGGGAAGCGCTCGTTCGTCCGCGGTGCGACGCGAGCGCAAATTGACGCCCGCTGGCGTCCGTCGATGGGCAGGGGCGGAAGAACGGCATCTGGACTGGCGGAGACGGTGGGATTCGAACCCACGATAGGGTTTCCCCTATAACGATTTAGCAAACCGTCGCCTTCAGCCTCTCGGCCACGTCTCCATGCGCCCGCATAATAAGGCGGCGCGCGAAAGACATATGCCAAAGGCCCGGCGCGATGGCAAGAGAACGCCTTTGGCGGCGCTACGCCGAGCCCTGAGGCCAAAATCCGAGGCGCCCCGGCACATCACAAGCCCGAGCGCGGGATCTTCGCCAGAGCGCGGCCGGCGTCGACGGGCGATCTGCGTCGCCTCAATGAATTTGCTCGACAGCCGCGGCCATGTCGGGGACCAAACGCACGCGATAGCGGGCGTTCGAGCAGGTCAGCAGCCAGACCGGCTCGTCCGGTCTGGAAGCACGAGGGTCGCGCTTTGCGGCTTGCGGCGCGTCGCAGGGGTATCCCTGGCTTCGAATATGCGCCGCGACAATGTCCGCGGCCGTGGCTTGCGCCGACGCCGGGGAAACAAACGCGGGCGTAAAGGGCAGAAGAACCGCCAGCCGAAGTATCCGCATCGCCGCCTCCATCGTCCAGGCGCATGGCTGGCGCCCTTTCGGGGCTATCGCCGCGATAATAGCGGAGCGCCGCGACGTGAGGGCGTCGGCGAGGCGACGCGGATCCTGCGCAGATTCGCCTCGATCAGCGGCGCGATGCCGGCCACCATTACCGCGGTGCCAAGCGCATTCGGGTGCTCGTTGTCGCTCTGCATGAGCGCCGGGTGGCCGTAGACTCCGGCCAGCATGAAAGTATAGAGCGGGACGCGATTGCTGTGCGCGAGAGTCGGATAGATGTTGTTGAACCCGACGATATAGTTTGGTCCGTTCTTTGGCAGCGAGAGCATGCCGGCAAGGATCACGCGCGCGCCGCGCGCCTTGCAGATGCGGATGATCGCGTCGAGATAGCGGTAGGTGACGCGCGGATCGGTACGGTCCAGCATGTCGTTGGCGCCGAACTCGACAAGGACGAGATCTGGATTGTATTGCAGCGCCTGGTTAATGCGCGCGTAGCCGTCGGCGCTGGTGTCGCCGGGGTTGGAGCCGTTCCACACGACAACGTTATAGCCGTCGGCGAGCAGCCGGTGTTTGAGCTGAGCCGGAAATCCTTGCGCCTCGGGAAGGTCGAAGCCAGATGTAAGGCTATCGCCGAAAATCAGCACATTGATCGGTTGCGCCAAGGCTGGCGCAGCGAGAGAGGCGAGAAGGAGCGCGAGTGCGGCGACTTTCGCCAATGAAGTGAACAGAGTTTTTGACATGCCTCATCCCCAAACGCGCCGCCCATCATCAGCTAGGGCGACGTGACGCCTGAGCCAGTTTAGCGCCCGAAGGAAAGCGTCACGTTAAGACAACTCGGCAAAATGAGTTGAATAGACGCGCCGCCGCCTTCATTTTCCCGCTTGCATCACTGCGCCGCGTCCACTCCCGTTGCAAGCGAAGGGAAAGCAGCGCCGGCGCGAAGGAACAGCGCCCGATCACCCGGCTTCAAAACATCGCGCATGCGCGCCGGTCCTCAGGTCTCTCAATTGAGCGGTCACCGGAGAACTGTTCTTGAGCTGGAGGCTGACGACGTTGTTATAGAATCCGAAACGGTAGTCAGTCTTCATGGGATATGACTGACCCGCCGCGACATAGAAGCAATAAGAACTGTATTGTGGATTAGCTCTCAAAGATATCGAGCAATGTATCGAGTAGTTCAGTGGCGCGCATTTGAGCGCGACGTCTTTCGTGGGAAGCATGAAATTATTGGCGCTCATTGCCCCTGCGGCGGCGGTCTCCCAGGTCAAACTCAAGGCTGCGCACATCGCCGCCAACACGGATAGTTTTTGCATGTGAAACCTCGCAGCAGATGCGCCTAAGACCGCATATAGGGCAGCGTTCATGGTCTTCCTTCACGTCATCGGAATCGCCGCGCGCGCTCCAGAGCTGGATCCTGCTCCCGGCCGATATTCGGACAAGGCGCCGCTGTGATCGCGCCAGCGAAATTATTGGCGAAGATCTCTCCAGCCTGCCGCCTTCTATGCTAACATTCAATACGGCGCGCCTCGCGCCGGGCGAAACGAGCCCGAGGAGGCGACGATGAACAATCGAATATGCTCTTGCGTCCCGCCGCCGGTCGGATGGAGCGTCAACCGGCAAACCCATCCCGCAATCGCCCAGGCGATCTTTGCTCTGTGCAATGACGAGCGAACGCCGGAAGCGATTTGGGAAGCGCCTACGCCAGAAGAGTGGCGGCAGATTTCCGAGCTCGTCGTGGAATATGTCGCTGACGGCGATTTCGCCGTCGACAACGGCAAATTCGCCTGGGGACCGTTCGAAACGCTTCGCCTCTTGCCGGCGCGTCGCAACTGATTGCGATCGCATCGAAGGCTCACACGTATCCTGGCGCGCGTGCGTTCACTCTGCCCGCCCGCGCTTCTCGGAGCTACGAGCGCCGATCGCTCAGTAGCGAGGAAACATCGGCGGTCCGAAGGGACCGGGCTCAAAGCCGTAGAGTTCTCGCGCGAATTGGCGCTGACGCGGCGCCGCGGCGCGCGACTGTCCACGCGCGTGCCCCAGAATTTCTCCGCTCTCCGTGACGACGACCCAACGGCCGCCGCGTTCCTGAATGGCCATCACTCGACCAACGCCCGGCACGACTTCGCCGGGCTCGACTCCGATCATGCCCCTGTCCGATTCAATAAGAGCGGCGCCGTGATAAACGTCGCGCACCCTGTAGCCGCTAACGACTTTCGGAGCCGGCGCGATCGTCTGGACGGGCGTCATGTCGACTTTGGCGTTTTCCTTTCCGGCGGCGCGCGCGACTTTGGGCTGCCCCTTTTCGGGCAAACGCGTCACGGGCGCAGCTTTCGCGGCGACTGCAGCAGCTTGGTTTTCGACAGCGGGCGGAGGGGGGCTGGCGGGCTGTGCGCGAACACTGTCGGCCTGTTGTCGTTTCTCCACGGCGTCCAATTTCGTGCGCAACTCCTGCACTTCATTTTGAAGGGCGGCGATTCGACGATTCGACGCTTCGTCCAATACCGGGATCGCGACCTGCTGGGGCGCCGGCGCCTCAGCCTTTTGAACTGTCGCGTCCTTGGAACGGTCGGGCGCATAAAAATGCGTGGCCGCAAGTCCGGCAAGTCCGATCAACGCGGCGATCAGACCATAGCGGACCGGCCGATTGCCGCGGCGGTCGATGACGATCTCCACCGGCAGTTTTGCTGGCGGGCCGTGTCTTTTCGGCTGTGGCGACTCCGGCGGAATGATGAGGTCGTGCATGCGTATAATCCCACCTTCGGAACAGGGCGGAGATTTTGTACATGCGCCTGAATCGCGGCGAAATGGCGTCGATTCTCGCGCCCCGCCGCGCCTTATGCGGAGGCAGTCCGGGCATCGGATGAGAGCGCCGCCCGGCGTGAATCGCTCAAGGACTATTTAAAGCGATAGGGAGCAGGAGGCCTATTGAGCGGCGGGGGGCCCGGCGAGGCCGTCATCACCGTAAAGAGTCGCTCAAAGAAGCAATTCGAATCATAGGGCTCCACGCCTCTATTGCATTCAGGCTGGGGAATATAGAGCGGAGGCTGCAGGTGATCGGAGAGGGCGATGCAGACAGGGTCTATGTACGGTTTTCCGACGTTGTCCGTGACGATCGGATGCCCGCATTGATCCAAAGGCGGCGCCGTCTCTGCGCCCGCCGGGATTGGCGGAGGAACCGCATGCTTCTGCTTCGCCTCGGCAGCGCTGGAGAGCGCGACGGCCAAAATCGCAATGGCAAGGGCGCCTCTGTTGAATCCAGCGCATACGCTTCGACGCTGATTGCGGCGGCGGCGTATCGCTGAGCCCGCGAGACGAGTGGTTTTCAACGAGATCCTCACGATGTTCCTCTCGAAATTCCGTGTCGGTCAGTGCGGCGTCGCCGTTCTTGGTCCCATCCAGCCTTATAGCCGATAGCCTCCTAGCCGACACCTTCGTCGAAATCACGTCGGCGTGCAGATCCGGCGAGGGCAGCTCCCGGCGGTTTGAGGAAGTGGAGTGCGGAGCGCGCGTCTTCGGTTTCGTCTAACCCCTTATCAATTAGGTATTTTCCACAGGTGGAGCACTGCCGCGCCAGAGGCTAGGAAGAACCGTTGATCTGAATATTGCGGCAATCACAACAGTTGCAGTGGGCTGCGGCTTGGTCTCATTGATCGGACCGAATTTCGCGGCGTATGTCTAGGGCGAGACGCTGGCCGTCTCGCCCTTCTTTTTTGCAGCGCTTTACAGGAGCCTGCGTCGCTCGAACGAGCCGACCAGCGCGTCTAACCGATCGCCCCCCATGCTGTGGATCAGCGTGGGATCGGCGTCGCCCATCCCGGATCTGTTGACCTCGACGAGACGATCCATTCCTGTCGCGCATCGACTTGGCCTCGACAAAGACGTTTTGAGCGCCAAATATAAGGCGACGATCCAGCTTCTCGCGAGGGGCGTCGCAATTGTTTAAAGGCGAGCGGAGGCAGACATGCGAATTACATTGAAGTCGATCGTCACGGGCGTCCTGTGCAGCGGCTTGGTCGCGACGACCTTGGGAGCCAACGCTTGGGCAGGCCCGATCAACGTAGCGCGCTCCGAGGGCATGGAAGCACCATCTTTAACCGATCAAATCTACTATCGGCGCAACTATCGGGGCGGCTATTATCGGCGTGGATATAATCCGGGCGCGGCAGCGGCTGCAGCCGCCGCCGTGGGCGTCCTCGGGGCCGCCGCGGCGGCAGGCGCTTACGCACAACAACCGTATTATTATGGTTATCCAGCCTATGGCGACCCAGCTTACGGATATCCCGACGGCTACGGATGGTAATAGCGGCGGTTCACCATTTGAGCGGCGGCGGTTTATGTTGACCGCCGCCGCCAACGCTCAGGTCAAATGGGGTTCGTTCGGGGGCTGTCGAGTTTCCAGCTTTTCGGCGGCAATCTCTTTCTGTCACCCAGTGCACAACCTCTGACAACAGCTTCGCCGCTCGGCTACCGCATTCACGGCGCGACCGAACCCGAAACGATCGGCGTAAATGTCTCGTCCGAATGCGACCGCATGATCAGTCAGGATATCGCGCATTTGTATACGCGTGCATCAATCGGGACAGGCGTTATCGTCCTCGCGTGATCGCTGTCGCCAATTTGCGCGAACGATCCAGTAGTCGACGACACGTAGGCGCGCCTGCAGGTCGAACGCGCGGCCCGCCGATTGCGGATTGCACCGCCAGTTGAGCCAATCCCGAGTAAAAGTACTCTTCCGATAATCCGATGTTGCAGTCTCTCTGGCGCTTCTCCTTCTCGCCACGCGGACCATTTACGTCCGTGTGGAGACATTTCATGCTCGATCTCGCCTATTTGACGTTGCTCGACTTTCTCTCTCGATCGCCGCCTCTGGAGGGCGGAAGAGATGAGTCCTGTAAGCCGCGGTTCGTGCCAATCATAGGCGAGGGCAAAGACGGTCGCGAGGAAGCGGCGCCACCCGAAGCCGACATTGCCGACGAATGTCCCGAGAAATCCTCGCGCGCCTAGCTCAACGCTCAACACTGCGCGTGTGAAGCCGATGACTGTCAGTCGTCGGGGGCTCGCTGTGTCAACGTTGCTTCTGACGAAATTGTAGAGCTCAGGGCGTCATCAAAATTGCGGCGCGGCCCGTACCACAACTGGCGCGGCAGGGGGAGGAGCGCCGGACGGCGATTAGCCGCCATACTCCGGTGACGATGGGCGCAGCGCAGTTGCCGCGCCTGCGCGCATCGGCCGGCGCCACGCGGTCTGTCGTGCGGCGAGGCGAATCGTCTTGGCGCAGGTTGGGCTGCGTTATTTCCGCCAGCGTCTGGCAGGGAAGGCATAGCGCCGACGTGCGCTTGTATTCGGGGTCCGCTCCGAGTCCGCGATCACGGCTATTTTGTCAAAGTTTGCATAATTTTTGTTTTACTGGTGCCGGTTGCAGGATTCGAACCCGCGACCTACTGATTACAAATTAGATGGTCGCCTATTTTCAATGGTTTATGGCGTTTACTCATTATCACTAACTGATTGATATCAATACACTCATTGACTATCGCGTCAACTCGCGCTTACTCTCGCCAACGAAATGGTGCTTATTCGGTGCTTATTCGGGGAGGGCGGCATGGCCGACGCTGGCAACAAGATCAAGATCACAAAAACGTCAGTCGACGCGCTCGCGCCGCGCGAAAAGCCGTGGATCGCCTGGGACACGGACCTAACCGGCTTCGGCGTGCGCGTGCAGCCTTCAGGCGTGAAGTCCTATGTCGTGCAGTTCTACGTCGGCGGTGGAGGGCGCAACGCCGACGAACCCCGCCGCACGATCGGGAAGACGGCGACGTTGACGGCCGTTCAGGCTCGTAAGGCTGCGGCCGACCTACTCGCGAAGGTCCGTCTCGGGGCAGATCCAGTAGCGGAGCAAAGGGCCGCGCAGGCGATTCCGAGCTTCGCCGAGATCGCCGACGAATGGCTCGCGGCACACGTTAAGGCGAAGCGTAAGGGGCGGACGGCCAAGGAATACGAGCGAATTTTAAAGACCGTCCTCGCGCCCGCCTTTGGCAAAACTCGCTTCACTGATCTGCGCCATGTCGATGCGGCCCGCCTGCATGAGGGTATGGCTGAGACGCCAGCTTTAGCGAACCGGGCGCTCGCCATCGTCTCGTCAATTTGGGGTTGGGCAGCGCGACGCAAGATCGTCTCGGCGATCGACAATCCCGCCAAGGGGATCGAGCGCTATCCCGAGCATGGACGCGAGCGCTTCCTGTCATCTGCCGAGTTTGCCCGCCTTGGCGACGCGCTCCATGAAGCTGAGACTGTCGGATTGGTCTATGACGTTGACGATGACAAGCCGAAGGCGAAACATGCGCCAAAGGCCGACAATCGACGAACCATTGTCGATCCGTTCGCCATTGCAGCAATCCGTCTTTTGATTCTGACGGGCGCGCGATTGCAGGAAATCGTCGCGGCCAAATGGAGTTATGTCGACGTAGAGCGCGGGATTCTGTTTCTTCCTACATCGAAGACGGGTCGAAAGCCGGTCTATTTAAGCGCCGCCGCCCTACAAGTGCTCGCCGACATGCCGCGCGTCGACGGCAATGAATACGTCATCGCCGGGTCAAAGACTGGCCGGCCGCGCACAGACCTAAAACGCCCCTGGGCGGCGATCACGAAAGCGGCCGCCCTCGATGGCTTGCGTCTTCACGATCTTCGTCACTCCTTTGCTTCGCTTGGAGCCGGCGGCGGGCTTGGCCTTCCTATCGTCGGCAAACTGCTCGGTCATTCGCAGCCGGCGACGACGCAGCGTTACGCGCATTTGGACGCAGACCCATTGCGCCGCGCCGTTGATGCAATTGGCGATCGCATTGACGGGATGATGGGAAGGCGAAGCGCCGACGTGGTGCCGATTCGCCGCCAGGGCGGGAAGTGAGTCTGGCGACCCACTGTTTCGTGCTTATTTCATTGATTGCGCAATATAGTAGTATGCAATTCGCAATCATCAAACATCATTGATATGTAAGTAAGCACGAAACAGTAGATCAAAACATTAAATTTCAAGCATTTACGGACTTTCCAGCTGTTTATATCTTGGCATTCTATCTGAATCTCCCGATTATTCTCGATAGCAGGCGGTAACCACTCCGCACACGCTCCCAAAAATAGTTACGGAGATTTGACGTGACTGAGACCGAGGCGAACGTTCGCAAGTTTTTGCGCCGAGCCGACGCTGGCGACTACATCAAGGAAAAATACGGATTCTGTTCAGGAAAGACGCTCGCCAAGCTGGCCTGTGAAGGTGGCGGCCCCAACTACTTCCGCGCCGGCAATGTTGCCCTCTACACGCGCGAGGAGCTGGATAAATGGGTGCTCGCTAAGATCGGATCACAGCGCGCCAGCACTGCCGAACACGGCGTCAGACAGCCGCCATCCGAAACCCGTATGTCGCGCGTCGAAGCGCTCGCGCGCGAGATCGAGGCCGAGCGGACCGAAGGCCGCGCGCCATGAGCGACGTCCCCACCCCGCAACATGCGCCCGGACTGTCTGGGCGCGAACTCGATAGGGTGCCGCGAGCTGGCGCGATTACGCCGCAGTCGGTCGTTTTCGAGCGCCTGAACGGCGAGCGACTGCATTTCGCAAGCGTCGCGGCGTTTCACGAATGGCTGGACGCGGAGCAGCGGCGCGAGACGCTGGCGGAAGAAAACGCTCGGCCCGCATGACGCGTGTTAGCAGGGGAAACTTTTTCGAACGCAAACGCGCTTGTCAAAACAATCGGAATCAGCGCATCCTATTCTCGCTCGCCCAATCGACGAAAGGGAGGCGAGCGGCGACGGCGCTGCACGTGCCCGAGCCTGAAACGCTCTCGTAGCCGCCGTCGATGCGGAAGACGAGTTCCGACTGACAGCGCTGGACGTGCTTGAAGCCGATGAGCTGATATGAACGACGCAAGGCGTCGTTCATGCTCTCGGGCTGCGAGCGCATGCGCACTCGCTCCCGATTAACGAAGGAGCGAAGGTCGTGAATCAGACTCAAGAAATCATCTCATTTGGCGTCGCGCTTCCCGGCGAACATGACGACGATTTGCTTCGTCGCCCCGAGGCATCAGCATATCTTCGTCGCCGATACGGCGTTGGATCGACGGCGGCGAATCTGTCCACGATGGCAGGGCGCGGCAATGGCCCGGCGTATCGAAAAATCTTGGGAACTTGCATCTACCGCAGGGGCGATATCGACGCCTGGGTCGCCGCTAAAATCTCGCCCATAATCGAGCATCGCGACCCCAGGGCGCGCCGTTCGACCGCGTCTTCCACCACCCCCGCAAGCCACGCTGGCGCGCCTCTCGCGGAGCGCGAGCACGCCGCCAGCGCGGCTTGAAAAAGAAAGCGGCCGACGCCTTCGCAGCGCCGGCCGAAAGTGAATGTCGAAATTTTCCAGAAGACCGCCGAGGCGCGCCCAACGCCGGAGACGGAAACAACCGAGCAACAAGGAGGCTCGATGAGCTATGAGACCTACAGCCGAATCAGATTTTTCTCAAGAGCCGAGCGTGGCGCAGAGCGCCTTTATTGATCGGGTGAACCGCTTGATCGAGTGCGGCCCAGTTTTGCTCGCTAAGCGATTCGATAGAGGCCAGCGCCGAAGAACTCAATACCTGTTTACCCGCCTGCCTGCCTCTATCTCTGTGGGCAACAATCCGGAGTGCGCTCACCCCCGCGTTGAATGGACGGACACGGCGTGTGGCAAATCCGGCGTCGGCGCAATCGGCCTCGCGTCTCACGTCTGGCGCGTCTCTGAATACGAAGCGGCGCGGCGAATCTACGAATTCGTGCGGATCGAAACTGGCGATTGGTATCACAAGGGCCTTCGCCCGCTCGCCGAGTTTGCGGCAGAACTAGCAGCCTGAAAAAGCAAAAAAAGCCGGGACGCTCGACGCGTCCCGGCCTTCAATTCATCGCGGCTTGCTGAAGGCCGCTCACGACATTGGAATGAGAAAATGACTATCGAATCATGCCCGATTTTTCAAGAAAAAGCTGTCGCGCCTCGCGCCAAAAATGGAAGGCGCTGACGATGGCTCGCTTCGGATTCGTTCTCTACACGGATAAATCCTTCGACCGCCCTGACTTCGACGACGAAGCGCATCGCGCCGAGGTCGCCGCAAGACCGGTCACCGAGAATGTCATCTCTATCGATGAGTTTCGTGCGGCCGTAGAGCGCACATTCGGCCCGGCGGAGCCACAGGATGCGCCCGAGGCCGTCTCTGCTATGGACACCCGAGCCGGGAGCGCTTCGCTCACTGGTAGGATTCCTGCGGGAGAAATTTTCGAGGAGCGAGCCGAGGCTGGCGACGCCAGCCATCTTGGTGCTTTCGCCTCGAACCTTCTCGACAACATCCCTACCGAGTTGAAAGCTATTCCACGTTGGGTGGGGTGGCGCTTCGAGGTCCGCAACGGCAAGCGAAACAAGGTTCCCGTCAACGTCCGCACTGGCCGCGCCGCCATCTGGTCTAATCCAGATAGGGAGTGCGTTGATTTTAAGACGGCTATACGGCTATCGCGCATTCGCAATCTTGAAGGCGTCGGGTTTATCTTCGAAGATGATATCCACTTCACAGCCATCGATCTGGACGACGTTCGCGACGAAGATGGCAATCTCGCTCCGCACGTCGCAGAAGTGTTGTATCTCAAAGAGAGTTACGCCGAGTGGAGCCCGAGCGGAAACGGTGTTCACATCATCACCGGCACTAAGATTGTCGGTCAGCGTGTGAATCATCATGCTGACGTTGAGATATACGGGAACCGCCGCTTCCTTACGATTACTGGACGACTGATAGACGGCTCGCCGTCTGGCATTCATGAAGCGCCGAAGACGATCGAATTGCTTACGGCTCGTGTTGATGAGTTCGACGCAGGAGGCGCTGCGGAAAAGGCTCAGGCCGGCCATGGTGATGCGACGAAGGATCATCCGAAGGCGGATGCGAGCGACGCGCCAACACCATGGCGAGCTGTGAACGACGCGGCAATTCGCAACTACGATAAATGGGTTCCGGCAATCTTCCCGCGCTATAAAAAGCTGGCCAGTGGGGTTTTGCGCGTCGCTTCTGAAGATCGCGGACGGCGTGATCTACAAGAGGATATCAGCTTTGCGCCCGGCGGCATCAGGGACTTCGGCGTTGAGGTCGGGCGCACGGCCATCGACATCGTGCAAGAGTTCCTGCCGGCCAGGGATGCGATCGAGGCGAGTCGGTGGTTGTGCGGCAAACTCGGTCTCGATCCAAGGGCCGTCGGATTCCGTTGGGCGGCCGACAAGCCTAAAAAAAATCATCGCAAACCGGAGCCTTCGCACGATCCAAATACCGGCGAGATAGCGGATGAAGAACATGGCGCGCAAGATGCACAGCCAGAAGACGACGCGCCGGAGGTTGCTGAAGCAAACGAAGCTGTCATCGCCTCAATGGTGAAGATTCGATCTATTTCCTTCAAAGCGAAGGTTGCAGCCGGCATCATGACGGACGATGAGGCCCAGGCCAACATCGACGAGTTCGAGCCGATGGCTCGACGCGCGGTTTATGAGCGCGTCTTGGATGGCGACTTTCCGATCAAAGTCCAGCTTGGCGGAAACTCATCGAGGGAGGTTTTGGTAGGCGATATCGTCGCTTCGCCGGACGAGTTTAAAGGAAAAAAAGTCCGCGACCCATACGGCGTAGCGTCGTCGTGGATTGGAAAGCTCGCGCTCGAACGCGGCGCGCCGCGCGTCAGCATGTTCGATAAATCCCCGCCGTTTTATCTTATCGATAAACCAGTGGAAGGCGGCGACCGGCCTTGGAGTGACAAGCCGAAGGCCGCTTGGCTCGAACATGCCAAGTTCGATGATGACAAGCGACTAATATCAAATCTTGAAAACGTGATGGTTGCGCTTCGCCATGCATCCGAGCTTGAGCAGGCTTTCGCATATGACGAGATGAATTGCTCTGTTTATGTAATGCAGCCACTTCCGCGAGTATCTAACGGCGGCGGCGTTGCATGGACGAAACCAAGTCAATTAACCGATCAACATTGCACGCAAGTTCAAGAATGGCTCCAATCATGCGGAATGTCGAAGATCGGCATCGATCCGATCAGGGCTGGAATCGACTTGCGTGCGAGAGAGGAAGGTCGCGCATTCCATCCCGTTAAAGATTACCTCGATAGCCTGCATTGGGATGGGAAGTCGCGTGTTGACATGTGGCTTAGCGATTACCTTGGCGCGGAGAATACCGATTACACGCAAGCGGTCGGCTATATGTTCATGATTGCAATGGTCGCGCGCATCTACAAACCCGGATGCAAGGTCGATTACACGCTGATATTGGAGGGATTGCAGGGCGCGCTCAAAAGCACGATTTGCAAAGCGTTAGCTGGTGAAGAATGGTTTTCAGACGCCTTGCCAGACATCACGAAAGACAAGGAATGCTCGCAACATATTCGAGGCAAGTGGCTGATCGAGATCGCCGAGCTTTCGTCAATGTCGAAAACTGAAAGCAATCATCTGAAGCAATTTCTCACGCGGCAAGTCGAAAAATATCGTCCCCCATACGGAAGGAATGAGGTTCATGAGCCGCGCCAATGTGTTTTTGTGGGGACCACTAATGATGAGCGATATTTGAAAGACCCAACAGGCGGACGCCGTTTTTGGCCTGTGAAGGTTGGCGGCAACTTGCTGCACGAAGAACTAAGGGCAGATCGCGACCTTTTATTTGCAGAGGCCGTCGCCGCCTTCAAGGCGGGTGAACAATGGTGGCCAAATAGAGACTTTGAAGAAAGGTATATGCAGCCGGAACAACAAGGCAGAATCGATCATGACGCATGGGTGGAGCCAATTGCAGATTGGCTTGCTGGCATTAATCCGGGCCATCGTGTTCGTCTTGTCGATATCGCGAATATGGCGCTCGGATTGGATACTTCGAAGTTTGGGAGAGCCGATCAAAACCGCGTGAAGGAGATTTTGCGCCACCTTGGTTGGGGGAGGTCTACGAAGAGGCTCGACGGATATCCAATGTGGGAGTTGGTCGCGAAGTGAGGACAGTGACGAAGGAGTGACGAGAAAAATCTGTCATCACTCCATTATTGGTCTTAAATATCAATACATTACCATAAATAAGTGACGACAGTGACGATATTTCTTAAATGACCAGTAAATGGAGTTTTTAGTGCCAAGTAACTATCGGTAGTAGTAACTTGTTAGCAATAGGGTTGTGGGCTCCCTTATGTGAACTATGGTCGACTATCACTTTCGTCACTTCAATTGGGAGAAGCAGTAATTATATCAATTATTTAGACGAAGTGACGATCGTCACTCCCGGCCGGCTGGAATCCCAAGAGTTTCGGCCGGCACGCGCGGCGAAAAATCGGATATGTTTTACTTGCCAGAATCAGGATGCACGCATATCGTTGCTGCAACGTTATAACATAACAGAATGAGCAATATGCCCAGGCCGCCGATCGGGGAGAGAGCCATGACCAGCACGGAGCGCTCCAGACGCTGGCGCGCGCTCCGGCGCAGTTCTGTTGCTGCAACGAAATCCGCAAGCAACAAAACGGGCGACGAAATGGAGTTGGTTGAAGCCAAACGGCGCATCGCAGAGCTTGAATCGAGGTTGAGGGCCGAGTGCGCAAGCAACAGAGCGATGCGCGCGAAGATAGCTACGTTCAGAGACGCGGCGCATATGGAGGTCGCAAATGGCCAAGGGCTTTGATTACGATCGCTTCCTGCGCGGAGCATGTGACCCGATCATTGCGGGTCCGATCGACTGCGAGAACGACGTGTGGGTTGCTCGCGTGTTTGCGCACAATGGCATCTATCCCCGTTGCGCTCAGATCATGTCGGATCACAAGCCGCTTTGCGAAGAACTTCGCTCTAACGCGATTATGCAACTGATGCGACGCGGTGCAAATGTTCATGTGTGCGAAACGCAACGCGAGTTGCAGAGGGCCGCGAAGCAGCTATGGCCAGCGAATGTTCTTGCGTGGATTCGATATGATGTTGCGAAGTCGCGTGAGCGCAATGGCGCTTTGTCGAAGTCGTCGAAGTAGGGAGATTGGATAGTGAGTGCTGCGGCAGAAACTTCGACGCGAGCGTTGACGACGCGCCAACGCCGTTTCGCAGAACACTATGCGATGTCTGGCAATGGTGCAGAGTCTGCGAGGCTTGCGGGATACGCATACAAGATTGCTAGAATCTCCGCTCAAGAAGTCCTGTCAAACCCTAACGTAGTTGCACTTGTCGATGAGTTGCGTAAGGAACGACTTGAACAGCTTGGTGTTCGCCCGGATCGCGTTCTCGAAGAACTAGCAGCATCGGCGTTTGTCGATCCCAAAGACGTGTTTGATGAAAATGACGACTTGTTGCCTGTTCGTCGTATGCCGAAGGTCACACGCCGTGCGATCAAAAAGATTCGGATTAGAGAGCATTACGACAAGAAGACGGGTGAGCCGATAGGACGTGATGTTGATATCGAGTTTAACGACAAGCTGCGCGCCAATGAGATACTGGGTCGCCATCTCGGAATCCTCAAAGAGCAGCCGATTCAAGTTAATCAGCAAAACGTATTTGCAGCAATCGTCGAACGCGCGCAGGGCACGGCGCTGCAACCTATTTCGCAGCGTGATGATGATGATAGCGCCAACACGATTGAAGGCGAGATCATCGAAAAGACCGACGCGCCGACAACAAACATGGCCAGCGGCGATGCGCTTGCGGCGTTCAATGCAATCGACGGCGACGAAGCGGAAGGCGAAGACGACGCTGAAGTGCAAGCGACGGACGAAGCCGATGCGGAGCGCATGACTTCAGAACGAGAACGATCGGCGTTTCGCCCACTGTGGCGTCGTCGTCGGCGTTGAGAGTTTCGGCATAGGGCAGATTGAAATAGGAGAAGCGGAAATGACTAGCGGATGGATTCAACATGGCGACAGCAATCAGCGCGACCTTGTGAAGATGCTGCTGCCCGAACGCGGCGTCCACTTTATGGTCAGCGACGACGAAGACGCAGCGCGAGCGCTCACGGCGGAATTGGCGGTAATGGTGGCCGGCGGCGATCTTGCCTCGATGCAGAGCGGCGGAGGTAAGAGCTTCCGTCTTCAGCGCGGATTCATGAACCTACCGACTGGCAAGCCGCGTGCCGTTAGCGCGGTCGGCGCTACTGACATGGATCATATCAAACTCGCGGCTGCACTTCGCAACATCAATACTCGACTCCCGATCTACGTTCGCGAAGACGCGAAGTGTGATCTTGCGGCGAATGGCTTTGGCTACAAATTGCGCGAGAACGATATCGCGCTCGCGATTGTCGCGGTCGATGTTGGCGAGAAAGACGGACTCGAATTGGTCCGTCGATACGGCATGTTCTCAAACGAAGTGGCTATCCTGATTGTCACGAAATCGGAGCCGCCCAAGAATCTGCTATATCGCGAGACGCGCGTCATGCGGATCGTCGAGGGCAAGGGCGAGGATCAGTTCACGCTCACGGTGGATTGCGAGGCGCTCAAGCCCGGCTGGAGCCGCGAGCTATCGCTTGAGGCGGTCGATCTGGGCGACGGGCGCATGGCCTGGGGCGTCAGGAACGTGACGGCTGGCGCATCGGCCCCGCAACTCGCTCCCGCCACTCCTAAGCCTGCGCAAGCTGAGCGCGAGGCGCATGCCGGCGTCGTGATCTATGCGGTCGGCTCCGGCACGTTCGGCCTGAGCCAGGATGAGATCGCCTCTTGGCCGGCCGGAACCAACTTCGCCTCGACGCCGGAAGCGGTCGTCGAGGCCGTCCGCGAGGTTCATGGCCGCGTGAGGGTCGTCGTCGCCACGGTTGCAGGATCGAAAGCCGGTGTTGCGGAAGAGGCGAGACGCGCACGAACGGCGTTGGAAGCCGCGCATTTGGCTGGCGTCTGCACCGTCGAAGTATTGGAGCGGAAGTTGCAGGACGTGCGCGCGGCATAGGCGCTTAAATTGAAGTGAGCCAGCAGAGCGTTTGCCGCGCTTTGCTGGCTTTTTTTTGCGCGCTCATGCGCTTTTTGCTTGTACTTCGCGAACGGTGCTTCAGACTGTGATTCTGCGGCCGATCGCGCGGCCTGATTCCGATTTCATAAAAGCTTGCGGGTCCGCGATCCCCGCATAGGCCGGGGCGGGATTCTCCCATGATCCCGTCCCGGTATCTTAACGAAAGATCGCGCCATCATGCTGACATCGCCCGGACCGCCGAATCTAAGCACGGTTGCCGCGCCTCCTGGCTGGACGGTCGTGGTCAACGGTGTGCCGGTCCCTATGATTGGCATGATGGTTCAAACCGATGAATATAACCTTGGCGATCTTCGCGGCATCACATTAAACGGCATCGCCCCCGCTGGCGCGGAGATGATCCCGCCGGGCGGCGAAGCGCGCAACATCACCGGCGTTGCGGCGGCCGGCGGATCGAACGTATCTGAAGTCACGATTACCGTGACCGATGAAAACGGCGACGCTGTTGCGGCGGTCCATCATCTCGACGTGTGGTTGTCGGACGCGGCGTCTGGCGCTGGTCTCACTGGGACGACCGCTTCTGGCACCGTCACCAACAAGTCAGCGTCTGGAACCGTGCTTCAGATTTACTCCGCCAAGAAGGCAGTCCGCGTGCAGACGCTTGCAACCGGCATCTTCATTCTGGAGATCACCGATACCGCAAAGACGGCGTTCAAGGTCTGCGCCACGTTGAACGGCAAGGCTGTCGTGCTCGCGACGCTGACCGCAGGCAATTACGGCGCGTAAGTTGAATTGATTTTGCCGGACCAACGCAAACTGGTCTGACGTTCGAAAGGTGGGAACACAACATGGCTCGCAAGACCGTTAAATCCAAAGCCCCGGCAGCGAAGAAGATTTCTTCCGTCGGCAAGAAACCGGTGCTGAAAGCCCCCGCCGGAAAAGCCAAAATGAAACCGCGCGGCTTGTGCTGATGGACGACGAAATCGACATCGAAGAAGCCTCGACCGAGCGCCTCATCAACATCCTTGGGTGCGTCGAACACTTACCATTAGCGGATTCGTTCGCGGAGCACTTCGGCCGGCGCATCGACATCGGAATCGAGCTGGACCGGCGCGGCGTCAAGGATTGGGGCGAGCGAGCCAGTGCGCTCATTCGATCGAAGATGAATTGAGGAAAGCGATATGAGCATCGGCGGCGGAATCGGATCACTCATGCAGGGCGTCGCAAGCGGCTACGGTGCGGTGGCTCAAAGCGATCGCGACGCGCTCATTCAGAAACTTCTGTTGGAGCGCGACGCTCAACCCGCCTCGCCAGTTGATGGCGGTGCGACTCCGGCGAGTTCTCAGGCTACCCCCATCGCGAGCGGAACCGGCTCGACAGGCGGCGGACTGACACAGGCCGCGCTCTACGATCATTTCGTGAATCGCGGCGCGACGCGCAACGAAGCCGCGATGCTTTCGGGGATGGCCGTCGCCGAGAGTAATTTGAACCCGAACGTCGTGCACGACAAAGGGACAGGCTTCGGCCTATGGGGCCATCGCAATGAACGTCGCGACGCAATGTTTAAATTCGCCGGCACCAACAAGCCGTCATGGCAACAGCAAGCCGACTTCGCGCTACAGGAGCTTCGCTCGCGGCCGGAGAGCGCGCGCGTCAACTCGGCGAGAAATCCTAACGAGTTGACGATTGCCGGAATGCGATATGAGCGACCGCGCGGCTATACTGATGCGAATCCGGCCGCTGGCGACAACTTCAGCGGACGGCAGAACTACATCGCTGGCGCATTTGGTCGCAGTCAATCAGCGCCTTCTAGGTCTGTCGCTGCCGCCGCTTCGTCGAAGAAGCCCGATGCGCTCGACCTGATGAATGAATTACTGCCGCAACCACGCGGCATCAGTCGATAATTGGAGGATATTTCGATGGCGAATCTTGGTCGCGGCCTTGGGGCTTTCATTGAAGGCGTTGCAGGCGGAATGAAAACCGTCAGTGATATGGATAAAGACGCCGCTTATTCGAAATATTTGGCCGCCAAGGGCGCGAGCGAGGAACAGGAACTCGCCGACACAAGGGCTGAGCGCGACACGAATGCTGCCGCCGCTCAGGCGGCAGACACGGAGTTTAAGGCAAATCCGCAAAAATATGCGTCGACGTATGACGCGTATCTCGCCAAAGCCGCACCGATGGTTCGCGACGCCTATTTGGCGCGCGGACAGGTCGACAAAGCAAAAGCGTGGAACGGCTTTGTGAAAGACGAAGGAGTCAGGCTCGGAATCGAAACCGTCGGCGGCATTGAGCAGGCGTTTCAAGCTGGTGATTTGGAGGGCGTCAAAAGCGGCATAAACAAGCTTTTTGGTAACAAGCGCTACATGGCTGATGCGGGATGGAGCACGAACGCGGAATTGCTGAAAGACAAGGACGGAAAACCTGCGGGCTTACGCATCACGCGAACCGGCCCAGATGGCAAATCGACAAGCAGCGACTCCAGCAACATTCAGGAGATTCACGCCGAACTTATGCCGATGATATCGCCGGACACGGCGTTCCAGTGGAACAATAAGCTTCTTGAAGACAGGCGCGCGACGCAAGCCGACGAAGCGAAAGAAGGACGTAAGTTCGTCCGCGATTTGGCGCTGGAAACCAGGAAACTCGAAACCAAGCGAGCGAATCCGACGCTGACCGCATCTGATCGCAAGGCGATACTCGAGGCTGATGAGCTAGTCATGGCTGGCGAGAACGCCGTGTCGGCGCTCGATCAGGCCGCTAAGGTGAGTAAGGATGCTTACGGGTTCCCCGGCGCTGGCGCTGCGGCAAAATTCGGTTCTGTCATTGGCGTTCCCGGCTCGGCCGAAACGCAAGACTTGGACAATATCATCACCGGCCAAGCGCTTGAATCGCTCAAGGCGACGTTTGGCGGAATGCCGACTGAAGGCGAGCGCAAGGTGCTGCTTGAAGTGCAGGGTTCGTCGAGTCAACCACATGCAGTTCGGCAGAAGATTTTCAAACGAGCGCGCGAGCTTGCAACCAGACGCGTCGCATTCAACAAGAGGCGCGCCCAGGAGCTTCGCGGCGGCGACTTTTACGAGCCGGGTGATCACGTCGCGCCTGCGACGACGACAACGCCAGCGCCAACTGGCCAGCCCGTTCAGGCGCAGCGCAGCGCAGCGCCAGCACCTCAAGTTGCGATTCCGCCCGGCGCAATCCAGATGCTGCAAACAAACCCTGGCCTGCGTTCGCACTTCGACGCGAAGTATGGCGACGGCGCGTCCGCCGCAATTCTTGGACAGTAAGGAGCGACGACGTTGGAAAACCCATTCGATCAATTTGACGCGGCTCCCGATCAACAGGTGGCGGAGACTGTCGCTGCTAATCCATTCGATCAGTTCGACGCTTCACCTGATGACTTAGCGGCGCGAAACGCATCTGCCGACGAAGCGATGGTTAGTCCCGAGGGGCAGAAACTTGCCGGAGAGCTTCGCACGCGCGCTGACAAGATTTTGTTGAAAGCCGCCGGGGCCGAAAGTCCGATCTATGCGACGCTGTCGAACGCGGCGAATATGGCGACGTTGAACGCGACTCGAAACATCAAAGCCGGCATCATGTCTCTGCAAAGCGGCAAGCCGTTTGAGCAGGAATACAATTACGTCAAGGACGTTGACGAAGCGGCGACGCGACAGAGTCCGGTTGCGGCCGGTGTCGGATCGGCCATCGGCATTGGCTCGCAAATCGCTGCGGTTCCCGTCGCTCCTGCGGCGTCACTCGCGGGCCGCACGGCGCAGGGCGCAGCCATTGGCGCAGGCGTATCGGGCGCGGCAGAGTTCGCCGATACGAAAGACCCGCGCGCTGCGTTGCACTCTGCGGCGATCGGCGGCGCGCTCGGCGCGGTGGCTCCGGCCGCCGTTGAGGGCGTCATCGGCGCGGGTGGCGCCGTCGCCAACAAGGTGCAGGGCCTCGTCAGACCGAACGCAGAGGCCGAGAGGCGCATTGCTGTGGCGCTTACCCGCGACGCGGCGGCGGGCGGCCAGCAACTTGACGAAGCTGCTATGAGGGTCGCGCAAGGCGCTGGCCAGCCTGTCGTCGTCGCCGACATGGGCGGCGAAACGACCAGGGCGCTCGCCAGATCGTCGGCGAACACGTCGCCCGAGGCGCGACAAGCCATCGCCGATGTTGCTGAGCGCCGTTTCGAAAGCCAAGCGCCGCGCGTTTCGGAATTCGTCATGGGTCTCGGAACCGGGAATGAGGCGCTGGCGACGCGCGAGGCGTTGCAGATCGCCGCAGCCAAGGCCAACCGGCCGGCTTACGATAGGGCGTTCGCGCAGGGCGAGGGTGGCTCGTGGCA
>NZ_JBPFDU010000047.1:0-19749 GCF_051062815.1 Methylocystis sp. | reverse complement strand
CAAGTTCACCTTGACGCCCTTGGCGAGCAATGGCGCCGTGATCATGAAAATGATCAGCAGCACCAGCATGACGTCGACGAGCGGCGTCACATTGATATCGGCGAGCGGCTGATAAAGGCCTTCGGTTGCGCTCTGGCGCTGACGTGAGGGCATGCCCATTACGCGGCCTCCCGCTCACGACGCGCGCGCGTCTGATGGCCGCTGCACATCAGCAGCGCCTCGTCTTCGATGTAGTGCGCGACCTGCTGGCCGACGCGCGCGAAGGCCGCGCCGATGCGGTTGTAGCCGACGGAGGCGGGGATGGCGGCGGCAAGTCCGTAGGCCGTGGCCGCAAGCGCTTCGGCGATGCCCGGCGCGACGACCGCGAGGCTCGTGTCCTGCGACTGGGCGATGCCGGCGAAGCTGGTCATGATCCCCCACACCGTGCCGAAAAGGCCGACGAAGGGCGCGACCGACGAGATGACGGCGAGGTTCGGCAGGCCGCCTTCCGCCTTGGTCAGGAACTCGCGCGCCGCGCGACTCATATGGTCGGCGATGCGCGCGCGCTTGTCGCCGATCGTCTCGTCCGGGAGATCGAGCGCAAAAGCTTCGCGGCCCGCTTCGGCGACGGGCGCGAGAACGCCAACGTCTCCGCCCTGACGCGCCGAGCGCGCGGATTTGGTGATGCGGGTGACGGCCACAACGCCTTCGACGATGAGCACCCACGTCCAGATCGACGCGAGCAGCAGCAGCGCCATGACGGCCTTTCCGACAGGACCGGCGTTGAGGAACATGGCGAGAGGGGAAAGCGTGTTGTAATCCATTTCACTCACTCGTTTCATTAGGACGCGCTTGCGGCGACCGCGCAGGCGAAGCGTCAGTTTTTGTTTTGTTATGTCTTCGCGAGACGAGAGGCCGCAAAGCGGCGAAAGCCCGTAATCAGACTCCGGCGCCGCGCGCATCGGGAGCCTTGACGGGCAATCCGGAGATCGGAAGGACGGGAGGCGCGCGCGCCATTTGCGGCGCTAAACGACAGGCTTTCTGGCTGGCGCGCCGAGCCTGCATAATAATGAACGGTCGCCGCAGTTTCGGTGGGGGGCCGCGTCAGGACCGCGCTTCGTTCCGGCAGCACGGCCGCGCCAGCATGGGCCGCAAGGCAGCAATCCGGGCATTTATATGCAAGCGTTCCGTCCGGCGCGGGCGCGTTGTCCCTCTGCGGTGACCATTCCGCGGTTCGCTTCACAGACGACGATCGGCAACTTGAATCCATTCGCTCCGTGCGCTCGAATCTCGGGGGCTTCCAATGCGCTGGGCGCAGGATGGCTAGGCTGCGAAAGCGAAAGCTAGCAAGGCTCCGCCCCAAGTCGCCTTGTAGGACAAGCGACACATGAGACACATCCGACTCCAGTTCCCAGCCTGTTTTATTGCTAGCTGGCTCGGCGCGAATTGGCCTAGCTGGCTTGCTGTGTTTCGACGCCTCCATTTGGAGTGTGCTCATGACTCCTAATGGCGTCGAGTTCGTCGATCAACGCCAAATCTAAATATTCACTTTGAAATATTTCCAGGGTCGTCAGTTTGTAAACCTTACAGGTTGCCTTATTGCAAATTACGATGAACACTACTTTGTTGACTCATTGCCTCGAAAGAGAGTCGACGCGATCGTAAGACTCCGCAGTCTTCCGATCGGGCGGTTGCCCTCCAACAAGGACCGGGCGCTCGTTGAAAAGGACCCGGCGCCCGTCGAAAATCGATGCGCGCGTGCTCCTGGGCGCGAAAGAATGATCTTTCATGCGGGCAGCGAGCAACAAACTCACCAGTCATTGCTTCGCCTTGGCGAGGTCGGGCCGCTGACAGAAGGCCATGCGGCTCTTGAGAACTTTCCGCGCGGGCGGCGCCATCAAGCTTCCCCGCGGCTGCCGTTTGTTTCGCCAGATCGCAAAACCAGTGACGAGCAGAGCAAGAGGCGCGAATCCAGATGCGAATACGAGCAGACGACCGGCGAAGCCGAGTGTCGCACCGTTGTGTAACCAGAGCTGTTCGGTGACGTAGCGATCGCCCATCGACATCACGTTGGGCGTGCGGTCATGCACGAGCGCGCCCGTCCACCGGTCGAGCCAGATCGCGCCGCGCGAGCGCAGGGCGGGATCGGCCCCCTGAGGGTGGAACAGCACGCGCCAGGTATTGCGCGCTTCGACCGGAGGGTTTAGCAGCGCGATGTCTAAGCCCGGCTTAGCCGCTCGCGCCAGTTCGACGATCCGGTCCGCTGAGAGCGTCGGCGCCCCCTTCACGGGCGGCGCCGCGACGGTGGGAGAAGGATAGGGTGTTGCCACCGAGAATAGGCTTACGATCGGGCGCACAGCGTTCGGAAAAACGATCCCTACGCCAGTGGCTGCGACCACAATGAGTGCAAGCAGCATCCAAGAACCCGCCGAATTGTGAAGGTCGATCATCAAGCGCTGGGGCGAAACGCCCTTGCGCACCGAGATTGACCGCCAGATGCGGCCCGGCGGCGGCCACCACAAATACAAGCCCGACAGGGCCGAACCGAGAAGCCCGAGCCCCATTACGCCGACGAGTTCCTTGCCCCACCACTCTTGGAGCAAAAGCGTGGAGTGCAGGCGATAGATCGTGAACGCGAACGAGTGTGTGTAGTCGCGTCGCCCCAGCACTCTGCCGGTCGAAGGGTCGACCATCGTAGTCCAGAAGTCCGGATGGTGACCTTTGCCGTTCGAATAAGCATGGATTGCAATCCAAACGGGCCAAGTCCGATCGGGAGCGATGAGTGCCGTGATCGGCGCTGGATCGGCCATTGACGCCGCCTGCATCGCCTCGGCGACCGTGACTCTCCGCTCCGGACCAGTTGGCGCGTAGAGAGCCGGGTTCAAAGCAGCGTCGAACTCGCGATAGAAAACGTTGAAGCTGCCAGTGAGACCAATGAGAGTCAGGATCGCGCCGGTAGTCAGCCCAAGCCACCGGTGAACCCACATAAATGCCCTGCGCAGGCGGATCGTCCATGCGGTCGCGGGGCCGGTGGCCAAGGCCCGTTTCCTTTTCAGAAATCGACGCTGGTCGAGACCAGGAACGTGCGCGGGGCGCCGGCGGTCAGGAGCCCGCGCCCGGTCGTCGCCCAGAAGTTGGTGTCGAGAACATTCTCGACGCTAATGCGCAGCGTCACTGGCCTGCCTTCGACCTCGACCGTGTAGCGCGCGCCCAAGTCGAGTCGCGTCCAATCCGGGATTTTCTGTGTGTTCGCCTGATCATAGAACTGTGGCGAGGTATAGATGACCCGGCCTGTCAGGGTCGCCTTCCCCGGGACAAACCAGAATGGCAGGTCATATTCGCTGTAGAGGTTGAACTGCACGTCCGGAACGCCGGCGGCGGTCTTGCCGTTATTGATCCCGTTGGCTGTCTTGGTCAGGACTCCGTCAAGCAATGTGACGCCGCCGAGGAGGCGCACGCCCGGGAGAGGTTCGCCGAAGAGGTTGATCTCCACGCCGCGGTTTCGCTGCTCGCCGTCCACGGAAAAGCGCCGTGTCGTGGGATCAGTGAAGCTGCTCGGCTGCGTGATCTGGAAGGCCGCGACGGTCACTCCGAGAGCGCTGAATAAATCGTATTTGGCCCCGACCTCTATTTGCCTCGACACGAAAGCAGGAAACGCTTCGCCCGCGTTGATCGCATTCACCGGGGCAATCCCGCCGGAGGTCAGTCCCTCGATATAGTTGCCATAGAGCGACAGGTTTTCGATCGGCTTCACCACCAACCCGGCGGCCGGCGAGAAAGCCTGATTATTCGAGCCTCTACTGCGGCCGGTCTTGGGGTCGAAGTTGAGACCCGTATTCGGATCGAAGTTCTCGACGTCGATCTCTTGCCAGCGTCCGCCTGCCGTCAGGAGCACGCGATCGTCGAATATTGACAGCGTGTCAGCGATTGCAGCGCCGCGGTTCCTGCGGGTGGCTGTTCGAGGCGCATCATTGCGCAAGCCGAAATCACTTCGCGGCAAAACATAGACAGGAAAAAAGAGGTTCGAAGTGATCGCTCTTCCGACAGTCGTATTGATGATTCCAGTATCCTGCCAGAGACCGACCGCGGACAGCGCGATTTGATGGCTTATCGGGCCGGTTTCGAAGCGGCCGCGCAACCCCACCTCCGCGGTGTCGCTCTGGACATCTTGAGGAGTGAGGGTGGGGGTCGACCGAAAATCGCCCCGCGCATTGAAGATCTGGAGGACTCCACCGAAAAAGTGTTCATCGAAGCGAGCGTGGCCATAGGCGGCATAAGCGGTGACGTTTTCGAGAACGTCGTACTCGGCGCGGAAAGCGCCATGCCAGTGATGGGCGTTGTAATATTCCCAAGGCTGTTGAGGGTTGATCCGCAGGGATGGCGACGGTGGAATCGGAAAGCCGGGCAGCACGGTTTTTACGCGCGTGGGCGCATCGAGATCGCGTCCCTGGATTCCGAGGTCAGTGGTGACGCGTACGCTGTCGCCGCGATAATCGAGAGCGAGCGCGGCGACGCCGAATTCTTCATTTAGGAAATTGATCGGGGTTCCGCCATTCCGGTAGGCGCCGTTGAAGCGAACACCCCACTCGTTATTGGGGCCGAAGCGGCGGCCAACGTCGATATGCGTTCCAAGTTGCCCACGCGAGACGAAGCCTGCCGTGACGCGTGTAAGCGGCGCGTCCGTCGCCCGTTTCGGGATGAGGTTTATAGCGCCGCCGACAGTTCCAAGCGGCGGTACGCCATTCAGGAGCGCGTTCGGACCTTTGAGGATCTCGACACGCTCGATCGGCTCGATAGCCTGGCTGCGCCAGTCGACGACTCCGTAAAGGCCGTCGAATGCGAAGTCGCCGGCGAACACGGGGAAGCCGCGGATGAGAAATCCGTCGATTCCGCTATAGCGAGGCGAGTTGGTGCGTACCGACGGGTCGTTATCGGCGACGTCCGCTACGGTTCGGGCCTGTTGGTCTCGAATGAGCTTGTCCGTATAGCTCGTTATGTTGAAGGGCGTATTGAAGAGGCTGCGGTTGCCGAGGAATCCGACACGCGCGCCGCTGCCGACCTGTCCGCCGGCAAAAGGCGCAGGGGGCTGGCCGATGACGCCGGTCGGCGGCGTTCCATTGGCGGGGCTCGGCGCGGGAGTCACAGCCGGCGCGTCGACGCGCTGGACCGGCCGCCGGACGACCGGACGCGCGCCGCCCACATCGATCGTGGGCAATGCCTGCTGGGCGCGAGATGGCGCGACCGGTAAAGCCGTGAAGACAGCGGACATCGTGGCTGCGGTCAATTTTGGAACAACTCCGCGCGGAATCGTGCGACGCATGAAACTTGAGCCCCCAGCCTCTTGTGTTGCTGGCTGGCTCGGCGCGGATCGGCCTGGCTGGCTCGCTGTGTTCGACGCCTCGATTTGAAGCGCGCCTGCGATTCCTACCGGCGTCAATTTGATCGTTCAAGGCCAAAGAAAGAATATTAATTTTGAAATATTTCCAACATAGTCAGTTTGTAAGCCTTCCAGATTGGCTCACTGTAAGTATTCCAACCACGCATAAGTCTTATTGACGAGGAAACCTACTTTGTTGACTCTGAGTTCGAAAGAGAGTCGACACAGATGAGTGGTCACAAAGCCGAACCGCCTTCCGATCGGGGGCTTTCCTCGAACGGGGATCAAGCGCGCGCCGAAATCGACGCGCGCGCGCTCTTGGGCGAGAGGCGCGAAGTGACGATCATTCATGCTGGCGAGCGTTATCGGTTGCGCATCACAGCGAACAACAAACTCATTTTGACAAAGTGAGGATCGCATGAATAATCGACAATAATCGATGCCACGTCCGCAACTCCATCGATGGTCCGGCGTTTTTTTCGCGGCCACGCCGCCGCGATCTGGTCGCGACGCTCGAATTGGCGATTGTCATCGCCAGTGGTCTCACGAACGGTTCATCGGGCCGCGCGGAACAACCCGATCGACAAACGGAACGGCAACCGAACCGCATTGTCGCGATTGGCGGCGCCGTGACTGAGATTCTCTATGCGCTGGGACAGCAGAACCGCATCGCAGCCATCGACGCCACGAGTCAGTTTCCGCCCGAGGCGCTGAAGAAAAAACCGAACGTCGGCTATTTCCGGGCGCTGTCGGCCGAGGGAGTTCTCTCCATATAGCCATCGCTTGTCATCGTGTTCGAAGGCGCCGGGCCGCCCGCGATCAAAGCTCTGAGGGGAAGCCGGCGTTTGGATGGAATCCGTGCCGGACATCCCGACGGCGTCGTCGCCAAGACGGAAACGCCGCGCCGCGTCCTTTTCGAGCTCTCGCTGCAGAACCAACGGCCCGTGATCGGCGGGCGCGGCACTTCCGCCGAAGCGATCATCGAATTGGGGCAGGAGTCAACGCGGCGGGGGCGATCGAGGGTTACAAGCCGATGGCGGACGAGGCCATCATCGCGGCGGTGCCTGACATGGTCGTGATGATGCGTCGCGACGGCACGGCCTCGGAGGAGATCTTCGCCATGCCGGCCTTCGCGGCGATGCCCGCGGCTAGGAAGCAGGCGCTGCTCGCAATGGACGGACTGTATTTTATCGGCTTCGGGACACACACGCGCCCGCAGCCGCGCGGGATCTAATGGCCGCCGCTCAATCCGGCGGCGAATCTGCCGCGCTTGTCCGCGCAAGAGAGCCGTGCCTCCGTGGCGCGTCCGCTGACCGACGACGATCGCCGCCAGCACCACGATCAGCACCGAGTCGCCGCTCCTCGCACTTCTGATCGAAGGCCGCCGTCGCCAGGCCGTGATCGCGACCGGCCTGCTGGTCGTTCTTTGCGCAGTCTTGTTCGTTCTCGTGCTCGGTTGCGGAGCCGTAACGGTTGCTCCCGCGCGCGTCGTCGAAGTTTTGGTGATGGGGCGCTCGATCCGGGCGCCCGGCTCGCATTCCCTTTTTCCGTCTATGAGGTGGCGCGCATTGGACTCGACTTCATCGCCCGTACCCTGGCGCGGGGAATCAGCAGCCGACACCGGCAATTCCCGAGAGCCGCAGGAGCACCCGTCGGTGGCCTGGGTTCGCCGAGACGAAGTAGGCCGAGGAAACACGCAATCTCGCGCTCATGCGGGAGTAAGCTTTCTCCGTCAGCATCAAGGCTGGCCAGGCTGATCACAGGCTAAACCCGAGGCGGAGCCTCGAGAAGCTCGGCGAGCGGAATAGCAGTCGCTTTGAATGGTGGAAATACATGACGCGTGGACCTGGCAGGAAATAGCGCTCCCGACATTGCGCGAGCAATCAGCTCCTCCGCTTCGACCTCCATCCCCGCCCGGTGACTTCCGACTCGAACCTCGTCATAGGTGAAGCCGATCACTGGAACGGCGGCAAGCCCTAGATGAATTGCGGCAAGCCGGCGATGGTGGCCATCCATGATGCAGAGGCTTTTCTCCTCTACGCAAATAGGCCGCGTCCATGCCTGCTCGCGGACGAGGAGATCGATGACGCTGCGAACACGACCCCTTTCGGTGTGCTCATGAGCCTTTAGATCGAATGGGGAGAGAAGGCGAATACGCCGCTCGTTCATACACTAATCCTTTCGTTTTCCTTGGTAGAAAGCCGGCTCCTATGCTCCCCGACAGGGAGGAATATCCTTTCCGGATGGGCATTGCTCAGGAAGTCATGATGGGAAATGTCCCAGCCATAAGCGCCCGCCAAAAGGAAACAAATGAGGTCTCCGATTCTCAGACTGGAGAAGGGCTCTGAATTCAGCAGCACGTCTTTCGGCGTGCAAAGCTCGCCCGTTACGGTCACCCGGCGGTTTGTATGACCGCGCCTCGACCATGCCCAAGGCCAGCTCTCTTTGCTGACGACGCGGAACGGATGTCTATGCCGCCACGCCGAAGGAAGGCGAAAATGGTGGGCGCCGCCCCGAAGCAGGGCAAAGGCTTCTTCATGGTTGGTTTTGACGTCGATGACTTCGCACACATAAACAGCGCAATAGGCCACCACGATCCGCCCGCATTCAAACTGAATGCGGGGCCCGCCGGGCCCGAGAGCGTTGCTCAAAGCCGCTGCGAGACGATCGACATCGAAAAGGCGGTCTATATTCGCGTAATCGACGCCCCAACCCCCGCCCAGATTTACGATCCCAAGATCCAGCCCATGACGGTCGGCGATAGCCCTTGCCCGGCGCAGTGCTTCCAGGCAGAACACCGAGTGGGCGGTGGCGTCCAAATTGTTCGAGATGGTGTGAAGGTGAAATCCGTCGAAACGCAAATTCGGACAAGTCGCAAGCACGCCCAGAGCTTCGTCGACTTCGGACTCGTCGATGCCGAACTGGGTCGGCTGTCCGCCCATCGTGATCGTCGCGCCGGGAACGGGACCCGCCAGATTGACGCGCAAGAGAACAGGCAATTGCGTATTCCGCACTTTTGCGACTGCATTGGCAAGGTGTAGAAGGTGGATACTTTCGATGTGGACGCGCTCGACTCCGTGATCGATCACTGCATCGAAGTCCGACGCCGTCCGGGCTGGCCCGCCCATGATCACGCGGGCTCCATCCCCCACCGCTTCGCGCACCTTCCGGATTTCCCCGCCTGAGGCGACCTCGAATCCGGCGACGATCGGAGCCAATGTCTTCAGGATCGCCGCATCGCTGTTCGCCTTGACCGCGTAAAAGAAATCGACGCCGGGCGGCAGAACGGAGACGAGCCGGCGCGCATGCCGATCGAGTCGGTCGAGATCATGGATGAAGGCTGACACCGGCTGATCCGGATTGACCAAACGCTCTACGAGCTCGAGCGACGGAATGAATGCGGTCATAACGTCTACTCCGTGGCGCGTCCGAGACTTCGGGCGCGGTAAATTTCCCGCCAGACATGGTCTTTGGCCGAAAGCGCCTGGCGCAAGAGGCCACGATCGTTGGCGGCGATTATTCCCAGCGCGCCGGCCCGAATAAGATCGCCGATGTCCTCATCGCGCCTCGGGATCGCGAAAAAGTAGCGACCGGTTTCACGGGCGATCGCGGCGAGCCGGCGGTTCGCCTCCAGGACGGGCTCCGCAGTGGTCTGCCAAGGGAGGCCGACGGACTGAGAATAGTCGGCGGCCCCGAAAAGCACGCCGTCGAGCCCAGGCAGCGCGGCGATCGCCTCGGCCGCGGCAAGCCCGTCCGGATCTTCGACAAGCGCAATGACGAGCGTTTCACGGTTCAGCTGCTCGAGAAGGGCAGGCAGATCGCAATCGCCGAACCGCCCCAACCGGCCCGCATTGAGACTTCGTTCTCCGAGTGGGGCGTAACGGGCTCGGCGGATCGCTTCTCTTGCATCCTCCACGTTCGAAATGCGCGAGACGACGACGCCTGCCGCTCCAGCGTCGAGAACCTGGAGAATGCGTTCCGACCGCGCCTCGGGAACGCGCACCAGAGCACTGAGGCAGGAGCGATCGGCGGCGGCGATCAGCTCTTCCAGTTCCCTTCCCCCGATCAACGTGTGCTCGAGATCGATTAGAACGAAATCGAATCCGGCCACGGCCGCAATTTCGATAATGCCAGGGGCGGAAAGCGAGAGGAAAAGCCCGCCTGCGGGCTGGCCCTGGTCGAGCAGGCGCCGCAATCGCAATCGCGCAGTCATGACGGAACCCGCATTTCCTCGACGCTAATAAAGCCGGCAAGCGGGTTAGGCGCGCGCCGTCCCTTCAGGACGACGGTTTCCAGACGACGGCGCGCGAGATCCTCGACCGCCACCGTCGGATCGAGGAAGCGGAAAGCTTCTACGCCTGCGCGCGCGACGGCGTTTTCTCGAAGGTAGTTTCGAAGGATATCGGCCGCAAAGAGCCAAAACCGTCGTTCTCCGAAACCGAAATGACGATCGAGGAACCAAGCGAGTTCGGCGAGATTGACCCCGAAAAGGGCGTCGAACATGAAATCGCGCACATCTTCGGGATCGCTCGCCTCCACATAGGAATTAGGATTGACGCGCGCATGGTCGGCCGGAGTGGGGACGAGGTCAGGACGCGGCGCATGGAGCTGGCTCGGAATGAAGCGAACGCCGTCGTGAAAATCCTTCAATGCGACTCGTACGGGCCATCCATCACGGTGGACCAGAATCATGTTCTGCTGATGGCTCTCGATGGCGATCCCGCGCGCCAGAAGGAGGTGAACGACGGGAAGCATCGCAATACGTAATAAAGCCGACACCCACGCCTCGGCGTCATGTCGCGAAAACCAGCCGGCAATCGCGGGTCGTCCGTCATGATCCACGTGCGTGAGCAACGAGAAAGGAACGGCCTTCTCCCCCTCGGCTAAGAATATTCCGACCGGGTCACGCCAGATTGCAGCGAGCGCGCCGGCGAGACGTCCGAGTGGGTCCGCATCACGGGGCAGCGTGACCGCGCTGCCCATCCGTTCGAGTAGAAAGATCGCGCCCGCCTCCCTCAGAAAACGATCGGACGACGCCACACCCTCGAGCCAAGCGCTGATAACGGGAGCGTTGAGCACAGTGTGCCTTGCAAGTGTGCGGGCGGTCGAAGTATTGCGGACAGATAGCGAGAGCTTCAGTGATGGCGCATGGCGATCGGATGTGTCCGAAAGGCTGCGTATCGATTGTTGTGCCAGGTAATAGCGATCGCTCTCGCCCAGGAATACGATCAGCCCGGCTTTCCTCTGTGGGAGCGTTCCTGGCTCGATGATTCTTTCCCATTGCCAGGGGTGGACTGGGAGCCAGTGATAGATTTGGGGACGTTCGGCGGCCGACGCCAATTTAGCGGTGAATTCTCTTCTGCTGCTTTCGTCGATCGATGCGGCGAGAAGCCCGAGATCTTGGCCACACCCTGTTCCGATCGCGCGGCTCACGACCAGCTCCTCGTGAACCGCCAGCCAGATCGGGCGAATGGCATTCCCGAATTCAGGTCCGTAGGACAGGTTCTCTTTCGGAGTAAAGCCAATGCGGGATTTGAAGCAAGGATGATAACGATGTCCATCGGTCAGCGCGCTTTCGGCTTGCTCGTATGGTAGCAAGGCGAGCTTGCCGCGGTTGGCCGTGCCGAAACAAAGGGCCTGCGCGTGGTTCGACCAAGTCTGGAGGATTTCCTCCGCAAAACGCGCACGAATCTCTGCTGTTCCCGGAAGCCCGGTCAGCAGATCTGTAAGCAGATGCATAGGATTGTCGGCTTCTTCTTCTCCCCCATTGGACGCCCTGCGGACAGATCCTTCGATCACCCGCAGTCGGTTGTAGGCGATCATATGATGGGCGCGCGCCCGATAGCAGAGTGAACCCGGCGCGACTTCCACCACGATCTCAGCTTCTCGCGTGGACTCAGCCCGGATCGAAACCATGCCGTCCGGCAACAGATCTTCGTTTACGAGAGCTGACATCAGCTGGGCTATGACCCGGCGCCCGGCCGCAGCCCAGGCAAGAAGATCGGTCGGAGTGGATAACTGCGCGCCCAGTCCAGCAGTGGGTTTCATCGTGACCGCGCCTTTTCCAATTGGATTTTGACGTTCGCTCGCGACTGAGAACCGGACGAGCGCACAGCCATGAAGGGATTCGCAATCATCACGTAATCCGGGTTCTCGCCGCGGCCGGCGACGCAACTCGATAGGTTCGCCTTGGCCGGGAGAGATGGGGCGGAAAGCAGCTCGTCGATGAGCGTGCGGGCAGCTCCCGCTTCCTTTTCCAAAACACGCCCGCCCGCCTCCCAGAGGCGAGCTTCGTCGACGCCCGATAACTCTGATGCGGCGGACAGCACGTGAGCGAAATGGTTGACGATGACGTAGTAGAGGAAGCGACGCCAAGCGATGTCGCGGTCATAGAACAGGGTGTCATCGAGGTCGGCGATGATTTCCGGATGCGCGCGCCTGAAGCGTTCGCGATCGACCGCCATGCCTTCGAGGTCGCGCACGAAAAGCCGTGCTGGCCAACCGTTCTCGAAAGCGACGAGGCTATTTTGAGCATGCGCCTCGAGACAGATCCCAGTAGTCGCAAACAGACGAATAAGCGGAAGGAGGACAACCGCCGCATATCTTTCGACCCATTCGTGCGCCCTTTGCGGATCATCAAAAATCCGCCCGGCGATGGAGGAAAGATTTGGTCGGGCCGTGCGCGGATCCGGTTCCGCAAAACCTGCAATGACGATCGGATCAACCCCATTGGGAAAATCGGCAAAGCGCAGGAGGAAGCCGGTTTCGGCGCAAGTCCGCTGGGCGCCGCCGCCGTCCGGTGACGGACAACGCAAGATTCGTCCGCCTGGCTCTTTCAGAATGGAGAGGCCTGCGCCACGGACCTCCCGTTCCGCTGCTGCGACGGCGCGCGCTCCGGCGATGCTCCGCGCCAACTGCTCCGCTGTATTTACCCGCGAAAAATTCGTGATTCGGGCTTCGAGAGGCAGCTTGACGAAAAGGCCTCGTTCACTGAACCAGACTGTCCTCACGGAAGAAGTAGGAGTCGCAACCTCTCCCGAGGGTCCGAGAAGTTGCAATGCTTTTCCAGACGCGAGCCGGCTGCGGAGGTCCGGATGATCCCGCAGCCGCTGCGCTTGCCATGGATGGCAGGGAATGATTGTCCGGCCAGCAACGAGCGCCGCGCTCAGACCCGAGACCTCCGCCAGCAGGGCGTCAGCGCGCGCCATCGATTCCGGCGAGCAGACAAAAGTTTCGACTTGATCCGGCTCGGCCAGGAGCCAGCAGAGACGGAACGTGGCGCCTCGTTCGGGACTGTAGGCTCTGAAATCGGCGGATACAAAACCAGCGACGCTTTTCGCGAGAGGATGAAAAGGGTGACCGAACCAAAGGCTCCGCTCCGCGCGCTCGCCGCTTGAGACAGGCTCCAGTGTTGACTGGAAGGCGGCATGGTCATGGCTGATTTCAATCGACCGTTCGATCCGCTCCAACGCGACTTTTCGCGTATCTGGAGTCGCCTCTTCGATCGAATCGAGCATGATCCCGGCAAGCTCTAATGAGTCGATCCTGCGTATGCTCCCCTTCAACTCGCGAAGGAGCACATTTTCCTCCCAAGCGTGAAATCCGCCTGGCGAACAGCGTTTGCAGACCGCGACGACGGATTGATTCCCGACAGGAATTTCCCATGAGCCGCCACCTGCTTTCGCGGCGATGGTCATCGCGAGCTCAGGATGTTTTTCGCGCAGCCAAGTATTGATCAAGCGGCCGCATGCGAGACGATCCACTGTCGACGCCGTAATTTGATCTGGTTGCGTCATCGATCGCCTCGTGCGTTGAAAAGAACGAGCATGCCGATCGCTGGAAGTCCTGCCGCGGCCAAAAGCGCGCCATCGATTCCGGTGAAAGGAAGGACAGCGCCGCAGAGAGCAGGCCCGACGATTTGACCCAACGTCAACGCGGTGCGGGCAGTAGCAAGCTCCCGGTTGCGGTCGCCGGACCGTCGTACGCCGGCGTAGAGAGCCGGGGTGAGGCCTGAATAGAAAATGCCGTGGGTGACCCGGAGCGTGAATATCGAAGGGGCTGTCACCGCAACGGACAATGCAACGCAAGCTACCGCCGATCCGAACAGCGAGAATGCGATGGAGCGCGCCGCTGCAGCGCCATCGATGACACGGCTCCAGAGCGGCAGGACTACTATAGCTGCAAGCCAGGCGGCAGCATGAAGCGCCCCGATGGCTCCAGCCGTGAAGGTGGCTCCATCCCGTTCCTTGGCCCACTCCGCGAAGAACGGCGTAAAGCCGAACGCACCGGCTGTTCCTAGAGTGGCAGCTATGACGAGCGAGCGATTTCGACGGACGCTTGCGAAAGTGGGGCCCACGCCCTCCGCTTGGCTCTGACGATCATGGCGCAACTCGAAGGTTGAGAGCTGAAAGACCAATGCACTAGCGATAGCGAGAGCAAAAAGTGCGATAGCGGCAGCCGAGAGAAGAACAGGAAGGCGCTGATAGTCGAAGGCCCAGCCCCCGATAATGGGCCCGATTAGGCAGCCGGCGGAAAACGCCTGCTGCAGGGTGATGTATTCACCCTCGGGTTGGCCCCCAACATGATCGACCGCAAGAAGAAGGATGATGCCGCTGCCGGCCGCCCCCTGCAGAGCGCGTCCCAGAGTGAAAACAGCCGCATTGCTGGCAGTGGCCATGGCCAAATAACTGACAGCCGTCAGCGCGCAGGTTGCGAAGAGCAGCAACGAAATCGACCGCTCCTGCGCAAGCCGACCCCAAAACTGCGTCAAGATCATCGCGGTCACCGCAGGCGCTGACGCCGCGATCACCGTCCAAAACGATACTCCAAATGCACTCTCGCGCGCGAGTCGTTGAACATAGAGGGAAAGGAACGGCACGATTGCAAGTGGCGTTGCAGCCGTCAGAAACTGAATGGCGAGGATGGAAGCGCGCCGGCAGCGCTGTCTGGCTACGTTCATTGCTCCTGACCTGAGACCATGAGCGGATTTGCCGCGCGGCCGAGCGCGCTCGGCATCCCCAATCCGAGATGCGGCGTCGCAAGGAGCGGAGTGAGCATTTGTTTAAATGGCCAATCTCGACTGTCGAGAAAAGCCGTCCGCAAGCGGTCACGTGTTTCCGGCGGCGCATCGAGTTTTTCGATTTCGCTGGCGGTCACGTGCCGGAGCAGGGCTTTCGAGTCGCGAAGGCCGAAGTGGCCTGAACGATCAATGGCTTCGCAAATTGAGCGGAGAGCGACATCGAAGAGCAGCGTTTGCGCATAGGCGAACAGACTCTCTGGACGGTCGAGAAGCATTGTCGCCCGGCGCGGATCCTTAATTAGATACGCCGGCGTCTGTAAGCCCGCTCTCCCGAGCCATTCCGGAAGGCAACGTACCGTGTCGTGGTCGCGCAGGACGATTTTAACCGGCCGTCCTCTAGCCAGTTCGATCAAGACATTCTGTCCGTGCATCTCCGGGATGAAGCCGCAATGCAGCGCATCCATGGCGAAGCCGATCAGCAGTCGGAATAGCTCCTCCAGAAAAGTTTCGATCCCTGTTCTGGGTCGCTTTTTTAGCGACAGAGATATCGCGGGAGGCAACCCTGCACGCGGGGCAACAGCGAAGGTAGCCAAAGGAACCAGCACGACGTCCTCCCCTCCGATGGGAAACTCGCGGATCGCACAGCCGAGAAATGCATTTCGAGGCGCGAAAATGTCTCCCGATGATTCGTGGAACGTACAAAATCGTGTTTCGTCGGCAATCTGGACGCGCGCAGCCATGCCTGGCCTGCGCGAACAGGCTTCCTCCAAGAGGGCAGCACCCGTTAAGCCATTGTGCAACGACTGAGCGCTCATGAGCCGCCGCACGCCGAGCGTCGAAATGTCGAGCGGAAGTTTGATGTGCCGATGAGGATTCGAGGAAATAGCAACCGTTCGCAAGGAGGAGGTCGCACAGACAAGCGGGCCGGCAAAATCGAAAACGACAATTTCGCCCGACGCTAATTCCGGGCCGAATTCGCGAGGCACGACTGTCTCGAGGTGCCAGGGGTGGACTGGAATGGCGACGTGGGTCTCGGCAAGACCGCGCTGTTCCATTTCGTCGTCGATTGATTTTGCCTGGAACGGAGAAAGGATGAATTCGATCGGCTCCTTCTCCGCCATGGCCGGAGACATCAGGAGACGCTCGCGCGAAACCGCGCACCACCTGAGTGCAAAGAATCGTCCGAATTCCGCTCCATAATTCTCGATTTCATCCTTTTCCCAACCTCCCCTGCCCCGCGCGAAGGGATGAAAGGGCCTGTCGCGCCAGGCGGCAAGGCGCTCCCAGATCATACGCTTCTTGTGTTCAAGTGTTCGCTCGCAGTCGCCTTCGAGCAGATCAGCGGCTTCCTCGAAAAGCGCAGAATTCTGAACGCTTTCGTCGAGCTGACGCATCGTCCGGTCTAGAGTGGCCACGTCGAGATCAGGCAGTGCGGAGAGGACCCTCCACAGTGCCGTTCTCTCGTCCAAAGATCGGCGGGATCCCTCCGGCATGACTTCGAAGAGCTCCATGACGCGACGCTCGTTCCGCCAGGCATCCCAGGCCAGGCTTGCCGTCATCTCGGCTTCGCCGAGGCGAAAGCGAACGGTAGCGTTCTCTGCACGGCCTTCGGCTAGAATTCGAGATCGAAATCCGCCGAGATCTTCTGTCCACAGAAGCTCCAGAAGATCATCAAGGACCGTGCCGGTCATGGCGACAATGGGATGATGCATGGGTCAATTTTCAGAACAGATTAAGCATCGTGCCGACGCCATTGGCTTCCGCTCGGCGCAGAATTGCCCGCGCGCAAACGATGTCGTCTATCGCCATTCCCATCGGATTGAGCAGAATGATTTCCTCGTCGCTTTCGCGACCCGGCCTGGAGCCGACGACGATCTCGCCGAGCTCGGCGTGAAGTTGCATTCGGGAAAAGGCCCCCTCGTCGACCAGCTGATTGATAATTTTCTTCTCACGATTGCATTGGTCCCAATCGTCGACGACGACCTTGCCTGCCTTGAGGAAAACGTTCTTTTCCACGTCCATTATCGAGACGTTGGCAAGGAAAGCGCCTGGTGAAAGCCATTCGAAAGGAAAATATGGCCGATCCGTCACGGTGCACGTAACCACGACGTCCGCCCCGGCGACAGCCGCATGAGGATTCTCGAAGCCACTCACGCCAGGTTGCGGAAACCTGGCCTCCAACCATCGAGCCATTTCGGCGACAGCCGCAGGTTTGAGGTCGTAGAGTCGAAACCGTCGGACATGCGGAAACTGCTCGCAGAACATCTGTATTTGAGCGCGTCCTATCGGACCGCATCCAATGATCGCAACCTCGTGAAAGCCCTTTTTGGCGAGATGGCGGCAAGCGACTCCGGTCACGGCAGCCGTGCGCAATGCGCTGATCCTCCCCGCCTCGAGGATCGCGATCGGAAAATGAGTGGAAGAGTCATTGAGGATAATGACGGCGCTTGCTCGGTCGAGAGAGCGGGCGGCGGGATTATCGTGCTTCGAACCGATCCATTTAAGTCCGGCGATCGGATCTTTGCCGCCGATCCAGGCAGGCATTGCGATGATGCGATCCGCGATATGACTCGAACGGGGACTACGCAAATAGGGTTTTAGCGGCTGCGCATAGTCGCGGGCGGCATGAAGACGAAAACCATCCTCGACGGCTCGCATGTAAAGATCGGAGTGGTCGCCCCCAACCGACGCGATGTCGCTCCGAGACAAGAAACGCAGTGTTGCTTGAAGATTTGCCGGCGCAGGCTGGACAGGATCCAGAACTTTCATCGATGAGAACCTCGGTTTGAAAACTTAATGCCTTAGTGCGCGCGCTTCAGTCAGGAAGCATTGCGCAGGTGATCCGCCGCTCCCAAGGTCCGGTGCGCGGCCTGAAGAGGAATCTCGACGCGATCACTTTCCGCAAGCCAATCCGGATTGAAAACGCTGTCGAGATAACGTTCGCCGCGGTCCGGCAGTATGGTAACAATGACAGCGTCGCGCGGCAGACGAGGAGCCATCTTTTCGATCGCCGCGATAACTGAGCCAGAGGAGCCGCCTGCCAGCAGACCTTCGTAGCGAACGAGCTGATGGCATCCCAGCACGGATTCCCAATCGGTCACATAAACGATCTCGTCGACCTCGCTGGCATCGAGCTGCTCGGGAATACGGCTCGCGCCGATGCCGGGGAGCCGTCTCTTCGCGCTTGGGCCGCCGAATATGACTGAACCGACGACATCCACTGCAACGACGCGAATATTGGGCCAGGCTTCTCGTAGGCGCCGCGCGACCCCCATGATTGTTCCGCACGTGCTCACTCCAATGAACGCATGGCTCGGCTCAAGCGGCATGTCTCGTACGATTTCCGAGCCGACTCCCTCGTAATGAGCACGTGGATTATCGGGATTGGCGTATTGATTCAGCCAGACGGTACCTGGCAGTTTCTCGAGGAGTTGGCGCACGCGACGAATTCGCGAGTGAAGATAACCGCCCTCTTCATCCTTTTGATCGACGAGCTCGATTTCAGCTCCGTAAGCGGTGATCAAGTCGCGGTTGACCTTCGTAATGTTCGGATCGATGACCGCAGTGAATCTCAGGTTCATTTGTCGCGCGATCATCGCAATAGCAATAGCAAGATTGCCCGATGAACTCTCAATGAGATGACTGTCCCGTGTGATTCTGCCGGCGGCGATGGCTTGCCGGATCATGAGAGACGCCGGGCGATCCTTGATGCTGCCGCCGGGATTGAACATTTCCAGCTTGGCGAACAAGCGCATCGATGAGCCGCTGATAGGGAATTCAAGCTCTACTAGCGGAGTATTTCCCACAAACGAAGCAAGGCCCGGAATCATGCTAGCCTCCTACAAAAAATCGCGGCCGCCCAGAAAAACCCGCAACAGCAAGAGCGTAAATGCGGCCACCTATTCAGCCTGAGCCGTCGATGCCGACGAACCCATCTAGCGCTCAACGCGCGCGGCTCTGGCGAAGATTCGAACTGACCCGCGACGAAGCTGATGGCAGACCGATGCGAGGTAATCCGAGAAGGATCGCTGCAATCAAAGTCTCTCACGTCATCCATACTTCGCGCGGACGAAGCTCACGAGACGCGCCCTCATTCGAAAGACGCATTGACACGCGAAACTGGTTGGCTTGAATGTTGACCATGTCTGGCAACCCCTTTCCCGAAAAGAGGAAAGAGCAAAGTAATGCCCTCGTCAATACACATTGAAACGATTGGAAGACTTGCAAACTAGCTATTCTGGAACTATTGCAAGGTGCAAGCCTGAAAGATGTTCTTAATCGGCGCAATCCTCACCGCCACCTACTTGCAATTCGCAGCATGGTGGACTGGAACGTTGATCTTCCGCGGGCGCTTTCGCCGTCTTTGGCAAATTAGGCAAGCCGAACGACCGCCGCTACGGCTCCTGCGCCGCTTCTTCGTGTTTGGTCGCGACATCCGCATGGCCTTGTTTGTCATGATCGCTGGCTTCCTTCAGATGCTTGATTCCTTCGGCTGTATGTGGATTTGCCTTTGCCTTCTCGCCGGCTTCGGCGTGAGCCAGCGCAGCTTCGGCGTGCGTGGCGAGTGTCGGCTCTATTGACGACATTGCGATTCTCACGTGCTCTCGCGAACATTGCGGCGGGCGGAAAATGGCTCCTGGATCCACTCAGCGGGTCGGAATCTAGCTCCATTTGCTGCCAAGGGTCGCAGAATGGCAATAGCTTTGGCAAGCCATCTGTTCGTACCTCCCGCAGACCAATGGTCCGACGACGTAAAAGACGATTGTTGAATGTTAACTCTGCAGCATCGCTGCTTCAAATGTTCTCTCCATGACGCAAGAGCGAGCAAAACGATCCGCGCCATCTTTGCAGCCAACGCGACAACCCACCGTGCTTGTATAAACGCACTACAAGAGCAAAATGGGGCTCCAAAAAAGCGAGAGAGCGTCTTGCGTTTCTCGTCGACGCCCGCAGGCTGACGCACGACTTAGAATCGCGCGTTCAGCGTCACATAGGCCGAGCGCGGGGCGCCGGGCATGATGTTGTTGTTGTTGTGCGCCGAGGCGTAATAGTAGGCGCCGGTGAGGTTCTCGATGTTGAGCTGGCCGGAGATGTTTTCCGTCACCTTCACGAAAAGCGCGCCGTCAATGCGCGCGTAACCGGGAACGATGACCCTGTTATCGAGAGACGGATAGAAGCTCGAAGCATAGATCACGCCTGCGCCCAATCCGAGAACGCCGGGACCCCCGCCAACGAACGAAGACAAATCGTAACGGTTCCAATACGAGAAAGTGTTTCTCGGAACCGACGGATTGACCTTGCCGACATCCGTGAGAAAGGGCTGCCGCGGATTGAAGCCGCGATCGGTCGATACGACGCGCGCGTCCTGATATCC
>NZ_JBPFDU010000046.1:0-16232 GCF_051062815.1 Methylocystis sp. | reverse complement strand
ATCGACCAGGCGGTCGCGACATGTTCGAGCGCGCCGAGCCGCAATCCGCCTTCTTCGAGCGCCTCGCGCTTTGCCGTGGCCGCCGCGTCATCCTCGCCCTCGACAAGACCGGCGATCGCTTCGAGCGAATGCGTCGCGCCGACCGCCACTAGTAGCGGCGCGCGCAGCTGCTCGACGAGCAGCGCCGTCTTGCGCGCGGGATCGTAGGGCAGCACGGCTGCCGCGCAGCCGTGATCCTCCACGTCGCGCAGGATCAGTTTTCCGTGCGGCATGCGGATGGTGGCGATCGACATGGTCGCCCAGCGCCGGTGCGTCTGTTCGACTTTGATGACGGCGGGTTTCATTGGGCGCGGGTCCGAAAACAAAGGGGTAAGAGCGCGGCTGCCGCCCTTTTACTTTTACAATGCTTCAGCGTCGACGACGCCGGCGACGATGCATATCTTGACGCTGCGCCGATGCAGCGTATATCCCTATTGGATATACGTGGCTGTGAGGCGAAAATGACCACTGTCGCAACGACCATATTTCAAAACAATCGGACACAAGCGGTGCGCCTGCCGAAAGCCGTCGCCTTTCCTGATACCGTCAAGGAAGTGGAAATCGTCGTCGTCGGCGACTCGCGCATCGTGTCGCCTGCGGGCAAGAGATTTAGCGAATGGGCGAAACGGCATCCGCCCTTCCCCGATTTCGAACGTCCCTCGCAGCCCCTGCTCGACGACGACGCCATTTTTTGAATGCGCTATATGCTCGACACGAATATTTGCAGCGCTGTCATTAAGCGCCGCGACGCGCATGTGCTCGACAAGTTTGACGCCGAGGCGGGACGCATGTGCCTCTCGGCGATCACGTTAAGCGAACTGCTGTTCGGCGCCGAAAAAAAGCGAAGCGCGGCGCTCGACGCCGCGTTGCGGGACTTTGTCGCCTGTATCGGGGTGGCCCCCTACGACGAAGCGGCGGCGCATTACGGGCAGTTACGCGCCGAACTCGAAAGGATGGGATCGCCGCTCGGCGCGAACGATCTCTTTATCGCCGCGCATGCGCGGTCTCTGGGGTTGGCGCTGGTGACGAACGACGCCGCCTTCGATCGCGCGCCGGGGCTGCGCGTGGAGAATTGGCTACGAGGCTGATGTCTCCAAGCTCTTCCATCAATTTGAAAGGCAGATCGAATACTTTTGGGGCGGTCGACCCCCATCCTTTGAGGGTCGCTGTCCAGTAGCGGGGAGGACGCCGCCCGGCCCCTCCCCGACGTCCTCACATTACTCGATGATGCTGGCGACGACGCCGGCGCCGACCGTTCTGCCGCCTTCGCGGATGGCGAAGCGCAGCTTCTCCTCCATGGCGATCGGCACGATCAGCACCACGTCCATCGTCACATTGTCGCCCGGCATCACCATCTCGACGCCGTCGGGAAGCGTGACGATCCCGGTCACGTCCGTCGTGCGGAAGTAGAATTGCGGACGATAATTGGTGAAGAACGGCGTGTGGCGACCGCCCTCCTCTTTGGTGAGGATATACGCCTCGGCCTTGAACTTGGTGTGCGGCTTCACCGAACCCGGCTTGCACAGCACCTGGCCGCGCTCGACGTCCTCGCGCTTCGTGCCGCGCAGCAGGCAGCCGACATTGTCGCCCGCCTCGCCCTGATCCAAGAGCTTGCGGAACATCTCGACGCCGGTCACCGTCGTCTTGGTCGTCGGGCGGATGCCGACGATCTCGACTTCCTCGCCGACCTTCACAACGCCGCGCTCGATGCGCCCCGTCACCACCGTGCCGCGGCCCGAAATCGAGAACACGTCCTCGACCGGCATCAGGAACGGCTGATCCTTCGGCCGCTCAGGCTGCGGAATATATTTGTCGACTTCCTGCATCAGCTTCAGGATCGCGTCATGGCCGATCTCGGGGTTCTTGCCCTCGAGCGCGCACAGCGCCGAACCCTTGACGATCGGAATGTCGTCGCCGGGGAACTCATATTTCGACAGAAGCTCGCGCACTTCGAGCTCGACGAGTTCGAGAAGCTCCGGGTCGTCGACCATGTCGACCTTGTTCAGGAACACGACGAGCGCCGGCACGCCGACCTGGCGGGCCAGCAGGATGTGCTCGCGCGTCTGCGGCATCGGGCCGTCGGCGGCCGAGACCACCAGGATCGCGCCGTCCATCTGCGCCGCGCCGGTGATCATGTTCTTCACATAGTCGGCGTGGCCGGGGCAGTCGACATGGGCGTAATGGCGGTTCTGCGTCTCATATTCGACATGCGCCGTCGAAATCGTGATGCCGCGCGCCTTCTCTTCCGGCGCCTTGTCGATCTGGTCATAGGCCGTAAAGGTCGCGCCGCCCGTCTCCGCCAGAACCTTGGTGATCGCCGCCGTCAAAGACGTCTTGCCATGGTCGACGTGCCCAATCGTCCCAATGTTGCAGTGCGGCTTCGTGCGTGAAAACTTTTCCTTGGCCATGATCCTCGTTCCGAGTGGTCACGAGCCCGTCGCTCGCGCGCGGCGAGCCTTTACGGCTATTGGCGGAATTCTTCAAGGGGCGCGCCTGGCCCTGGGCGATCCGGGCCGACCGAGTCACCGGCCGTATCGCGTTGCGCGATAGCCGCGCGTTATTCCAGGGGACATATGGCGTGGCACACGCTGCAAACATGCGCCGGCCTCTATTTCGGCTGCTCCTTGCCGCGGAACGCAGGGCTTCCTTTGGGCGGGAAGTCCATGTGTCTCTTGATCTCGGATTTGGGCTCCGGCGTAGTCACCAGGACCTCTTCTCTGAGCCGGCGCTCTTGAACCGCATCGACGTCCATGGTTTCCACCTCGCCATTGGAGTGGCGGGCGGTGTAAACTCCGACCACGTCCAACGGTTCGGGACTCTTGATCACCACGAACCCCTCAAGAAATGCGAAATCGACGCACACGCCGTTGATCGGGCAGAAATAGCCCGCGATATCGAAACAATTCAGTTCCGTCGCGCCGTCGGCCTGAAGTTCGGCCTTCTTGAACGGCGTGACGCTGAACGGACCGGGGTCCGACCCGAATTCCGTCGCCAGCGCCACTTTCGCGGCGATGGCGAAGCGCTTCCTGGTCGGATTATGGATGTTGACGATTGTCCGATAGACGCCCTTCGCCAAAGTCCCGTCCTGATGTGGAACCAGCAGCGAACAGACGACCTTGGCGGCATATTGATATTCGGTCTTTATCGTTTCGTTGGATTTCAACGCCTGCGCGCGCGAACTCGTAGGAATTCCAGCGAAAGCAAGGCTCAGTGCGAGGAGGGAGCTGTTGAAAGCATGTGCGCGTTTCATAATCCGCACTCCACGAAATATGGGTTTCGCGAAATATCTGTTCTTGTCGCCCTGCCCAGCCCCAATGCCTTTGGCGCCGAGATTATCGGGCGCCCAAAATAAATCTCTCATCCGTTCGCTTGGGCTAACGTGCGAACGCGTGAATTCGTTCCGCGGATAACGGGCCAGACGCCGGATGTCCGGCCTCGCGCCGCTCTCGCGGGCTCGACCGAAACAGCGCGTGCGCGATTTCCCGTCGCGTTGTCCATCTCATCGCAGCGCGAAGTGTCGGTTTGCGGCAGAGAGATCAACGACATCCGGAATGACAGGTCACTTCCGTAATCACCGGCGTCGTTTCGCCCACCGTATTGACGTCGACCACGACGTCCTTGCGTTTCCAGCGGAAGATACAATTGGCCATTCCCGTTCCGGCGCAAGTGACCGTCTCGGGTCGTCCCTTGCAGCGCGGCCGCGACTAAAGCGCTGCGCGTTGAAATCGCCGCCGCGCGCGCCAACTGGTTGTGTGGCGGGGCGTAAATGCGGCTTCAAAAATTGCGCTACGATTTCTTCGATGATCCGGTCGATTGGGCGTTCGCCGCCCTCTTCGCCTTGCTTTCCCTCGCCGCGTGGGGAGTGCGGCTCTGGGAGCCGTCGTTCGGCGGTCCGCTCACAAATCTCGCGCTGAACTTCGCCGCGCTGATCGTCGTCCTGCTCGCCGCTCAATATCTGTGGCGCGCCTGGTTTCCGAATTACCCTTTCAGCGTCAGCCCAACGTGGAGGCGGTTCGCCGCCTATCCGCTGCGCCAATTCGTCTATGCGGCCGCGGGCCTGCTCGTCGTCAGCAGCGGATTCGAAGCGATTTTCAGCGGCGCTTCGTTTGACGTCGTGGGATTCTCGGCCGGATCGCCGGGTCTGGCGGATCCGGACTTCGCCGACGTCGCACGCGCAATGAACCTGATCGCCGCCTTCGTGCTCCCGGCCGGATTGGTCGCATATCTGGGATTCGTCGCATTAGCCGGACCGGCGCGGCGCGCGACATCCACGGCGCTTGTCGCCACCGCGCCGCAAAGGAGGGCGTTGGCGCTCTCGCCGGAATCGACTCTGGTCGGGCAGGATCTTGGCCGTCGCATCCGCCTCATGGGTTGGATCGGATTCTGGCTGGATTTCATCCTGGCGTTCCTGACCGCCCCGCTCCTCGCCTTTGGCGCGGTTGGCCAATCGATCAGCTCCACCGTCTGGGTCAGCGATCCGATCCATTGGGGGTATTTCGGACTGGGACTCCTATTAGCTTCGCTGTTCCTGGATCTCTTTTCGACGATCGCCTCCGGCAGGCTGATGCGCGACCCGGCGAGCATGCTCGCCGCCGATCAGCCAGCGGCGTTGTGGTTTCTCGGCGCAGGTTCGATTGTCAATGTGCTCGGCTCTATGGTCTCGTTCATCGGCGTCGGCTTGAGCATCGCCCTGCTTGTCGCCAAGACCGTGTCGCAGCCGCCGGGGATCGCCATTACCGATCCGGACAGGATCGTGCGCGCGCTAGACGTCTTCATCTTAATGGCGAACTTTAACTTGCTTCTTGCTCATTTCATTGGGGCTGGAGCTGCGGTCTGGCTCAGCACCCAGGCGCTCAAGGCGCGACATAAGTTCGCCCTCGGACTGGGATGAGGCGCAAGCGACCGGCGAAAAAGCGCCCGACGGAACCTCGATCGATCACCGTCCCCGCCTGGAGCCTATTCTTCGTAGACGACTGCGCCCCCGACGACGGTCGTCTTGACCACGCCCTGCAGCAGCGCCCCATCGAACGGGGTGTTCTTGGAGCGCGAGTGGAGCGCGGCGGGATCGACGACGAAAGGCGCGTCCGGATCGAAGCGGACGATGTCCGCCGGGGCGCCTTTTTGCAGCCTGCCCTGCGGCAGTCCCAGAATTTCCGCCGGGCGCGATGTCATCGCCTCGAGCAGGCGCGTCAGCGTGATGTCGCCCGAATGCACGAGCCGAAGCCCCGCCGCGAGCATCGTCTCGACGCCGATCGCCCCATATTCGGCTTCGGCGAAGGGCAGCCGTTTGGTTTCGACGTCCTGCGGATCATGGTCGGACACGATGACGTCGATCAGCCCTTCGCCGAGCGCGCCAACGAGCGCCCTACGTTCATCCTCATGGCGCAACGGCGGTCTGAGCTTGAGGAAGGTGCGATAGTCGCCGATGTCGTTCTCGTTCAGCGTCAGATGATTGATCGAGGTCCCGCAGGTGACGGCCAAGCCCTCGTCCTTGACTCTGCGCAACGCGTCCAACGCAAGCGTCGTCGTCACGATCGCCGAGTGATAGCGCGCGCCGGTCAGCGCGACGAGCCGCAAGTCGCGATCGAGCATGATCGCCTCTGCTTCACGCGGCGCGCCGGATAGGCCGAGCCGATGCGCAAATTCGCCTTCGTTCATGACGCCGACGGAAAGGTCGGGGTCTTCGGCGAAATGAATGACGAGCGCATCAAAATCGCGCGCATAGGTGAGCGCTCGCCGCATGACGAGCGCGCTTCGCACCGAGCGCGCGCCGTCGCAGAACGCGACCGCGCCGGCCTGCTGCAGCAGCCCCAGCTCGGCGATCTCCCTGCCCTCACGGCCTCTGGTGAGCGCCGCCATCGGGGCGACGCGGACGCGTCCGGTGTCGCGCGCACGGCGCAGAACGAAATCGACCACCGCGGGATCGTCGACGGGCGGCAGCGTCGCCGCGGTCGATACGATTGTCGTCACGCCGCCCGCCGCGGCCGCGAGAGTCGCGCTGGCGATGGTTTCGCGATGTTCCGCCCCCGGCTCGCCGACGAAGGCCTGCATGTCGATGAGGCCTGGCGCGACGACGTCGCCGGCGCAATCGATGGCGCGCGCGCCTTCGGGAGCGTCGCCCTGTCGAACGGATTCGCCGAGCTCGGCGATGACGCCGTCCATCGTCACCAGACCGCCGCGCATTTCGCGCCCCGAGCCCGGATCGATCAGCCGTGCGTTGAGAAGGAACAGCGGCGCTGGAGCTTGTGGCGGCGACATGGCGTCTGCTTAGGCCATTTCTCGGACGTTGAAAATGCGCATGGCTCAGGGGTATTGGGCTTGAACTCGTCCCGCAAGCGCCTAGCTACCGCGAGTTGGGGCTGCGAGCGGCGCGCGCCGAGCGCCCCCGGGGAGAACGTATGCGTTCCCTCAGCCCTCGAGACGCCCCACTCGCGCCAAGCGTGGCGGACGGCGAAGGACGCCCTGATCTCCCGGCGATGATGAACGCCGCCTTCGACGGAATCATAGCGATCGACGAGCACGGCGCGGTGCGGTCGATCAGCGCGGAGGCGGCGTCGCTGTTCGGCTATGCGCCTGGCGACGTCATCGGACGGGATTTTGGCATGCTGACGGCGGAGGCGAACCAACGCCGCCGCGACTATTCGCGGCGGGGAACGCCAAGCATTCGCCGACGGATCGAAGGCCTGCGCGAGGACGGCTCCGTCTTTCCCGTGGAGCTTGTCGTCAGCGAAGTCGCCTGCGACGGAGAACGACTTTTTATCGCTTTGGTCCGCGATCTCAGCTCCAGGCGCAGCTTTGAGCAGGGGGTTCAGGAGCTTCAGGCGAACCGCCTTGAGTTGATTGAGAATATGGCGACCGGATTGGCGCATGAGCTCAAGCAGCCTTTGACGGCGATCGGCGCCTACCTCAATTTCGCGCGTCGGCGTCTGAACGAAAAAGTCCTCTCGATCGAGAAAGTCGAGGAGATGTTGGACAACGCCGATGCGCAAGTCTTCCGCGTCGCTGAAATCATGGACAATCTTCGCCAGTTCATCGCGCGCGGAGAGACCTTGAAAGCTCCCCAAAGTCTGAACGCCGTCATCCGAACCGCCTGCGAATTCACCGATGCGCTCGCCAAGGAACATCAAGTCAAAACCGCGATCGATCTTGAAGCGTCGCCGGACACGGTGGTGATCAACAAAGTTCAGATTCAGCAGGTCGTCGTCAATCTTAAGCGTAACGCCGTCGAGGCGATGCAGAACTGCAAGCGACGCGAGATGAAGGTGTCGACTCGCCTGGTTGAGGGCAACTTCATTCGCGCCGATGTCACGGACACCGGTCCTGGATTGCCCGAGGAGATCAAAGACAGGCTCTTCGAGCAGTTCACGACGACCAAGCCGCACGGTCTGGGCGTCGGCCTCTCCATTTCGCGCTCGATCGTCGAAGCGCATAACGGGAAGATCTGGGCCGAGCCCAACCCCGGGGGCGGGACCATCTTCAGCTTCGTATTGCCTCTGGAAGATCGCTGACCGGTCGGTCAGGCGGAGACGGCGACGCCGTCGATCGGCGGCGCCAAAGTACGGTCGCACGCCAAAAGGTCCTAAGATAAGAGATCGTTAAGAGTGATTATGGTTAAGCAGCGATGAACTGCTATTGTCGCGCGTCGCGCATCCGTCCCGAGCGTCATTCGAACCCCCGCCGTTGGGGCCATCTTTAGGGAGAGACGGCGTCGTGTTGACCTTCGAGAATGTCGGCTTGCGCTATGGCGTCGGCGCCGAAACGCTCCGAGACGTGAATTTCCAGATCGAACCGCGTTCTTTCCAGTTCCTGACCGGCCCGTCAGGCGCAGGCAAGACCACCTTGATGCGATTGATCATCATGGCGCTGCGGCCGACGCGCGGGTTGATCAACATCTTCGGCAAGGACACGGCGGCGCTCAGCAATGAAGACGTCGCGGCGACGCGCCGCAAAATCGGCGTCGTCTTCCAGGACTTCCGCCTTCTGGATCATCTGACGCTTTACGAAAACGTCGCCCTGCCCTTGCGCGTGCTCGGCCGCGAGGAGTCGACCTATCGCGCCGAGGTGGTCGAACTATTGCGCTGGGTGGGCCTCGGCGAGCGCGCGCATGCGTTCCCAACCATCCTTTCGGGCGGCGAGAAGCAGCGCGCGGCGATCGCCCGCGCGCTGATTTCGCAACCCAAACTGCTGCTGGCCGACGAACCGACGGGCAATGTCGACCCGACTCTCGCACGCCGGATCCTGCGCCTCTTCATCGAGCTCCACCGATCCGGAACCGCCGTCATTATCGCCACTCATGACTTGAGCCTCATGGACCAGTATGAAGATGCGCGGCGTCTTGTGCTTGCCGACGGGCGGCTTCACATCTTCGAATGAGCAGACGATGGCCCTGATGCGATTTTGGTCCTCGATTCGCCCGGCCGCGTCCGACGTCGATGAAGACGCCGAAGAGATTCCGTCGCAAAGCGCGCTCGTGCCCGCCGATTCCGTCGCCGGCCGCTCGCTGGTCATCGTCATCGCGATCATGACGTTCCTCGCCGCGCTCGCCGCTAACGTCGCCATTCTCGTCGCCGATGCGAGCGTCGAATGGCGCAGCGACGTCGCGCGCGAAGCGACCGTGCAGGTGCGTCCCGTCCCCGGCCGCAACGTCGAGGCCGATGTTAGGGATGCGGCGGAGGCGATGCGGCGAACGCCCGGCGTGCGGGAAGTGCGAGTCTACGCCAAGTCTGAATCCGAGGCGCTGCTGACGCCGTGGCTCGGCGAGGGCCTGAATCTCTCTGAACTGCCCACCCCCCGCATGATCGTGCTGAAGCTCGATGCCGAAAATCGGGCGGATCTCGACAAGTTGCGCATGGAGCTTGAACGCGCCGTTCCTAACGCCGTGCTCGACGATCATCATGTCTTCATCGAGCGTCTCGGCGATATGGCGCGCGCAGCCGTGGCAGTCGCCGCCCTCATCTTCGTTTTTATCCTCGCGGCCATGGCCGTCGCCGTGGCCTCGGCCACCCGCGCCGCCGTCGCGACAAACCGCGAAATCGTGGAAGTGCTCCATATCGTTGGCGCGGCCGACTCGTTCATCTCGCGCGAATTTCAGCATCGCTTCATGGCGTTGGGATTGCGCGGCGCGCTGATCGGCGGCGGCGGCGCCATCGCCTTTTTCGCCCTGGCGCAGTTCTTCGCGCAGCGGTGGCGCGCCACGGGCGGCGGCGATCAGATGGAGGCCATGTTCGGCGATTTCACAATTGGCGCGAGCGGCTTTGTCGTCATCTTTCTGCTCGCTGGCGGCGTCGCCGCGCTGACCGGCTATCTCTCGCAGTTCATTGTGCTGCGCCACCTGCAGCGGCTCGGTTAAGCGCATTCGCCCAAATCGGCCGCCCCGATAACATCGGCGCAGAAATACCCCTATAGTCGTGTCAGAATCGCGCCTCGCGCGCGTTCTGGTCAGGAAGCATGGGCGAAGGACTCCACGATTGACGACCCCCGCACGCCAGGGAGTGAAGAATGGGTAGCGCCGTCCGCAAGGCCGCCTGCGCGATCCTCGCTGGCGGCGCTTTTCTCGCCACGGCGCTCCTGTTGGGTTTTGTCGGCTTCGCGCTGTCGCTGCCGCGAGAGGAGTTCTCCATTCCGGTGCAGGCGGAAGGCGTGGTCGCGCTGACCGGCGGCTCGGATCGCGTGCTCGACGCGGCGACCCTTCTCGCCAGCGGGCAGGCGCGACGCATGCTGATCACCGGCGTCAATCGCTCTACCCGCAGCTCCTTGCTGGCGAAAATACTGCCCGTGTCGCGAGAGCTCTTCGATTGCTGCGTCGACCTCGGCTACCAGGCGCTCGACACCGCCGGCAACGCCAAAGAGACGCGCGATTGGGCGCGCGCGCACAATATCACCCGCACGCTCATTATCGTCACCTCGAACTACCACATGCCGCGTGCGCTGGCCGAAATCTCAGCCGCCTTGCCGAAGGTCGAGCTCTATCCCTTTCCAGTCGTCAGCGAACATATCGACGTCGCCGACTGGATCAGCGATCTGCGCGTCGCCCGTTTTGTCGGGAAGGAATATATGAAATACGTAGGATCGCTGCTGCGCACCAAGTTTTTCAAGGAATACGAGGGGTCGGAACCTCCCCCGCAGCTTCGCCACAGCGTCGCATCTGAGTGAAATCTTGTTTCAACGCCTCTCGGCGCCGTAAAAGCGCGCCACGCCCCTTCGCCCAGATCTCGCCAATGCTCCTCCTGCGCTCCCTCATTTTCCAGATCGTGTTCTTCCTGAACATGTTCACGCTCATGATCGTCTGGCTGCCAGGCCTGATGATGCGGCGCCAGATCAACCAGGAGCTTGGACGCACCTGGGGGCGCACGACGCTCTGGCTGCTCGACAAAATCTGCGGCGCGAAGATCGACTGGCGAGGTCTCGAGAATATCCCCAAAGGCGCGGTGATCGTGGCCTGCAAACATCAGTCGATCTGGGAGACCTTCGTTCTGCCGATCAGGTTTCCGGACTTCAGCTATATTCTGAAGCACGAACTGATCTGGCTGCCTTTTTTCGGCTGGTACCTGCTGGCGGCCGAGCAGATCGCCATCGATCGCGCCAAGGGCGGCAAGCTGCTGCCGCAGCTGATCGCCAAATCGAAGAAGATTTTCGCCCAGGGACGGCAGCTCTTCATTTTTCCCGAAGGCACGCGCCGCCCGGCCGGCGCCCCGCCGCAATATAAATTCGGCATCGCGCATCTTTACGCGGCGACTGAAACGCCGGTGCTTCCCGTCGCCGTGAATTCCGGGCTGTTTTGGCCGCGCCGGTCGTTCCTCGTCCGGCCGGGAACCGTCGTGATCGAGTTCCTGCCGCTGATCGCGCCGGGCATGGAGCCGCGCGCTTTTTTCGACAAGCTCTCGACGGAGATCGAGACCGCGTCCGACCGATTGATCGCCGAAGCGCTGGCGAAAGACCCTTCCTTGGCGGAAATCGTCGAGAAGGGTCGTGCGAGCGCTCAAAGTATGGCGCCGGCGCAGGAATGAAGGGCGTCGCATCCTCCGGCCGAATCTAAAGAATGTCCTGATGAAGGTTGAGATGCTGCTCGACCCGCCGAAGACGCGCTTAAAGTTCGCTGATAAGGACGCCGTCGCCGATCGCGGACGTATGATATTCGATCACCGCTCGGCGGAATCCGACAATCTGCTCGCTTAGGTCCGTGCGCGTTGCATCGATTTTGGCGTCGAGCGACATCAGATCCGAGGCGATATCGGCGCGCAAGGCGCGCGATTCAGCGACTATCTCCGCCAGGTCATCCTTGGTGGCCATTTCCGCGCGCATGTCGCGAAGCAGCTGCAGGATCGGACTTTCGGGCGCCTCGGCCAAATCGGCGACCTTTCGTTCGCGAGCACACTAAGCGGTTCTTTTGAACTCCTGCAATTATTTACCCGCTTCTGCGCGCACTTTAACCTCCCGCCGTTCCTGTCAGCGCTTGCGGCGCCACAAGCAGCGGATATTCCGCCTCGACGACGTAAGGGCCGCCCCCCACGGAATCGCGCGACGAATAGAGCACGAAGCGCTCCGCGGTGAAGCGCAGCGGCGGGAAATAGCCGCGCGCGCCGAGATAGGCGGCGACGGCGCCGGCGCTGGCGCCGCGCAGACGCGCGAGCGTCACATGCGGGATGAATTTGCGCGGCTCGGGCGGCGCGCCCAGCCGGCGCAACAGCCGCTCCTGTTCCGCCTGCATGTCCATGAGACTCGGCTCCGGCCGCGCGCGCGCCACGATCGCCCGGGGCTTGTCGCCGCCAAACGACGTCAGCTGGTCGAAGGTGACGGTGACTTCCGGACGGCGGATGAAGGAGAGCGCATTCGCCGCGTCGCGCGCGAAAGCGTCGTCGACGTCGCCGATGAAGCGCAAGGTGACATGATAATTCTCAACGTCGATCCAGCGGCCGCCGGGGATTCCGCCGCGCAGGCGCGCGAGGCTTTCGGCGATTGAGCGGGGAATCTCCAGGGCCGTAAACAGTCTGGGCATGACATCCTCCCCAAGCGGGATCGCGCAGCCTCATTGCGCGCGCGAATTCCTACGCGCCCCCATGGAAACGAGCGTTCTTTCAACAAAGGGCGCGATCTTTTTGACGATCTTCGCCACGCCAGCGGCGTTGGGATGCACGCCGTCCGAAATGAGGAGCGCGGGCGAGCCCCAGACGCCTTCCAAGATAAAGGGCACAAGCGGCGCCTCATGTTTGGCGGCAAGATCCGGATAAACCGAATCGAATTCCTTCTTGTAAGCTTGCCCGTGATTCGCGCTCGAGACCATCGCCGTCAGCACCGGGCGAACGCCTTTCTGCTTTAACGTCGCAAGAATCCGATCGAGATTGGCGCGCGTCATTTTCGGATCATGCCCGTTCAACATGTCATTCGCGCCGAGTTCGACGACGGCGATGTCGAACGGCCCGGCGCCAAGGGTATAGTCGAGGCGCGCGAGCCCGGTCGTCGTCGTGTCGCCGGAAACGCCCCCTTGGACGACCTCGACGTTATATCCGTCCTCGCTCAGGCGTCTCTTGAGCTGCGCCGGAAGCGAATCTGTAGCGTCGATGCCGGGTCCCGCCGTCAGGCTGTCGCCAAACGCCAGGATGCGCACGGGTTCGGCGCGCGCGGATGTCAGCGCCATGGTCAACAGGGCCAAGGACGCGAGAGCCGCGGCTTGGAGAGAACGGCGGAAAGCGCAATAAGGCGACTGGACTGTGGGCGTCGAATGCGGCGCATCTATCAAGGTTTTGCTCCGTGCGGCGACAAGTCATCGAAGTTGAAGGGGTTGATCTCACGCTCGGCGAAGGCGCCGCCCGCGTGCATGTGCTCAAGACTGTCAGCCTGAGCGTCGCGCAGGGCGAAACCGTCGCTCTTTTGGGGCCCTCCGGCTCGGGCAAATCGACTTTGCTCATGACCCTCGCTGGACTGGAGCGGCCAGACGCCGGAAGCGTCAGGATTGACGGGCGCGATCTTGGCGCCCTTTCGGAAGACGCGCTGGCGCGTTTCCGCGGAGAAAACATAGGGATCGTCTTCCAGTCTTTCCAGCTGATCCCCACCATGACGGCGCTGGAGAATGTCGCCATTCCACTGGAACTTGCCGGGAAATCAGACGCTTTCGCACGCGCCGAGACCGAGCTTGCGGCGGTCGGGCTGGCTGAGCGCCTGGCCCACTATCCAGCTCAGCTTTCGGGAGGCGAGCAGCAGAGGGTGGCGCTCGCCCGCGCGCTCGCGCCCGACCCGCTGATTCTCGCGGCGGACGAGCCCACGGGCAATCTCGATTCGGAGACCGGCGCCGCGGTGATCGAACTCATTTTCGCGCAACAACGGCGCCGCGGGGCGACGCTTGTGCTCGTCACCCATGATCCCGCGCTCGCCGCACGCTGCAGCCGACGCGTTCTGCTGCGCTCGGGCCGCATCGAGGCGAGCGAGCGGGCGCCGTCATGAAGCCGATGCGCTTCGTCGCCCTGCCCTTCGCATTGCGCTTCGCCCTGCGCGACCTGCTCGGCGACCCGCGCGGGTTTGGGGTCTTCATCGCCTGCATCGTCATCGGCGTCGCCGCGATCTCCGGCGTCTCCGGCCTTTCACGTTCCCTGGCGCAGGGCCTCGCGCGGGAGGGCCGAACGATCCTGGGCGGCGACGCCTCCTTCAGCCTCGTCTCGCGGGAGTTTTCGCCAGAGCAACGCGCCTTCTTCGAGGCGCGCGGGCGGCTATCCGAAATTTCGCTGATGCGGGCGATGGCGCGGCGCGACGACGGCGAGGCCGCGCTGGTGGAGATCAAAGCCGTCGATCCGGCGACTTATCCAACTTTCGGCGCGGTCGCGCTCGATCCCGACATGCCCTTGGCCGAGGCGCTGGAGGAACGAAACGGGCTGCCGGGCGTCGCGGTCGATCCGATGCTGCTCGCGCGCCTCGACGCCAAGCTCGGCGACGCCGTGATGATCGGCGTTTCGCGCTTTTCGCTGCGCGCAATTCTGCGCAGCGAACCCGACAAGCTCGCGGGCGGAATTGGCTTTGGGCCGCGCGTCATGATGACGCGCGCCGCGCTCTCAGGCGCGGAACTGGCGACGCCGGGCTCGATCGTCCGGCATGTCATCCGCGTCACGCTGCGCGGCGGCGCTGACGCCGACGTCAAGGCGTTCGCCGCCGACGCCGCGAACGCCTTTCCGCAAGCCGGATGGGAGTCGCGCACGCGGGACGCCGTCTCGCCGCAGTTCTCACGCAATCTCGACCGGTTCGCGCAACTGCTCACCCTCGTTGCGCTCACCGCGCTTGTCGCCGGCGGCGCCGGCGTCGCGAACGCCGTACAGGGCTTCGTCGAGCGCAAGCGTGCGCAATTCGCCATTCTCAAGGCGCTCGGCGCCGAGGGTTCTCGGGTCTTCAGGATCGCCCTTGCCCAGGTTCTGGCGGCGGCGTCTTTCGCCATCCTGCTGGGGCTCGTCGCCGGCGCGGCGATCCCCTGGGGAGCGGCGCAAGCGCTGCGCGATCTCGCCGATCTCCCCGTATCGGCGTCGCTCGACGCGCAAGGCGCGCTCTATGGGGCTCTGTACGGGCTGCTCGTCGTCCTGATCTTTGCGCTCGTTCCTTTGGGCCGCGCGCATGAAGTTCCCGTAGCGGCGTTGCTGCGCGACGATCCGCGGGGCGCGACTCTCGCCCGCTATCGCGCCGGCGCAGGGGCCGCGGCGATTGCGCTCGCCGCCCTCGTCATGGCCACGTCTTTCGACCTGAAGCTCGGCGCGGCCTATGTCGCCGCCGCTGTCGCGGCCTTCGCCCTGCTGCGCGGCGCGGCATGGGTCGCCATGCGACTGGCCCGCGGGCTTCCGCGTTCGCGCGATGCGCGGCTGCGGTTCGCGCTCGCCAATATCTGGCGGCCGAAAAGCCTGACGCCGGCGCTGATGATCTCCATCGGCCTGACGCAAACGCTGCTCATTTCGCTCGTGCTGGTTGAAGGCGCGATTCACAACGAGTTGGCGCGGGCCGACGCCGGCGAGATTCCCAACTTCTACTTCATCGACGTGCCGAAGGCGCAAACTGAGGCTTTTGCCGATTTCCTCTCGGCCGAGGCGCCCGGCGCGCGCATCGAACACGTGCCGATGATGCGGGGGCGCATCGTCGCCGTGAAAGACGCGGCTATCGACAAGACCGCCGTGGCCGACGACGCCAAATGGGCGCTCGAGGGCGACCGCGGCGTGACCTTTTCCCCCACAATTCCGGCGAACTCCACGCTCGCCGAAGGCGAATGGTGGCCGGCGAATTACGTCGGTCCGCCGCTCGTGTCGCTTGAGCAGAAGGTCGCCGAAGGATTGGGCCTGACCATCGGCGATTCGATCCGAGTCAATGTGCTCGGCAGGGAGGTGACAGCGCAGGTCGCCAATCTGCGCCGGGTGGATTGGCGCAGTTACGCCATCAACTTCATCATGGTGTTTTCGCCCAATGTTTTTGCCGGGGCGCCCTACACCGAGCTCTTCACCGTGGCGTATGGCGCGCCATCGGTCGCGGCGCGCGACGCCAGGGACGCGCGGCTCGCGCGCGAGACGGCGAAACGCTTTCCGAGCATCGTTTCCGTGCGCGTCAAGGACGCGCTGGCGGCGATCGACAAGATCGCCGGACAGTTGGCGCTGGCCGCGCGCGCCGCGGCCGGTCTCGCCATTGTCACTGCGGTGCTGGCGCTTGCGAGCGCGCTCGCAAGCGGCCAGCGCGCAAGGCTGCACGACTCGGTGGTTTTGAAGACTCTCGGCGCCACCCGCTTCTGGCTGGCCACAGCCTATGCTCTGGAATTTGGGCTGGTCGGCCTCGCCGCCTCCCTGATCGCGGTCGCCGCAGGATCCGCCGCCGCCTACGCGATGACGACGATCCTGATGAAGATCGATTTCGGCTTCCCGCCTTGGACCATGGCGCTGATCTCGCTCGCCACTCTCGCCGTCACCATCGCCCTTGGCCTCGCCGGCGCCTGGCGGGCGCTCTCCAGACGTCCCGGACCGGAACTGCGCCAGCCTTAGAGCGCGTCCCGATCACATGAAATCATGTGATCGATAAGGACTCGCTCAAATCAAAATGGTGGAGCAGGTTCTCATCGAAAAAGTCTGTCAACTTTTTCGGAACCTGCTCAGGCGGAGAGCGAAGGCTCGACGATGAAGGGAAACGCGCCCTCGACGATCGCGCCATCCGTCGCCAGCACACGGTAGTCGACCTCATAAAGTCCG
>NZ_JBPFDU010000045.1:0-67237 GCF_051062815.1 Methylocystis sp. | reverse complement strand
AGAAGCTGTCTTAAAAAATGCTGCGAAGGGTGTCTGCGGCGTTGCGCGGTGCTCGAAATCCTCATGTACTACTTGTACATTCCGGTTTCTGCGCTCCGGGCGCCTTGCATCCATCCCTTCTCGCGAATTTCTAAGACAGCTTCTAAGAAAATGGAGCTTATCTGATGGAAAACTCGGATAGCGCGGGTGATTTCCAAAAAATGTCTCGCAAGACCTTGAATCCAGGAACTTGCGGTAAGGTTCTTGTGACTTCAATCCTGACTTTGGCGCCGGCCGTTGCCGGCGCAGGGGGTACTGTTTACACGCCCGATCCGCTCGACAAGATCGAAAATACCGATACGCTGAATTTTATCCTCGGAGGCCAGGTACGCTACGACAGCAACCTGTTCCGCCTGTCCGGCTCCGAAGATCCGGAGCCGTTTCTCGGCCGCTCGCAAAAATCCGACATGATTTTTTCGACCAATGCCGGGATACGTATCGACAAGCCATACTCGCAGCAACGATTTGTAATCGATGCGATGGTGGTCGATAACCGATTCAAGACTTACGACTTTCTCGATTACACCGCCTTCAACTACAGCGCCGCCTGGCACTATCATGTGACGCCGCGCATCAGCGGCATCCTGCTGGCCGAGCAGAAGCAGGAACAGAACAGCTTCGCCGAATTCCGTGAAACCGAGAAAAACGTGCAGACCAGCAATGTGCGATTGTTCAACGTTGACGGCGATATCGGCGGCGGTTTCCATGCGTTGGCAGGCCTGCTGGACGTCAGGGCCCGCAACAGCAAGCAATTCGAACAGGTCGGCGATTACCAGCAGGACGGTTTCGAGCTGGGGGGCAAGTGGGTGGCTCTCTCGCAAAACTGGATCTCGCTGCTGCAGCGAGAGACGGATGGCGAATTCCGTGGACGCGTGCTCGATCCAGTTCAGCAACTCGATACCGGCTTTGACCAGAGCGAAACCGAGGCCAATATTTACTGGCGCCTCACCGGAAAATCCACCATCGACGGCAAGCTGGCCTATGTAAAACGCGAGCATGACAACTTCGATGACCGCGATTACTCGGGCATGACTGGCCGCTTCCTCTATCGCTGGGAAATCACGGGGAAAACTTCGCTGAATGTATCGTTGTCGCGCAACATCTACAGCTATCAGGAAGACGAAAACAGCTACTACATCGCGGAGACCTTCTCGATAGCGCCTGTATGGGAATACAGTCCCAAGACAACTTTCCGCGCACGCTACGACTACAGCGATCGCGACTACCGCGGTGCCATCACAGCCATCCCGGAGCTGCGTCAGGATCAGCTGCAAATCTTTCAGCTTGCCGCAGACTGGAAGGCTACCCGCAATATTATCGTGACCGGCATATTGCAGCGCGACAAGCGGAGTTCGAACTTCGAGGACTTCGATTACAACTCGAATTCGGCCAGTATCAACGCGCAGTTCCTGTTTTGAATCAAATCTCATCCCTTGCGGATTTGGGTATTGAAAAAGCCGGCTTTGCCGGCTTTTTTATTGACTCCGTCCAAAGTTCTGGAAGAACCCTGATAATAAGGCGTGCGATCCAATGGCCGCACGCCTTATTACTTTCCATGTCCTCAGGCGTAAGCCGGATTGACGAACTCCTCCATGCCGAAGGACTGGACGCGCGGGACGCGTACTTCGGTTCTGAACCAGCCAGGATACGCGGAAGGCGAGGACCATACCTGGAAGTGCAGGTGCGACAAGGCATGGACGTCGTTGAGCAGGATCATCTTTTCCTGGATGCTCAGTGCATCCGGGCCATTGCGCAGGGCCATATCCACCAGACGCTGGCGATTGCGGCGCAGAGGCTCGGGCTGCGGAATGCGCACGGTGCCGAAAGAGCACATCAAGGCATTCACGCCTGGGTTGGTGACCGCCTCGCTGAAGTCGTGTTGTTTGGTCGCGTACCCCATTTCCGATTGCACGCTACGCAATTCCGCCGGCGGGTTGGCTTCTTCAGGAATGAGGAAGAAGCCGAGCCTGCGCAGCTTGCGGCCGAATTCCGGGCTGCTGGTGTAAACCGAAATCGGAATCGAGAATATCAGCGCGCCCAGGATGGGCAGCATCCACAGCAGGAATGACGGATTGAGCCAGTAGACGGCTGCTCCCCAGACGAAGCCGAGCAGCGTATGCCATCCGTGGCGGCGGGCCGCCAGCGCCCAGGGCGTCGCAGCATCTTCGCGCGGCGGCGATTTCCACTGGATTTTAAGGCCGGTCAGGGCAGCCAGGACGAACTGCGTATGAAACAGCATGCGTATCGGCGCCATCAACATCGAGAACAGCCATTCGGCAAGCATGCTGATCAGCAGTCGTATCGTCCCGCCGAACTGGCGTGTGCCGCGCATGATGATGAGCGCGACGCTCAACAGCTTGGGCAGGAAAAGCCAGGTGGCCGTGACGCCGAACAAGGCCATCGCGCGCTCCGGATGCCATTCCGGCCATATCGGGAATAGCTGTTGCGGCTGCACGAAATACTCCGGCTCGACCAGGGTGTGTTCTGCCAGTAGCCAGGTGGAGAGCAGCAGGAATGCCAGCCACAGCAATGCTGAAACGTAAGCGACTACTCCGGTTACGAACACCGCGCGGTGGGCTGCGTGGAATCCGGGCGCCCAGAACAGGCGGAAATTCATCAGGTTGCCATGACACCAGCGGCGGTCGCGATTTAGCTCGTCCAGCAAGTTGGGCGGCATTTCCTCATAACTGCCGGGCAGGTCGTAGGCAATCCATACTGCCCATCCGGCACGGCGCATCAAGGCTGCCTCGACGAAATCGTGCGACAGGATTTCGCCGGACAATGAACCGTGGCCGGGCAAGCGGCTGAGTGCGCAATGCTTGATGAATGGCTCGACGCGGATGATGGCGTTATGGCCCCAGTAATGGGATTCGCCCAATTGCCAGTAGTGCAGGCCGGCGAGAAAGAGCGGGCCGTAAACCCGGCTCGCGAATTGCTGCAGCCGTGCGTAGAAGGTGTCGCGTCCGGCCGCGTGCGGCCCGGTCTGGATGATGCCGGCATTGGGGTTGGCTTCCATCAATTGCGCCAGCCGCGACAAGCAATCGCCGGTCATGACGCTGTCCGCGTCCATGACCACCATGTAGCGATAGTTGCTGCCCCAGCGGCGGCAGAAGTCGGCGACGTTGCCGCTCTTTCTCTTGATCCGGTGCTGGCGCCAGCGATAGAAGATGCGCCCGAAGCCGCCGACGCTGCGACACAGTTCCAGCCAGGCTTCTGACTCGGCAACGCGGGTGTCGGGATCGTTGCTGTCGCTTAGCACATAGAAATCGAAGTGCTGCAGATTTCCCGTTTTTTCCAGCGACTCGTAAGTCGCGCGCAGGCCGGCGAAGACGCGTGCCACATGCTCGTTGCAGATGGGCATGATGATCGCGGTGCGGGCGTCGGGCGCGATAGGCGTATCCTCGGCGGCGCTTTTTGAAATCGCATGGTTGTCGCCGCCGAATTGCAGCACGTAATAACCCATCAGCGCTGTCCAGAATCCGGCCGAGACCCAGGCGCAAAGTATTGCGAATAGCGACAGTACCGCCAGTTCCAAAGGTTTTTCGCCGTGATAGGGCAGCACTGCCATCATGGAATACGTCGCCATGGCGGTTTGGGCCAGGATCAGCAGAATCAGCACCGTGCGGCGCATGCTGGCTACGTGATGCCAATGACCGCGCGGATCGGGAGAATCAGGCGTGACTTTGCCGGTACGTTGCGCAACACCCAGATGCAGCCAGCTCATCAGCTTGCCCAGCAGCGCGCGTACGGGATTCGGCGGCCAGGACACCGGCGCCATCGGCGTTCGGTTGATCGGCGGCGCGACAGACAGGGAGGGATCAGGCGTTTCCGCTGACGCGGCAGCCATGTAATGCTGGTTTGCTTCCCTGTCTTCGGCGAGCGAATTGCCGTATGCGAATTGCAGGCGGCGATTGACCGAAGCCCAGGCAGGGTTGTTCAGGTCGAAGCCTTCGCCGGCCAGCACCTCGTGCAGGCAGATCAGCGCCGATGATGGATCGGCAGCGTCTTCGGATTCGGCAACCTTGCGCAATACCGACTGGCGCAACTCCGTATCCACCGGAAGCTGGTCGAGATATCGTTCGCAGGCCGCTAATGCGGACCCGCTCAATCGGGGGGAAGTATGTAGGTCCATGTCTCTGAGATCGCCGTGTTGTTGCTGCGCAGATAGCTGCGCAGTTCGATGGGTTTGTTGTTGTCCACGCGCTTCACGCGGATGGATTGCCTCCACGTGCCGGTGACAACATTGGGATAAAGCGTGTTTTCAACGAGCTGGCCGTTGTCGTCGATGGACACGACGGCTTCCATCTTGGCTTCCGTGCTCATTTTGCGCAGCCCCGGGCCGTCGAATTCGAGAATGAAGCCGATGCTGCCGTCCGGATGCTTGACGTAACTGTTGCCGCGCCGTGTTTGCACTACCCAGGAGGAAGGCGGCCGGGTTTCAATTTCCTTCTGCCACTGGATGCGGTATTCCAGGCTGTAGGGAACCCGCGGCTTGGGCGGCGTATCCGGAATCCAGTAGGCGACGATGTTGTCGTTAGTCTCATCCGGAGAAGGAATCTGCACCAGTTCCACGCGACCCGGCCCCCAATCACCCTTGGGTTCGATCCAGGCGCTGGGCCGTTTTTCGTAGCGCGCCTCCAGGTCTTCGTAATGGCTGAAATCGCGGTCGCGCTGCATCAGGCCGAAGCCGCGCGGATTGACAGTCGAGAACGAGGTAGTGAGCAGACGCTTGGGGTTGACCAGCGGACGCCACATCCATTCTTCATTGCCGGTGCGTACCTGCAAGCCGTCCGAGTCGTGCACTTCGGGCCGGAAGTCATCGACCGGTGCCTTGTTGTTTTCGCCGAAGAAATACATGCTGGTCAGCGGCGCGATGCCTAGCTTGCCAACGTTGTCGCGCATGAACAGGCGACTGTAGACATCCATGGTCGTGTTCGCGCCTGGCGTGATGACGAAGCGATAGGCACCGACGGCACGCGGCGAATCCAGCAGGCCGTAGATCACCAGATGCTTGCTGAACATGCTGGGACGTTCCAGCCAGAATTCGACGAAACGGGGAAACTCCTCACCGGAGCTCATTGCCGTGTCGATGGCCAATCCTCGCGCCGATAGCCCGTATATCTGACCTTTTCCCAGCGCGCGGAAATAGCTGGCGCCGAGGAATACCAGAGCTTCATCCTTGTATTGCGGGGTATTGATCGGGAAGTGAACGCGGAAGCCGGAGAACCCTACGTCCTTCCATGCCTTGGTGTTGAATTTGTTGGCGCCGTAATCGAAATCGGCAGGGTCCAGCTTGATTTCCTGCACACCCTGGCTATTGATCTCATTGATCCTGACCGACTGGTTGTAGTGCCAGCCCTGATGAAAGAAGGTCAGCTCGAAAGGCAGATTGGCACTACGCCAATGGGATTTTTCCGGTTTGAAACGAATATCCCTGAATTTGTCGTAATCAATAGTTTCCAGGTCCTTGGGCAGGCTGGTGTCGGCTTTCTTGAATGGCGTCGCAGACAACTGCTCGGCGCGCTTGGCGACATCGTTGAAATCAAAGGCAAACGCAGTGTGGCTCCACAGCAACAAAAAACCGGCAAAAGCCATGTATTCCGCGAAGCGGTAATAAAAGAAAAGGTGTAACGAGTTCAAATTATTGTTTTTATCGTTAATTAATATGTATTGTTTTTGCACAACAAAATCTCCGAATTGATCTGTATTACTAGGCAAGAAGAGTGCCAGCTCAAAAGAAGGGGTTCGGCACGCAAAATCATTTGTAAGTTTTTGATTATTAATGGTGCGATCAGGCCGTGATGGCATCGTTTTCAAGGCCCCGACAATCCGAGCATGGCTTAAAAGATGTGATTTTCAAGATTTGTCTCCTTATCGAGACATAAAAAAACGAATTAAAACATGATATTGCATGATCTTTATTGCCCACTGGTCGTGGATCGGCGACAGGTTTTGAGGTTCTTTTTTGGCTTTATTGCTGAAATGGGCTCTAAACGGCATTGTCGCCAAGGCATCGTCTAAAATCGCAAAGACTTATAGGAATTTACTGACAAGCGGAGCTTGCCCGGGCCTCAAGCAGAGCTCAGCGTCATGCAGAGGCATTGGAGCGGTATAGTCGCGGATATTGATGATGACAGTGGCAAAAACCGCCCATAATGAAATGGGATTTCAGCATTTGAAAAAAAGGAGCCTTTATGACCATCACCCTACGTTTTCACGAAACTGGCGGACCTGAGGTCCTGCGGGTCGAAAATATTGATGTGGCCGCGCCCGGCCCCGGCGAGGCCCGCGTGCGCCACCATGCCATTGGGCTCAATTTCATCGACATTTACCAGCGCAGCGGGCTCTACAAGGTGCCCTTGCCGTCCGGCGCAGGCAATGAGGGAGCCGGCGTGGTCGAAGCGATAGGCGAAGGCGTGACATGGGTAAAGCCCGGTGACCGCGTCGCCTATGCCGGCGGGCCGATCGGTTCGTATTGCGAAGTGCGCAACATGCCCGCGGACCGGTTATGCATGCTGCCGGAGGATATTTCTTATGAGCAGGCCGCAGCCATGATGCTGAAAGGCATGACGGTGCAATACCTGATCCGCCGCACGTATGCGGTTCAAGCGGGCGACACGGTGCTGTTTCACGCTGCCTCCGGCGGGGTCGGGCTGATCGCCTGCCAATGGCTGAAGGCGCTCGGCGCTACAGTAATAGGCACTGCGGGCTCGGAAGAAAAATGCGCGCTCGCCCGCGCGCACGGCGCCGATCATTGCATCGATTACCGCACGGAAAATTTCGTCGAGCGGGTACGCGAAATCACTCATGGTACCGGTGTGCGCGTCGTTTACGACTCGGTCGGCAAGGACACATTCCTCGGCTCGCTGGATTGCCTGCAGCCGCTGGGCATGATGGTCAGTTTTGGCAACGCTTCCGGCCCGGTGCCGCCATTCGACCCCGGCCTGCTGACGCAGAAGGGTTCGCTTTTTTTCACCCGTCCTTCGCTGTTCAGCAACACCGCTAGGCGTAGCGATCTGGAAGCCACGGCACAGGAACTGTTCGATATCGTGCACAGCGGGCAGGTGAAAATCGACATCGGACAACGCTATGCGCTGGCGAATGCGGCAGAAGCGCATCGCGACATGGAAGCGCGCAAGACGACCGGCGCCGGCATATTGATTCCCTGATTTCATGCGCGACCTCGACGATCTCTTCGCCGCGCTGGCGCGGTCGGATTTCCGGCGCAAATTCCGCCTGAAGGGCGGCGATGTGGAATACCTGCGCGACAAGGGCCTGCCGCTGGTGATGCTGCACGCGCAGGATTTCATCGCGAAACGCCTTGCGCCGGCGGTCATCCCCAACGACGGCCAGCAGACGCCGATGCGCGGCCATCCGGTATTCGTCGCCCAGCATGCCACCGCCTGCTGCTGTCGCGGTTGTCTGGAAAAATGGCACGACATTCCGCCGGGCCGCGCGTTGACGCCGGAAGAGACGCAGCACGTGCTGGCGACGCTGGAACGTTGGCTGCGGAAGCAGGCCGAACCGCTGCCGCCGCCCCGGCAATCGGGTTTCGAGTGGTGATGACGCGGCTAGCGTGTGCTGCGTTTCTCGCGCCAGCCCTGCCAGAAGCCGCGCAAATCGGGCAGGAATGTCAGCAGCACCAATAGTCCTGCCAGGCTCAGGTATACCCAGCGCAGCGAATACTCTGTGACGAAGCTGGCCGCCGGAGTCTGCGACTGCACGAAATCGTAGAACGCGTCGGTATCTTGGCCTTCGATATAGCTGCCCTTGATTTCCTGCGCCAGCAACTTGAGGTATTCCGCATCCTGTTGCGACAGGTAACGGTCGAATTCGGCATAGGCCACTTCCGGGTCCGGTTCGTCCTTGCTGGTGTCCGAATAGGATGCGCCGACCGCGCCATGCTCCTTGGCGTCCGCAGACCAGTAACCGACCCACTTGTTGGCCGCGTTAAAGCGCGGGATCGCCACCGGCGTATGTCCGCCGACGCCGACGAACACCACGTTCTGGCCGATCTGCACGCCGGAAAGATCCAGTTTGTTGATTGCGTTGACCTTAGGGGCTTCGTCGCCGTCCGTGAAAAACAGCATCTTCGCGGGCGTATTCAGCGCATCGAACACGTTCGCCGCCGCTTTGACGCCGAAGCTCAGACGGCTGTTGCCCGACCACGCCATGCGCCATTCCAGATGCTCGATGGATTCGGTGATTTCGTCATAGTTAGCGCACACTTCAAGCGGCATGAACAGCAGTGCGACGTTCTCGGCGGCAAACACGCCCACGCTGATGTAGGTGCCGCAAGGGGAAGTTTCGACCACGCGCTTCATCAGATGGCGCGTATAGGCCATGCGGCTCACGTTCTGGCTGTTCAGCTTCACGTCCTCGGCATTCATGCTCTGCGACACGTCGGCGACCAGCAGGTAGTTGTGCACCTCCTGCTTTAGCGGTATCTGCGGCTTGACCAGCGCCAGCGCGAGCAGCAGCGCCGCGCCGGCGAACAGCGCCGACTCGTGGTGCGCGCGCAGGAAATCGACCAGCTCTCTCATGGCAATCCAATCGGCAGGTTGCTGAGCTCCATCCCGGATTGCTCTTTCGCTGCGCCCTTGGTCCCGGCGGGCATGACCCCGTGCACCAGAGTCAGGTTGAACTTGGCGGCACGCAAGCCGGGATCGCTGCGCAATGCTTGTTCATAGCCCATGCGCGCCTGGGCGAAGGCATGACGCGCTTCATCCTTGAGGGTGCCGTCGTCGTTCACCCGGCGTTCCAGTCCGGATAAAAACAGGTTGTTGGCGATGTTGAACTGGATGCGCGCACGCTCGGAAGTTTCAGGGGCCATTTCCAGCAGTTGCCCATAGGTCTGGATGGCATGCTTGTAATCCTGGCGCCGGCCTTGGTCGTAAGCCGCGGAGTACTTTGTCTGGAACGGATAGGCTTCGTCCTTGACCAGCCGACCGGCGGCCAGAGCAGCGTTGATGCCCTCGATGCGCCTGGTCTGGTAAGCCTCGTAAGCCGTGCCGGCCAGTCCGGCAGCAAGCAACAGTCCCAGCACGATGTTTTTTCTTTTCAGGCGGTTTTCCATGAATTCACTCTCAAATTCTTGACGATGAATAACAGTACGCAGAGGCCCAGCGCCAGCAGGATCAGGTCGCGCGCGTAATCGTGCCCCGGCATGCTGACGGCATACTGGATCACGTTTTTCTCGCGCGCGTCGATGTCGCGCAGCGCCGATTGCAGCGCGGTCGGGTTGTCTGCCTCGTAGGCGCGGTACTTGATCTTGAGCGACTTGAGGTACTGGTCCAGCTCCAGCACCGCCGGCATGGATTCCGGTGTGTAAGCCGGGTTCTGCCCGAAGATGCTGATGTCGTCCGGCTCGCGCAGCACGATCCAATAGAGATTGAGTTTCTTGCTTGTCAGTTGCTCGTGGATTTTCTGCTTCACGCGCGGGCTGATTTTGCCTGCGCCATCGGACAGCAAAATGATGGCGCGCGAACCCGAGCTGGGAATGTCGTCAAACAGCGAGACGCCTTCGGTGATGCCCGCCCCGATGTTGGTCTGGTTGATGCCGGCGCTGGTGGCGGCGTTGATCGCCGCGAACACCGCCTTGCGGTTGCTGGTGATCTTCACGCCGTGCAGCGCGGCATTGGTAAAGGCCACCACGCCTATCATGTCGTCCGGCCGGGCATTGATGAAATCGGTAATCAGGCGTCGCGCCGCCGTGGCTTTCACCTCGGCGGTACGGCCGCTGGTCGAATCGCCGGCGAACGGGTGTTCCATGCTGACGCTGCGGTCGATCACCACGACCGTCTGTGCGCCCTTGCCGACCTTCTGCACCTTGATGTCCGGCCCCTGCGGCCCGGCCAGCGCCAGTACGATAGCGGCGAGCAGCAGCGCGACCAGTGCACGCACGGTGGTGTCGGCAGTCTCGGAAACGCGGTCGTGCGGCACCATCTCCAGCCAGGAGTACATCTGCCCCTGACGGCTCTTGAGCCAGAATGGGGTGAGGGCGAGGGGCAGCAGCAACAGCGCCCAGGGATGCAGCAAGGTCATGCTGCCCCCCGCTCGCAATCGCGCAGTTGCTTGCCGAATGCCGTCATGTCCTTCACGAATGCATGGGTGTCCTGCGGCGGCTCGGAGAACAGCGCGCGGCCGGAGTGTACGAAGAACGCCTCGATGTCGGCACGCGCACGCGAGAACTGCGGATGTTTTTCCACGAAAGCGTCGATGTCCGCCGCGAACAGGTTGCTGCCATGTGTGCGGTTGAATGCTTCATGCAGGGTCGCCAGCGCCGTCTTCCAGGCGTGTCCGTCCTTGGCCGGCAAGCGCTTGATGCGACGATGCGCCTGTGCAAACGGGCCGTTCATGAACGGCAGCCAGCGGCTGTCGGCGTTGTAGTAGGCCAGCGCCAGTGCGGCGACAACCAGCAGTGCGAGAAAGCCAATCAGCCGCGCCCGATGGCTTGCGACATCGATGGCGGAAGGGCGGAACTGCGGCTGCAGATTGCCTTTGGCCGTGGAGATGTCCGCGATTGCCAGCGACGAATACCAGAAACGCCAGGCCGGGATATTAAGTGCCAGTCCCTGGGGGCCGCCGGTCAACGCAAACGTCTCTTCCGGCAGCGTCAGCACGGCCGGTGCGCTGGCATGGCCGAACACCTGGTAGCGCAAAGTAACGGCATAACGGTTGGTTTGTCCGGCTTGCTTCTTTTCAATGCGCAGGTCGGCCAGTTCGATGCCATTGCGGTTGACGCCTTTCATCGGCAGCGCACTCTGCGAAAGCTGGTAGGGCGCGGGGGCCTCCAGCACCACGGTACGCTCCATGATGTCGCCGATGCGGATGCCGGTGCTCTGGACGGGGTTGACCAGTTGCACGACGCGCGCCGCCTGTTCCGCGTGGGCGGTCTGCGTCAACAGTATCAGAACGACCGTGCAGAGAAGTTTCCTGAAAAGTGGGGTCATAAGCTCATGTATTGCTCAAAGTAGTGGGACATGGCATCGGCATCGAAGTCGCCTTCGATGAAATGCCCGGGGCTGTCGAAGCGTTCGAACATATCTTCCAGTGCCTCGCGCCGTGCCGCGAAAGCCGCCTCGAACTGGGCGCGCACGGCCTCGCGGAAGAGGATGACACGGTTGCGCCCGGTTTCCGGGTCGATCAGGTTGCCGAACCCGAAGCGGGGCAGCGCCTTGTATTCGCGCTCGTCCCACAACACGACGGGAATCACCTGATGCATCGACATCATGTTGAATGCCTCGGCGATCAGCTCCAGCGGCATGTGGAAATCGGAAATCCAGAACACCAGCCCGCGATGCTGGCTGAGGTATTGCGGGACTTCGAGGATGCCTTGTGGCCCGACATTCAGGCGTCTGAAATCGCCCAGCTGTTCGATGATCTCGAACGCCTGGTGCACATGCGCGCCGAGCGGCAGGAGCAGCGGTTCTTCCACCTGGCTGTGATAGCCGACAAAGCCGAACAGGTCGCCGGCCTCGTGTGCCGAACAGGCCGCCGACGCCGCGATTTCCCTGGCGATGTCCAGTTTGCGCCGACGGCCCGCGTACTGCATCGAGCCGGACAGGTCGCACACCGCGAACACCGGGGTGGTGTTGTCCTGGTTGTGCAGCCTGACCTGTACCTGCTCGAAGGGATCACGCAGCGATTGGCGCAAATCCATGCGGCGTGCATCGGGATAATCCACCAGTGGCACATTGCCGCGATATTCGAACCCCAGCCCGCGTTGCGTGCCCTTGTGTCCGCCGAAATGGACGCTGCTGGAGCGCCACGGGATGGCGTAGGTGAACGGTTTGGCGTAGGACGGAATCATGTTAGTGTGAACACGCCCTAGCCCTTGGCAGGAACTGCGACACTGCCGAGGATGTGCGCCGTGAGTTCGCGCGCCAGCGCCGTGCGACGCATCTCGTACATCGAATGGAAGACCAGCCGGTGCGCAACGATTTCGTGGAACACCGCGTGGATGTCCTCGGGGTACAGGCTGTCGCGCTCCATCAGCCAGGCGTGCACGCGCGCCGCCTTGAGCAGCATGCCCATGCCGCGAGGGCTTGCGCCGGTGTGGATCAGACGATGCACGTCTACGCTGTCCATCTTGACGCCGAACTTCTCGGGATGCTGCGTCGCTTCCCACAGATCCAGCGCGTACTCCTTGATCGCGTCGCTGGCGCGCACATGCTCCTGCAGCGTGCGCGAGAAGTCGTTGAGCTGGTCGAAGTGCAGGAGTTCCGGCTCGACCTGCTGCGTCAGCTCTTCGGCGTGCTGGAATCGGGTGTCGAACATCAGCGACTTGCGCAGCTCGCGGTCGGATGGAATCTCGACAGGAATTTCCATCATGAAGCGGTCGCGTGCCGCGGAAGGAATCTCAAATGTTTCGTTTTTTTCCACCTGGTTGCGGTCGGCGAATACCAGCATGTGCGGCAGGCGGTATTCGCGCTTGAAGGCATGCACGTGGCGTTCGGCCATCATGCGCAGCATCAGCGCATGCACTTGCGGACGGGCGCGATTGATTTCATTGAAGAAAAACACCGACAGGTTTTCGCCGGCGCGTAGCAGCGGGCCTTCGTCGATCTGCGGGCGACCATCCGGCCCCAGAAAGGTGTGATAGATCAGGTCGTTGGGCATCAGGTCCACGGTGCCTTCGATACGCTCGTACGCGCCGCCGATGCCGCGCGTGATGGACTGTAGCAGGGTGGTCTTGCCGACGCCGACGCCGCCTTCCAGCAGTACGTGTCCGCGCGCGAAGATCGCGACGTTCATCAGGCGAATGGCTTTGTCCTGGCCGACGATGACGTTCTTGACTTCGTTTTCCAGCTTCAGGGCATGACTGCGCCAGTCGGTGAGCCGGTTATCCAGTGGTTGGGACATGGGAATTCCTTGGTGGGCTAAAAATGGGGTGCGTTGTGGACGCGGAATCAACGATACAACTGATGGCGCGGACGCCCGTTCAGGATGTTGCTCGATCCCCAGTTGGCGACGTTACGAAAAGCTTCCGAACCGACAAACGAATGGAAGGCGGCCTCGTCTGTCCACTCGGACATGATGAGATAGCTGTTGTCTTGCGCGCAGTCGCGATAGAGCAGCGAGCGGGCATGGCCGGATGCTTTGTTCAGGGCATTCATCACGCCTTGCACGGCGCTCTCGAACTCCTGTTGCTTGCCCGGAAGGACGTCGTAGTTCATGCCGATGGTAATCATGCGTATTCCTTGATCCTGTCAATAATGGGCGGCATTGCCGCCACTTGCCTTATACGGTGGCCTGGAGGATTACGATCCCGGCCCAGACGAACCCGACGGTGGAGACCACGAACGTGGCCGCGGTGTACATCTTGGCCCACATGAATTGCCAGAAATCCGGCTTGAGCATGGCGATGGTGAAAACAGTGGGATTGGTGAAGCCGCCGATGGCGATCAGCCAGCAAGCTTCAACCGGTAATTCGATGCTGGCGGCCTTTGCAACGGAATAGAAACCGAGGTTGAGGATGGCCATCAGAATATAGTCGATGTGCGCCTTGATGAGTAGGCCGTAGTCTTTGATCACTCCGCCGTCCACTCCCGGAACCGGGAACCAGCGTGCGAAAGTGCCCAGCCACGCGCAGGTGAGTGAGCAGAAGACGAGAAAAATACCGGCAATCAGCAGAATTTCCATGAGAGTTCTCCCTGTTTAGTTTGTTATTGCTTGTAAAAACGTAACGACTTCGGCTATGGCTTCTTCGTTCACGCGATGCCAGGTCTTTCCGGCAGGCATCAGCCGAACGTTAGGGCCATTGATGCACATACTCATGCAGGCAGATTGCTCCACCGTGACAGGCAAACCCGCTCGCCGGATCGTCTCTTCCAGTTGCGCTGCCGTCGTTCGGCTTCCGCTGTTCCCGCAGGAGCGCGGATTTGGCGGATGGCGCAACTGCGTACAGACAAGAAGCTTCATGGGCGGCCTATCTCATGGGTATGCGTTGATGGATACAGGTCTGTATACATTCGTATCGAACTATACAGACCTGTATATTCTTTGCAATAGCTTGCGTGTGAATTTTTAACGGGTTTGAACGGATGTTCGAGAAAGCCGGCGGTATACGGCTTAGAGCCTATTTCAGTAGTACTCATCCGCCGCGCCCGCAGTCAGCCGGCCCGGACTCGGTGGATGAATACTACTCTTGGTTCTGATGCGAGGTTTTGAACGGATTGTGCTCGTTGAGCTCGCCGATATAGTCGCGCATATGCAGCGATTCGCGCGCCAGGAATTCCTCTATTGCACCGGAGAATCCAGGATGCGCCAGCCAGTGCGCGGAATAGGTTTTAGTAGGTAAAAACCCCCGCGCCAGCTTGTGCTCCCCTTGCGCGCCGCCCTCGAACGTCTTGATGCCGCGAGCGATGCAGAACTCAATGGTCTGGTAATAGCAGGTCTCGAAATGCAGGCCGGGGAAATACTGCTGCGATCCCCAATAACGGCCATAGATCGCTTCGTTATCGAAGATATTGAGCGACGCGGCGATATCCGAATTGCCGTCATTGGCCAGAATCAGCAGCACGCTGTCCGGCATCCTGCGCCCAAGCTCGATGAAGAATTCCAGCGTCAGGTAGGGCATGGAGCGATGTTCGCGGTAAGTATTGATGTAGCAATCGGTAAAAAACGACCAGTCCTGCTCGGTAATTTCTGCCCCGGTAAAATGCCGGAAAACAATGCCCCTCTCGTGAATCTTGCGCCGCTCCTGATGGATTTTCTTGCGCTTGTCGTGACTCATCGCCGCCAGATAATCCTCGAAGTTGCGATAGCCCGGATTGGTCCAGTGAAACTGCACACCCTCGCGGATCATCAATCCCGCATCCTCAAAAATGGCGCGCTCGCTTTCGGCAGGAAACAGGCAGTGGAACGAGGACAGTCCTGCGTTGCGAGCATAGTTCACCGCGGCGACCACCAACAACTTCCGGCAATCGTCGTTCTCGGCCAGCAGACGCGATCCGGCTACAGGCGTGAACGGTATCGCGGACAATAGTTTCGGGTAATAAGAAAGACCGCTGCGCTCGTATGCATCGGCCCAACCCCAGTCGAACACATACTCGCCATAGGAATGATGCTTCACGTACATCGGCATCGCCCCGACCAGGTAAGTCCCCAGCCACAACGTCATGTGCTGTGGCATCCAGCCGGTTTCAAGGCTGGCGCAGCCGGTATCCTCCAGGGCGCGGAGAAAGGCGTGTTGCAGAAAAGGTTGGGTTCCCGCCAGCCGGTTCCAGTCTTGAGAAGTGATCTCGGCAATGCTGTCGAACACCCGGAACGTGGGGCTCAGTTTTGGCCTCCGGGCGCTATTGTTTGAGGCATCGTCCGCCATGGCAACCCTGGCCGCAATCAGGCCGAGGTGTCGATGGTGTCTCCGAGATGCGGCGGGTTGGCCGCCGCCGGTTGTTGCAGGGTGTCGATCAATGTCAGGGTGCTGCTGGCTTGAATATCCAGTGTCTTTTTCAGCATGGCAATGCCAATCGCATCCGCAGTCCGCTGGTTTGCCATAGCCGTCACCAGGCTGGCGATATTATTCACGTCCATGATGACCTCTCGCTAGCAAATGAATGATGAGGCAATGCCTTCAAGAACAGGCACCAAGTATTCCACTTATTTCGACCACCGCATACAGAAGCAAATTCCCTGCAACGCAAAGAGAAGTTCGGCTAATGCATTTATCGAGTTCCCGCACCTATCAGTTCTGATGGGTGTAAAACCGACCACTGCCCCCTAGAATCGCCCACAAACAATTCTAATCAGCCAACAATAAGAAATGCCGAGTCATCCGAAGGTGATCCTTCGGATGAGTTTTTTGCGAGCACCAAGAAAGCAGATGGCTGAATCGCCATCGGCGAGCATGCCGTTCCGGGGATTATTCCACCGCCCAATCCGATCCGACAACCGTGCTGGAAGCATGGAGGTGCGGCGAAGGGCGGCTGATATGGTAGCCCTGCGCGAAATCGATGCCCAGATCGCTCACCGCCTCCAGAATTTCGCCGTCCTCGACATATTCTGCAATGGTCTTGATTTTCAATTCCTTGGCCAGTGTCACGATGCTCTTGATGAAGGCCAGGTAGACCTCGTCCTGCAGCATGTTCCTGATGAATTCGCCCTCGATCTTGATGTAGTCGACGGGGAAGCGCTTGATGTATTGGAACGACGAATAGCCTGAGCCGAAATCGTCGATGGCGAAGCTGAAGCCTTGCAGCTTGATGTCGAGCACGAACTTCTCCAGCAGACTCAGGTTGCTGACGGTTTCACGTTCGGTAATCTCGAAGACGATGCGGCTGGGCTCGATGCCGGATTCCATCGCCAGACGATGCACCCGCCCGACGAATTCCCCGACGATCAGCGCCTTGGGCGAAAGGTTGATGAACAGCATGCCCTGATAGTCTTGCTCTTTGATCTGGATGAAGGCCTTCTCTATCAGCTGGTAGTCCATCTTGTGGACGATGCCCATGCTTTCGGCTTCCTCGATGAAATCGTTGGCAGTCACAACCTGGTCGCCCAACTGGATGCGCATCAGCAGTTCGTGAATGACGATCTCGCCACTGGCAGCGTTGCAGATGGGCTGGAAGAACGGCACGATTTTCCCCCGATCCAGCGCGTTCTGGATCATGATGCTTTTCTCGCCGGCCTTCCTGAACACTTCCGCCATTTCGTCTTCGCTGGGGATGGCGATGGCGTTTTTGCCGGATTTCTTGGCCTTGTACATCATGTTGTCGGCAACCAGGAACAGGTCCTTTGGGTCGTCGCCGTGGTTGGGGCAGATGGCGATGCCTATCGAGGTGGTGGCCTTGATGCGGTTGCCGTCCGGGGTCGCCATGGAAAAGTCATCGAGCAGTTCCGCGATGCGCTGCGCCACCGTGTGTGCCTGGGTGTCGTTGGTCTCGGGCAGGATGACACAGAATTCGTCCCCACCGTAACGGGCCAGCAAATCGCCGTCCCTGACCGCGCCATGCAGCAGTTCGGTGAATGCTTGCAGGAAGGAGTCGCCGAAATGATGGCCGAAGCGGTCATTGATCGTCTTGAAATTGTCCAGGTCGAGCATCATTACGGCAAACTGGTGATGATGCCGTTTTGCCCGCCCGACCTCATATCCCAGCAGTTCCCAGAACATGCGCTGGTTGTAGAGATGAGTGAGCGGGTCGCGCGTGGCGTAGTACTCGAGATCCTTGGTGTATTTGTAAATGGCCTTGACTGACCCCACCAGGTTGAGCAGCGTGGTCAGAATACTGCCGATCACCATGCTGCGCACCTCGTCCAGCGCCAGGGTCGATTGCACGCCGATGCCGACGATGCCGCCGATCCTTGGCGTTTCCAGCAGCAGGGATTTGGTTTGCAGCTCGATGTCCTGGGTGCTCAGCTCGTGCAGTGAGTGATCTTTATCGGCAATGTTGTGGGCGATTTGCAACAGCGTGGCGCCGTGGAGGAACGGATTGTCGCGAAGCTGCTTGTGCAGGTACTCCTCGAATAATTGCACGGTGGCGTCGGAAGGAGTGTGGCGCCAGAAAACCTCGCACTCGTAGGATTCCTCCTCGATGCGGAAAATCGTGACCAGTGCATAGGCGTCGATGATCGGGTTGATGTCCAGCAGCAGGGTCTTGATGAACTCGCGCCAGTCCTTCACCACGTTCGAGGTGATGATGAATTTCTCGAGCAGCCGGATCTCGAATTCGAGCACGTTCTTGTCCACCGCCACGCGCCGGATTTTCTCCACCAGCAGGGCGACGTTGTCGAAGGTCTGGTTGAATTCGTCGAAGCCGAAATCGACGCTGCGGACATCGAACTGGCCGAAATCCTTGACGGAATGAATCAACTCCACCTTGTTGCGGAACAAATCCGTCGAACGCTGGATTCGCCTGCCGGCAAAGGCCGTAATGGCGGCGGTCGTCAGCAGCACCAGCGACCCCAGCAGCAGGAAGAGGCCGACGTAATAGATGCGCACCCTGGGCGTCACCGCCTCCAGGCGGTGCTGCGAGGTGATGACGCCCAGCACTTCCCCTTCGCGGCTGTTGACGTGGCAGCCCAGGCAGCTTTGTTTCGCCTTGACCGGATAGGCGAAACGGACATGGTCCTTGGTCTGGGTGACGATTTCCTTGCCGCTCGCCATGGCTTGCAGCACATCCCGGCTGGCCGGGGCAGACTGGACTCGGCCGTACAGATTGTCGACATTGATGCTGCGATACACGTCCAATTTGTCGATAGAGGACGAAAAAGCGAGTTTGCTGGCGGCGGCCGCCGCCAGGATTTGCTGGTGCGATGCACCGCCACCCAGGGATTGCGAGAGCACGTTGAAATTATGGCGGGAGATTTCCCTGGCGGTTTCCTGCGTGATTTCCGCGAACAGCTTTTCGTAAAGCAGGGAAGAGGCGAAGGTGGCGCCGAGAAAAACCATCGACGCAATGCCGATGGTGGCAACAAACACATATCCTCGCAGGGTATTGAGCAGTTCCAGGGCTTTGCGGTACATGCCGATCATCAGTAGTGCTTCCGATTGATTGTTATAAATTTTTCCTGTCGGCCTGTTGATGCATGATGAATGGGTCGATGGCCGAGGGTAAAGCATCATCGACCGACCACGCATGCACCGATAAAGCACTTTCCGGGGTTTGGTGGACCGGAGGAGGATCGAACTCCCGACCTTCGCATTGCGAACGCGACGCTCTCCCAGCTGAGCTACCGGCCCATAGCGGTGACGCCTGAATTATACTTGCAAACCATTGCGTATAAAACCAACAGGATAGCCTGAAAAATGAAGAGTCTCATGGGGAACATCGTCTGGCTGGCGGTGGCTTTGCTCGGGGCATCGGCGGTCGGCGGCATCGCGCTGAATCGCGGCGAGAGCATCAATGCCATCTGGTTTATCACGGCGGCGGTATGCGTTTACGCGATTGCCTATCGTTTTTATGCCGCCTGGATCGCAGCGAAAGTATTGACACTGGATGAGACGCGGGCAACGCCGGCCGAGCGTTTCGACAACGGGCGCGACTTTGTTCCGACCAACAAGTGGATCGTCTTCGGCCATCATTTTGCCGCGATTGCCGGGCCGGGGCCGCTGGTCGGCCCGACGCTGGCGGCGCAGTTCGGCTATCTTCCCGGTACCTTGTGGATCCTTGTGGGCGCGGTCATCGGCGGCTGCGTGCAGGACATGGTTACGCTGTTCTTCTCGATGCGGCGCGACGGGCGCAGCCTGGGGCAGATGGCGCGCGACGAGCTGGGGCCGGTAGGTGGGTTCGCGGCGCTGATCGGTACGTTTGCCATCATGATCATCCTGATCGCAGTGTTGGGGCTGGTGGTCGTCAATGCGATGAAACACAGTCCGTGGGCGACTTCCACGGTGGCGGCGACGATACCCATCGCGATGATCGTTGGTCTTTACATGCGCAATATCCGACCGGGACGGGTGCTGGAAGGCTCGCTGCTGGGGGTGATTCTGTTGCTGCTGGCGGTGGTCGGTGGCGGTTGGGTGGATCACAACGCAACGCTGCGCGCGTTGTTCGATCATGAAGGATTGCCGCTGGCCTGGGGCGTGATTGCCTACGGCTTCGCGGCGGCGATTCTGCCGGTGTGGCTGCTGCTGGCCCCGCGCGATTATCTTTCCACGTTCATGAAACTGGGCACGGTGATTTTGCTCGCCATCGCCATCGCCATCCTCCAGCCCGAGATCAAGATGCCGGCGCTGACGCAGTTCATCGATGGCACCGGGCCGATTTTCGGCGGCACGCTGTTCCCGTTCGTATTCATCACCATCGCCTGCGGGGCGATTTCCGGTTTCCATGCGTTGATTGCTTCCGGCACCACGCCCAAGCTGCTCGCCAACGAGCGCGACATCCGCATGATCGGCTACGGCGGCATGGCGCTGGAATCCTTTGTCGCCATCATGGCGCTGATTGCGGCCACGGTGCTGGAGCCCGGCGTTTACTTCGCCATCAATAGCCCGGCAGGCATTGTCGGCAAGGAGGCCGCAGCCGCGGTGGCGACGATTTCCGCATGGGGCTTTCCGGTGACGGTCGAGCAAATGGCGTCGCTGGCGAAGCAGATGGGCGAAACCACGCTGTTCGCGCGTACCGGCGGCGCACCGTCGCTGGCGGTGGGCATGGCGAGTATTTTCGGCAATGCGTTCGGCAACGGCATGCTGGCGCTGTGGTACCACTTTGCGATCATGTTCGAGGCGGTGTTTATTTTGACCACGCTGGATGCCGGCACGCGCGTCGGCCGCTTTATGCTGCAGGACATGCTGGGCAATTTCTGGCCGAAGCTGGGGCAGACCTCGTGGATGCCTTCGGTGATCCTGACCAGCGGTATCGTGGTCGGCGCCTGGGGCTATTTCCTCTATATCGGCGTGATCGACCCCAACGGCGGCGTCAATCTGCTGTGGCCGCTGTTCGGCATCGCCAACCAGATGCTCGCAGCGATCGCGCTGACGCTATGCGTCGTCGTGCTCTATCGGATGAAGCGCGAGCGCTACGCCTTTGTCGCCATCGCGCCGACGGCGTGGCTCTATATCTGCACGCTGACGGCGGCCTTCGAGAAAATCTTCCATGACGATCCGCGCATCGGCTTTCTGGCGCATGCGAGAAAATTTGCCGCCGCCGCCGATAGGGATCAGCTGCTCGCGCCGGCGAAGACGCTCGCCGAGATGCAGCGCGTCATCTTCAACGACTATGTCGACGCCACGCTTTGCGGGATTTACGTGACGCTGGTTCTGGCGATGCTCGGCTTCGCGATCCGAGCCATTCGCGCCGCGCGCGCCGCGCAACATGTCACAACGCGGGAGACCGAGGATGAATTGCACGATCTGCAGCCTGCCGGGGCTTGATCTCAATCGTCTCGCGCGCAAGCTGCGCGACGGCGCGAAGCTGATGGTCGGCCAAGGCGACTACGACGCCTATGTCGCGCATGTGGGCGCCCAGCACGAAGGCGCGCCGATCATGACGCGCGACGAGTTTTTCCGGGCGCGCGAGAATGCGCGTTTTGGCGCGGGCGGCGAACGCGCGTTTCGCTGCTGTTGAATCTCGTCGAGCTGCTTCACGCCGCCGCGTCGTCGCACAATAAATCAGCGACGAGGCGGATGTCCTCCGGCGTAAAGGGTTTCTCTATGATTGGACACCCCGAACGCGCGATGAAGCGATCTGCGCCGGGACCCAAGACGTCGCCGGTGACGAAGGCGATACGGTTGGTCATCTGCGGATGTTCGACGCTGAGCCAGTCGTAAAAAGCCGGGCCGTCGCCGTTGGGCATACGGATGTCGCAGAGAATGAGGTCCGCCGGCCGCGCGGCGATCGCTTGTTTCGCGTGGTCGCCGCTCGTCGCGATCTCGCAGTCGAAGCCGAGCCGTCGCAAAATTTCGCCGAGCAGGCCTGCGATTTCGACTTCGTCGTCCACGATCAGCGCACGCCTCTGCTTGATCGTCCGCTGCGTCGCCGCCGCCGCATTTTCGTCAACGGCGGCGTTTTCGATGCTCAATGCGTCGATCGGCAGCCTGATCGCGAAAACAGCGCCCGCGCCCGGCTGCGGCGGCTCCAGAGTGAGCGAACCTGCGTGCGACTCGATGAGACCGCGCGAAACGGCAAGTCCGATTCCGGTTCCCACCCCCTGCGGCTTCGTCGTGAAGAAAGGATCGAAAATGCGGCTGCGGATAGCGTCTGGAACGCCCGGCCCATTGTCGGAAATGTGGAGATCGAGCGTCTGGGCCGCTTGATCGGCGCGCGCGACGATCGAAATCCGTCGTGGCGCCGGCTGCGCTTCGAGCGCCTGCTTGGCGTTCACCACCAGATTGAGCAGCACCTGATGCAACTGGTCGCTGTCGGCCAAGAGCGGCGGCAGGTCCGCAGGGACGTCCTTGGTCACCTCGATGCCGGCCGTCCGCAGTCCATACGAAAGCAGTTCGAGCACGCGCTCGACGAGATCGGGAATCTCCACCCTTCCGCGTTCCGCCTCGCGCTGACGGGCCATGGCCAGGAAAACCTTGACGATTCGCGCGCAGCGGTTGGCGGCTGTCTCGATTTTCGCGCCGCGTTCCGCAAATTCCTCAAAATGCTTGTCGAAACTCGCATGCGACTGAGCCGCCTCGCGCAGCATGAGCGCCTGTCCGATGACGATGGAGAGCGGATTGTTGAGTTCATGCGCCACACCGGCGAGGAGCGACCCAAGGGCTGCGAGCTTTTCGTTTTGATAGAGCGCTTCTCTTTGACCTTCGATTTGCGCCTGCGCTTCTCGCGCCGGACGTAGGTCGCGAAGATGCGCAGTGAAGAGAGCGCTTGGGCCCGAACCAACCGCCGTGATCGCTAATTCGACGGGAATGCGCGAACCGTCGGCGCGCATCGCCTCCAATTCGACGCGCCGCCCGATAACGGAGGCCGGCCCGCCCGCTCGGAAGCGCTCAAGCCCACTGTTGTGATGATCGCGCTTCCACAGGGACGATCAGTTCGGCGACGGTCCTACCGATCGCGTGCTCGCGCGAATAGCCGAATGTCGTCGAAGCCGCAGGGTTGAACTCGACGACACGGCCTTGCGCGTCGATGACGACGATACAATCCAGGGCGGAGTCGACCACCGCCGCATGAATCGCCTCTCGCGTCCTGTGCGATTCCAGCAATTCCAGCCGATCGCTTTCGCACTGCTGCTCGGCGTCGGCCAGCGGGCGCGCGACGCAGACGACGCCCTGCATGACCCCGCCGGGCGTGAACGGCCTGAGTTCCTCTTCGATCCAACGAGGGGCGCCGTCAGCGTCGTCAACGAAACGGCGCAGGCGTTGCGGTTCGTTCGCCGAAAGATTTTGCATCGCCGCTTTGTAAAGACTGGCCGCCTGGGCGCCCAAAACGTCATCGACGAACTTCCCGATGACGCAATCCTCTGTCGCTCCGAGCGCCAAGAGAAACTCGCGATTGACGTAGCGATAACGTAGCTCCACGTCGAGAAAGGCGGCGCGGCCTGGCATAGCGTCGAACAACGCCTGCAGCAGCGCGCCGCCGGTCACCGGCGCTTGCGTCGCCCCTTGCTGGATATTCATTTGAGGCGCTCTCTCAATTTGATGCGCGCTCATTGAGCGCCGCGCTGGAGATCTCGTGCAGCCACAACTGCACCGGCTCGGCGATATTTTTGAGCGCGTGCCGTCGCGCCACGAAGTCCTTGCGAATATTCCCGCGCGTCATCGCGTGCGCCACATCCGAAATCATCACCGAACCGGCCGGCGCGGCTTCCTGTATGCGCGCGGCGAGCGCCACGACTTCGCCGAAGCGGTCTCCGTTCCGAACGACCACGTCGCCAACCGCCACGCCGATGCGCAACTGCAGCGTTTGCGCGTGCCCATGCGCCGTCGCATAAGCACGCGTTTCCGTCTGGCATTCTACGGCCCATTCGATCGCGTTGTGCACGCTGGCGAAATCGATCAGCGCGCCGTCGCCGAGCATCTTGAATAAACTTCCGGAGCGGCGAGGAAGCGATTGCGTGACGACGTCGCGAAAGAACCGGTCGATAAGCGCCAATCCGTTATGCTCGTCGTATTGAATCAAGCGCGTGTAGCCGACGATGTCGATCGACGTGATCGCCGCCAGCCTTTTGCCGGCGAGGGCGGCGCGCGCCATCTTTCTGCGCCGCAGCAGGCCGCGGATACGCGCCAGCATTTCACGCATGTGATAAGGCTTGGTGACATAGTCGTCGGCGCCCGATTCGAGCCCGACGATGCGGTCGATCGCCGAATTGACCGCTGTTGCGAAGATGATGCCCGTGGAGCCGCGCGCATTCAGCCATCTCGCGAGCGACAGCCCGTCTTCGCCCGGCATGTTGATGTCAAGAATGGCGAGATCGATCGCCTCGAATTCCACCATGGCGCGGAATTCCGCGGCGCTCGGCGCCGCGAGAACGCGATAGCCGTTCGTCGATAGAAACTCGGCGAGCAGCTCACGCAAGTCCTGTTCGTCTTCGGCAATCGCGACGGTCTCGAGCATCGGCCGATCTGTCTCATCGAGAAAGAGCTTTGATTTGGCGCAATATAGATTGCGCGTATCGCCGCCGCAAAATGTGCGGCTCCACACCGCTTCGGTTGATCTCGCGCCAGCTTCGTTTAGTCTCAATGTCATGCGCGCCGACCTTCCGGAAAATGCTAACGCCCTCATGGCCTTGCTCGACTGGTATGTTCAAAGCGGCGTCGATCTCGCGCTCGACGAGGCGCCGCACGACCGCTACGCGGATAGCGCGCGCGCGGTCGCGGCGTCGCTGACCGAGCCAGCCGAATCGATGGCGGTGCTTCGAACCTTGCCGCAGCCGACGGCCGCCGAACGCCCGCGCCGCGCCGCGGCGCCGATCGCCGCGCCGGATGAAGCCATTCGCGCCGCGGAGCAGGAGGCGTCCGGCGCGCGCGATCTTGACGATCTCGCCGCGCGTCTGGCCGATTTTCCCCACGCGCCGTTTCGCGACATGGCGCAGCATTTTCTATTCGGCGCCGGCGCCCCCGGAGCGCGACTCATGGCGTTCGACGCCGCGCCGGGCGTGACGGAAGAAACAAGCGGCGAGGCGTTCAGCGGGCTTTCGTCTAAACTCCTCGACAATATGCTGGCGGCGATCGGCTTCGATCGCTCCAGCGCCACTCTCGCCTATGTCTCGCCCTGGCGCCCGCCCGGCGATCGCGCGCTGAGCCCGCATGAAGCGGCGATCTTCGCGCCCTTCGCGCGCCGCCGGGTCGAATCGGCGCGGCCGGACGTTCTGCTGATTTTTGGCGAAGCGCCGGCGAGGATCATGCTGACGACGAACGAGCCGGTCGGAAAGCTGCGCGGCAAGGCGTTTGAAGCGCGCTGCGGCGCGCATGTCGCGCGCGCCTACGTCTTTTCGAGCCTCGAAGCGATGCTGAAAAGCGCGGCGCTGAAGCCCGCCGCCTGGCGCGATCTGCGAAAGGCGGCGGAGGCGCTGGAACAAGAGCATCGCTGATTGGTGCGCTCCCCCTCCCCGTCCCTCCCCCGCTTCGCAAACCGGGTGTTCCCGGTTTGCGCATCGACGCCGAAGTCGGCAACAGCCGACTTCGGATGGGAGAGGGGACCCTAACGAGCCGCATTGCGCGAACAGGATCACGCAAGCTCTTGCGGAAATCGGAATGAAGGCGCGGACTGCTCCCTCTCCCGCGAAGCGGGGGAGGGTTGGGGTGGGGGCGGCGCCTACTCCGCCGCTTCGCCCTTCGCGCCGCCGCCGAAGCGGCGCACGATGTAATCGTCGACGATGCGGGTGAATTCCTCGGCGATGCCCTCGCCCCGCAAGGTCATCGCCTTCTTGCCGTCGATGAAGACCGGCGCGGCCGGAGTCTCCCCCGTGCCGGGCAGCGAAATGCCGATGTCGGCGTGTTTCGACTCGCCGGGACCGTTCACGATACAGCCCATCACCGCGACATTGAGCGTCTCGACGCCTGGATATTGCGCGCGCCAGGCCGCCATCCGCTCGCGGATATGCGCCTGGATGTCGCGCGCGAGTTCCTGAAACACGGTCGAGGTGGTGCGCCCGCACCCGGGGCAGGCCGCGACGAGCGGCACGAAGGTGCGAAAGCCCATGGTCTGCAGAATTTCCTGGGCGACGCGCACTTCGAGCGCACGGTCGCCGCCGGGTTCGGGCGTCAGCGACACGCGGATCGTATCGCCGATGCCGTCCTGCAGCAGCACGCCGAGCGCGGCCGAGGAGGCGACGACGCCCTTCGAGCCCATGCCGGCCTCGGTGAGGCCAAGATGCAGCGCATAGTCGCTGCGCTGCGCGAGCATCCGGTAGCAGGCGATGAGATCCTGCACCGCCGAGACCTTCGCCGAAATGACGATGCGGTCCTTCGCAAGGCCGATCTCCTCGGCGCGCTTCGCCGACATCAGCGCCGAACGGGTCAGCGCCTCGCGCATCACGGCGCGCGCGTCGAGCGGCCTGTCGGAAGCGGCGTTGACGTCCATCAGATAGGTGAGCAGCTCCTGATCGAGCGAGCCCCAATTGGCGCCGATCCGCACCGCCTTGCCGTGCTTGGCGGCAAGTTCGACGATCGAGGCGAACTGCTTGTCCTTCTTTTCCTTGAAGCCGACGTTGCCCGGATTGATCCGGTATTTGGCCAGCGCCTCGCCGCAGGCGGGATGATCGGCGAGCAGCTTGTGGCCGATGTAGTGGAAATCGCCGATGAGCGGGACGTGGCATCCCTTCTGCGCGAGCTTCTCGAAAATATGCGGCACGGCTGCCGCCGCCTCGTCGCGATCGACGGTGATGCGGACCAGCTCCGAGCCCTGCTGCGCCAGCGCCAGAACCTGCGTCACGGTCGACTCGACATCCGCCGTGTCGGTGTTGGTCATGGACTGGACGACGACGGGCGCGCCGCCGCCGACGATCACCGCGGCGGGACCCGCGCCAACAGCCACCGCGCATGTGCGGTGGCGGGGCGCCGGCTCGGCGGCGACCGGGTCGGGCAGTCGGGTCTCGGATGCGGCTTCGTTCATGGGGTCGTTTCGGCGGTCGTTGCGGACGCCGATAGGTCGCCCGTAACGGGTTTGAGGTCAAGCCGCCCAATGCCGAAGGGCGATCGCGGCAACGCCCACGACGACAGCGGCCAACGCTAGGAGTCGAACATTCAGTTTAGCCCTTAGCGCAAGGGATGCCCGACCCAGAGAACATTCCAACTTGAAGGAGGCTCCGCCAAATAGATGTAACATTTTCCACGGCTCCGATTCGCTGGTGGTGGCAGCGTAAGCGATCGGGCGTTTGCGGCTTGTGACGTGGCATCTGCTACCTTGTGAAGGTAATGACATCGTCGTTACGTCATGCTAAAAGTAAGCGAATTGCTGGAGAAAACCGTCATGGCGGCCAACCCTGATGCGAAGCGCGAAACGCTCAATCTTCGAGTTAAGCCTGAGGACCGCGAACTCATCGCGCGCGCAGCGACGCTTCTCGGCAAGACGCGCACGGATTTTCTGCTCGACGCCGGCCGCCGCGCCGCCCAGGACGCGTTGCTGGACCGCACGCTGTTCAATGTCAGCTCGGAAGACTATGCGCGCTTCGTCGAACGCCTCGATGCGCCGCCCGCGCCGAACGAGAAATTGCGGCGCATGATGACGACCAAAGCGCCGTGGGAGTGAAGCCCAGTCCTCCCCGCCCGATATCCGACGCCGACGAACTCTCCGCTTTCGACTGCGGCGTTTCCGCGCTCGACGACTGGCTGAGACGCCGCGCCCGCGCCAATCAGGCGAGCGGCGCGTCCCGAACTTACGTCGTCTGCGATGGTTCTCACGTTGTCGCCTATTACGCGCTCGCCTCCGGAGCGGTCGCGGTTATCGCCGCGTCGCCAAGGCTTCGGCGCAATATGCCCGATCCTGTTCCGGTGGCGGTGCTTGGCCGATTGGCGATCGATCGCACGCGCCAGAACCAGGGTCTTGGTCGCGCGCTCATCCGCGACGCCACCCAGCGCGTTATCCACGCAGCCGAGATGATCGGAATCAGAGGCGTCTTGGTCCACGCCATATCCGCTGAGGCCGCCGCCTTCTATCTGGCGGCGGGCTTCGAACCTTCGCCATTCGAACCCTTGACGCTCATGGCGACGCTTTCTGATCTGCGCGCGGCGAGCATGCGGTAGCCGGCGATGAGGTCCTGCACGGCCGAGACCTTCCGTCTAGGCGCTCGGCGGCTTCGGCGTCATCCAGGCGACGAAGGCGCCGCCCGGCTGCTGCAGCACGGCCATGCGGCCGACGCCGGGGATCTCGAAGGCGTCCTTGCAGATCGTGGCGCCGGCGGCTTTGGCCTTCTCCAGGCGGGCGTCGACGTCATCGACGCCGATATAGGTCAGCCAGTGTTCTGGAACGCTCGCCAGTTCCGGGGCTTTCATCTCGAACATGCCGCCGACCTGCGCGCCCTGCGAACTGATGATCCAGTATGTGGCGCCGTCCATGGGCATTCCCTCGAAGCTCCAGCCAAGAGTTTGGCTGTAAAATTTCTTCGCCCGCTCGACATCGTGGACATTGAGTTCGCTCCAGCACACCGCGCCATGTTTGGGCGGCGCGCCACAGTCATTGGCGTTGGACATAGCCTCTCCTTTTCAGTTCAACATCGTTGCGGACGATCGGAAGGATCGTCCCAGGGCGGTCGCCTATTTTGGCGCCAACCCCAGCCGGCGCGCCATCAGCCAGTCGACGAACCGCGCCGGCAATAGGCTGCGGAGCGTATAGTCCGTAAAGCGATTCCTGACGACCGGGATACGGACGGGCGGGCGCGTGGCCGTCAGCGCCCGCAACACGGCGCGCGCGACGACCTCGGGACCGGGCGCGCGGCGGCCGGCCTCGACAAGCCATTTCAGCATCCTCCGGCCTGGCGCGGCATAGGCCGTGCCCTCGAACATCGCGAGATCGGTCTCTTCGGCCTTGTCCCAGATCGGCGTCGCGATCATCCCCGGCTCGACCAGGACGACGTCGACGCCATACACGATCAGCTCGCGGCGCAGCGCGTCCGACATGCCCTCTAACCCGAATTTCGATGCGGCGTAGGCGCCGAGAAAAGGGGCGGCGGAGCGACCGGCGACCGAACTCATATTGACGATGCGGCCGGGCGCGCCGCGCCGCTGCGCGCCCGCGCCAAGCAGGGGCGCAAAGGCCTGAATGACTTGAAGCTGCGCAACGAGATTGATCTCGATCTGGCGTCGAAAGTCGTCGATCGGCAGATGCAGCAGCGGTCCAGGGACGGCGACGCCGGCGTTGTTGACGAGGCCGGCGAGCGTTGCGCCATCGAGCCGCGCCTCGACGTCTCGCGCGGCGGCCGCGATGGATTCGGCGTCGGTCACGTCGAAGAGGAGCGGAATGACGGACGCGCCATGTCGAGCCGTAAGTGTGGCGGCGTCGGAGTCCTTGCGGACCGATGCGAAAACCAGAAACCCGTTCTCGACCAATAGGTCGACGCAGGCCGCGCCGATCCCGGTCGAGGCGCCCGTCACGACGACGGCCTTCATACGCGTTCCCCGAATGTCGCGAGGAGGTTCGCGAGCGCCACGCGCGTTTCGCCGTCGGCGCGGCCGTCTACTTGGGTGCGGCGGAAGTGGCGCTGAAACGCCTCGACCGCCTGGACCGTCTGCGCGTCATAGACGCCGGTTTGCTCCACGCGATAGCCATAAGCTGCGAGGTCGCGCTGGAGGGAGGCGACCTTGGCGCCCGCGTCGCCAAGCGAGATCGTCGTCGCGCCTGCGCCAAGGCTTTCTTCGACGATTCGCCCGACGCCGCGGCGTGCGAGCTCTTCCCAAGGAAAGAACTCGCCCGGGTCCCGTTTGCGGCCCGGGGCAATGTCGGAATGCGCCAGCACGCGCTCGGGCGGTATCGCATGGCGCCGGCAAATGTCCTTCGCGAGCGCCGCCGTCGCCTCGATCTGGGCCGCCGGATAGGGACGCGGGTCGTCGTGGCCGGGATGAACGATTTCGATCCCGATCGAGGCGGAGTTCATGTCGGTTTCGCCGGCCCAGCAGCTTATCCCGGCATGCCAGGCGCGCCGCGACTCCGGCACGAGCTGCAGCACGCGCCCATCCTCCTCGACGACATAATGCGCCGAGACCTCGGAGCGCGGATTGCAGAGCAGGGCGAGCGCCGCCTCCCCGGTTTGCATCCCCGTGTAATGGAGCACCAGCGACGAGATCGGCCGCAGGCGCGCGCCGTGATTGGGGGAGGGGCAGACGCGCGCGGCGGCGTGGTCCGGCTCGAAAAAACCCTCGCGCTCACGCCAGGGCTGCGTCGTCGATCGCCATTCCCGCGCGCGCGCCTCCGGATCGGCGTTGCGCAAAATGTCGGTGACGACGCAGGCGCTGTCGGCGCCCGCGGCAAGCGCGGCGATGGCGCGCTCCGCGGTCAGTCCGCCGATCGCGACAAGAGGCGTCGCGCCGATCCGCGCCTTCCAGGCGCCCAGCCGGGCGAGGCCCTGCGGCGCAAAGTCCATCTGTTTCAGCAGCGTGGGATAGATTGGCCCCAGCGCGACATAGTCCGCGCCGAGGGAAAGCGCCCGGCCAAGTTCGGCTTCGTCATGCGTCGAAACGCCGATCCTGACGCCGGCGCGGCGCAACGCCGGGATGTCCGCCGCGTCGAGATCGCCCTGGCCGAGGTGGACGAAGTCGCAGCCTTCCTCCATCGCCAGCCGCCAGTAGTCGTTGACGACGAGCTGCGCGCCATGTCGCGCGCAGATTTCGCGCGCTGTCGCGATCTGCGCCCTCACGTCAGGCTCGTCGCGATCCTTCACCCGCAGCTGCACGAGCTTAGCGCCCTGCGGCAGCAGGCGGGAAAGCCAATCGGCGTCGTCGACGATGAGATAGAAGGGATCGAGCCTCAGCGCCGCCACCAGCCGTTTCCCTACGCGAGTCTGTCGAAAGGACGGCCAATGATGGGCGTCGAAGGCTCCGCCATGTCGCGCGGCGTCATCGGCTGCGCGCGGAAGCCGGCGCGGCCCGCTTCGATCGCGAGAGCGAAGGCGCGCGCCATCAAAACGGGGTCGCCGGCGCAGGAAACGGCGGTGTTGAGCAGCACGGCGTCATAGCCCATCTCCATAACGTGCGCCGCGTGAGACGGCGCGCCAAGTCCCGCATCGACAATGAGGGGCGTATCGGGAAAATGCGCGCGCAGCGCCCGCAAGGCGAAAGCGTCGTTGACGCCGCGACCGGAGCCGATCGGCGCCGCCCAGGGCATCAGCACGCGGCAGCCGGCGTCGAGCAGCTTTTCCGCCACCACCAGATCGTCGGTCGTGTAGGGAAAGACCTTGAAGCCGTCGTCGGCGAGCGCGCGCGCCGCTTCGACGAGCCCGAAGACGTCGGGCTGTAGCGTGTCCTCTTCTCCGATCACTTCCAGTTTGATCCAGTCGGTCGCGAAGACTTCCCGCGCCATTTGCGCGGTCGCGATCGCCTCCTTGGCGGTGCGGCAGCCGGCGGTATTGGGGAGCACGCGCACGCCGACGTCGCGGATGAGGCTCCAGAAGGCCTCGCCCGCGCGCGCGCCGCCGGCCTCGCGCCGGAGCGAGACGGTGACGATCTCGCATCCCGATGCGCGAATGGCCTCGGCGAGGATTGCTGGCGACGAATAGCGCGCGGTGCCGAGCAGCAGCCGCGAGGACAGCGCCACACCGTAAAGCGTCACCGGGTCATGATGGATCAAGCTCGCTCACCCGCCCTGTCTCGGCGTTACGATCTCGACGGCGTCGCCTTCGCGAAGCCGCGTCTCGGCGCGGTCCTTGGCGCGCACGAATTCCTGGTTCAAAGCGGTGCCGACGGTCTTTTCATCATATCCCAGCTCGTCCAGCAGCATTTGCAACGTGGTCGCGCTCACATCCTGCGGCCGCCCGTTGATTTGAATCAGCATCCATCACCTCTGGGAAATAACCGTCGTTTACAATGACCTCGGCCGCGCGGCGCGCCAGCGCCGGCGCAAGCAGGAACCCGTGGCGGTAGAGCCCATTGATATAGAGTGTGCGACCCCGCTTCAAAAGACGTGGCAGATTGTCGGCGAAGGCAGGTCGGAGGTCCGAGCCGGTCTCGACAATTTCGGCCTCGGCGAAGGCCGGGTGGACCGCAAAAGCGGAGTTGACGAGTTCGACGACCGACCGCGCGGTGACCCGCGCGCGCTCCTCATTCTCGATCATCGTCGCGCCGACCATGAACAGCCCCTCGCCGCGCGGCACGACATAAACCGGCCGGCGCGGATGCAGCATGCGTACGGGACGCGCCAGAGAAATCTCCTCGCTGCGCAAAATCAGCATTTCGCCCTTCACGCCGCGCAGGCCGGGGAGCGCGTCGCGCGCCGCAAAGCCGCGGCAGTCGATTATCCAATCCGGGATCGTCTCCCGTGCGGCGGCGTCCTGCAGAAAATGCAGCGTCACATTCGGCGTTTGCGCGAGGCGCTCGGTCAGCGCGATAAGCGCCGCGCGGGGATCGAGATGCGCTTCTCGCCGAAAAAACAACGCGGCGTCGAAGCGCCCAGCGAGATCTGGCTCGAGCGCCGCGATATCCTTTGCGTCCAGCGAGTCGAAATTGCGGGTGCGCCGGGCGAAATCGGCGAGTTCGGCGCGCTCCCGAGCCGGCGTCACGACAAGACTGCCGGCGACCGTCGCGACGCCGAGCTCGCGCGACCAGAAGTCGAGCGCTTCTTCGCCGAGCGTCGCGACCAGGGGCTCGGCGCTTTCCAGTTCGCACCAGGGCGCGATCATGCCGCCGGCGAAGCGCGAGCAGCCAAGGCCCGGCGCAGACTCGCGCTCGACGATCTCCACCTCCACGCCCTTCCTGGCGAGCGCATAGGCGGCGCAGAGTCCGGCGACGCCGGCGCCGATCACGCGCGCGAACATGAGCGCCGCCTTTTGGGAAATTTCGCTGACACCATCCCTCCGCCAGTCTCAACTGGATCAGGTTCGAAGGGTCGCCGCCCCCCGCGTTTCGCGCGTCTTGCGGCCTCTCAGCCCCGTGGCGGCGTCGTTGGCGCGCCGCCGGGCGGGCTCCCCCGGCAGAGGCAGGCTGGCGCGAAGCGCAGAGGCAGTCAAGCGCTGCGCTCGACTCCTTTAGGTCGCCGCGCCGCGCCGGGGCTTGCCAGACGTCAAGCGATGGCTCAGTTTGCGCAAAGAAAAGCGCGCTAAAAAAAGCGCAGCATACCGGGAGAAACTCATGAGCTTCATCAGCAAAACGGCCAGCGTCCGCAGGACGTTGGCCGGCGCCGTCCTCTATGGACTGCTCGCCTGCGCGATTTCTGCGGCGCCGGCCGGGGCCGCGCAGCTTGGCGAATATTTTCCCATTCCAAATTCGCTGAGCCTCAGCGGGGTTCCGCGCGCCTCGCTCCTCAATATCCAGTCGAAATGGCTGCAGAACGGCCTCGACAATCTCAAGAAGGCGCGCGCTGAAGCCGAAGCGGCGCTCGAAAAAGCCAAGTCCGACGCTCCGGACCAGGTCGCGGCGGCGGAGGAGAAGGTCAAGAAGCTCGATGCGACGATCGCCGAAACTCAGCAAGAACTCGCGCTGTCCGAGAACAATGATTCGTCGCATGACATTCAGCGAGAGCGCAAACGCAACTTGCTGCTCGCTCTCAATCAGTGGATCAATGAACTCAATCGCCTCGCCACAGAGCAGATGAAAATCGCGATTATGAAGGACGGCGCCGAGGCCATGGCGGCGCAAAACCGAAATTATCAATTGTCGGAACAGGCGGACAATCTCGAAAAAGCCAAGCGCGACCCGAGTTTCGAAGATTGGGGCGTGACGAAGTAATCTTAAGCGGGCAATCCGGGGTCATGACTCATTGACCGAGTGCCGCCGATGAGTCGAGGAGACCAGCGGCTGTCGGCGGGCTTTCCGATGACCCCCACCATTACCGCCTTTGAACGGTCGCCCGATGGCGGCAAGGGACTGGCGCGTGACATGCGCGTTCGCTGGGCGCTCGAAGAAGTGGGCCAACCCTACGACGTTCGTCTTCTTTCATTCAAAGCGATGAAGGAGCCCGCGCATCTCGCGCTTCATCCTTTCGGGCAGATTCCGACCTATGAAGAAGGCGGTCTCGCCCTATTCGAGTCGGGGGCGATCGTATTCCATATCGCGCAGCGCCATGCCGGCCTGCTGCCAGACGATGCGAACGCCCGGGCGCGCGCGATCACATGGATGTTTGCAGCGCTCAGCACGATCGAGCCGCCAATCGTCGATCTTGCATTCGCCAGGCTTCTGGAGCGCGACGAGGCCTGGTACGAGCAGCGTCTGCCTCTCGTCGAGGATCGCGTCCGTAACCGGTTGGGCCAACTTTCCCGTCGCCTTGGCGATGCCGACTGGCTCGATGGTCCGTTCAGCGCCGGCGACCTGATGATGGCGTCGGTGCTGCTCAGGGTGAAAGCGTCGGGTCTACTGGACCAATATCCGAACCTCTCCGCCTATGTCGCCCGCGGCGAAGCGCGGCCCGCATACAAGCGCGCTTTCGAGGCTCAACTGGCGGTTTTCACCGCCGCATCCTGGGCCTAGAGACCATCGTCCGGCGATGCGGCGGGCGGCGACAGTTCGCCATTGAGCTTCACGATCCGGCGCGTCGCGTCGACAAGCGCCTTGGCGGCGCGCGCCGACGCGGCGTCGCTCGCCTTGCGTGCGGCGTCGAACTCGGCGCGCAGCGCAGCGATCTCGGTTTCCGTCGCCTGCGCTTTGGCGCGTGCGTCCGTCGCCTCGTCGGCGATTGCGAGCGCGGCCATCACGATGATGCGCTGCTCGCCGATCTCGCCGAAGCTCTCGCGCATCGACTGGATCTTGCTTTCCACGTAACGCGCGAGCTCTTCGATCCGCTGCTCCTCGCCCTCTTCGCAGGACATGCGATAGGTGCGACCGGCGATGGCGACGACGACGGCGGCCATGTCAATCCTCTTGGGTCGAGGCGACGCCCGCCGCGCCGAGCGCCGCAGTGACGCCTTCGCTCGCGGCTTCAAGCCTTCGCAGCACCTCGTCGCGGCTCTTCTCCAGGGCGTTCTGCCGCGCCAGCGCGGCGTCGAGATCGAGGCCGAGACGCGACCGATCGTCCTGCATGATGGCGAGTTCTTCTTCGAGTTCGGCGCTGGACAGCTCGTCTTCGAGCTTTGCGGCGACAGTGCGCTCCAGTTGAGCGAGCGCCGTCTGCAGCTCTGCGACGGCGGCCTCGAGCCTCTTGGCGTTTTCTTCGTCGCGCTTATCTGAATGGGTCATCGCCGGTCGCGGAATGTGCATGGCTTTGCGGCGCGGCGACCGCGCCGAACGATTCGCTTGCCAGCCTGTTCCTAGCATGAATCGCGCAAATCGAAACCGCGCCAATTGGCGCGACCTTGGCGCGTTGACAGGGGGGCGCGAGGTGCTATCACACGCTCGCCTCCAGAGCCCACAGGCTCGATGGCGAGGGCCGCGGAGTTCCAGCGGCGCAAGGAGATTTTCCAAATGACCGTGAGAGTGGCGATCAACGGATTCGGGCGCATCGGCCGCAACATCCTGCGCTATATCATCGAGACCGGACGCACGGACCTCGAAGTCGTCGCCATCAACGATCTCGGCCCGGTCGAGACCAATGCGCATCTGTTGCGATATGATTCCGTGCACGGCCGCTTCCCGCATGAGGTGAAAGTCGCCGGAAACACGATCGACGTCGGCCGCGGCCCCATCCAGGTGACCGCCATCAAAAATCCGGCCGAGCTTCCCTACAAGGACCTCAAGATCGACATCGCGCTGGAATGCACCGGGCTTTTCACCGCGCGCGACAAGGCGAAATTGCTGCTCGACGCGGGCGCCAAGCGCGTGCTGGTTTCAGCGCCCGCTGAAGGCGCCGACATTACGGTCGTCTATGGCGTCAATCACGACAAGATCACCAAGGACCATCTCGTCATTTCCAACGCGTCCTGCACGACCAACTGTCTCGCGCCGGTCGCCAAGGTGCTGCATGAGGCGATCGGCATCGACAAGGGGATCATGACGACGATCCACGCCTATACGGGCGATCAGCCGACGCTCGACACGATGCATAAGGATCTCTACCGCGCCCGCGCGGCGGCGCTGTCGATGATCCCGACCTCGACGGGCGCGGCGAAGGCCGTCGGACTCGTGCTGCCGGAGCTGAACGGTAAGCTCGACGGCTACGCCATTCGCGTGCCGACGCCCAACGTCTCGGCGGTCGATCTGAAGTTTGTCGCCAAGCGGGCGACGACGAAGGACGAGGTGCACGCCGCGATCAAGGCCGCCGCCGATGGTCCGCTCAAGGGCGTGCTCGGCTATACGAGCGAGAAGCTCGTGTCGATCGACTTCAACCACAATCCGCTCTCGTCCTGCTTCCATCTGGACCAGACCAAGGTCCTCGACGGCAATCTCGTGTCGATCCTGTCCTGGTACGACAATGAATGGGGCTTCTCGGGCCGCATGACGGATGTGGCGAGCGTGATCGGCAAGCTTCTGTAAGCATTGTTCCACCACGTCGGCGCGGACTTTCGGGTCCGCGTTTGCCTTTCAAGCCGCGATTGGACGCCCGACATGACCGCTTTCCACACTCTCGACGACGTCGACGTCAAAGGAAAGCGCGTGCTGCTGCGCGTCGATCTCAATGTGCCGATGGAGGATGGGCGCGTCACCGACGCGACGCGCATCGAGCGCGCGCTGCCGACGATCAACGAGATCGTGGAAAAAGGCGGCAGAGTCATTCTGCTTTCGCATTTTGGCCGACCGAAGGGCCAGCGCGTCGATGAGGACTCGCTGCGCCAGGTCATCCCGACGCTGGAACATTTTCTCAAACGCAAGATCGCCTTTGCCGACGATTGCGTCGGCGACGCTGCGGCGAAGATCGTCGACGGGCTCAAGGACGGCGACGTCGCCTTGCTTGAGAACACGCGTTTCCACAAGGGCGAAGAAAAGAACGCCGCCGACTTTATCGACGCGCTCGCCAAGAGCGGCGATATCTTCGTCAGCGACGCCTTTTCGGCGGCGCACCGCGCGCACGCGTCGACCGAAGGGATAGCCCACAGGCTGCCGGCCTACGCCGGCCGCGCCATGCAGGCGGAGCTCGAAGCGTTGCAATCCGCGCTCGCCAATCCGCAGCGACCGGTCATGGCGATCGTCGGCGGCGCGAAAGTGTCGACGAAGCTCGAACTCCTGGGCAATCTCGTCGCGAAGGTTGAATATCTCGTCATCGGCGGCGGCATGGCCAACACTTTCCTGGCGGCGCAAGGCAAGCCCGTCGGCAAGTCGCTGTGCGAACATGATCTCGCCGGGGCCGCGCGGGAAATCCTCGTCAAAGCCGAGAAAGCCGGCTGCGACGTCATTCTGCCGATCGACGCCACGGTCGCGCAAAAATTCGAGGCGCATGCGCCGTCGCATATCGTCTCTGTCGATCATGTTGGCGAAAATGACATGATCCTCGACGTCGGGCCGAAATCGATCGCGCATGTCGAGTCGCTGCTCGCTGCGTGCAAGACGTTAGTGTGGAACGGCCCGTTCGGCGCGTTCGAACTGCCGCCTTTCGACCAAGGCACCAACGCCGTCGCGCAGACCGCGGCGCGGCTCACCGTCGAGGGCAAGCTGCTCTCGATCGCCGGCGGCGGCGACACCGTGGCGGCGCTCAATCAGGCGCATGTCGCGCAGGAATTTTCCTATGTGTCGACGGCCGGCGGCGCCTTTCTCGAATGGCTCGAAGGAAAGACGCTGCCGGGCGTCGCGGCGCTGATGCAATCTTCACAGCGCTGAAATCGCGGCCGCTTGGTCCGCGTTTCTTGGGAAGGAACGCCTAGAGATGGGCGAGAGTGGCTTCGGCGGTCGAGACCGTCGCTTCGCTCGAATTCTCCTCGACATTGATCCATTTGACGACGCCGTCGTCGATAAGCGCCGAATAGCGCTTGCCGCGCACGCCAAGCCCCGCGTCGGTCAGATCGAGTTCGACGCCGAGCGCTTTGGCGAAGGTCGCCGAACCATCGGCGAGCGCGTCGATCTTGTCGCCGCCTCCCGACTCCTTCACCCAGGCGTCGAGCGCGAAAATGTCATTGACCGCCGTGACCGCCACCGCGTCCACGCCTTTCGATTTGATTTCATCCGCCTTGGCGATGAAGCCAGGCAGATGTTTCTTGTGGCAAGTCGGCGTATAGGCGCCGGGAACGCTGAAGAGCGCCACCCTGCGTCCCGCAAAATAGTCTTTCGTGGCGACCGGCTCAGGTCCATTCTTGCCCATGACGGTCAGCTTCACGTCGGGGAGTCGGTCTCCAGCTTTAATGGTCATGCACGATCTCGCTCTGCTTTAGGGTAAGGCCCAGACTAGATAGCGCGCTTCCTGGCTTTGTGTCGCCTGCGCGGCGCGACCTGCTTGCAGCGCACTTGTGAGCTTCGCTGAGGCGAGGCAACATGCGCAAGCGGCCGGCGCAGACGATTCGCTTCTGGAGGACGGGCCAATGTCGGATTCTCGAAATGGAGGCGGCGGCGAGACGCCCCCCTCCGCATGGGTATGGAGCCAGTATCGCGCCGTGTCGCCTGATTCGCCCGATTCGCCTGCGCGACGCGCGCCGGTCCTCACAAAGAGGAGCGTGCAAACGCCGCCGCCGCGGCCCGCTTCCGATCCGCCGCCGCCACGACGCTCCGGCGGGAGTGGGGGCGGGATCGCCTTCTTGGTGGCGCTCGCAATTCTGACTCTTGCCGCAGCGACGTGGTGGTTCGCCGCCTCGCGGTCGCAGCCTCCGGCCGCTCCCGATGCGCAGCCCGTCGAAGAGAGCGGCGCGTCGAGCGCGCCGCCGCCCGAACCCGAGGCCGCGCCGCCGGCTGAATCCGCTGCGCCGTCTTTACCGGAGGAGGTAGCCCCGCCGGCGCAGCCTTCGCCGCCGGCCGCGGCGCCGTCCGACCAGCGGGCGACGCCGGACGCGACGACCGGCGCGAAGCGGAAAAAGCCCAAGAAAAAGCCGCGCTAAACGGCCGCGCCAACGCGCGCGGTTCAGGTGCGCCAGGGATGCTCGGGAAGATCCCAAACGCCGAGCGTCTCGACGCCCGCCTGCGCGACCGCATGATCATTCTCCACGGCCGAACCGCTGACGCCGATGGCGCCGATCATCACGCCGTCAGCATCGACGATGGGGAGTCCGCCGGGAAAGGTGATGAGCCCGTCATTCGAATGCTCGATGCCGTAGAGCGGTCCGCCCGGTTGCGACAGCTTGCCGATCTGCCCTGTCGGCATGCCGAAGAAGACGGCGGTCTTCGCCTTTTTCATCGCAATGTCGATGCTGCCGACCCAGGCGTCGTCCATCCGCTCGAACGCCTTGAGGACGCCGCCGGAATCGACGACGGCGATGCACATCTGAGTGCCGAGCTCGATGGCCTTCCGGCGCGCCGCGGCGATCGCTCGGTCCGCCTGTTCAATCGAAACATGCATTCGCCGATCTCCCTTTTGAAAAAACAGATGCCTCTGGCCTCGATCGCAAAGCTAGAGCGCTCGCGGCCCGAGGGACGCCAGCTGCGCGATCAATTCGAAGGCGTCTCGAGCGCGCGGGAGATCAGCGCCTTGGCGTCCGCGCTGTCCCAGGCGGCGGGACCGTTCATCAGCCCGATCTGGCAGCCGTCCGCGCCGATCAACAGCGTGGTGGGGAGACCCAGCGCTTTGCCCGATTGCTTCAGCTCATAGAAGAGGTTGGCCTTTGGGTCGCCGTAATAGGTCAGCGACTTGACGCCCGTCTCAGCGAGAAACGCCTTCGCCCTTTCAAGACGGGTCGTATCGACGTTGACGGCGACGACTTGAAAGTCCTGCCCGGCGAAGGCCTCTTGCAGCCTGTCGAGCGCCGGCATCTCGGCGCGGCAGGGCACGCACCAGGTCGCCCAGATATTGAGGAGCGTCGTCTTGCCCTTGAAGGAGCCGAGCGAAACCGGCGCGCCATCGGGTCCGTCGAAGGCATAGTCCGGCATCGGCTCCGGCTGTGTGGCGATCGTCATCGCCGCGACTTCGCCCTTCGCGAGATCTTTGAGAGTGGCGGCGATCTTGGTCGACGTCGCGCAGGCCGCGTTAACGTCGGGCGCCGGAGCCGCGCTCTGATCGGCCGCGCCCGCGGGAGCGCCTTCATCCACGGCGCGTTCAGGCGGTTTCTTGCCGCCCATGCTGCCGATCACGTATAGAAACGCCACGCTTGCCGCGATTGTTATGGAGGCCGCCTTCACGACGAGTAGGAAAGATCGCGGGGGCGGCGGCGGTTTGGCCATGAGGCGTGGGCTCCGAGGTTAAAAATGACGAGCAAGATATGGGGCGGCCGCTTCAAAAGCGCAACCGACGCGGTTCTGGAGGCGATCAACGTCTCGATCGACTTCGACAAGCGCCTCGGCCTGCAGGACGTCCGCGGCTCGCTCGCCCATGTCGCCATGCTCGGCGAAACGGGGATCGTGTCGCGCGACGACGCGGCGAAGATCGCCGATGGATTGGAGCGAGTCAAAGCGGAAATCGAGAACGAGCGCTTCGATTTCTCGCGCGCGCTCGAAGACATTCACATGAACGTCGAGTCGCGCCTTGCCGAGCTGATCGGTCAGGCGGCGGGGCGCCTGCACACGGCGCGCTCGCGCAACGACCAGGTGGCGACCGATTTCCGCCTTTATATCCGCGATCAGATCGACGCCCTCGATGCCGAACTCGCCGATCTGCAACTGGCGCTGGCGACACGCGCGCGGGAAGAGGCGGCAAGCGTCATGCCCGGCTTCACGCATCTGCAATCGGCGCAGCCGGTGACGCTCGGCCATCATCTCCTCGCCTATGTTGAAATGATCGCCCGTGATCGCGGACGTCTTCGCGACGCGCGCGCGCGCCTGAACGAATGTCCGCTCGGCGCAGCCGCGCTTGCCGGGACGAGCTTTCCGATCGACCGCGCGATGACGGCGCGCGCGCTCGGCTTCGATCGGCCGACGGCGAATTCGCTGGACAGCGTTTCCGATCGCGACTTCGTTCTGGAGACGCTGAGCGCGGCGGCGATCTGCGCCACGCATCTGTCGCGCTTCGCCGAAGAGATCGTGCTGTGGACGACGCCGCAATTCGGCTTCATCGCACTGTCCGATAAATTCACCACCGGCTCGTCGATCATGCCGCAGAAGCGCAATCCCGACGCCGCCGAACTCGCGCGCGGCAAATCGGGCCGCGTCATCGGCGCGCTTGTCGCGCTGCTCGTCGTCATGAAGGGCCTGCCGCTCGCCTATTCGAAGGACATGCAGGAGGATAAGGAAGGCGCCTTCGACGCGCTCGACACCTTATCCCTCTGCATCGCCGCCATCGCCGGCATGGTCCGCGACATGCGCGTCGACCACGCGCGGATGAAGGCTGCGGCGGGCGCGGGCTATGCGACCGCGACCGACCTTGCCGACTGGCTGGTGCGCGCGCTGTCGCTCCCGTTTCGCGAGGCGCATCACGTCACCGGCCGCATCGTCGCGCTCGCCGAAGCGCGCGGCGTCAGTCTTGAGGATTTGACGCTCGAGGAGATGCGGAGCGTCGAACCGCGCATCAACGCCGATGTTTGCGACGTGCTCGGAGTCGAGAAATCGGTGCAAAGCCGCAACAGCTTCGGAGGCACGGCGCCCGACAATGTGCGCGCCGCCGCGCAAGTCTGGCTCGATAGATTGAAGGACAAATGAACGACATTTCGCCGCGACTATACCTCGCGACCCCGCCGCTTGCCGACGCGGCGGCATTTGCGCCCGCGCTCAACGAGGCGCTCGCGGCGGGCGACGTCGCGAGCCTGCTCATTCGTTTCGCCGACGCCGACGAGCGCGGCCAGGAAGCGATCGTGCGCGCATTGGCGCCCGCCGCGCAGGATAAAGGCGTCGCGGTTCTTGTCGCGGCGGCGCCCAATGTCGCGCTGCGCGCCGGCGCCGACGGCGTCCATGTCGCCGGCAGCGGCGAAGCGCTTGCCGAGGCCATCAAGAAACTCTCGCCGCGCTACATCGTCGGCGCCGGAGATATCGAGACGCGCGACGACGCCATGCGCGCGGGCGAGTTGAGCGCCGACTATGTGATGTTTTCGGATCTTGACCGTGAAGCGCTCATTGAGCGCGTCGCTTGGTGGGCGGAGCTTTTCAACACGCCCTGCGTCGCTCGCGCGGAATCGCTCGACGATGTCGCGCCGCTGGTTCAGGCGGGCGCCGACTTCGTGCGGCTCGACGACGCCGTCTGGAGCGACGCGCGCGGTCCGGCGGCGGCGGTGGCCGAGGCGCAGGCGAGGCTTAAGGGAGAGCAGCAGTGACCCGAGGGCGATCGAGCGAAAGGCTTCCTCATCCTGAGGAGGCCCCGAAGGGGTCGTCTCGAAGGACGAGGAAGCCGCTCACTTTTTTATTTCCATTCGCCCTCGTCCTTCGAGGCTCGCTTCGCTCGCGCCTCAGGATGAGGGCGAAGATCGAGCGATTGCTCGCGACGCTCGCGATCGTTGCCATTTTGGCGCCTGCCGCCCGCGCCGCCAATGATGCGCCGCCCGCGCCAGACTTCGCCTTCGGCGCCTATCAGCGCGGGGATTATCTGGTCGCGATGAAGGAGGCGAAGAAGCGCATCGCCGCCAATCCGAAGGACGCGGCCGCGCTCACCCTTATCGGTCAGCTTTACCTCGAAGGCGCCGGCGTGGGTCGCGATCTTTCTACCGCGATGGAGTGGTTCAAGCGGGGCGCCGACGCCGGCGATAAAGAAGCGGCCTATCTTTACGGCGCTGCGGCGCTCAATGGCGCCGGCGCGCCGAAGAACCGCGCCGTCGCCCGCGCCTATCTGGAAAAGGCCGCGGCTCAAGATCATCCCGCCGCCCTCCATCTGATCGGGGAGCTCGCCCTCGAAAATGAGGGCGCGCCATCCGATTTCGGCAGAGCGGCGGACTATTTCCGTCGCGCCGCGGCGAAGGGCGACGCCGACTCGCTCTACGCGCTTGGCCTTCTTTACAAAACCGGCAGAGGCGTCCCGAAGGACGAGCGCGAAGCCGCGGAGTGGTTCAGGCGCGCCGCTGAACTGGACTTCGCGCCGGCGATGGTCGAGTTCGCCGTACTCCAGTTCAATGGCGTCGGCGCGCCACGCGACCGCGCCGCCGCCGCGCAATGGTTTCGCAAAGCGGCGGCGAAGGGCAACGCCGTGGCGCAAAACCGTCTCGCCCATATCCTCGCCGAAGGCCTCGGGGTCGAGGCCAATCTCGCCGAAGCGCGCGAGTGGCGCGACAAGTCGCGCGAAGCCGGGTTGAACGATCCCTCACTGGATTATCTCTCGAGCGCGTCCGCGCCGGCGAAGCCGACCGCCGTAAAATGAGCGCCGGCGGCGCGAGCGCGGCGACGCGGCGGACCGTCGCGTTCCTTCGGCGTTTCGTCAGGCCGCGCATCTTGGCGCTGACGGCGCCTTTGCGCGGCCTCCAGCGGCTCGTCGAGATGCTGTCTCCCGAACGACGTGCGCCTTTCGCGACACAGATTCCCGGCGATTGGACTCCTGCTTCAGGCAGCGCGATTGCGACGCTGTTCTATCTCCACGGCGGCGCCTTCCTCATCGGGTCGCCACGGCTTTTTCGCTACGCTTCGCGCGCATTCGCGCGCGCGGGCTTCGACGTCTTCGCGCCAGCCTATCGGCTCGCGCCGGAGCATGTCTTTCCCGCCGCGCTCGAAGATGTCTTGCGCGCCTATCGGACCCTCATCGAGGCGCGGCCGGGACCCTTCGTCATCGTCGGCGATTCGGCCGGCGGCGGTCTTGCGGTCTCGCTGATGCTGCGCATACGCGAGGAAGGCTTGCGGCCGCCCGTCGCCGCGGCGCTGTCCTCGCCCTGGGTCGATCTCGCCGCGACCGGCGTCTCGATGCGCGAGAATGAAAATCGTGACCCCCTGTTCACGCGCAAGGACATTCTGCTCGGCGCCCGCGCCGTGCTGGGACGCCAAAGCGCCAGAAATCCACTTGCGTCGCCGATCTACGCCGATCTCTCCCGCCTGCCGCCGATGCTCGTTCATGTCGGCGCGGACGAAGTGCTGAGAGACGATTCGACGCGGCTCGTCGCGCGCGCAAGGCAGGCGGGGGTCGACGCGCAGCTCGAGATCTGGCCTTGCGTGCCGCACGCCTGGCAGCTGATGAGCTTTCTCCCCGAAGCGCGAGACTCGCGGGCGAAAGCGATCGCATTTTTGAAGGCGCGGGTCGCTCAGGCGCCCTCCAACGCGGCCGGCTGATCAGTCCTGGAGCCGGCCCAATCCCATCATTCGGCCGCCAGAGGCAGGTCCTCCGGCATGTCCCGACCCGAACGCGTGAGAAAGCGGCGGCACTGCTGCTCGCGATCATAGCCGAGCAGCGTGCCAAGCATGAAGTCTTCCTCCGCCGTGAGCGCGTTGAGCGGACGCGTGACGATCGAACGCGCCACGGCGACGAAGGCGGGCCGGCCAAAGAAGAGGTTCACCTTGACCGGATTGAGTTCTTGGACGAAGTGATGGATGCCTTGCCGTTCTAACTTGCCGAGCGTCAATTCCAGTTCCCGACGGCTAAGGGTCATCAGAAACAAGCCGCGAACGCCCCGCCCATATTCGTAGATGTTGTGATGAAAGAGCCGCAGCACCGGCGCCGCATCGGCACAGCGACAGCGCGTCGACGACAGAGGCGGAACGCCCTCGTCGATCAAAGTAACTGGCTCAGCCATGCGGTCACTCTCTTTTCGGTCTTGCCGGACTGAGTGTCCTGGTCGAGGGCGAGGCCCACGAACTTGCCATCCCGCTCGGCGGTGGAGCCAACATAGTCATAGCCGGAGGTCTCGGTGAAGCCGATCACCTGGGCCCCGAGCGCCGAGACCTCGTCATAGAGGATGCCCATCGCGTCCACGAAGGAGAGCGGATAGGTCTGCTGGTCGCCAGTGCCGAAGAGGGCGACTTTTTTGCCCTTCAAATTGGCGCCGCGCAGCTTGTCGATGTTCTCTTCCCAATCCGTTTGTAAAGTGCCGTCGCCATAGGTCGGAGAACCCAGGATCAACAGATGGCAATTTTCGAAGTCGTCGGTCGTGGCGTCCTTGATGTCCACGGACCGCCCCTGGCACTTCCTCGAAATTTTTGAAGCAACCCCCTTCGTCGCGCCGCCGTCGGAACCGAAGATGACCGTGATGCTCATGCCCGCGCCTCTTCCGCGAATTGGACGATGAAGTCAGCGGTTAAGCCAAGAAAAGCCGAAAAAGCCGCTCTAACGAAGCACACGCTGCTGATGACCGGTGTATAGCGCAAATCTATTGATCATAAAATTCCTATATTTTGGAATGTATGTAATTGTTGATATTGTTACTTTGTATTTATTGTAATTACGAAGCGGAGTCTCATGGCTGACTCGAAGATCGGCGTCGCCGAAAAGACGACGCTCTTGGAGCTTCGCTTCGAGCCCGCGAGGCGCGCGCTGCTCAGCGTCTGGCGCTGCCCCAGGGACCGCGCGGCGGCCAGAGCGGATGGCGTCCGTCCTTGGGCAGGAAGGCGGCCTCGTCGTCGCGCGGCGCATCGATTGCCTCGCGTTCTTCTCCTAAAGCGGCGACCGACACGTCCCGGCCGCCGCCGAATTCAACGAGGGCCGCGACGCGCGCGTCGACGCTCGGATGGCTCGCAAGCCAGCCGAACTCTGGATGCAGCGCCGGCGTTTCGATGAAGAAATACTGCATGCGCGAGGGCATGTTCGGAATCGCCGCATGCGCTTCGATCTTGCGCAGCGCCGAGATCATCGCGTCGGGGTTCTTCGTCAGCTCGACGCTGCCGGCGTCGGCGAGGAATTCGCGCGAGCGCGACAGCGCGAAGCGGATCAGCACGGAGGCGCCCCAGCTCAGCGCGATGATGAACAGGGCGATGAGAATGGCGAGCGCCGCGCCGCCATTGCCCCTTCGGCCATTGTCGCTTTCGGGGCGATGCGGCGAGAAGCCGAAAGGAAAATCCCAGCGGCGGATCGTCAGATCGGCGACGAAGGCGAAAATGCCGGCGAAAATCACGGCGATCACGAGAAGCTGAACGTCGCGGTTGCGAATATGGGTCAATTCATGCGCGAGAACCGCCTCGAGCTCGGCGTCGGTCAGATAGCGCGTCAGACCGCGGGTCACCGCGATCTTGTACTGTCCCTCTTTGAGCCCGGAAGCATAGGCGTTGAGCGCGTCGCTCTCAATGAGCTGCAGAGCGGGAATCGGCACGCCGCGGGAGATGCAGAGATTTTCGAGCAGATTGTAAACGCGCGGCGATTCGGCGCGTGACAGGTTCGCGGCGCCAGTGGCGAAGTCGATCATCTTCTGATGGAAGAGATAGGCGATGACGAACCAGACGCCCGCCGCAATGACGCCGATCGGCCAGCCGCGTTTCAAATCATCCACCGCGAGCGCCAGGATGTAATCGAAAGGCGCGCCGGGCCGCGCGCTCATCGCCTCGATCAGCAGCGCGAAGGAGAACATCAGCGCGAGAAGCAGAACGACGAAGCCGGCGAGCAGGAATGCCGAGCGCAGTTCGTTGGCGCGAATGTGGGAATAAAGGCCGTAGGCTTTGAACATCGTGTTCCTGATCGCCGGTGAGGCGCTACTCCAAAAGATGGCCGCGATCCTTTGGAAGGAGCGGCGCTTTCGCTCGCGCGCCTAGAACTCCACCTTCGGCGGGGTTTCGATGGCCTTCTGCTGCGCTTCGTCCAACTCGAAATAATCTAGCGGCTCGAAGCCGAAGCGCTGCGCAATCAGGAAACCGGGAAAGCCCTCCCGCGTGGCGTTGTATTCGGCGACGGTATTGTTGAGGAAGCGCCGCGCCGCGGAAATCTTGTTCTCGATGTCTGACAGCTCGCTCTGCAGCTGCTGGAAGTTCTGGTTCGCTTTTAGGTCCGGATAGGCTTCCGACAGCGCGATCAGCCGCGAGAGCGCGCCGGTCAGCGCGCCCTCGGCCGCCCCTATCTGCGCCGGGCCCTGCGCCGCGACGGCGGCGTTGCGCGCCTTGACCACGTCATCAAGCGTGCTTTTCTCATGGGTGGCGTAGCCCTTCACCGTCTCGACCAGATTGGGCACGAGATCGTGCCGCTGCTTGAGCTGCACATTGACGTCGGAAAAGGCCTGCTTGCCGCGCTGGCGCAACGACACGAGGCCGTTGTAAACGCTGACCAGCCAGAAGGCGACGGCGGCGACGAGGCCTAGAAAAATCAGCAAAGACATGGCTCGCGCTCTCCAGGCGCCGCGCCGCTCCGCGCGGCGGCGATAATTTTTGCCCTTGCATGTTAGCCGCCTTTGGCGCCTAGGCAAAGACGCGCGGCGCCCTTTCGATTTGACGGACGCGCCGGTCGCGCCTATCTCAGGGAAACGCAAAGAGCCACGGCGAAACACAATGGCCATTCTGCCGATCATCACCCTTCCGGATCCGCTGCTGCGAAAGATTTCCGAACCTGTCGATCGCGTCGACGCGGAGGTGCGGCGTCTGCTCGACGACATGCTGGAGACCATGTACGAGGCGCCCGGCGTCGGCCTCGCGGCGATCCAGGTCGCGGTGACCAAGCGCATCGTCGTCGTCGATGTCGGCAAGACCGAGGAGACGCGTTCGCCGCTCTTCCTCATCAACCCGGAAATCATCTGGGCGTCGGAGGAATTGAGCGTCTATCAGGAAGGCTGCCTGTCCGTGCCCGACTATTTCGAGGACGTGAAGCGGCCGGCGCGGGTGCGTGTGCGTCATCTCGACCGCGACGGCGCGGTCCAGGAATTCGACGCCGAAGGGCTGCTCGCGACCGTGGTGCAGCATGAGCTGGATCACCTCGAAGGCGGGCTCTTCATCGACCATCTGTCGCGCTTAAAGCGCGAGCGCGTGGTCAAGAAGTTCAGCAAGGCGGCGCGCCATGACGAGATCGCCGCCCAGCATCGCGCCGCCACGGAGCGTCAGTCGGAACAAGCCGGAGCCTGACGATTGCGCGACAGAATGCGCGTCGTCTTCATGGGCACGCCGGATTTCGCAGCCCGCCTGCTCAAGGAAATCATTTCTCGCGGCCATGAGATTGCGGCGATTTACACGCAGCCGCCGCGGCCCGCTGGACGCGGCATGGCGGAGAAGAAATCCGCCGTCCACCTCTTGGCGGAGAGCTCCGGCCTTCCCGTTCGCACGCCCAAAAGCCTGAAAAGCGCCGATGCGCAGGCGGACTTCGCCGCGCTTGACGCCGACGTCGCCGTCGTCGCCGCCTACGGGCTGCTGCTGCCTCAGCCGATCCTCGACGCGCCGGAATACGGCTGCCTCAACCTGCATGGGTCGCTGCTGCCGCGTTGGCGCGGCGCGGCGCCGATTCAGCGCGCGATCATGGCGGGCGACGCCGAGAGCGGCGTCATGGTGATGAAGATGGAGGCCGGTCTCGACACCGGCCCCGTCGCCTTGACGGCGAAAACGCCGATCGGCGCCGAGATGACGGCGGGCGAGCTGCACGATCGTCTCGCCGAGCTCGGCGCGCCGCTGATGGCGCAGGCCCTCGATCTGCTGGCGAAAGGCGAACTGCGCTTTACGCCGCAGGCCGAAGACGGCGCCTGCTATGCGCAAAAGATCGAGAAGGCTGAAGCGCGGATCGATTGGCGCCGATCGGCGCAAGACCTCCATGCTCTCGTGCGCGGCCTCTCGCCCTTTCCCGGCGCTTTTTTCGAAGCCGATCTCGGCCATGGCAAGGAGCGCGTGAAGGTTTTGCGCGCACTGGTCGAGGAGGGAGCGGGAGAGCCGGGCGCCGCGCTCGATGACGAGGGACTCATCGCTTGCGGCGCGGGCGCGCTGCGGCTGCTGCGCGTGCAACGCGCCGGCAAGGGCGAAATGGAATTTGAAGAATTCGCGCGCGGCCGCAGGCTGACGCGCGGCGTTTCGCTCGCCTGACGTGCCTCGCTTCGCATTGACGATCGAATATGACGGCGGCCCTTTCGTCGGTTGGCAGCGGCAGGCGAATGGCGTTTCCATCCAGCAGCGCCTTGAAGAGGCCGTGGCTGCAATCAATGGCGGCGCGCGCGCCGTCGTTCATGGCGCGGGCCGCACCGACGCCGGCGTGCATGCGCTGGGGCAGATGGCGCATGTCGATCTTGCGCGCGACTGGCGCGTCGATCGGCTGCGCGACGCGATCAATGCGCATCTCAAGCCGGACCCGATCGCGGTGCTCGCGGCGCGCGCGGTTGGCGAGGAATTCGAGGCGCGCTTTTCCGCGATCCGCCGCCATTATCTCTATGTCATCGACAATCGCCGCGCGCCCTTGGCGCTAAACCTCGGCCGCGCCTGGCACGTCAAGCGGCCGCTCGATGCGCAAGCCATGCATGAAGCCGCACAGTCGCTCGTCGGCCGTCATGACTTCACGACCTTCCGCGCCTCGGAATGCCAGGCGAATTCGCCGATGCGCACGCTGGAGCGTCTCGACGTGCGCCGTGATGGAGAGCGAATCGAGATCGTCGCTTCGGCGCGCTCCTTCCTGCACAATCAGGTGCGCTCGATGGCGGGCTCGCTGGAGCATGTCGGCAGCGGCAAGTGGCGCGTCGAGGATCTGGCGCTGGCGCTTTTGGCGAAAGACCGTGCGCGCTGCGGACAGGTCGCGCCGCCGCACGGTCTTTACCTTGTTGCTGTCGATTATTAGCGATTTGCGCGAGAATGCCCGCTACGGCTTATCGCCCGCGCCTCCCTCGTCACCCGGCGTGGGTTTGTTCGCATCCTGCTTCGGCGCCGGCTTCTTCGCCGCATGTTTCGCGGCGCCGGGCGCCTTCGCGGATCTTTCGCCCTTGGCAAGCGCGCCGTGAATGGGAAGGAAGCTTGCCGATAGCACGGCAGCCAATATGCCGTTCACGCAGGGTCGCTGATTCATCACTGGATGGTCCCCTCAGAATGAGAGCCCCCGCCGAATCAACCGGCCCGCCCCGCAGGCATCAGGCGGGGCAACGGTGATGAACTTGGGTCGCCGCCACGCCTACGCTGCGGTGATTTCATGACGGAATTCGCGCCATTAGCAGCAGTTTGACGAATTGGTTAATGAAGTCTTAAAAAATGCGGCGTCATTCGCCGTCGGCCGCTTCCGTTTCCTCCGGTTTGACCGCCTCTCCCGCAGAGACCTCGTTCTTGACCGGCAAAGAGGCGGGAAGTCCGACGGCCGGGCGCTGTGCGGTCGGAGTTTTCTCCTGCGCGAGCGCGCCGTGAAGGGGGATAACGCTGGCGGACAGGACCGCCGCGAGAATGCCGTTAACGCAGGGTCGACGATTGGTCATATGTCCTCGCTGTCAGGGCGCCGACTCAGTTGCCGCCGCGACTATAGAGCGTCAAAAAAGTGGCGAGAAAGCGTCGAGCTTAAGTGGGCGGCTCTGGGCGCAGGTCAAGAGCCGCTGAACCAATTGTAGCCTTTGTCCTCCCAATAGCCCCCCGGACAGTCGTTCGTCACGAAGATCTCGCCGATGAACTTCGGATTCTTAAATCCGAGTTTCGTCGGAAGCCGCAGGCGCAGCGGGTAGCCGTATTTGGAGTCGGTGAAGTCAAGCGCCAGCAGCGTTTGCGGATGCAGCGCGCTCGGCATGTCGATGCTCGAGTAATATTTGTCGGCGCATCTGAAACCGACGTAACGCGCCGTCAGATCGGCGCCGATCCGTTCGAGAAAATGCGAAAAGGCGACGCCGCGCCATTTGCCGATCGCGCTCCAGCCCTCGACGCAGACGAGGCGGGTGATCTGGCTCGACTGCGGCAGCGCGCGCAATGCGTCGAGACTCCAGGGCCGTTTGTCGGCGATGAGGCCCGAGAGCTGCAGTCGATAGCTCTGGCCGTCAACGAACGGAACGTCCTTTTCCTCGTAATAGGCGTTGAAGGGGAAGGGCGTCGTGACGTCCGCGTCGGAATAGGTCGGCGCGAGCTTCGCGGGATCGAAAAGCGCCGCCTGAACGCGGTCGTTGAACCGCGACATCGCGAAAAGCAGCCGATCGACGGCGTCGTCGTCCTTCAAGGTGCAGCCCGAAAGGAGCGACAGCGCGCCAAGCGACAGACCTTGCTTGAGAAAGAGCCGGCGCTCGAGCCGCGCGATCTGCGGCCGAAAGGCGGCAAGACGTTCGCTGCGGGGCGGCTTCATCGCGGCGCCTCCGCGCGTCCGGTGAACATCGGCGCCAGAACGCCTTTGACGCTCACGGCGAGTCCGATGTGAACGACAAGGAAAGCGACGATCGTCGCCATGGCGAAGAAATGCACGCGTCGCGCCGTCTCATAGCCGCCCATCGAAGCCGTCAGCGTTTGAAGCTGCACAGGCTTCCAGATGGCGAGGCCCGAAAGTACGGCGACGATCACGGCGAGAATGACGCCGATATAGAGCAGGCGCTGAACCGCATTGTAACGGCCGGGCTCATGGTCGAGCCGGCCTCGACTCGCCAGAAGGACGTCATTGAACGCGCCTTGCAACGAAATCGGCAGAAAGCTCATCCGGAAATGACCTGAAACAAGGCCGTAAGCGATATAGGCCACGCCATTAAGCGCCAAAAGCCACATGGCCGCGAAATGCCAGGCGAGCGCGCCGGCGAGCCAGCCGCCGAGCGTGAAACCCGCCGGAAATTCGAAGCCAAACAGCGGCGAGGCGTTGTAGATGCGCCAGCCGCTCAGCACCATGACGAAGATCGCGAAGGCGTTCACCCAATGCGTCACCCGGACAAGCAGCGGGTGGATCGTCTTTCGCGCGTCGGCTCCGGAGGCGGCGACCATGACGATTTCTCCTGTTCAAGGGAAAAACATAAGGGTTGCCGGGCGGGAAGCGAAGAGCCGCTCGCGGCCGCGTTGACAGGCGGGTCGCCTTCGCCCATGACGGCGAAGCTTTCATCACGCGGGAATATGGCGGCTCATGCGCGTCTTTGTGACCGGCACGGCAGGCTTCATCGGCTTCCACTTGGCGAAGCGCCTGTTAGAGGCCGGGCATCTGGTGGACGGCTACGACGGCATGACGCCTTATTACGATCCTGGCCTCAAGGAGGCGCGGCGCGCCATTCTGCTGCGCAGCAACGGCTATCGCGACACGATCGCCATGCTGGAGGACATGGAGGCGCTGACTCGCGCCGCCGAACAGGCCGCGCCGGACGTCATCGTCCATCTCGCGGCGCAGGCGGGCGTGCGCTACTCGCTGCAAAATCCGCGCGCCTATGTCGACGCCAATCTCGTTGGCGCCTTCAATGTCATGGAGATCGCGCGACTGCTGAAGCCGCGCCATTTTTTGTTCGCCTCAACGAGCTCGGTCTATGGCGCGAGCCCCAGCGTGCCCTTCTACGAGAGCGACCGTACCGATTTCCCTTTGACCCTTTACGCCGCGACGAAGAAAGCCGGCGAAGCCATGGCGCATTCCTATGCGCATCTGTGGTCGATTCCGACGACGATGTTTCGCTTCTTCACCGTCTACGGTCCATGGGGCCGACCGGACATGGCCCCGTTGAAATTCGTCGACGCGATCGAGAACGACCGTGTCATCGACATCTATAATCATGGCGACATGTCGCGCGACTTCACCTATGTCGCAGATCTCGTCGAAAGCGTCGTGCGGCTGATCGACTGCGTTCCCGAGCGGGATTCAGGCGACGACAGCGTGTCGCCCGTGGCGCCGTTTCGTATCGTCAATATCGGTCGCGGCGCGCCGGTGAAGCTTCTCGACTTTATCGAGACGATCGAAAGGGCTCTCGGGAAAAAGGCCAAACGCAACTATCTGGACATGCAACCGGGAGACGTGCCGCGCACCTTCGCCAGCGCCGACCTCCTTGAGCGCCTCACGGGTTATCGCCCGCATACGTCGCTCGATGAGGGAGTCGCAGCGCTCGTCGAATGGTATCGCGCGTATCGCCGCGCTCATGGAGAATTGTCGTATTAACCGGCGGCGGCCGCTCGACGCCCTACGTCGCGGCCTTCCTGTCGTAGCCGTCGGCGAGCGGGCGCGCTCCGCAGCGTGTCTACTTCTTGTTGGCTGAGAGGAATCTGTGCGCGGCGTCTTCATCGAAGACTGGCGTGATGTGATTGACGTTGAGGTCTGTCCAGGATTGGAAGAGCTTGCCGAGGTCGGCGATGTCGTTGGCTTCGACGATGCTCCAGCCCTCGAGCAGCGTGACGGAAAGCCAGTTTCCGACGACTTTCATACCCTTTGGCGCGGCGTCGCCGAATTTCTGAAAGCGCTTGAGAACCTCGTCGCGACGTTCGGGCGTCATCTCATAATAGATCGCAAACAACATCGGCGTTTCTCCCTGCGGACTGGAAAGCGAAAGTGATTCAGCGCGTTTTTTCAAGATTTGCGGCTGGCCCGCGCTCAAGGCTGCCCGGATTCAAAATTCCACACAAGGGCTTGGTCATTGCCGTGAGCGGGCGCTTTCGTGCGCCGCCGCAGTGTCCTGTGCATGACGTCAGGGAAATTGCCCAAGTCCTTTCAGGCTACCGTCCTTCTCGCGCCGCTGCGGCGCCTGTCATATTGGCGCGCCTTCACCGATGAGAGAGCGCACCATGTCGCAGTTTACCTTCAACGACGGCAATATTCCATGGAAGCGCCTCGATGGAATCGAACACTTGCTTTTTTCGGTCCTCGATATCGACGATCGAAACGTCCTCCATGTGCTGTTCAAGCTTTCGGCCAATCAGCGGATCGTGCTTCACCGACACTGCGCGCTCAACAAGACATTCGTCATTCAGGGAGAACATCGGCTCTATCACGCGAATGGCGAACTCAAAGACGTCAGGGCGGCGGGCAGTTATACCGTGAGCCCTCCCGCGGACGAGCCGCATCGAGAAGGCGGCGGCGATCAGGACGTCGTCGTGTTGTTCACCATCTATGATCGTGAAGGCCCATTATATGAGATTCTCGACGATGATTCGAATATTGTCGCGACGCTCTCGACGAGTGATTTCGTAAGCTTTTACGATCGCAAACACTAGAGCGCTTCCCGATCACATGGAATCATGTGATCGATCAGGAATCGCTCAAAATCGAAATGTTGGAGCAGGTTCTCATCGAAAAAGTCTGTCAACTTTTTCGGAACCTTCTCCAGGCGCGTTCTGCGCGCTACGAGAGCCACGCCGGCACATGATCCTGCGCAATGAGCGCGGCGACGCTTGGGCGGGGACGGATCACCGCGAAGCGGTCGCCGTCGACCAAGACTTCCGGGATAAGAGGCCTTGTGTTGTAGGCGCCTGACTGCACCGCGCCATAGGCGCCCGCAGTGAGCACGCAGAGCAATTCTCCAGCGCGCGGCTCGACGATCTCGCGTCCATGCGCAAGATAGTCGCCCGTTTCGCAGACAGGTCCGACGATGTCGGCGACGATCTTTTGCCGATCCGCGCCCTGGCGCACGGGGATGATGTCGTGCCAGGCGTCGTAGAGCGTCGGACGGATAAGATCGTTCATGCCGGCGTCGACGATCACGAAGGTCTTGGCGTCGCCATGCTTCACGTAGATGACGCGCGTCACGAGTATGCCGGCGTTGCCGACGATGAGCCGTCCCGGCTCCAGCACCAGCCTGCAGCCGAGCCCGCCGAAATGCCGGCGCACGATCTCGGCGTATTTGTCGGGATGGTAGGACTGCGGATCGTCGCCGTCGCGATAGGGAATCCCCAGCCCGCCGCCGAGATCGACATGCGAAATATCGTGCCCGTCGGCGCGCAGGTCGCGCACGAGTTCGGCGAGCAGCGAAAAGGCCTCGTCGAAGGGCGCGAGGTCGGTGAGCTGGGAGCCGATATGCATGTCGGCGCCGGCGATTTCGATTCCCTTGAGCTTGGCGGCGAAGGCGTAGACCTCCCGCGCCCGCGACAGCGGCACGCCGAATTTGTTTTCGGCGAGGCCGGTGGAAATCTTCTTATGGGTGCGGGCGTCGACGTCCGGATTGACGCGGAGCGACACGCGCGCCGCACGCCCGAGAGCGACCGCCGCCTGCGACAGGGCTTCGAGCTCGGGCTCGGACTCGACGTTGAAACAGAAGATTCCGGCGTCAAGCGCCGCCACGATCTCCTCACGCGTCTTGCCGACGCCGGAAAAGGTGATTTTCTCAGGCGCGACGCCGGCGGCGAGCGCCCGCGCCAGCTCTCCGCCGGAGACCACATCCATTCCTGCGCCCTCGCGTGCGAGGAGACGCAGCACGGCCTGATTGGAGTTGGCCTTCACGGCGTAGCAGACAAGCGCGTCGAGACCAGCGAAGGCCTGCGAAAAAACCTGATAGTGGCGTCGGATCGTCGCCGCCGAATAGCAATAGAAGGGCGTGCCCACCTCATCGGCGAGCGTCGCCACGGCGACCTCCTCGGCGTGGAGCGCGCCGTTTCGATAGTCGAAAAGATGCATCGGCTTACAGCAGCGGGTCGAGCGGGAAGGGATATTGCGCCGGCGGTCGATTGCCGATGGTGCCCGGGATCGGCGGCGGCGGGAGAGAGGTTTCAGGAGCGCCGGCCGCCGGCCGCGGCGCCCCGCGCGCCGCTCTCGCCTCCGCTTCCGCCCGCAGGATCGCCCCGCGCGCCTGAGTTTCGGGCGGCAGCTCCACAGGCCCGCGCCGGCCGCAAGCGCAAAGGCTCGCGGCGACGAGCGCCAGCGCAAGAACCGCCAAGGGGCGGCGGGTGAGGAGCGGCAATGGAGGCGTCACGGCGATTCGTCCCAGGGGAGAGCCCGCGCACTATAGCGATGAAGCAAAAAAAGGCGAGGGCGCGGGCGTGACGAAGATCGGCTTCTTTGCGGGCGAGGCGCGCCGCGTGCGCGAGCACGAGCTATGCTGTTCCAAAATGGAACGGGGCGCGGCGTTAATGATCGCCGTCGACGTGACCGCACCTCAGCTGCGCTGGACGCGGCGCTCGAAGGAGCCAAATTAACCGAAAAGCGCCAAAAGCCGGGCCTTCCATCGGCGCGCCTTTACGATTTGGCGTCTGCGTGTTTAGGTCAAGCATGGTCAGCGTTCCGCGTTTATTCGCAGCTCTTGCCGCGGCTGTTTTATTCACGGCGGCCCCTGCCGGCGCTGCGGTGCGCGTGCGCATCGACCTTGCGGCGCAAAGGCTCGAGGCGGTCACGCCGCAGGGCGAGACTGTCAACTGGAAAATCTCAAGCGGCCGCCGAGGATATGAAACGCCGACCGGAACCTACAGTGTCATGCGCATGGAGGCCGATCATCATTCCGATGAATATGATCAGGCGCCGATGCCCTACGCCATCTTCTTTTCGCCCCGCGGCCTCGCCATTCACGGGAGCTATGAGCGCGGTTTGGGCCGTCCGCTCTCCCACGGCTGCGTGCGGCTCGCGGTTCCGAACGCGCGGCAACTCTTCGATTGGGTGGAAAAGCACGGGGCGACGATCGAAATCACCGGCGGCGCCCGCCGCGCGGCCGGCCGCCAGGAGGCGGAGCGCCAGGAGGGCGGGCGCCAAGCGGCCGAGCGTCCACGCATGACGCGGCGACCACGCCCTGTTTACGAAGAGCCGTCCTTCGGCTTCAGCATGGAGAGCTACTCCCCCTTCTAGGTCTGCCGGGTCCCGCGGCGTCCGGCGTTGCATCTCGGCAACACTCTCGGACTGAATCGAAATGGATGCCGCGGCGCGTTTGCCGGGCTACTTATTAACGGGTAATGCTCGGATTTCTGGCGCTTGTTGTTGACGAGCAGAGAGAGACATTGACGACATCCAAAACACCCCTTCTCGATCGCATCGCCTCCCCCGAAGATCTGCGCAAGCTTCGTCCCAACGAGCTCAAGCAGGTCGCGGAGGATTTGCGGCGCGAGACGATCGACGCCGTGTCCGTGACCGGCGGCCATCTTGGCGCGGGCCTGGGCGTCGTCGAGCTGACGGTCGCCCTGCACTATGTTTTCGACACGCCGCGGGACAAAGTGATCTGGGACGTCGGCCACCAGACCTATCCGCACAAGATCCTCACCGGCAGGCGCGACCGCATCCGCTCGCTGCGCATGGGCGGCGGCCTGTCCGGCTTCACCAAGCGCGCCGAAAGCGAATATGACGCCTTCGGCGCCGGCCATTCCTCGACCTCCATTTCGGCCGGCCTCGGCATGGCCGTCGCGCGCGATCTCGCCGACGGCGACAATCACGTGGTGGCGGTGATCGGCGACAGCTCGATGTCGGCCGGCATGGCCTATGAGGCGCTGAACAACGCCGGGGCGCTGCACTCTCGCCTGATCGTCATTCTGAACGACAATGACATGTCGATCGCCCCGCCCACGGGCGCCATGTCCGCCTATCTCGCCCGCCTGGTTTCGGGCGGCGCGTACCGCTCGATCCGCGAGGCCGCCAAACAGCTCGCCAGCCATTTGCCGCGCTTCATCTACGACAAAGCCCGCAAGGCCGAGGAGTTCTCGCGCAGCTTCATCACCGGCGGCACGATGTTCGAGGAGCTCGGCTTCTATTATGTCGGGCCGATCGACGGCCACAATCTCGACCATTTGTTGCCCGTGCTCAAGAACGTCCGCGACAAGGACGACGGGCCTGTCCTGGTTCACGTCGTCACGCAGAAGGGCAAGGGATTTGGGCCGGCGGAGGAATCGGCCGACAAATGCCACGCCGTCAATAAATTCGACGTCGCGACCGGCATCCAGATCAAGCCCAAGGCCAATGCGCCGACTTATACGAATATTTTCGCCAAGGCGCTGGTCGCCGAAGCCGAACATGACGACAAGATCGTCGCCATCACGGCGGCGATGCCATCGGGCACCGGCCTCGATATTTTCGGCAAGGCCTTCCCGCATCGCACCTTCGACGTGGCCATCGCCGAGCAGCACGCCGTCACTTTCGCGGCCGGCCTCGCCTGCGAGGGCTATAAGCCCTTCTGCGCGCTGTACTCGACCTTCCTGCAGCGCGGCTACGATCAGGTCGTCCACGACGTGGCGATCCAGAACCTGCCGGTGCGCTTCGCCATCGACCGCGCCGGCCTCGTCGGCGCCGACGGTCCGACGCATGCCGGCGCTTTCGATCTGGCCTATCTCGGCTGCCTGCCGGGATTCGTCATCATGGCGCCCTCAGACGAGGGCGAGTTGATGCATATGGTGGCGACGGCGGCCGCCTATGATGACGGCCCGAGCGCCTTCCGCTATCCGCGCGGCGAGGGGCTCGGCGTCGACCTGCCGGAACGCGGCGAAATTCTCGAGATCGGCAAGGGCCGTATCCTGCGCGAGGGTTCGAAGGTCGCGATCCTCTCGCTCGGCACGCGGCTCGCCGACTCGCTGAAGGCGGCGGCGGAGCTCGAAAACTACGGCGTCTCGACCACCGTTGCCGACGCCCGCTTCGCCAAGCCCATCGACCGTGACCTGCTGCGCCGGCTCGCCGCCAACCACGAGGCGCTTATCGTCGTCGAAGAAGGATCCATCGGCGGTTTTGGCGCCCAGGTCTTTCAGGCGCTCTCCGAAGATGGGATGCTGGACGGCGTGCGCGGCGCGTTCAAGTTCCGCAGCATGACTCTGCCGGACGCCTACATTGATCATGACAAGCATGAGTTGATGATCGCCAAGGCGATGCTCGACAGCAAGGCGATCGTCGGCAAGGCGCTGGAGCTCTTGGGCGACGAAAAGGCCGCGGCGCGGGTGATGATCGCGTAAGCGGCCGCACCAACATTTCGCGGAAGTCTGCATAAAAAACTTGGCGCGGCCGCGCGGCGGGCGCGAACCCTCTCCCTGCGGGGAGAGGTGGTCGCCGAAGGCGACCGGGAGAGGGGACTCGCTTGCATTTCGGGCTTGAGCGAGGGTCCGCCCGACGAAATTCTCTTCGATGCGAATAAAATCGCCAGAGCCAAACCCCTCACCCGGCTGCTCCGCAGCCACCCTCTCCCTGTGGGAGAGGGTTTGGCGCCTGGGATTTTGATTGAGCATGCTGATGATTTTTTGCGCCCCCGCCGTCTCCGCCCCAGCTGCCCCAGGCGCCTATGCCCTCTGGCTGCGCCTCGCCTCGCCGCTCGACGTTCGCGTCGGGAAAATCTCAGCGACGCTTCCCGCCGGCGATTATCTTTATTGCGGCTCGGCGCGAGGCCCCGGCGGATTGCGGGCGCGACTGGCGCGACACATGCGGCCGCACAAGCGAGCCCACTGGCATATCGACCAGCTCACCGCAGCTGCGAGCCTGCTCGGCGCCTTTGTTGAGGAACAGGGCGACGAATGCGTCCTCAACGCCGCGCTCTCCGATCTACCAATCCCGATCGCCGGCTTCGGCAGCTCCGACTGCCGTCGCTGCGCAGCGCATTTGCGTCTTCTCCCGAAAGGCGCGGCGCTTCCTTCCGACTGGGAAAATGCTAGGAAGGCGGCCCACCTCCCCCTTAAGAGGGGAGGTCGCGCGGCGTAGCCGCGCGGAAGGGGGTGGATTCCCCGATCGCGGGCGCTCACCCCACCCCGCGCCTTCGGCGCGACCCTCCCCCTCGAGGGGAGGGTGGCGCGCGCATCGGAACAGGTCTGGATGTCCAAAGACGAAATCAAAACCAAAGTTGAAGCGCGCACGCCGCGCGGGCTCGCTGACCGCGAGGCCGGCGAACTCGCCGCCACCGCCCGGATGCTCGACGTCATCCGCGAGGTCTATGAGCTCTACGGCTTCGAGGCGCTCGAGACGCCGGCGATCGAATACACGGACGCGCTCGGCAAGTTCCTGCCCGACCAGGATCGGCCGAATGAGGGCGTCTTCTCCTTTCAGGACGACGACGAGCAGTGGCTATCGCTGCGCTACGACCTGACCGCGCCGCTGGCGCGTTTCGTCGCGCAGAACTTCGACCGGCTGCCAAAGCCCTATCGGTCCTATCGCGTTGGCCATGTCTACCGGAACGAGAAGCCGGGGCCGGGGCGGTTTCGGCAGTTCATGCAGTTCGACGCCGACACGGTCGGCTCCGCCTCGCCGGCCGCCGACGCCGAGATCTGCATGATGGCGGCGGACGCCATGGAGCGCTTAGGGATCGCCCGCGGCGACTACGTCATCAAGATCAACAGCCGCAAGGTGCTTGACGGCGTGATGCAGTCGATCGGCCTTGCCGGCGAGGAGAACGCGGGCCGCCGCCTCGTCGTGTTGCGCGCCATCGACAAGCTCGACCGGCTGGGCCCCGACGGCGTCCGGCAGTTGCTTGGCGAGGGCCGCAAGGACGAAAGCGGGGATTTCACCAAGGGCGCGGGGCTCCCTCTGCCGGCGATCGACACGATCCTGTCCTTCAGCCTCGGGGGACAATATCGCGACGGCGCGCCGGCTTTCGATCTCTTCGGCCTGCTCGGCAAGAGCGAGGTCGGCGCCCAGGGCGCGGAGGAGCTTCTAGAAATCGAGGATCTCGCGCGCGACGCGGGCTTTGGGCCGGATCGCATCCGCGTCGACCCTTCCGTCGTGCGCGGCCTCGAATATTACACCGGCCCCGTTTTCGAGGCCGACCTCACCTTCGAAACCAAAGACGAGAAGGGAAATCCCGTGCGCTTCGGCTCCGTGGGGGGCGGTGGCCGTTACGACGGTCTCGTCGGGCGTTTCAGATCGGAAAATACGCCGGCGACCGGCTTCTCGATCGGCGTTTCAAGGCTCTTCGCGGCCTTGAAGCTCATCGGCAGCCCGATCGTCTCGGCGCGTCCGCATGTCGGCCCGGTCGTGGTGCTGGTCCTCGATCGCGAGAGGCTCGCCGACTATCAGCGGATCGCGGCGCAGCTGCGGGGCGCCGGGATCGCCGCCGAAATCTATCTCGGCGCTTCGGGCATGAAGGCGCAGATGAAATACGCCGACCGGCGCAACAGCCCGCTTGCGATCATCCAGGGCTCCGACGAAAAAGCGCGCGGCGAGGTCACCATCAAGGATCTCGTCGCCGGCGCGAAGGCCGCCGCCAATATCGCCACCAACGAGCAATGGAAGGCGCTTCGTCCCGCCCAATTCGCCGTGCCGGAAGCCGAGCTGGTCGAAGAGGTCCAAAAGGCGCTCAAGGAACAAATTTAACCTGCGGCGAAGCTGATCATTGCCAGGCGCGCTAGCGCGTATAGTTTTGCGAAGGGGTAGAGGAGCAAACGCAGATGAATGGCGACACGCCCAAATCAATCGTCCATCCCACCGATCTCTCCTTCGCGAGCCAGGACGCCTTCGCGCATGCGCTGCGGATCGCCGTGGCCTGCAAGAGCATGTTGCACATTCTGCATATCGAAGCGCCCGAGACCGAGGAGGATGATTGGGATCGCTTTCCGCAGGTGCGCGAAATGCTGGCGCGCTGGAAGATGATCTCGCCGACCGCGACGCGCGCCGAGGCGGCCGAACAGCTCGGCGTCAAAATCGTCAAGGCGTCGGTCGAATCGGAATCGCCCGTCGTCGGCGTCACCGCCTATGTCGAGCGGCACCTGTGCGATCTTCTTGTGATGATGACCCGGCCGCGCAGCGCTCTGGAGCGTCTGCTCGCCAGCTCGGTCGCCGAGGAAACGGCGCGCGAGACGCATGTGCCGGCGCTGTTCCTGCGCGAGGACCAGAAAGGCTTCGTCGACCGGGAGACGGGCGCCGTCTCGCTCAATACGGTGCTGATGCCGGTCGAGGCGACGGTCTCGCCGCTCGACGCCTTCCGCCACGTCGCCGCGCTCGCGCATTGTCTCAACCCGGCCGCCGACGTCATGATGCTGCACGTTGGCGACGAACTGCCGCTTTTTGAAGGGCTGCTGCCGCATATCGAGTTGCGCCGCGGCCCCGTCGTCGAAACCATTCTCGCCTATGCGCAGGAGATCAAGGCCGACATGATCGCCATGCCGACGCGTGGCCGAAAGGGCCTGCTGGAGGCGCTGCGCGGCTCGACGACGCAGCGTGTGCTGCACGAGGCGCCCTGTCCGCTGCTCGCGTCGCCGGTGAAATAATCGCCGGCGCATCGCCGCTCATTCCCGACAGGCCGAAGGCCTGATCGGGATGCGGGAATCGCGGTCTGAATCTTGAGAGCCGATTCGGAAATCTCGCTCAACGCGCGAGCGTCGGGCAGCGGTCGCGCCGGTTTTAGAGCGAGCGCTGGAAATGCAGCACGCCGCCCTGCGCGCCCTTCAGGAAGAGGTCGTCGCCCTTCGTGTCCCAGAACGGCCCCGAGAGCAGGACCGCCCAATAGTCGCGCTCGAAGGCGGCAAGCGGGCCTTCACATTTCCGTTCGTTGACCGCCGGCATGGTGCGCGGTCCGAGCCGGTTGGGGCCGATGATGAAGATGCCGGACCAGTTCTTGCAGCCCGAAAAACCGTTGGCGCGGCCGGTTGAGTCGATGGAGATCCACATCTCCACCGGCGGCGCTTTGCCGTTGATCTCCTTGAGCACGAAGTTCTGGTTGTGCGGGAACGGCTGATAGCGCGGAATGCCGCCCGTCTCCTTGTTTTCGTCTTCCGGTTGCTTCTGCTCCGCGCCCTGAGGCGGTTTTGCGCGGCTCTTGGCGTCGGCTGGCGCGGCGGCGAGCGCAATGGCGCAGAGCGAGGCGGCTAAGGCGAGCAAAATCCTGTTCATCGCGTCAATCATCCTCCCCATAAGGCGACCCGCGCCAGTCGGTCCCGGCCCGCGGCGCAGCGCCTTATAGCATGCTCGGCAGGACGCGGTCAGGCGGCCGGTGGCCGTCCATGAAGGTTTTGATGTTGATGATCACTTTCTCGCCCATATCGATGCGGCTTTCGATGGTCGCCGAGCCCATATGCGGGAGCAGCGTAACCTTCCCGGCCTTGGCGAGCTTCAATAATTTGGGAGAGACGGCGGGTTCATGCTCGAACACGTCGAGGCCGGCGCCGGCCATCTCACCCGCTTCAAGCATGCGCACCAGCGCGTTCTCGTCGACGATTTCGCCGCGCGCGGTATTGATCAGAATGGCGTGGGGACGCAGATGCGCCAGTCTGCGGGCGGAGAGAAGATGATAGGTCGCCGGCGTATGCGGACAGTGGATCGACACGACGTCGACTCGCGCCAGCATCTGATCGAGCGATTCCCAATAGGTCGCCTCCAATTGCTCTTCGAGATCGGCCGAGACCCGCCGACGATTATGGTAATGGATTGAAAGTCCAAAGCTTTTCGCCCGCCGCGCCAAGGCTTGGCCGATCCGGCCCATGCCGACGATGCCGAGCCTCTTGCCGGTGATCCTGTGGCCGAGCATCCAGGTCGGCGACCAGCCCGCCCAAGCGCCGTCGGGAATGGCGCTCGCGCCTTCGACGAGACGACGCGCCACCGAAAGGATCAGCGCCATCGTCATGTCGGCCGTGTCTTCGGTCAGAACGCCGGGCGTGTTGGTGACGGTGATGGAGCGATCGAGCGCCGAGGCGACGTCGATATTGTCGACGCCATTGCCAAAATTGGCGATCAGCTTCATTTGCTCGCCGGCCTGGGCGATCAGATGGGAATCGATACGGTCGGTGATGGTCGGCACCAGCACGTCGGCCGTGCGCATGGCCTCGACGAGTTCGTCATGCGTGAGCGGCTTGTCGCTTTCGTTGAGGCGCGTGTCGAACAGCTCGCACATGCGGGTTTCGATGACCTCGGGCAGCCGGCGCGACACGACAACGAGCGGCTTCTTTTTCGGCATATCCCTGGTCGTGCCTCCGCGTTCATGTTGTGTTGCAGCAGCGTTTCTGCGATTGCGCTATGATCGTCGCCGCGTCGCCGCGGCGGATGAAAAGACGCCGGCGAGTTTCGCCGGCTTCAACCGGGTCTTAACGACGGTCAGCGACAAAACCAATACGCCTCCTCGGCGGACGCATTCGACTTCCTAGCAGATGACGGGCCAAAGACAAGCGAGCGATCAGTCCACCATGTCGCGAATAAATACAGAATCTGCGCCAATTTCGGCAGCCTTCTCAAACGCTCAGGAATTTTTCCAAAAGCGTCGCCGCGCGGTTTTCGCCGCGCTCCTATGCGCGCTTTTTTGCGCAGCGCACGCCGACGCTCAGGAGCCGCAGAAGGGGCCGGTGAGCGGCCTGCCCTTGCCCCGCTACGTCAGCCTCAAATCGGATCGGGTCAATGTTCGCGAGGGGCCGAGCAAGGAACATCCGACTCTGTGGATCTTCGAACGCGCTGCGCTCCCCGTCGAGATCACCGCCGAATTCGAAACCTGGCGCAAGATCCGCGATTCCGAAGGCGCCGAAGGCTGGGTGCTGCACTCGCTGCTCTCCGGACGGCGCACCGCCTTGGTTGCGCCGTGGAAAAAGGAGCCGCAACTGCTCGTCGCCGCCGATCATTCGACGCCCGCGGCCAAGCTCGGCCCCGGCGTCATCGGCAATTTGCGCAGCTGCGACGGCAAATGGTGCCGCATCGCCGGCAAGGGCTTTGACGGCTATATGGCGCAGGAAAATCTCTGGGGCGTCTATCCGGGCGAGAAATTCGAATAGTCAGCCGGATGGACCGCCCGGCAGGCGGCTCTTGAGTTTCTCCAACGCCGTCGAAACGGCGTCCCGACTGAAGGGCTTGGCGACGACCGGCGCATCGGCATGCGCCTCAAGCACGCCCTGTTCGCCGTAACCGGTCACGAAGGCGAAGGGCTTATGCCGGCGCTCCAGAACGCCGGGGAGAACATGAGCCTTCTGGCCATTGAGGTTGACGTCGAGAAAGGCGATATCGAAATCTTCGCTCGTCGCCTTTTGCAGCGCGTCCTGCACATTGCCCGCGGTGGCGACGACTTGCGCGCCAAGCTCCTCGAGAAACATTTCGAGCGCCATGGCGATCACGGCCTCGTCTTCGACGATCAGGACGCGAGGCGTGTTCATTTGAGCACTTCCACGCCAAGAGGAATGTCCATCTCGCAGCGAAATCCTTCGCAGGGGAATTCGACCGCGATCCGCGCGCCCGCTTCGGACGCTAGCGTTTTCTCGATCAGGCGCATGCCAAATCCTTTGACCAATGGGGGCGAGATCGGCGGTCCGCCGTATTCGCGCCAGACGAGATGGAGCTTAGGCGTGCGTCCTTTGGCGTCAACGCTCCACTCGACGGCGACTCGTCCGCTCGGCGCCGAGAGCGATCCGTGTCTGACGGCGTTCGTGCACAATTCATGCAGCGTCATCGCCAAGGCCGCCGCGATGCGCGGGCAGACGTCGACAGGCGCTCCTGAAATGTCGAAATTCTCCTGGCCCGCCGGGGCGATCGCAGTACGCACGAGTTCGTCGACCTGCGCCTTCGTCCAGTTTTCGCGGGTCAGCACGTCATGCACGGCGGCGAGCGCCAGCAGACGATTCTCAAAGAGCTCCACCGAATTCTGCTTCAATTCGCGCAATGAATGCAAAGCGATCGAGTGAACCGTCGCAAGCGTATTCTTGACGCGATGGTTGAGCTCGTGGATCAGAAGCTGCAGGCGTTCGCGGTCGCGTTCCTGTTCGGTGACGTCGGTGTTCGTGCCGAACCAGCCGACGACGGCGCCGTTCTCGCGCAGCGGTTCGATGCGCGTCAGAAATGGCCGGTAGAGCCCGTCGGCGCCTCTGAGCGGAAAGATCATTTGGAAAAATTCGCCGTGCTGGATCGCATGCGTCCAGCGCTCCAGCATCTTGGGCAGCACGCCCGGATGATGTACCGATTGCCAGCCCCATCCCGCCATCTCCTCGGGAGTCGTGCCGGTATATTCGTACCACCGGTCATTGTACCAAAACACCCAGCCATCCGGTCGCGCCATCCAGGCAAGATTCGGTATGGAATTGGCGAGCGCCTTGAACTGCGCGTAGGTGATCTCGGATTCCTGTTGGCTCGCCCGCTGCGACATTGCTCCTCGCCCCGCCCTGGTTTTCGAATAGGTCTCGACGGCCCTGCGGCGATGTCGAGCTGCTTCGAAACTTGTCGTCTCCCGGAATATAGGGCGGGCTTAGGCGCGGCGAAGACGCACCACGACATCTACGCGTGCGACGCGCAAACCGTCGGGCGGCTGAGGAAGATCGGAGACCGAGACATTCGCGCCGGCGATATCGTAAAGCTCTCCGTCGTCTTCGAGAAGAAAATGATGGTGGTCGGCGGTATTGGTGTCGAAATACACTCGGGCGCCGTCGACGGCGATCTCCCGCAGCAGGCCTGCCTGGGTGAACTGGTGAAGCGCATTGTACACGGTCGCGAGGGACACGGAGAGATTGGCGGCGAGCGCCTCTTCGTAGAGCCGCTCCGCCGTCACATGACGATCGCCGCTCTGTCCAAACAGCAACTCGCCGAGCGACAGCCGCTGACGGGTCGGCCGCAGCCCCGCGTCGGCCAGCAACTCTGCGACGCGCTTGCGCGGCGCACAGTCTGGCGGAACGGTCGAATTCGGCTCGGCGTCCATTGCAGCGGCTCGCGGTTTTCCACTCTCGCGGTTTTCTACATGGCATCATAGGGGGAACGGCGGGAAATTCAACGCCGCCCGGCTGTTGCGACCCCGCTTGCGACGGCGCTTCCGGCCCGGGCGAGGCTATGTTACGGATCGCTTCGCCCAAAAGCGGATAAGAGCGGCGCCGCCGCCGGCGCTAAAAAGATAAGGGCGCGCCCTTTAGGGCGCTTGGGGAAGAATGGGCCTTCAAAGGCTCCAACGCGAGGAACAAAGGACGATGGGCGAAAGGCGCTCCTCATTCGGCTACGAGGATTTACTGGCATGCGGCGAGGAGAAGCTGTTCGGCCCGGGCAATGCCCAGCTGCCGCTTCCGCCGATGCTGATGTTCGACCGGATCACCGAGATCTTCGAAGACGGCGGCGAGCACGGCAAAGGCTACATGCGCGCCGAACTCGACATTAAGCCGAGCCTTTGGTTCTTCGACTGCCATTTCAAGGGCAATCCCGTGATGCCGGGCTGCCTTGGCCTCGACGCGCTGTGGCAGATGGTCGGCTTCTATCTCGCCTGGCTCGACAATCCGGGCCGCGGCATGGCGCTGGGCGTCGGCGAGGTGAAATTCAGCGGGCAAGTTCGCCCGACCGTGAAAAAGGTGACCTACGGCATCGACTTTAAGCGCGTCTTCAAGGGCAAGCTTGTGCTCGGCATCGCCGACGGCTGGGTCGCGGCGGACGGAGAGCGCATCTATGAGGCGAAGGATTTGAAGGTTGGGCTCGCCAAGGCCGAGGCGCCGGCCGCCGCCTGAAGCGCACACAAAGGCGCGGGAAAGCGCCGCCAAGGAGTTGGACCAATGAGACGAGTCGTCGTCACCGGCATGGGGATTGTGTCGTCGATCGGCAACACCACCCAGGAAGTGATCGCTTCGCTGCGCGAGGCGAAGTCGGGCATCGCCCGCGCGGAGAAATACGCCGAACTCGGCTTCCGTTCGCAGGTGTACGGAATGCCGTCGCTCGACCCCTCGACGCTCGTCGACCGGCGCGCCATGCGCTTCCATGCGACAGGCACGGCGTGGAACCACGTCGCCATGGATCAGGCGATCGCCGACGCCGGCCTGACCGAAGCGGAAATCTCCAACGCGCGCACCGGAATCATCATGGGGTCCGGCGGCCCCTCGACCCACACGCTCGTCGAATCCGCCGACATCACCCGCACCAAAGGACCCAAGCGCGTCGGTCCTTTCGCCGTGCCCAAATGCATGTCTTCGACCGCCTCGGCGACGCTTGCGGTCTGGTTCAAGATCAAGGGCGTCAACTATTCGATCTCGTCGGCCTGCGCCACGTCCAATCACTGCATCGGCAACGCCTACGAACTGATTCAGTATGGCAAACAGGACATGATGTTCGCGGGCGGTTGCGAGGAGCTGGAGTGGGAGCTGTCGGTCCTCTTCGACGCGATGGGCGCCATGTCCTCCTCCTATAATGATCGTCCGGCGACGGCCTCGCGCGCCTATGACAAGAATCGCGACGGATTCGTCATCGCCGGCGGCGCCGGGGTGCTGGTGCTCGAAGAATTCGAACACGCCAAGGCGCGCGGCGCGAAGATCTACGCCGAAGTCGCCGGCTATGGGGCGACCTCCGACGGCCATGACATGGTGGCGCCCTCGGGCGAAGGCGCGGTGCGCTGCATGCAGCAGGCGCTCGCGACGGTGAAG
>NZ_JBPFDU010000044.1:0-100997 GCF_051062815.1 Methylocystis sp. | reverse complement strand
GGCGACGATGAGCGCAAAGAAGGACGGGCTCGCAAATATCGGAGGATTTCTGGCCTGCAACAATGATTCTTGGGCAGATGATTTCCGCAACCTGCTCATCCTGACGGAAGGATTTCCGACATATGGCGGTCTCGCCGGCCGGGATCTGGAGGCAATCTCCGTCGGCCTGTTGGAAGCATTGGAATACGACTATCAGCGCTATCGGCATGCGACCGTCGAATATGTGGCGTCGGCGCTGATCTCGCGCGACATACCGATCGTGCGCCCGGCCGGCGGCCACGCCATATTCATCGACGCCGCCGCGTTTTGCCCGCATCTGAGGGCCAGCGACTATCCCGGCATCGGGCTCGTCAATGCGCTTTATCTCGAAGGCGGCGTTCGCGCCGTCGAGCTCGGCAGCGTCATGTTCGGAAAGCCTGCGCCAGAGGGGGGAAAGGAAATCGCAGCGTCGCACGAATTGGTGCGGTTGGCGTTTCCTCGCCGGGTCTATACGCAGAGCCATTTTGACTATCTGATTGAAGTGCTGGACGCCATTGGCCGCCAGCGCGAGTCAATCGAAGCCTACCGGATCACTCAACAAGCGCCATTTCTGCGGCACTTCACCGCCCATTACGAACGAGTCGGTTGAGCCTCGAGCGCTGCGGCGGCAAGTGAGTGTTACGTGAGGGCGGCGTAACTCGCCTTAGAGGCGGCCCTTATCGATCACATGATTCCATGTGATCGATAAGCGCTCTAGGCGGTCGACGATGGGCCGCCCTGAGCGGCCTGAAACTGTAGGACCTCGGTGGCCGAATATTCTCCGCGCGCTCCGCAGTTCGGACACGTCACCTTAAATGTGGCGGGCCCGGATATCTCCAGAGCGCCCGTGCCTGTCAGCTCGCTCAGAAAAGCAAAGCGTTGTCGGCACTGTTTGCACGCAAATCCAATATACCAGCTGCCAGGAATGAGCGCGGGCATCGCAGATACCTCAAAATCGCCGGTGAACAGAATGCCTTTTGGCATGGGGGTCTCCTGTCTTACGACTTTGATATTCATGTAGCGCTGGGCCGTCTTCCTGACGATCTTTACGGCGTTTACGTTCGTTCCCCGGCGCGGGCCGCGACGCGCGTATTACGACGCCATCGCGTTCTGCAGCGTGCAAAGCGAATATCGCCCGTATAGGGGCGACGCTAACGGCTGATCCGGCCAGTAGGTCCGATGAAGGTCGGCGACCGTGCAACGATCGAGCACGCTCGCCCCGCATCGCGCGGCTTGCTCCGCAAGATTCTCGATCCCGTACGTCCAAGGGGCGCCCATTGCGGCGAATCTTTCAACGACGCTGGTGATTTCAGGATCGCCGGTTGCGTTCTTGATCACGTCCTCGGCGAAATAGTCGAAGGACACCGAGCAGCTCTCGATATGGCGCATGAGGTCCGTCAAGATTTGGCAGACCGCCGCTTCATCCAAATACATCGTGTTCCCTTCCCATATGACATGCGTGGGAAGTTTGAAATCAAATCCGTTTCGACGAAGGAGACCGATCATTCCATCCGTCACATAATCCGCCCCAATATATTTCGTATTGGGATCAACATCGCTTGCTTCGAGCTTCGCCTTTTTGAACGCCTGGGTTGCTGGAGCGTCGATTTCAAAATAGGCGACGCCTTCGGCCGCGATCCGCTGCGGCCTTGTGTCGAGTCCGGCGCCAAGTATGAGGATTTGTCGGCGCCCTTTGTCGATCTGAAGACGAAGCCGGTCGTCGAAGTAGCGGGTCCTCAGTCGCACATTGTTCCTTATCGGCGGGAACGACTGGGAAATGCGATCCGCCGCCTCTTTCGATTCCTGATTGAGGAACAGGTGGACGAAGGGATCGCGATAGAGCGGATGAGCTTGCTTGTTTTCGTCATTGCGGAATTCCGCCACGACAAAAGCGGTTCCAACTACCTTTTGAATTTCGACCATTTGGCTGTCTCGGCGCAGAAACGCGTTCCGGCGTTCGTTGAAGGTTAACTCTTAGCTGCGCCTGCAGGGCGCTATCAAAGGGGCGGCCCGGTCACTTTTGCGGATAGCGCTCCAGCAGTTGCGCAAGCGGCTCGGAACTCACCGCATTGGGCGGCGAATAGGGCTCGTCCACGGATGCGACCAGCGATATCGGGACGATCGCCGCCAAAGCGAAAATCGCCTGCGCGAGAAGCTGAGGCCTCGGGCGGTCGAGATGCACGACGGCCAGGGCGATTTGCGTGATGAAGGCGATGATGATCACCGCCGCCCATTTGCGATCGTCGGGAAAGGCCCCCGCAATCGCGAGTCGTTGTTCCCGCGCCGATCGCAAACGCATCACCGTATCGACGAGCGCGCGCTGGAAGGCCGGCTCGATTCTCGCGCTGGCGACCGCGCGTGTGAGTCTGTTCAGCGCCGCCTCGGTTTCCGGCGATTCTTTGCCGTCTTCCATGGTCTTCCATTCGAGGCCAACGGCGGTCTCCACATAGTCACGCACGGCGCGTGGAATATCTTCCGCGTTGACTCCATGATTGCTCGAAAGCGCCGCGAGCGTCGCCAATTGTTCGCGCTCCATGGCGATGGCGCGATAGGCGCTGCGATTTGCGTCCCAGACGTCCTGCGAGAGGAACGTCATCAGCAGGCCAAACAGGGTCGCCGGAACGGCGACGAAGGGCGGCACGACGCCTTTCCAGTTCTGCGCATAGGCGGCAAAGCGCGAGGCGAAGCTAAGCCAGCACAGGAAAAGCGCGACTGCGGCCATGGCGAATGTGAGCATGAGCGCCATGACGAGCGTCGTCTGCGACATCCAGAATTTTAAAAGCACGTTTCCCCTCGAATCGATAGTTAATGGCGATTGAAGGACATCATAATCGAGATTCGCCAGACGATCGCACCCCCTTGCGCGCATGCCTTTCGCATTACGGGGTTCCTCTCGCGCCAAAACGCCTTACCTTTCGCGAGGGCGATCGTCGATCTGAGTTCGGTAGGCATGTCAACCGAGACGGACATTTCCGCCTATGCGAGCTCGATCCTGGAGACCGTGGGCTTGCCGCTGCTGGCGCTGGATTCACAACTCACGGTCGAGTTCGCTAATGACGCGTTCCTCAGTCAGTTTCGGATGACGCGCGAGGAGACAGTCGGCCGGCCGGTTTATGAGCTTTGCGACGGGCAGTGGGACATCTCGGAGCTGCGCCGGCTGCTAGAGCAAATTGTTGAGCGAAGCAGTACGGTCGAGGATTGCCGCGTCGAACATGACTTCGAACGTGTCGGCCGTCGCATCATGCGGCTCAACGCCAAGCGCATCCGCAGGCCGGATGAAAAAGATTGCATCCTGCTTGCGATATTCGACGAGAGCGAGTGTGAGCGGCTTCGTCATGAACTCGAAGGCCGGATCGAATTTTCGGAGAAACTGATCGACAGCGTGCGTGAAGCGCTGCTGGTTCTCCACGCGGACCTCACGGTTCACTCGGCGAATCGGCCCTTCTATCGACTCTTCGGGGGAGACCCCAAGGAGACGGAAGGACGTCTCGTTTACGAGCTGGACAATGGCCAGTGGGACACCCCGGAGCTGCGACGGCTGCTTGAGGATATCCTCCCTCGCCGCCAGAGTTTCGACGACTACCAGATCGAACACGTGTTCCAAGACCTCGGTCCTCGGGTGATGCTGGTGAACGGCCGTTGGCTCGACCAGCTTAACCTGATCGTTCTCGCCATAAGTGACACGATGGAGCAACTGACGTGCGAGGTGAACCGTCGGGACCGCGAGGTTCGGCAAAATCTCCTCATCGATCTGAATGACCGATTGCGCCCGTTGGCGGATCCCGTGGCGATTCAGGCTGCGGCCAGCGAGGTCCTGGGCCGACATCTCAAGGCCACCCAAGCGGCCTATGCGGAGATCGACGAGACCGGCGACTACGCAACTGTTCAGCACGACTGGAACGACGGCGCGGCGCCAAGCAACGCCGGGCGCCATCGTCTCGAGAGTTGGGGAGAGGCCCTGATCGCAGACCTCAAGCGTGGCAGAACAATCGTCGTCAGCGACGTTCGCAACGACCCGCGCACGGCGGCGCCTGAGACCCTAAGGTCATTCGAAAGCCGTTCGATTTCCGCTTTTCTGGCCGCGCCGCTGGTCAAGGACGACCGGCTGGTCGCGGTGGTTACCGTTCACTCGCGGCGACCGCGGACGTGGAGCGCCGCTCAGGCGGCGGTCGCCGAAGATGTCGCCGAGCGAACGTGGTCGGCGATTGAGCGGGCGCGCGCGGAGGAGGCGCTGCGCAACAGCGAGTCGCGGTATCGCCTGCTGTTCGAATCCATTGACGAAAGCTTCACGGTGGTCGAGCCGCTTTATGACGAGGAAGGTCATGCGGTCGACTACCGCTTCCTTGAAGTCAATCCAGCATTTGAGGCGATTACCGGGCTGAAGAACGTTGAAGGGCGGAGCGGTCGCGCGCTTGCGCCCAGCCTGGAAAAGGACTGGATCGATACGATCGGCAGAGTCGGGGTGTCCGGGAACGCCGAACGCGTCGTCCGCAGAGCGCGCGCGCTCGGCAAGATCTACGACGCCTTTGTCTTCCGCGTCGAGGAAGCGGAAAGCCCACGAGTCGCCGTGCTGTCGAGGGACGTGACCGAGCGCGTGCGCGCGGAGGAACAGCGCGCTCTTCTCATGCGCGAGCTCAATCACCGCTCGAAAAACATGTTGAGCATCGTGCTGGCCATCGCACGAGCGACCGCGGGCAATTCAGGACGCGACTTCGAGGAAACATTTCAGGAGCGCATTTTGTCTCTCGCCGCCAATCAGGACCTGCTGGTCGCCAGCGATTGGCAAGGCGTCCCGCTAAGCGATCTCGTGCGCTCGCAGCTCGCTCATCTGGAGGATTTGATCGGCGATCGCATCGCGCTAAAGGGCCCGCCGCTGATCATCTCGGCCGCGGCGTCGCAATCTTTCAGCATGGCGCTACATGAGCTGGCGACCAACGCCGTCAAATATGGCGCTCTGTCCAATTCGGATGGCCGCGTCGACATCGAATGGGGCGTCCGCGAGCACGATGGCGAAGGCCGGCGCTTCACGATGCGCTGGCGTGAGACGGAGGGTCCCACGGTCGTTCCGCCCGCGCGCAACGGCTTCGGGTCCACAGTCATTCGTGACATGATCAGACTGAACCTGAGAGGGGATGCAAGCCTCCAATACGACAGCGCAGGCGTCGTCTGGGACTTCGACTGCCCGATTGAGAATGTGCTGGAGGCGCCGGAATCCCCCCGAGCCGAAAAGTAACGCCGCAGCAACAGCCGCCGCCGCCTCCAAGGACCCTCTATCGAGGCTGCATGCGACCTTTGCCGCTGATGCAGAACGCCCCGCCGATACATCCACGGTCGGGGCGTCCGCTTGCGGAACGCTGTCCGCGTTCAATGCCGGTGCGGCTGAGGCGCTCACAGGATCCGCCGCCGCAAATCTCTATCGGCCGCAAATATCTATCGGCGATCTTGACCGCCGACGCTGGACGAGCCGCGCGACAGCTTCGGCCGAGGCTGACTCAACCATCCGCCGGAGTGCGGCAAATGATCCCCGCAGAACGGGCGAGTTTCGAGGTTCTGGAGAAGCGACCTGATCGCGCTTCGCCTTCGCTGAAGCTTCCTGGTGGTCATTGGAAATCTCCTTCTTTAGAGACGGACCACTGAACAACCTATTTAACAGCGTCATCCTAACAACGAATGAAATCAAGCTCTGTTCCGACATTCTCGCGTCTTTCGTCGACGAATTGCGCCAAGCGTTGCAAATTTGTCGCGGCGCTTATGGCTCTCAAGAGATCTTCGGCGCGAAGCAGCTGCTCCCAAAGTCGAGGCGCCGCGCTCGAAGGCGACTGATGTTGCGCCGGGGATGGCAATTACAATCGATGATCATGCAAATCGCTTATAAATGGCCCCGCCCATCGTCTATCGTCGAGCATTCGCTAGCGTGGACATGCGACGCCCAGCGCGAATACGCCTATGGTCCGGCGCTCGGATTGCCCGACACGAGAATTGGGGCTTTTCCTCAGTCTTTGCATGACGAGGCGAAGCGGCACGGCTGGTTCGTCATCAGCATGAAAAGCGATTGAAGCCGGATATGGGCTTTCGAACAATGAAGCGCATGGGGAAGCGCGCTCCAAAGCAGCGATACGCCGTGCGTCTTGAGCGCCCGTTCCTCCTACGGACTGAAGAACCGTGTGCGCGTCGGCGGATCGCCTACCAATAGACCTGCGCGCGCGCCTCGAAGAGATCGGGATGGGCGCCGTTGAAATAGGGGCTCTGCCGCGTCGGAACGCCGGTTGCGAACAAGGCGTAATCATTGAGCGGCGCGGAGGCCTGCAGCACATGGACCCAGTTGAACTGAAAATGGAATCCGTTTTCGGGATACCAATTGAGTCCCAGAGTGACGTTTTGCTGGCGGCCGCCGACCACGCCAGCGTTGGCGATATAGGAGGCCGCGGCTGGATTGGGCGCGATGAGCGTCGTATAGGCGAGCATGTTGTAGAGGCTTGAGCCGCTATAGGGTCCGCTGTTGAGATTGAGCGCGCTGTAGCGCGCGGCGAGCCCAAGTGCGCCAAAGCCGCCGGCGCTCATCGGATGCTTGATCGTGATCTGATTGAAGTTCGCGCCGAGTTTGTTCGTCACGTCATATGCGGCGGCGCGCTCCTCGCCGGTCAGGTACCATTGCCCGTAGAGATAAAAGCCGCTGAAATAATGCGAGGCGCCGCCCGGCGCGAAAGCGCCTGCGAGGCGCGCGCGCGCGATATTGGTGGTGTTGCGATTGACGCGCTGCCCCAGATATTCGGCCTGCAGCGAGAATGGCCCATGCGCCGCGGACAGCTCCACGCCAAAGGACTGCACGTTGTTGACGCAATGCGCGGCGGCTGCCGACGTCCATCCCGGCAGAGCGACGGTTCCGCAGGAAAGATCCGGCGTTCCAAGCAGCCCCTGGTTAAGAATATAGGCTTCCGAACGAATGCGGTTGCCGATCCGCAGCACGCGATCGTCCGACAATCCCGTGGCGCTGTTTGGCTGGTGATAGCGGCCGGACACGCCGACATGCAGCAGATCATGTTCGGTCATGATCGGCGCATAGGTCGCGCGGCCGGTCAGTTCGAAATATTGGCCGCCGCCTGTAGGGAACCAACCGGCGCGCGCCGGAATACCGATCAATGGCGGCGCGCCGACCGCTGGGTTTGTGTTCAAATCTTCGAAGCTCGTGGTGAAGATGCCGCCCTTGGCGGTCCAGTTGTCGCCATAGGCGCCGATCGCCGCGCCGAGGTGACGACTGGGCGCAATGGCTTCGACCGCCATGGCGCGTTCGATGAAGTCGCGGAATCGCGAGGACGCGGTGAATTCGAGGCTGAAGGGTTCGAAATAGCTGCCGATATGGATGAAGGCTGGGTTCTTCGTGAATGGCAGCGCGAGAAGGGGATGTTGCAGACCAAGATAGAAGTCGCGAATGCCGCCTTGCACGGGCGCATTGAAGGGCGTGCCATATTGCGAGCCGGCGAAATCATATTGCAGTTTGTAGAACCAGTATTTTGCAGCCGTGCCCTCCACTTCGAGACGCACCTGGCGAACGCCGGCCTGGCCTGACCAGCCATTGAGCGGCTGCGCCGCGCCGCCGCCATCAAACTGCATGCGCCCGCCGATTTTGAAGCTGTAAGCCTTGTCCGCGCTCTCGACAAACAGGCCGTTCTTGAACGCGACGAAAGCCGGCGGCATGAGCGGCGCCGCGGTATGCGCCGCCTCGGCCTTCGCCGCGCTTCGTTGAGCGGACTGAGTCGCCTGCTGGGCTTCCGCTTTGGCCTGGCGAGCCTCTCGCCGCAGTTTTGCGATCTCCGCCTCCAGCACTCGCAGCCTCGCCTCAATCGCGTCGCCTGAGGCGGCATGCGCCGCCGTTGTCGAGAAAAACGCGACAAGTCCGCTTGCCGCGACATGCTTCCAGCCTGGGAGATTCATGACTAGCCCCGCTTGCGTCTTTATTCGCGTGAGCGGCGAGCGCTTTGCCGCGCATCAAGACAGCAAGTTCATCGCGTTGAACGCCGCGACTCTCATATGCGAAGCGCGAAGCGCGCTCTCGTTCTAGCCAAGTTTTCGTACGCAGGTTTTTCCCGAGTTTTTCTCGTGCGAGGAAATATTGCTCGCGCGTTTCGAGAATCGGCCGGGCGACAGCGCGTCGCCACATTCGCGGCCGAGGGGCCCTTGGCCGAGTCGTTCAGCTCATCGTTTCAACGAAGGCGATCAGTCCTTTGAGCAGCGTTGTGGGATCAGGCGGGCAGCCGCGAATATGGAGATCGACCGGGACGACGTTCGCGACGGCGCCCACGCATGCGTAGCTCTCGCAATAAACGCCGCCGTCAAAGGCGCAGTCGCCGACGGCGATCACCCATTTTGGATCCGGCGTCGCCGCATAGGTTCGCTCAAGCGCTTCGCGCATGTTTTTCGTCACCGGTCCGGTGACGAGCAAGACGTCGGCGTGACGTGGCGACGCCACGAAGCGCAGGCCGAATCTCTCGAGGTCGTAATAGGCGTTGTTGAGCGCGTGGATCTCCAATTCGCAGCCATTGCAGGAGCCCGCGTCGACTTCGCGGATCGACAGGCTGCGGCCCAGTTTTTGGCGCGCGGTGCGCCCCAGCGTGTAGCCAAGTTCCGCGATCGACGTCGGACCCGGAATGGGGGCCTTTTCGGTCAGAGCGCGGCGGAGCAGGCCCTGAAGCAAGAATTTCTGCATCGCGCGCGTGTCCTAGAGATCATGTCCCGAGTAGGAACAGTTGAAGGATTTGTTGCAGAGGGGGAAGTCGGCGACGATGTTGTCTTTGATCGCCGCTTCGAGCAGCGGCCACTGGAACCAGGACGGATCGCGCAAATGACAGCGCTGCACCACGCCGTCAGCGCGAATGCGCAGCCAGACAAATATATCGCCGCGGAAGCCTTCGACGAGCGCGGCGCCTTCGCGCGTCCAGTCTTTCGGCAGCGCCCATGCGGCGATGATCGGACCCTCCGGCGCTTCGTCGAGAATCTGTCTGACGATTCGCAGCGAGGCTCTGATTTCATCGAACCGGACCCAGACTCGCGCATCGACGTCGCCTTCCTTCGAGCCGCCGATCTCGAAGGTCAGCTGCGGGTAGGGGGCGTAACCGATCGCCTTGCGCGCGTCGAATGTCCGGCCGGAGGCGCGTCCGACATAGCCCCCGCACGCATATTGCTTTGCGAGCGCCTCACTGACGACGCCGGTTCCGACGGTCCGATCCTGCAGCGACGTCGTGTCGCCGAAGAGCGCGACCAGGCGCGGAGTCATGAGCTCGATCCACTCGATCAGCGTGAAAAGCGCCGTGACGTTCTCTTGCTCCAAATCGACGAGGACGCCGCCCGGCGCGATGCGATCCATCATCAGGCGGTGTCCGAAGCAATTTGCCGCTTTTCTCAAGATGCGTTCGCGGACGATGCCGCACTGCGCATGCATCAATGCGAAGGCCGCGTCGTTACAGATGGCGCCGATATCGCCGAAATGGTTGGCGAGCCGTTCGAGTTCAGCCATCAGAGCGCGCAGATATGTCGCGCGCGGCGGAACATTGACGTCGAACGCCGCTTCGATCGCCTGCGAAAAGGCGAGGCTGTAGGCGACCGTGCTGTCGCCGGACACGCGCGCCGCGAGACGCGCGGCGCGCTCGATCGAGGCGCCGACCATCAGTTGATCGACGCCCTTGTGCGTGAAGCCAAACCGCTCCTCAAGCCGCACGATGGTTTCACCATTGGCCGAAAAGCGGAAATGGCCCGGCTCGATAATGCCGGCGTGCACGGGTCCGACCGGTATCTGGTGGAGCGGTTCGCCTTCTGCGGGAAGGAACGCGTAGCTGTCACTGGCGGAGTCGATCTTTTCGGGCGCGCTGCAGGGATGACGCACGCCCCACCGGCCATGATCGAGCCAGGGCCGCTCGTCGGGCGCGTTTTCGGCTCGCAGGCCATAAAGATCGCGGATCGCGCGCTCGAGCCTCAACGCCGGCGGATGCAATCGCCCGACGGATGGAAAGGAGCCCTCGGGGCACCCCAACGTGATGATGCGCAGGCGCGGCTGCCGCGCTTCGAGCACCGCCATGTGAACGCTCGAATTTTCGCCCCAGAGGCTGAGGAGTTCGCGCTCGCCTCTCGCAAGACTTTCGGCGAAAGCGAGCCAACCTGCTCTGTCGACGATCTCACGCGGCCAGGGCAGGCACGTCGGCGGCGACGGCTGGGCCTCCATCTGTTTGCTGGCGAAGTTCATCTTTTCATCCTTCGAGCTCAGCCCAACAGCCGCGCGACGTTCTGGAACCAGGTCACGACGTGAGACGGAAGGTAGATTCCGGCCAGCAGCACAAGGGATAGATGGGCGTAGACAGGCCACATTGAAGCCTGCACCTCGCCTTCGTCGCGGCTTGGCTCGCCGAACGCCATCCCGGTGAGCCGCAACAGCAAGGCGCCAAAAGCCAGCAGGAGGCCGAAAACCAGCGGAATGGCGAGGAGCGGCTGGCGTGCGAAGGTCGAACTCACGACGAGAAATTCGCTCATGAAGATGCCGAGCGGCGGCAGGCCGATGATCGCCACGACGCCGGCGACGAGGGACCAGCCGAGCGCCGGCTGGCTCTGCGTCAGTCCTCGGATGTCGGCGATTCTCTGCGTGCCCTTGACCTGCGCGATGTGGCCGACCGAGAAGAAGATCGCGGACTTCGTCAGGCTGTGCATCGTCATGTGCAGCAGACCGGCGAAGTTGGCGAGCGGTCCGCCCATGCCGAAGGCGAAGGCGATAATGCCCATGTGCTCGATGGAGGAGTAGGCGAACAGCCGCTTGATGTCGCCACGGCGGTAAAGCATGAAGGCAGCCATGATCAGCGAGGCAAGGCCGAGCGTGATCATCAGCGGGCCTGGCGTAATCGCCGCCGCATTGGCCGTCAGCAGCATCTTGAACCGCAGCACCGCGTAAAGCGCGACATTCAGAAGGAGGCCGGACAAGACCGCCGAGATCGGCGTCGGGCCTTCCGCATGCGCATCCGGAAGCCAGGCGTGCATCGGCGCCAACCCAACCTTCGTGCCGTAGCCGAGCATCAGAAACACGAAGGCGACGTTGAGCATCCGGGGATTGAACTGCGGCGCCTGCTGCATCAGCGTCGTCCAGACCATGGCGTCATAGCCCTGTCCCAGCACCGGCTCGGCCGCCATGTAAATGAGGATCGTGCCGAAGAGCGCCAGCGCGATCCCGACGCTGCCGAGGATGAAATATTTCCAAGCGGCCTCGAGGGCGTGCGGCGTGCGGTACATGCCGACCATCAACACGGTTGTCAGCGTCGCGACTTCGACCGCGACCCACATGAGGCCGATGTTGCTGGCGAGCAGCGCCAGATTCATCGCGCACATCAGCGACTGATACATCGCGTGATAGAAGCGGACGTTTCTCGAGGTCAGCCGACCAGTTTCCATCTCATGGTCGATATAGCTCGCGCTATAGACGCTCGTGGTGAAGCCGATGAAGGTCGAGAGCACGACAAAAACGATGTTGAGGTCGTCCACAAAGAGATAGCCGCCGCTTTCGGGCTCGACGACGAGAAGCACAAGCGCGAAGAGAAACGTCGCGCCGGAGGCGCAGAGGTTGATGATCGCCGAGCGTCGGTAGGCCGGTTCAAGCGCAACGGCAATGGCCGCGACGGCGGGAATGCCCACAAGCGCGTTTGATACCAGGAGGAGATCGGAACTCATGAACGTCCTCCGCGCACGCGATCGAGTTCAGAAAGATCGACGTTGTCGAATCGCTCGCGGATGCGAAACAGGAAGATGCCGATCACGATGAAGGCGATGAGAATGGAAAAGGCGACGCTGATCTCGACGACGAGCGGCATGCCGTTCGCCCCTGCCGCCGCCAAAACCAGGCCATTTTCCAGCGACATGAAACCGATAATCTGACTCACGACGTTGCGTCGCGTCACCATCATCAACAGCCCCAGCAGCACGATCGCCAAGGCGAATGCGATGTCCTCGCGCGACAGCGGATCGGCGGAGGCGGTCGCCGGCAGCATGACGACGAGCGACAGCGCCACGAGAAATATGCCGATGAGCATGGTTATGCCGACGCCGCCAACGACCTCCACGGTGCGGTGGATGCGCAAGCGCTTGATGATGTGGCGAAGGCTGAAGGGAATGATCAGCGCCTTGAAGATCGCCGCGATGGAGGCCGTGAGATAGAGGTGCGGCGCATCCTGGTAATAGGCCTGCCAGGCGACCGACAGCGACAGAATGACCGCGTGGAGCGTGTAGATATTGATCAGCCCCGACAGTCTGTCCTGATACAGCAGCATGAAGCTCGTCAGCAGGAGCGCGCCCGCGAGCACATGGGCGATGTCGATTGTCAGAAGCTCCATCAGAGGCTCCGTGTCACGAAAACGAGCAGCGTCGCGAGCAGGCCAAGCATCAGCCCCGCGCCGAGAAAGTCGGGAACGCGGAAGATGCGCATCTTGGCTGTGGTCGTCTCAAACAGCGCGAGCGCGCCGCCGCCGATCGCCAGCTTCAGGACGTAAGCGCAAAGCCCGATCATCATCGCCTGCGCGCCCGCATCATGCGACGCGAGCCCGACGGGGAAAAAGACGCAGGCGATAAGCGAGATATAAAGGAGCAGCTTGAGCACGGAGGCGAGTTCAATGAGCGCGAGATAGCGCCCGGAATATTCGAGAACCATCGCCTCATGCACCATCGTCAATTCGAGATGGGTCGCGGGATTATCGACGGGAATCCGTCCATTTTCCGCGATGGCGACGATGAGGAGCGCGACGAGCGCCATGCCGACGGAGGCGCGTAATTCCAGATTTCCGGCCATATAGGCGGCGATTTCGGAAAGCTGCGTCGTTCCGGCGACGAAGGAGACGGTGAAGACGATCATCATCATCGCCGGCTCCGCGAGCGAGCCGAACATCGCCTCGCGACTCGAGCCGATGCCGCCGAAACTCGTTCCAATGTCCATGCCCGCGAGAGCAAGGAAGAAACGGGCGCTGCCGAGCAAGGCGATGATAGCGATGAGATCGGCCGACCAGCTGAACGTCAGTCCCGTGGCGAACGTCGGCACCAGCGATGCGGCGACCCAGATCATCGCAAAGATCAGATAAGGCGCCGAGCGATACAGCCAGGAGGCGTTTTCAGCGAGGACGACCTCCTTGCGCAGCAGGCGAATGAGATCGAGCCAGGGTTGAATGATCGGCGGCCCTTTGCGGCGCACGAGACGCGCCTTCAGCTTTCGAACAAAGCCGATGAGCAGCGGCGCCAGCGCAAGCACCAAAAGCATTTGGAGGCCCTGCGCCAGGAGGTTGAAAAGAAGCGTCATATCGCCACCAGGACCAGGAGGAAGACGAGCGCCCCGAAAACCAGCGCGAGATATTCCTGGATCGTCAGGAGACTGAGGATGTTCAGTCCGGTGGCGCAGGACTCCACCGCCCGCGTGAGGGGCGCATAGAGATAATCGAAGATCCGATCCTTGATGTCGACGCTCAAGCGCGCGGGCCGCGTATCGCCCGGCGCCGGCATGTCGAGGCGGTCCCGCACCGAAAAGGCGATGACGCCAAGGGTGCGCCGGATCGGCTGCGCGAAGCTGCTGCCTGTGTATTGCGTCATGGGGCTGGCTTCGATGTAGCCGCAATCCCAGGCCGGCGCGCGCCGCGACCGCGCCGTGCCAAATTTGTGGATGACCCATCTCGCCGAATAGGCGGAGAAGAGAATGAACACGAAGACCAGAAGCCCGTTGTAGGAGCTGCGACTTTCGGCCACGGGCGCGATCGAGAGCCAGGAGAGCTCAGCCTGCGTCGGCATACGGCCGCCGACAAAATCTTTCGCCACGGGTGAGATCGTGTCGATGAGGAGGCTCGGCAGCAGACCGGCCATGAGGCACAGCGTCAGCAAAACCGCCATGGTCGCGAGCGACCAGCGATCCGGATCATGCGCCCTGCGCGCCGCTTCGCTGCGGGGGCGCCCCAGAAAGGCGACGCCATAGGCGCGTGTGTAACAGCCGGCGCCGAGCGCCGCGCTCAGCGCCAGCGCCACGCCGACCGCCGGAACGAGGAGCTTCACGGTCCATTGCGGCAGCGACGGGCTCAGCAGGATCGCCTGAAAGACCAGCCATTCCGACACAAAGCCGTTCAGCGGCGGCAAGGCGGCGATGGCGACGCAGCCGCCGAGAAAAAGGAACGCCGTTTTCGGCATGGAGTGAATAAGACCGCCGAGGCGCTCGATGCTTCTTTCGCCGCTCCCGTGCAATACCGCGCCGGCGCCAAAGAACAGGAGGCTCTTGAACAGCGAATGATTGAAAACGTGGAAGAGCGCCGCCGTGAAGGCCAGCGCGGCCGGCAGCGCCATGCCATTGGCCTTGAACGCCAAGGCCAGTCCGAGCGCGATGAAGATGACGCCAATGTTCTCGATGGTGCTGTAGGCGAGCAGCTTCTTCAGATCGCTCTGTATCGTCGCGAAGAGAACGCCGACGAGGGCGCTCGCCGCGCCAAAGCTCATCGGCTCGATCGACCACCAGAAGGCGGGCGGCCCAAGCAAATCGAACACGACCCGAATGAAGCCGTAGACGGCGACCTTCGTCATAACGCCGCTCATCAGCGCCGAGACGTGGCTCGGCGCCGCGGGATGGGCGAGCGGCAGCCAGATATGCAAGGGCGCGAGTCCGGCTTTCGACCCCATTCCGACTAACGCGAGGGCCAGGACGAGGCCCGACGTCCATCCCGCCTTGGTCGACTCGCGAATCGAGGCGAAGTCATAGGCGCCGCCGACGCCCCCGAGAACGCCAAACGCCATCAACAGCGCAAACCCGCCGAAGCTCGCCATCAACAAATAGACGAAGCCGGCGCGCCTGTTCTCCTCCTCATGATGGTGCGTCAGCACGAGCGCCCATGACGTAAGCGACATGAACTCCCAAGCGACAAGAAAGGTGAAGGCGTCGTCGGCCAGCACGACGAGATTCATGCCAGCGAGAAAAGCCGGATAGAACGGCAGCACGCGCATCGGCTCTTTCTCATGCGCGCCATAGCCGATCGCATAGGCGCTCGCCGCCGCGCCGCCCAGATTGACGACGGCGAGAAAAAAGCCGGTCAGGACGTCGATGCGAAAATGCATGCCGATCCACGGCAGTCCGAGCGGCAAAACCGTCGAAACGACATGAGCGCCCCTTGGCATGACCGCCGCGAGGAAGAGGACGCCGCAGAGGCCGATGCAAAGGCGGTAGACATTTCGGCTGACGTCGTGGTTCCGCCTGTCGACGATGGCGTAGACGCTGACGGCGAGCAGGGCGCTGACACAGGTCAACGCGAGGTAGAGCGGCATGCGTGTCACCTTCCAGTCGACGTAGCCCTCGTCGGTCGGCCTCGCCCGCGAGGCTCGGGAACTCAGGCGGTGCGCTTGCGCGGCGCGAGAGGATGCTTTGACGTCGCGACGTGTTGATCCAGTCCGCAAATCTCTGCGTGGCCGCCGTTTGCTTCATAATCCTCGCAAAAGTGATGAAGGTTCTCCATCACCGTATGATCGACGCACCGGGACTCCGAGAGATCAAAGATGACCGTCTTGCCCTTTGGGAGCTTGGCGAGATCACCCTTGAGCGCGAGGTAGTTGGCGAAAAAGGCCGCGCCGCCGACCTTGACCTGATAAACGCCGGGCGCGCTCTCCACGACGTCGCGATGCAGCTTAAACACCTGTCCCCAATTGACGCTGCGCCAGAAGTGGAACAGGAACTCGGCGGCGATGCCGATGGCGACGCCGATCAAGAGATCGGTCGCCAGCACGCCGATGATGGTGATCACGAAAACGGTGAGCTGGTCCCACCCGATCGCCAACGTCTTCTTGAACTCGAGCGGCGACGCAAGCCGGTAGCCGGTGAACACCAGCAGCGCCGCGAGCGAGGCAAGCGGGATCTCGTGAATGACCCTCGGGAAAAGCGCGACGAAGGTCAGCAGGAACAATCCGTGGAAGAAATTCGCCCAGCCCGTGCGGGCGCCATTATTCACATTGGCGGAGCTGCGGACGATTTCTGCGATCATCGGCATACCGCCAATCAGGCCACATATAATATTGCCGAAGCCGACCGCCGCGAGGTCGCGGTTGAGATCCGAGGTGCGCTTATAAGGATCGAGCTTATCGACCGCCGCCGAGCTGAGCAGGCTTTCCAGGCTGCCAACGAGACAGATGGCGAAGACCTGCTGCCAGAACATGCGGGAGCCGATCAGCGAGAAATCCGGGAAGGCGAAGCCGGACAGGAAGTTCTGCGGAATCGAGACAAGGAATTTCGGACCGATCGTGAATTCGTGATGCGGCAGAAACGGATAGTCCGGCAGGAAGAGATAGATATGTTCGTCGTCAAGATCGTAATATTGCGCGAGCGCCATGCCGATGATGACGACGACGAGCGGCGCCGGGATCATTCTTAGTCGGCGACTCTTCACCAGCGACCAGGCGATCAGGATCAAAAGCCCAATGACGCCAATAATGGCGACCTCCGGATTCATGTCGCGCAGGCTAGCGGGGATGGCGCCAATCGTCTCAAACAGCGTCTGCGCATCCGGCTTCACGCCGAGCATGACGTGAATCTGCTTGGCCATAATGATGATGCCGATCGCCGCCAACATGCCATGCACGGCCGAGGACGGAAAGAAGGCGCTCATCTTGCCGGCTTTCATGACGCCCATCAGCATCTGAATGACGCTGGCGCATACAATCGCCGCCAAGGTGTAGTGGTAGCCGGCCTTGGCGTCGCCGTCGCCGAGCGCCTGCACCGAGTCCAGAATGACCACGATGAGGCCCGCCGCCGGGCCGGTGATGGTGACGAAGGAGCCATTGACTCGTGACACCAGCAGGCCGCCGACGACGGCGGTGATGACGCCCGCCTGGGGCGGAAAACCCGACGCCATCGAAATGCCAAGGCATAGCGGCAGCGCGATAAGAAACACCAGAAAGCCGGACAGAATGTCGGCGCGCCAATTTTGGGCCAATCCGGCGAGGCCGGTCTTCGGCGTGAACCGGGTTGGAAGCGTCCCCGTGAAATCTGAGCCATTCTCATCCACGGCGGGTCCGCCTAGGTCCTTGCCCAGCCATTCTTGCGATGACGAACTGGGGCGCTGAGAGGCGCTCGCCTCAACCGCGTCCGCTTCCAGGTCGCGGGTGACAGCTTGAGCCTTGCTTTTCATAGGGTGTCCTCGCCATCGCGCTCAGTGAAAAAAACCTGGCGCCGACAGGTTAGCGCGGCCGCAACATAGGACAGGCCAGTGGCCGTGATGTTTCTCCAGTTTTTCAGACCACAAAGATTGTTTCTGATTCTTTTCCCAAATTCGACAAGATCAGACCAGAGCTACTGAAGCGTCGCGGGGCGGGGTCTTTTTTGTGATGGAAACACTCTAGAAACACTGCATTATTAGGTTGCGCCGAGTTCCAACGAACTCCAACGAAAGCGATTGCGCCTCCCTTGACCCCTCCCATTTCAATTCTGATCGTCGAGGATGACGCCGAAATCGGCGAGTTCATCTCGCTCTATCTCGCGGCGCACGATATCGAGACGAAAGTGGCCGCAAACGGCCAGGCAATGGACGCTGCGTTCAGCGCCGGGGCCTATGACCTGCTGATCCTCGATCTTAATCTTCCCGGCGAAGACGGCTTGTCGATCTGCCGGCGGGTGCGATCCGAGAGACGCATCCCTATAATCATACTGACGGCGCAGTCGGAGGACATCGACAAGATATTGGGTCTGGAGCTCGGGGCCGACGATTACATCGTCAAGCCTTTCAATTCGCGCGAGCTGCTGGCGCGCATCCGCGCCGTGCTGAGGCGAATGGAAACCCCGAACGCCGTCGACGGGCGCGCTGTACGGCAAGCGTATCTTTTCTCGGGCTGGCGCGTCGATGTGCTCGCTCGAGAGGTCGTCGCGCCTTGCGGCATAAAGGTGGCCATGACCGGCGCCGAATTCGATCTGTTGCATGCCTTGTGCGAAAATCCCCATCGGGTGTTGACGCGTGAGCAACTGATCAACATGACGCATGGCCCGACGACCGGGCCCTTCGAGCGCAGCATCGACGTGCTGATCAGCCGGCTTCGACAGAAGATAGAAGCCGACCCAAAAAAGCCTGCGTTCATCCAGACGGTTCGCTCCGAGGGCTATATTTTCTCCACTCACGTGGCGCGCGCATGAACCCTACTCGCCTTCCCTGGCGTTTCCGGCTCAACAAACTGGCTGTGCAAATCACGCTGCTTATTTTCGTGTCGATCGTGGCGTTCCAGACCATCGTCATCGGCATGTTCCATGTGTTCGGCAGGCGGCACATCGTCGACCAAGGAGATTTCATCGCGAGCATAATCCTCGCTTTGGACGTCGCGCCGCTCTCGGAGAGAGCCAAAGTCATTTCAGCGCTCTCTCACGCCGTTCCCTACGCCAGTATCGAGATTCAGGAGTCGCGCCCTCCGGCGGCGACGTCTTCGACGGGCGGCGGCGATCTCGCCTTTGAAAACGAAATTCGCCACATCGACTCGCTGTTGTGGAGCGGCGCAGACGTGTTCGAGGTCGAAAGTTCAGCGCCCGGAGATTACGGCGTGCTCGCCGTCGAATTACATAAAGGCGGCTATGCGACGATCTCAATCGCCGAGCATCAAAAATCTCCCGGTTCGATATGGCGATGGCTTTGGCAACATGCCGATGACGAACCGATCATCCTGACTCAGGGCGCGCGAACGGCCCTGTCCTTTATCATATTCACTGCGATCTTCGTGTTCTGGGCGCTGAACGCGATCATGGCGCCGCTGCGACGGCTTGCAAAATATGCTGAGCAGATTCCGAACGATGTCGATACGAAAGCGCAGCTTCCGGAGCGGGGTCCGCAGGAAGTTCGCGAATTGACCCGCTCGCTCAATCGCATGCAGGCGCGCATCAGCAAGATGATCGCCGCGCGCGCCCATGTGCTGGCCGCGGTCAGTCATGACTTGCGAACGATCATCACGCGGTTGAAGCTGAAAACTGAGTTTGTGTCAGATCAAAACCTTCAGCAGCGGATAATGCGCGACGTCGATCTCATGGACGCAATGCTGTTCAAGAATCTGCAGTATTTGCGCGCCGAGGGAGACGACAAATCCGACTGTTCCCTGGTCGATCTCGACAGCGTTCTGCAAACTGTCGCCGACGAGTTCTGCGACCTCGGGCATCATGTGACCTACCATGGCGGCGGGCGCCAAATGGTCTTCGGATCGCTTTGCGACGTGCAGCGCATTTTCACCAATCTCGTCGAAAACGCGACGCATCACGCGAAGACCGTGGACATCTATATCGCGGATGGCCCGGGAGGGCTCATCGAGGTCGACGTCGTCGACGACGGACCGGGAATGTCAGCGGACGGCAAGAACACTGCATTCGAGCCCTTCGTTCGCGGTCAGCCGGGACGAACGCTTGACGAGCGCAGCGGATTTGGACTCGGCCTATCGATTGTGCGCTCGCTCGTCGAGAACCACGGCGGATCCGTGTCGCTGCTCGATCGAGAGCCCAACGGGCTGATCGCGCGCGTCTGTCTGCCCCGCGCGGTGGAAGGGGACGATAAGCTGTTTCCGACGGACTCCAGGGCGGCGCCGGCGCTCTTCTGAACGATATTGAACGGTCCTCATGCGCCGCTGATGCATGCGCGAGGACGGCGCTCTGCTGAGCAGTCTCGAAATGCGCCCGAACTGCGCCAGGCGCGTTCACGCGGGCGCAAGCAGCAGGCTCGTCTCGCTTCTGGCGATGCCCTCGATCATCCTCACGCCCGACAGCACCCGATCGAACTCCTCGAGATTGGCGCACTCGATTTCCGCGATAAGGTCGAAAGGCCCGTTGGTGCTGTAAAGCGTGTGGATCTGCGGGAGTCCCCGCAGCGCCTGAGCGACGCGACGGGAATTCTTGCCGGAGACTTCGACCATCATGATCGCCCGGATGCGATCGGATGCGGCGGGATTTTTCAGCCGAACCGTAAAGCCCAGGATCACGTCGGACGCGATCAGCTTATCGAGGCGGTTCTGGACCGTCCCGCGCGAGACGCCGAGCGCCTTGGCGAGCTGGGACAAGGAGGCGCGCGCGTCGGTCCGCAGCAGCGCGATCAGTCGGTGGTCGAGATCGTCCATGACCTATGTCTCTGTGGAAACGGTCAATATCTATGACGGAAATTACAAAATTACAGTCATTTCGATAGTTTATGGCGATTTTGATTAGCGTTGCCGCGTTCTAGTCTTCCCCGAATGGATCGATCGGAGAAGGCATGGTGACGTTTCTGAGCGCGCGAGATATCGCTCGCATCGTTGGAGAAGTGGGCGCGCGACGCTTTTGGTTGCGGCTTGTCGACTATCTGCGTCACGATTTTATGCGCTGGGACGCGTTCGAGAAGTCGCCGCGTTACGCGAGCCATTCGCCGCGCGGCGTCATCGAACTGATGCCAACGAGCGACGGCAAGGCTTTCGCCTTTAAATTCGTCAATGGTCATCCCTGCAACACGCAATTCAACCTGCAGACCGTCGTCGCCTTCGGCGCCCTCGCAGACGTCGAAACCGGCTATCCGACGCTCATCGCCGACATGACGCTCGCCACCGCCTTCCGGACCGGCGCCACCTCGGCGCTGGCGGCGGCGCATCTCGCGCGGCCCGACAGCAAGACGATGGCGCTGATCGGCCTTGGCGCCCAATCGGAGTTTCAGGCCTGCGCCTTTCACGCCGCTCTCGGCGTTGACCGGCTTCGCGTCTTCGATGTCGACCCCGACGCCGTCGAGAAGTTCGAGCGCAACATGGCCGACTTCGGCCTGACGATCATTCGGTGCGCCAACGCGCGCAGCGCCGCATCCGGCGCAGACATCATCACGACGATCACGGCGGATAAGAAATTCGCCACGATACTCGCCGACGACATGGTTCGGCCTGGAACCCATATCAACGCGGTCGGCGGCGATTGCCCGGGCAAGACCGAGCTTGCGCGCGAACTGCTGCTGCGTTCCGATATCTTCGTCGAATATGCGCCGCAGACGCGCAGCGAGGGCGAAATTCAGCAACTCGACCCGGATCATCCGGTGACGGAACTGCGGGATATTCTCGCTGGTCATACAGGGCGCACCTCCAAAGACGCGATCACCATCTTCGACAGCGTCGGTTTCGCCATCGAGGATTTTTCGGTGTTGCGGCTGTTGCGCGATCTTGCGCGGGAGACGGGCGTCGGCCGCACGATCGAGCTGATCGCTGCACCTGCAGACCCGAAGGATCTGTTCTCACTGCTGCATCCGCTCGACGCGGAGCAGGAAGACGTCGCAACTCGCGTCAGGACGGAACAGCCCGCATGATCGACGGACGTTCAATCCAAGAGAATTCGCTGATGAGCTTCGACGCTGAAGCCGCTGTATGGAACGATGCGCCGCGAAGCGACGCGCGCGAGGCTGCGCCGCCACGGCCTGCAACTGCGCGTCGCGCGCTACTGATGTGCGCGCCGGACTATTTCGGCGTCGATTACATCATCAACCCGTGGATGGAAAATCAGATCGGGCAAGCAGCGCTGCCGCGCGCGCAGGCGCAGTGGGAGAACTTGCGCGGCAAGCTGGCGGCGCATAGCGATATCGCTTTCGTCGCGCCGACGCCCGGCCTGCCGGACATGGTCTTCACCGCCAATGCGGGGCTCGCGATCGGCGATACGGCCGTCGTGAGCCGATTCCACGCCAAGGAGCGGCGGCCCGAAGAGCGCCTGTTTTGCGAATGGTTCGAAGCGCAAGGCTATTCGATCGCGCCCTGGCCGGAGAACGTTCCGTTCGAGGGCGCGGGAGATGCGCTTCTCGATCACGCGCGCGGCATTGTCTGGAGCGGATATGGCTGGCGCTCAGGCGAGGAAGCCCCCAAGCATCTTCAAAAGATCTTCGGTCTACGCGCCGTCGCGCTGAAGCTCGTCGATCCGCGCTTCTATCATCTCGACACCTGCTTCTGCCCGCTGAGCGGCGGCTGGCTGATGTATTACCCAGCGGCCTTCGATATCGCGTCACAGGAAGCGATCCGAGCCATCGCGCCAGTGGAGAAGCGGATCGAAGTCGGCGAGAAAGACGCGCTCTCTTTCGCCTGCAACGCTGTCGAAGTCGCCGGGCGCGTTTTCCTCAACGCCTGTTCCGACGATCTTCGTTCGCGCCTGATCGACGCGGGATTCACGCCCGTCGTCACGCCGCTTTCGGAATTCATGAAGGCGGGCGGCGCCGCGAAATGTCTGACGTTGCAGTTGCCGGGCGCCGCGTCCGCGGTCATGCCGCGGGGATAAGCGTTTCTCCGCCGACCGGCCGGCTACAAGGGCAAAGCGCGCCGGTTCGCAAGGCGTCGAGCACGCGCAGCGTATCGTCCGGCGCGCGGCCGACGTCGAGATTCGTCGCATAGACATGTTGGATGACATTGTCGGGATCGACGACGAAGGTGGCGCGATAGGCGACGCCTGAAGGCGCGCGCACGCCGAGTCCATCGACCAGATCGCCCCTCGAGTCGGCGAACTGCCAGATCGGCAAGCTCTTCAGATCGCGGTGGTCGCGCCGCCAAGCAAGCTTCACGAACTCATTGTCGGTCGAGCCGCCGAGAACGACGGCGTCGCGCTCGGCGAAATCCTTCGACAAGCGCGCGAAGGCCGCGATTTCCGTCGGACAAACGAAGGTAAAGTCCTTCGGATAGAAGAAGATGATCTTCCACATGCCTGGAAAGCTCGTCTCGCAGAGCGGTTCGAAGGCTGTCTCGCCGTTTTCCTCGATCTCGTTAAATCCCGGCTTAACGCCAGTAACAACGAAAGGCGGTACGCTCTCCCCAATTCCCAACATGTCTTTCTCCTAGAAAACGCCGTCGGCGCTTATTGCGGATTGCTTCTGGAGACGGTCGCGTCGAACTCCTCCAGCCTCGAGGCGCAGCGCGGTCCAGCGCCGCCGCTCGGGGGGCCATAGAGTTCGGCGCGTCGCCAATCGATGAAGCGCTCTTCCGTCTCCCACATGGTCACTGAGAAATAGAGCACGTGCGGACCGCACTCCTTTCCCCTATGGAATTGAAAGCCGATAAGACCGGCCGCTTCCCGCAGCCGGACGCTTGTCTCCCGCCAAGCCGTTTCGAATGTTTCTTCGCAGCCCTTGACGACCTTGAACTGGTTCGAGGCCATGAACATCGCGCGTTCCTTCTTTACTGGCGCCGAATATTTCACGGCGTCTGCCACGCATGCTGCTGCGCACGACGCGACAGCGCGACGAGCGTGGCGAATTCGTCACATCTCTTGCGCATGCACTCATCAGAACAGGAAAGCGCATAGTGGCTGCGCAGCGCCGCGAGCCCATAGCCGGCGAGTTCGACTTCATCGATCGACAGTCGAACCGAGTTTTGGTTCATCGCTTCGGCGAGGATCGAATCAATGCGTTTTCTCTCTCGCGCCAGTTCGCACATCATTCTCTCCTTGAGGGCTCGAAACGCCACGCGTGGGTTGCGCGCCCTGATCTTTTGCTTGAGGGTTCGATGCCGAAAGTCTCAGCGGCGCCGCGTGTATGGCGCAAAGATTTAACAGGCGACTTGCTGCGTCAATACAATTGATCCCTCATCGGAAATCTTTCAGAAAGCGTCGTCCGAAGCGTTCTTATTTGCGAAATATTCCAATTAGAAGGAACGCAACATAAGTGTGTGCGTCGACATCGGGCGCCGCCGGCTGGGGCCATCACGACGGGGCCATCGTTCTGGCGCAAATCTGGGTTCATTCGGCGATGCGCCGCGAAGGCTTGGCTTCAGCGCCAACGCGGCGAGACAAATGAATAAGGGAATGAAAATGCACAGCATCGCCACGCCCCGCCGGGTCAAGAAAGCCCTCGTCCTTGCGACGCTTCTGACGGCCTCAGTGCCGCTTTATGGCTGCTACACGCCGGCGGAGCGCGCTCTCGGCGGCGGCGTCATCGGCGGTCTGGGCGGCGCCGGAATCGGCGCGCTTGCCTCGGGCGGACTCGCCGGCCCGACGCTCGCCACGGCGGCGGTCGGCGCAGCAGGCGGCGCGATCATTGGCGCCGCGACGGCGCCGCGCCCATATTACCGCCGTCATCGGCGCTACTACTACTGAGACAGGACGGTCTCGCCTATGTGCGGGCGCTTTACGCAGCATCTTTCCTGGGAGGAGCTCCAGCGGCTTGCCGATTTGATCGGCCAGCCGCGCAATCTGCAGCCGCGCTACAATGTGGCGCCGACGACGATGATCGAGGTCATCAGACCGACGTCGGCGGGACATGAGCTTGTCCAGATGCGTTGGGGTTTCGCGCCCTCCTGGTGGAAGAAGCCCCTGCGCGAACTGCCTGCAACCTTCAATGCGCGCGCCGAGACGATCGCCGAAAAGCCGATGTTTCGCTCGGCCTTCGCATCTCGGCGCTGCATCATCCCCGCGTCGGGCTTCTATGAATGGACCGGGGCGAAAGGCGCCAGGACTGCGCATTATTTCACGGCGCCCGACGGCCGCCCGCTCGCATTCGCCGGCTTGTGCGAGAGCTGTCGCGACGTCGAGAGCGATGCGAAGATCGAGTCCGCGACGATCATCGTCGGTCCAGCGAATGGCTGGATGCGCCGCTTCCATGATCGCATGCCGGTCATCCTCGACTGGCGCGACGCCAACGCGTGGATGACAGGCGAGGATCCCGGGGCGTTGCTTCGCGCGCCGCCCGAAGAGGCTCTGCAGGAATGGATCGTGTCGCCGCGCGTCAACCGTTCGGGCGACGCCGACGACGATCCGACGCTGATCGCGCCGAGCGTCGCGGACTCGGATCTTATCGATCGCCTCGGCGCCCTGTCCGGCGAAGCGAATCACCCGAGTTCGAAGGTCGTGACGCCGTAGCAGCGGTCGATGCGTCCTGGCGGCGGTCCTTCCGTATACATGCGCGCCGTGTCGAACACGGCGGTCATCCGGCGTCGCTGCGCCAGCGCGATGGCGGCGGCGTTTGCTTCGGGCGTGTCGAGAAACACCGGCGCGCCTGCGGCTCGCGCGCATAAGCCTTGAAACAGCGCGTCGGCGATTTGTAAATCATCCGCGAACAGCGGCCCGATCTTGTAGCCGTCGCGACACGCGCGCAGCACGCCATAGCCGGCAAGCCGGCCTTGCTTCACCACGGCGAGCGCAGCGCTCCGCGGCTGAGCGATCCAGCGCGAAAGAAAAGTCGGTCGCGACGTCGGAAAGACGGTGTGGTCATATTGCACGATCTCGTCGAAGGGGACTTCAGCCAATTCAGTCACGTCGGGAGGCGCTTCGCCGCCGCCGCCGCATCGATGACGTATGTTGCGATAGGCGAATGTGAATCCGTAGCGCGCATAAGTCTGCTGAAGGTCGATCGCCGCGTCGAGCCCGACATTGCGCCCCTGCACATGCCGCAGCGCGACGTTCAAGAGCCGAAGGCCGACGCCCTGTCCACGATGAGCCGGACGAACGATGAAAAGCCCGACATAGCCGAAGGACTCGTCATAGGCGACGGCGGAGACGCAGCCCAGTGGCTCGCCCGCGCGTTCGGCGATGAAGAATCCTTTCGGATCGACAGCGTAGAAACTCTCCGCGTCATAAAGTCCGGGATTCCAGCCCTCGGCCGCGGCCCAATCGAGCGCGCGATCAACTTCGCTCTTGGACATTCGGCGAATGACGATGTCTTCCAAGTTCATGCGAGGCTTGTGGCGCGAGTCGCTGCAGGACGCAACCAGAGCGCCCGGCGGCTAGGGCTCGTCCTCCAGAAGCTGCGTGATGGAGCCATTTGCGTGCAGGCGTCTGATCGCCTCGGCCAGGAGACCGGCGACGCTGATCACAATCAACCGATCGCCAAGCGCGGCCGCCATGGATGGTTGCAGCCGCACTGAATCGGTGATGATGAGCTGGTCGATCGGCGCGTTCTTTAGCGCGGACGCAGCCTTTTCGGAAAAGACGCCGTGGGTCGCCGCGACCCAGACATGCGCCGCGCCATTGGCGCGGCAGGCCGCGGCGGTGCGCGCCACCGTGCCGCCGCCGGCGATGAGGTCGTCGATGATGATCGCGGTGCGATCCTTGACGTCGCCCGCGAAAATATCGCCGACGACGTGGCCCTCGCTTCGGTATTTATCCATGAAGGCCTTGGCCACGGGTCGCTTCAGCATGCGTTCAAGCCGCAGCCGAAAAAGCTCCGCGCGCTTCTCGCCGCCAAGATCAGGAGAGACGACGGCGACAGGCCTGTCCCCGATGTTGGCCACGACATGACGCGCAAACAGCGCCTGAGCGTCAAGGTGAACCGTCTCGCAACGAAAGGCGTTCTGAAAAGCGGCGATGTTGTGTACGTCGACGCAGACCACACGATCCGTTCCAAGCGCTTCAAACAGCTGCGCGACATAGCGCGTGGTGACCGGATCGCGGGGCTTGGTGCGCCGGTCCTTGCGCGCGAAGCACAGATAGGGCGTGACGGCCGTGACGCGCTGAGCGCCCGCGTCCTTCAGCGCGCCAACGAAGAACAGCAGTTTGCAGAGCTTGTCGGCGCTGCTCGCGATGTGATCGCCATTCAGGGTGAAGATGATGTAGCAGTCGCGGCCGCGCACATTTTCGAGCGGCCTGATCTTATATTCGCCGTCTTCGAACTCGCGGTCTTCCAGCGCCGCGAGTTCAGCGCCAAGCGCCTGTGCGAGGTCTTCGCCAACGGATATGCTGGCGCCGAGCGCGAATAGCGCAAGGCTGCTGTCCGCTGTTTCGCGCGCCGCCCGTCTGGGCGCGCTGTCCAGAACATGCGCCGAAATCGCGGTGAGCGCCGAGTCGATCGTGCGTCCGTCTTCCGAAAGCGGCGCCACCAGAATTTCCACAATGGCGCGATCGCGTCCACGTTCCGCGCTGGTGTATTGCGCGAGCACGGGTTGGCCGGTTCGTCGCACCTCCTTGAACAGACGACGCAGCCGCACCGCGCCGCGGCGATTTCCCGCTTCGCTCAGCCTGTCGCCGATCCGGTAGGGACCAAGCAACATCGCCGCGGCCGATGCGCCTTCGGTCAGGACGCCGTCGTCGTCCGGTCCCTCGAATCGATGAACGAACAAGGTTTCAGCGGCGCCGCGCTCTTCCGGCGCGAAGCTGATCGCGCTTCGCCGAGGCGCGACAGCGCCGGCGCGCGCCGCCTCCCAGCGCTCATGTAAGAGATCGAGTTCCAGTCGTTTCGGCTGAGGCGCGAAGTCCAGACGTTCGAAAAGCCGCTTGAGCGGCGGTTCGGTCTGCGCCATCGTCGTCATTTCTTGAAACCTTCTGTCGTTGCAATGACGTTATTCGTCCACCGCGCCGCGACTCGCGCAAAGATTCTCGACAAACCATTGGGTCGCGCGCTCGACGGCGCTTTCCAATGTGCCGGGCTCCTCGAAGAGATGGGTGGCGCCGGGAACAATGTCGAGACGGTTCCGGCATCTGAGCAGCTGCTGCGCGCTGCGATTGAGTTCAATCACGCCATAGTCCAGTCCGCCGACGATCAGCAAAGTCGGCGCTTGCACCCGCCGCAGCGCGTCGCCTGCAAGATCTGGCCGACCGCCGCGCGAGACGACGGCGGCGACGCGTGGTTCGTCGGCCGCGGCGACGAGCGCGGCGGCGGCGCCCGTGCTCGCCCCGAACAGCCCGATGGGCAAGCGAGCGGCGTCACTTTCCGCCGTCCAGGCGATCGCCTCCCCGACGCGCGCGCCGAGCAGTTCAATGTCGAAAACATTGCGCCGGAATTCGCCTTCCTCGGCGGTGAGGAGATCGAACAACAAACAGGCGAATCCCTGCGCGACAAGTCGCTCGGCGACATATCTATTGCGCGGACTGAAGCGCGAGGAGCCGCTGCCATGCGCGAAAATGATGAGCCCTTGTGGCGATTGAGGCAGGTACAGCGATCCCTCCAATCGATGGGGGCCGACTGCGACGTCGGCGGTCGTGAAGTCGCTCGTCATCGGGACCTCGTGCAATTAGTCGTTTCGGCCTACATGGCGTCCTACATGGCGTCGCAGTATGAATCTTCTTCTGGAGAAACCGCTCAGCCCTCGCCATATTCCCTTAAGGACGCTCGTTCGTCCGCCTCAGCTGAGAGGGAGGTTCGCATGCAAACGCAGCCGAAGATTGATTTCCAGGGCGTTGAGCCGTCATCCCGCCAGCAAGAACAAATCATGTGGCAGATAGACAAGCTCGAGGATCGCTACGGACGTGCGACAGCCTGTCGCGTCGTCGTGAAGGGTCCGGGCGCGCATCATCACACGGGCGGGCTCTATGAGATCAAGCTGCATCTCGTCCTTCCAAACAAGCGCGAGGTCGTGATCGAGCGCACGCCCCATCAGGATGAGCGGTTCCAGGATTTCGATTTCGCACTCAATGACGCGTTCAAGCGGGCGCGACGCCGTTTGCAAGATCAGGTGCGGCGCATGCGCGGCGAGGTGAAACATCACGAGACCGCGCCGACGGGCGTCGTGAAGAAAATGGTGGCCGAGGATGGCTACGGCTTCATCGCAGCGCCCGACGGTCGCGAGATCTACTTCCATCGCAACAGCGTTGAAGGTTCCGAATTTGACGCGTTGAAGCCCGGCGTGCGTGTTCGCTATAGCGAGGAGGAGGGCAGAGAGGGCCCGCAAGCAAGCCGCGTGACGGCGCTCGGCCGCGACGCCGCCTGAACTGCCGGCGATGGCCGCTGCGGGCGATCACGTCCCGACCGGGCGCTGGGAGCATTTCCCGCACGACGCCGACATCGGCGTGCGCGGCTATGGCGCGACGCCGGACGAAGCCTGTGAGCAGGCCACGCTCGCGATGATGGCGGCCATTCTCGATCCCGCGACCGTTCGGCTCCAGCAGACGGTGGACTTTGCGCTCGAAGCGCCCCACCTCGACTTGCTGCTCGTCGACTGGCTTAACGCGCTCATATACGAGATGGCGGAGCGTCGAATGGTGTTTGGCGCGTTCCATGTAAAGATCGAGAACGATCGTCTCAAGGGCCGCGCTCTTGGCGAGGCGGTGTCGCGCGCGCGACACGCGCCCGCCGTGGAAGTGAAAGGCGCGACCTATACCGAACTTGCCTTTGTCGAGGATAGGCCAGGACTTTGGCGCGCGCAGTGCGTCATCGACGTTTAGGCGCGGGAGGATGCGATGGACGTTTCACGTTTCGAAAAACTCTCGGAGACGGCGTGGCGAATTGCGCCCTTCGGGGGCATGCGCGTGCCGGCGATCGTTTACGCGACTGAAGACCTCATGACGGAGATGGACGACAAGGTCTTCGATCAGGTGACCAACGTCGCGAAATTGCCGGGCATCGTGCGCGCTTCCTACGCCATGCCCGACGCGCATTGGGGCTATGGCTTTCCGATCGGCGGCGTTGCGGCTTTTGATGCAGACGAAGGCGGCGTGGTGTCCGCTGGCGGCGTCGGGTTCGACGTCTCCTGCGGCGTACGCACGCATCTGACGCATCTGACGCGCGAGCAGGTCGTTTCCGTTCAGCAGGAACTCGCCGACGCGCTCTTTGAGCATGTCCCGGCTGGCGTCGGTTCAGAGGGCGAGATCGCCCTCGATGCGCAGGGCATGAACGCCATGCTTCTCGGCGGCGCGCAATGGGCGATCGAGCGCGGCTTCGGGCGGCCCGAGGATCTCGATCGCATCGAAGAGAGAGGATGCGCGTCGGGCGCCGACCCCGCCGCCGTGTCGGAACATGCGCGAAAGCGCCAGCGGCGCGAAATGGGCACGCTGGGGTCGGGCAATCATTATCTGGAGGTGCAAGAAGTCGCCGAAATCTTCGATGATAAAATCGCCGCCGCATATGGCCTCGTCAAAGGCGAGTGCGTTGTGACGATCCACTGCGGCTCGCGCGGCCTCGGCCATCAGATCGGCACGGAATATTTGCGCGAGATGGTGCTGTCCGCGCCAAATTACGGGATTGAGTTGCCCGATCGCGAATTGGCCTGCGCGCCGATCAAATCGGAACTCGGCCTGAAATATCTCGGCGCCATGCGAGCGGCGATCAATTGCGCGCTCGCCAATCGCGAGATCATCGGCCATCTGGCGCGACAGGTCTTCGCCAGATTTTTCGCGCAGGAAGACTTGCCGCTCATGTTTGATGTTTCCCACAACACATGCAAGGTCGAGCGCCATGCGATCGACGGCGAGACGCGCCAGCTTTTCGTTCATCGCAAGGGCGCGACGCGCGCGTTCGGTCCCGGCCATGAAAGTTTGCCGGAGGCGCTGCGGCCTTATGGACAGCCGGTGCTGATCGGCGGCAGCATGGGCGCGGGCTCCTATGTTCTCGCCGGCGTGAAGACGAGCGAGCCCCAGGCGTTTTCATCCGCCTGTCACGGCGCGGGCCGACGCATGAGCCGCCATGCGGCGACGCGGACCTGGGGCGGACGCCAAGTCGTTGACGATCTTCGCGCACAGGGGATCACCGTCAAGAGTCCGTCGCTGCGCGGCGTCGCTGAAGAGGCGCCTGGCGCCTACAAGGACGTTCGCGCGGTGGTCGATTCCGCCGAGGCGGCAGGATTGGCGCGAAAGGTCGCCTTTCTGAAGCCGCTCATCTGCGTCAAGGGCTGAGAAAGCAGCGCGACGATGGAGTCGATCCCCCATAGCGGAGCGAGCGCCATTGGCGACGCGGACTCGCCCTCAATTGCCGAGAAGGTTCGATTTCTCAGTGCGCCCGGCGCCTATCCGCACGCTCCGGCGTCGGTGGCGGTGCGGGAAACGCATATGTCCTATGTCTTTCTGGCAGGCGATAAGGTCTACAAGCTCAAGAAGCCCGTTCGCTATCCATTTCTCGACTTCTCGACGATCGATGCGCGCGAACACAATTGTCGCGAGGAGGTGCGCCTTAACCGCCGGCTCGCGGCCGATGTGTATTTGGGCGTCACGCCGTTGACCTGTGGTCCGATGCGCCGCATGGCGCTTGGCGGCGATGGCGCGGTCATCGACTGGCTTGTCGAAATGCGCCGCCTGCCGCGCGACGCGATGCTCGATCGGCTGATCGCCGAAGAGCGCTTGAGCGCGGCGCAGATTGACGCGCTCTGCGACACCTTGGCGGCGTTCTATCGCGGCGTGGACCGCTCCTCGATCGGCGCCGAGGATTATGCGCTGCGGTTTTTTCGCGAGCAGGAAAAGAATCGAGACGTTCTGACGCGGCGGGACTTCGCGCTCGATCATGGGCGCACGCCCGTTCTGCTCGACCTTCTCGACGCAAGACTGGCGGCCAGCCGATCAGAGTTGCGGGAGCGCGTCTTTCAGGGCCAGGTCGTCGACGGGCATGGCGACTTGCGCCCGGAGCATATCTGCTTTCGCGACCCCATCGCCATATTCGACTGTCTGGAGTTCAACGCCGAACTGCGCCAGGTCGATCCCTTCGACGAGCTTGCCTATCTTGGCGTCGAATGTGCGCTGCTTGGCGCGAATGCGCTTGGCGTCGAACTCGTCGACAAAGTGGCGCAGCGACTCTCCTGCGAACCCCCGCGACGCCTGGTGTCGCTTTACGCGGCTTGGCGCGCGGTGCTGCGCGCGCGGCAGTCTGTGGCGCATCTTCTCGATGAATCGCCACGGGAGCCAAGGAAGTGGGAGCCGCTGGCGACGCGCTATCTGAATCTTGCGCAATCGGCGCTCGCCGCCGACAATCGGATGGGGAAGTGAGGGCGCCATGTCCTTTTACGACCGAACCGACGCTGGACGTCGCCTTGCCGCCGAGCTTGAGAAATTCAAGGGCGAGGATGTTGTCGTCTTCGCCCTGCCGCGCGGCGGAGCGCCGGTCGCCGAGCCGATCGCGGTTTTACTGAAGGCGCCTCTCGATCTCGTGCTCGTCAGGAAAATCGGCGTGCCCTTCCAGCCGGAGCTGGCGATGGGCGCCGTGGCGGATGGCGGCGCTCCGGTGATCGTGCGCAATGCGGACGTGATCGCCATGGCGGATGTGAGCGAACAAGAGTTTGAGAGAGTGTGCGCGCGCGAACTCGAGGAGATCGAGCGGCGCCGGCAGCTCTATCTTGGCCGCCGCGAGCGACCGGAGGCGAAAGGGCGCATCGCCATTGTCGTCGACGACGGCGTCGCCACCGGCGCGACGACGCGCGCGGCCTTGCGCGCCGTCCGCGCGCGTGCGCCGAAGAAGCTTGTGCTGGCCGTGCCGGTCGCGCCTCCAGATACGCTGGAGTCTCTTAGCGCTGAAGTCGATGAGATTGTCTGTCTTGAGACGCATCGCGCGTTCGGCGCGATCGGCTTTTTCTACCGTGATTTTCGCCAGATCAGCGATGATGAAGTGATCGAAATCCTCAACCGTTGCGCGAAAAAGGCCGGGGGCGCGTCGAACGAGGCGATCTGAGCGGCCGAACGGAGCGTATTGGATCTTTCTCGTCATAGCAGCGACCCGAAATCAGCCGCAATCGCCCAAAAAGCTCTTTCCGCGGCTTTTGGGAGATCAACCATGCGCCAAAACAGCGGATCGATCCTTTTTGCCGCGCTTCTCTTCTCGGCGGCCCCGGCGCAGGCGTTCGACAGTCCGATCAATCGCGGTCCGCTCGCCGACTTCCTCAATGTATTTCGCGAGCAGGCGATACCGAGGCAGGCCGTCTATTGGCGCCATCCGCAATTCAAGCGCGGCACGGTCGTCATCTCGACCAAGGACCGTCGGCTCTATTATGTGCTCGGAGATGGACGCGCGATCGAATATGGCGTCGGCGTCGGCCGAATGGGCTTCACCTGGTCCGGCGTGAAAACGATTTCGCGCAAGCGCGAGTGGCCGGACTGGAGTCCGCCGCCGCAGATGCTCAAGCGCAGACCGGATTTGCCGCGCCATATGGCCGGCGGCATGGAAAATCCGCTTGGCGCGCGCGCGCTCTATCTCGGCTCGAGCCAATATCGCATTCATGGCTCCAACGAGCCGGACACGATCGGCGCCGCCGTGTCATCGGGCTGCATCCGCATGACCAACAAGGACGTCGTCGATCTCTACAGTCGCGTTAAGGTCGGGACGAAAGTCGTCGTGCTCAATTAAGGGCGGCCGGCGTTCATCCTGTCTTCGGGCGCGACGGCTTCGCAGACCAAGCGCTGGCGCCAAACGCCATAGCGCCATGGCGTAAGCGGGCTTGCGTCGGCGCGCGGAGTCTCGGGCACGGGGTCGAACCCCGCGCCGCCGCCCGGACGGCAGCGGCAGATCCGTGCGAACCCCATCCAGCCTCCGGCCCATAAGCCATGTTTCGCGATGGCTTCGTCGGCGTATTCGGAGCAGGTGGGCGCATAGCGGCAGAAGCGCCCCGCGAAGGCCGAGAAGGTGACGCGATAGACGAAGATCAGCGCGCGCGCGGCGCGAGCGGGGAGGGATCGCAGCAGGGAAGGGAGGGTCGGCACAAACACAATCTATTTACGCCGGACGTGAATCTGAAGGGCGCGCGATACATTTCCCGAGCCTGAGCGAGACGGCCGCGCAGGAGGAATTGGGAAGGATCGTGTGTCTTGGGAATTGGGCGGGTATGCATCAGTCCGATTCTCGATAGACGATGGTGTTGAAACCCTCAGACTGCGCCGGAGGCGAAAAATAGCTCGTGATTAAATCGAACTGTTCGTCTGTTACAAGAAACTCGTGCTCGCCGCGAGCGTAACGCGCATGCATGCGCGCTCTGCAAAGAGCGTCTGAAACTTTTAGATAATGAAGCTGATGCGCGACGCCGGCGTTCTCGAAAATGCCGTGCATCCATTGCCGAGTAGCGACGGTGTTCGCCGGGAAATCGAGAACGACCGATAGTCCCGCGCGCAGCACATCCTCTATATGCGGGCCCATCACATCGCGGAAGCGCGCCGAGTAACGCATATAATCCTCTACCGAATGCATCTCGGGACCGTAAAGGCGTTTCATCCACCTATCTTCGCTGACCAGCAAGGTCGCTGGCGCCGCGGCGAGGCGATTGCAGAGCGTCGATTTGCCGGCTGCGATCTTGCCGCAGACCAAATGGAGGGTGGGTTGATGCGTAGTCACGATCATCATCCGCCAGTCGGAATTCGAAAACGAAACTCGGCGTTATATTAAAAAAGGCCGCCCGGCGAGGGCGGCCTTTTCAATTTCAATCGTGTGCGGCTTTACTCCGCAGGCGGCAGCGCCGGCGCAGGCTCGGCCGCTTCGGCGCCGCGCTGCTCGATGATGAGTTCGTCGCGCCCGCCCGCGACGGCGCGGAACTTGGACATCGCAGCGCCGGTGCCGGCCGGAATGAGCCGGCCAACGATGACGTTCTCCTTGAGGCCGACGAGCGGGTCGATCTTGCCGTTGACGGCGGCCTCGGTGAGGACGCGGGTCGTCTCCTGGAAGGAGGCGGCCGAGAAGAAGGAGCGCGTCTGCAGCGAGGCCTTGGTGATGCCGAGCAGCACCGGCGTGCCCGACGCAGGTTTGCCGCCATTCTCGAGCGCCTTGGCGTTCGCCTCCTCGAGCTCCAGCTTGTCGACCTGCTCGCCTTCGAGGAAGCCGGTGTCGCCCGGATCGACGATGTCGATCTTCTGCAACATCTGACGCACGATCACTTCGATGTGCTTGTCGTTGATGTTGACGCCCTGCAGCCGGTAGACCTCCTGGATCTCGTTGACGAGGTAAGCCGCAAGCTCCTCCACGCCCTTGATCGCCAGAATGTCATGCGGCGCCGGATTGCCGTCGACGATGTAATCGCCCTTCTCGACGACGTCGCCATCCTGAAGATGGATATGCTTGCCCTTCGGGATCAGATATTCGACCGGATCCGCGCCTTCCTCGGTCGGCGTGATGGTGATGCGCTGCTTATTCTTGTAGTCCTTGCCGAAGGCGACCGTGCCGGAGATTTCCGCGATGATCGCGTGATCTTTCGGACGGCGCGCCTCGAAAAGCTCCGCGACGCGCGGCAGACCGCCGGTGATGTCGCGGGTCTTGGCGCTCTCCACCGAAATACGCGCGACAATGTCGCCGGCCTTCACCGTGCCGCCGGGTTCGACGGCGATGATCGAGTCGACGGGCAGCAAGTAGCGAGCGTCGCCGCCGCGGGCCAGCTTGACGATCTTGCCGTCGGCGCCCTTGATGAGGATCGAGGGCTTCAGGCTCGCCGAACGCAGGTTGAGGCGGTAGTCCATGACCATGCGCTTGGTGATGCCGGTCGATTCGTCGACCGTCTCCGACATCGATTGCCCTTCGACGAGTTCCTCGAAGCCGATGACGCCGTCGACTTCGCTGATGATCGGACGCGTGTAAGGGTCCCACTCGGCCAGTCGCTGGCCGCGCTTCACCTTGTCGCCCTCGTCGACCTTCATCTTGGCGCCATAGAGGAGGCGGTTCACCGCCCGCTCTTCGCCGTTCGGGCCGAGGATCACGATGGCGACGTTACGCGCCATGACGATGAGATCGCCGTCCGAGTTGCGAGCGAGATGGCGGTTGCGCACATGCACCTTGCCCTCGAAGTTCGACTCGATGAAGGACTGGTCAGCCAGCTGCGCCGCGCCGCCGATATGGAAGGTGCGCATGGTGAGCTGCGTGCCCGGCTCCCCGATCGACTGCGCCGCGATGACGCCGACGGCTTCGCCCATATTGACGGGCGTGCCGCGCGCCAGATCGCGTCCATAGCACTTGCCGCAGACGCCGTTCTTGGCCTCGCAGGTCAGGACCGAGCGAATCTTCACCTCCTGAATGCCGGCGGCGTTGATCGCGTCGATGTGCTGCTCCTGGATCATCTCGCCGGCCGGCACGATCACGGTCTTGCCGTCCTGCGACATCAGAGCCTCCGCCGCGGTGCGGCCGAGGATTCGCGACGTCAGCGAGGCGACGACCTGTCCCGCGTCGATGATCGCGCGCATGCGGATGCCGTTCTGGGAGCCGCAGTCGGTCGACGAGATGATGGAATCCTGCGCGACGTCAACGAGGCGGCGCGTGAGATAGCCCGAGTTCGCGGTCTTCAACGCCGTGTCGGCGAGACCCTTGCGGGCGCCATGCGTGGAGTTGAAGTATTCAAGGACGGTGAGGCCTTCCTTGAAGTTCGAGATGATCGGGCTCTCGATGATCTCGCCCGAGGGCTTGGCCATCAGTCCGCGCATCGCCGCGAGCTGCTTCATCTGCTGCGGCGAGCCGCGCGCGCCGGAATGCGACATCATATAGATCGAGTTGATCGGCATGTCGCGGCCATGCTCGTCTTTGCTCACCGACGAGATGCGCTGCATCATCTCCTCGGCGAGCTTGTCGGTGCACTTCATCCAGGCGTCGACGACCTTGTTGTATTTTTCGCCCTGGGTGATCAGGCCGTCGTTATATTGCTGCTCATACTCCTTGGCCGCCGCGCGCGTCTCGGAGACGATCGCCTCCTTGTTTTCCGGCACGACCATGTCGTCCTTGCCGAAGGAGATTCCCGCCTTGAAGGCTTCGCGGAAGCCAAGCGACATGATGCGGTCGCAGAAGATGACCGTCTCCTTCTGACCGCAGTTGCGGTAGACGGTGTCGATCATGTTCGAGATTTCCTTCTTGGTCATCAGTTTGTTGACGACGTCGAAGGGAATCTTGTCGTGCCTGGGCATGAGCTGGCCGAGCATCATGCGGCCGGGCGTCGTGTCGAAAATCTTCGACACGCGCTTGCCCTTCTCATCATAGGTCCAGGCGCGGCCCTTGATCTTGGTGTGGAGCGTGACCGCCTTGGCGGCGATCGCGTGCTCGATCTCGCCCTGGCTCGCGAACGCCATGCCCTGTCCGGGTTCGCCGTCGCGCTCGAGCGTGAGATAATAGAGGCCGAGAACGATATCCTGCGACGGCACGATGATCGGCTGACCATTGGCCGGGTGCAAGATGTTGTTCGTCGACATCATCAGCACGCGCGCTTCAAGCTGCGCTTCAAGCGACAGCGGCACGTGAACGGCCATCTGATCGCCGTCGAAGTCGGCGTTGAAGGCGGCGCAGACGAGCGGATGCAGCTGGATCGCCTTGCCCTCGATCAGCACCGGCTCGAACGCCTGAATGCCGAGACGGTGCAGAGTGGGCGCGCGATTCAGCAGCACCGGATGCTCGCGAATGACCTCGTCGAGGATGTCCCAGACTTCCGGCTTTTCCTTTTCGACGAGCTTCTTCGCCTGCTTCACGGTCGCCGAATAGCCCTTGGCGTCGAGACGCGAATAGATGAAGGGCTTGAACAGTTCGAGCGCCATCTTCTTGGGTAGGCCGCACTGATGCAGCTTCAGCTCCGGACCGACGACGATCACCGAGCGGCCGGAATAATCGACGCGCTTGCCGAGCAGGTTCTGACGGAAGCGGCCCTGCTTGCCTTTCAGCATGTCGGCGAGCGACTTCAGCGGACGCTTGTTGGCGCCCGTGATCACCCGTCCGCGGCGGCCGTTGTCGAACAGCGCGTCGACGGCTTCCTGCAACATGCGCTTCTCGTTACGGATGATGATGTCCGGCGCGCGCAATTCGATCAGCCGCTTCAGACGATTGTTGCGGTTGATGACGCGGCGGTAGAGATCGTTCAGATCCGAGGTCGCGAAGCGGCCGCCGTCCAGCGGCACGAGCGGACGCAAATCCGGCGGAATGACCGGAACTTCCTTGAGGATCATCCATTCGGGTCGGTTGCCCGACTGCAGGAAAGCCTCGATGATCTTGAGGCGCTTCGCCAGCTTCTTGGGCTTGAGCTCGGTCTTCGCTTCGGAGATCTCGATGCGCAGCGACGCCGCGATGGCTTCCAGGTCCATCGACTCAAGAAGTTTGCGGATCGCTTCCGCGCCGATCATGGCCGTGAACGTGTCTTGGCCATATTCGTCTTGCGCGCGCATATATTCGTCTTCCGACAGCAACTGACGCTCTTTGAGCGGCGTCAGGCCCGCGTCGAGGACGATGTACGACTCGAAATAGAGGATTCGCTCAAGATCCTTGAGCGTCATGTCGAGCAACAGGCCGATGCGCGAGGGCAGCGACTTCAGAAACCAGATGTGGGCGACGGGCGCGGCGAGCGAGATGTGGCCCATGCGGTCACGCCGCACGCGCGCGAGGGTGACCTCGACGCCGCACTTCTCGCAAATGACGCCCTTGTATTTCATCCGCTTATATTTGCCGCACAGGCACTCATAGTCCTTGATCGGACCGAAGATGCGCGCGCAGAACAGACCGTCGCGCTCGGGTTTGAACGTGCGGTAGTTGATCGTCTCGGGCTTTTTGATCTCGCCGTAAGACCAGGAAAGGATCTTCTCCGGGCTTGCGATCGAAATCTGAATCTGGTCGAAGGCCTGCGTCGCCACGACCGGATTGAAGAGATTCATGACCTCTTGCTGATTCATGGTCTTCTCCTAGGGCGCTGCGAATGCGGCTTCGAGCCTTTTTCCGCGCGCCGTGAAATCCTTATTCAGGCCGTCACCGCGAGAAGCGAAACGGCGAAGCAATCCAGGATTGCTTCGCTTCGCTCGCAATGACGTTCTGCAGCTTCATCGGCAGGGATTACTCCGCCGCCTCGACTGCCGTCGGCGGCGCTTCTTCGTCTTCCGGCTCCGCGTTGGTCAGTTCGACGTTCAGCGCCAGCGAGCGCATCTCCTTGATGAGCACGTTGAAGCTTTCCGGAATGCCTGATTCGAACGTGTCGTCGCCGCGCACGATCGACTCATAGACCTTGGTGCGGCCGGCGACGTCGTCCGACTTCACGGTCAGCATCTCCTGCAGCGTATACGCGGCGCCATAGGCTTCGAGCGCCCAGACCTCCATTTCGCCGAAGCGCTGACCGCCGAACTGCGCCTTGCCGCCCAGCGGCTGCTGGGTGACCAGCGAGTAGGGACCGATGGAGCGCGCGTGGATCTTATCGTCGACGAGATGGTGCAGCTTCAGCATATAGATGTAGCCGACGGTCACCTTGCGGTCGAAGGTCTCGCCGGTGCGTCCGTCGAAGAGCCTCACCTGACCTGACGAGGCCAGTCCCGCCTTCTCCAGCATTTCGACGATGTCCTTCTCGCGCGCGCCGTCGAACACCGGCGTCGCGATCGGAACCCCGCGCTTCAAATCCTTGCCGACTTCCACAAGACTCGTCTCGCTGAGCGAGGCGAGTTCCGGATCGTCGCCGTAGATTTCCGTCAACGCTTTGCGCAAAGGCTTGCTGTCTCTGCTGCGATAGTAAGCGTCGACGGCCTGGCCGACCTGCTTGCCGAGACCGGCGCAGGCCCAGCCGAGATGCGTCTCGAGAATCTGTCCGACGTTCATCCGGCTCGGCACGCCGAGCGGATTGAGCACGATGTCGACAGGCGTGCCGTCCTCGAGGAACGGCATGTCTTCCTGCGGCACAATGCGCGAAACGACGCCCTTGTTGCCGTGACGGCCGGCCATTTTGTCGCCGGGCTGGATCTTGCGCTTCACCGCGACGAAGACTTTGACCATCTTCATCACGCCGGGCGGCAGTTCGTCGCCGCGCTGCAATTTCTCGACCTTGTCGAGGAAGCGGTTTTCAAGCCCCTTCTTCGACTCGTCATATTGCTTGCGCACGGCTTCGATCGACCCCATCAGCGCGTCGTCCTCGACGACGAAGGTCCACCACTGCGAGCGGGGATATTCGTCGAGGATCGCCTGAGTCAGCTTCTCGCCCTTCCTGAACGACTTCGGGCCGGCGATGCCGACCTTGCCGATCAGCGTTTCACAGAGACGCGTATAGACGTTGCGGTCCAGGATCGCGAGTTCGTCGTCGCGGTCCTTGGCGAGACGCTCGATCTCCTCGCGTTCGATCGCCTGGGCGCGCTCGTCCTTCTCAACGCCGTGGCGGTTGAAGACGCGCACCTCGACGATCGTTCCCTGAACGCCCGGCGGCACGCGCAGCGACGTGTCGCGCACGTCGGAGGCCTTTTCGCCAAAGATGGCGCGCAGGAGCTTCTCTTCCGGCGTCATCGGGCTTTCGCCCTTTGGCGTGATCTTGCCGACGAGAATGTCGCCCGCCTGCACTTCGGCGCCGATATAGACGATCCCCGCCTCGTCGAGATTCTTCAGCGTCTCTTCCGAGACGTTGGGAATATCGCGGGTGATTTCTTCCGGACCGAGCTTCGTGTCGCGCGCCATCACCTCGAATTCATCGATGTGAATGGAGGTGAACACGTCGTCCTTGACGATGCGCTCGTTGAGGAGGATCGAGTCCTCGAAGTTGTAGCCGTTCCAAGGCATGAAGGCGACGAGCACATTGCGCCCGAGCGCCAGATCGCCAAGGTCGGTCGACGGACCGTCGGCGATGATGTCGCCCTTCACCACAAGATCGCCGACGCGAACGAGCGGCTTCTGGTTGATGCAGGTCGACTGGTTCGAGCGCTGGAACTTCATCAGCCGATAGATGTCGACGCCGGGCTTGCCCGGATCAAGTTCTTCGGTCGCGCGAATGACGATACGGGTCGCGTCGATCTGGTCGACCACGCCGGTGCGGCGCGCCGAGATGGCGGCGCCGGAGTCGCGCGCCACGATCGCCTCCATGCCGGTGCCGACGAGCGGCGCGTCGGCCTTGACGAGCGGCACGGCCTGACGCTGCATGTTCGAACCCATCAGCGCCCGGTTGGCGTCATCGTTCTCAAGGAACGGAATGAGCGCCGCGGCCACCGACACGAGCTGCTTGGGCGACACGTCCATCGCGTCGACTTTCTCGCGCGGCACGAGCATGACGTCGCCGGCGTGACGGCAGAGCACGAGGTCTTCCGTCAGATTGCCGTCCTTGTCGACTTGCGCGTTGGCCTGAGCGACGTGATATTTCGCCTCCTCCATCGCCGACAGATAGGCGACTTCGCCGGTCACCTTGCTGTCGCGCACGCGGCGATACGGCGCTTCGATGAAGCCGTATTTGTTGACGCGGGCGAATGTCGCGAGCGAATTGATCAGGCCGATGTTCGGACCTTCCGGCGTCTCGATCGGACAGATGCGGCCGTAATGCGTCGGATGCACGTCGCGCACCTCGAAGCCCGCTCTTTCACGGGTCAGTCCGCCCGGACCAAGCGCCGAGAGACGACGCTTATGCGTGATCTCCGACAGCGGATTGGTCTGATCCATGAACTGCGACAGCTGCGACGAACCGAAGAATTCGCGCACGGCGGCCGCCGCCGGCTTGGCGTTGATCAGGTCCTGCGGCATGACCGTGTCGATGTCGACCGAAGACATGCGCTCCTTGATGGCGCGCTCCATGCGCAGCAGGCCGAGGCGATACTGATTCTCCATCAGCTCGCCGACCGAGCGCACCCGGCGGTTGCCGAGATGGTCGATGTCGTCGATTTCGCCGCGACCATCGCGCAGATCGACGAGCGCCTTGACGACCGCGAGGATATCCTCGCGGCGGAGCGTCCGCGTCGTGTCCGGAGCGTCGAGATCTAGGCGCATGTTCATCTTCACGCGGCCCACGGCCGAGAGGTCATAGCGCTCCGGATCGAAGAACAGCGAGTGGAACATGTTTTCCGCCGTGTCCATCGTCGGCGGCTCGCCCGGGCGCATGACGCGATAGATGTCGAACAGCGCCTCTTCGCGGATCGAGTTCTTGTCGACGGCGAGCGTATTGCGGATGTAGGGGCCGATATTGATGTGGTCGATGTCGAGCACCGGCAGCTCGTCGAAGCCCTTTTCCATCAGCAACGGCAGCGTCTTCACAGTGATCTCGTCGCCCGCTTCGGCGAAGATCTCGCCGGTGGCGGGGTCGAAGAGGTCCTGCGCGAGATATTGGCCGTAGAGCTCTTCGGGCGCGACGCGAATCGCCTTCACGCCCTTCTCGGCGAGTTGGCGCGCGGCGCGCACGGCGAGCTTCTTGCCGGCTTCGAGAATCACCTGGCCCGTGTCGGCGTCGACCATATCGGCGACGGCCTTCACGCCCTTGATGCGCTCGGCGTCGAACGGCATGCGCCAGTTCTCGCCGTCCTGCGTGTAAAGGATCGTCTTGTAGAACGTCGACAGAATCTCTTCGCCATCGAGGCCGAGCGCGAACAGGAGCGACGTCACCGGAATCTTGCGCCGGCGGTCGATGCGCGCATAGACGATGTCCTTGGCGTCGAACTCGATGTCGAGCCAGGATCCGCGATAGGGAATGATGCGGGCGGCGAACAGCAGCTTGCCCGAAGAATGGCTCTTGCCCTTGTCGTGGTCGAAGAACACGCCCGGCGAGCGATGCATCTGCGAGACGATGACGCGCTCGGTGCCGTTGACGACGAAGGTGCCGTTCGACGTCATGAAGGGCATGTCGCCCATGTAGACGTCCTGCTCCTTGATGTCCTTGACCGACTTCGCCTGCGTATCGGGATCGACGTCGAATACGATGAGGCGCAGCGTCACTTTGAGCGGCGCAGCGTAGGTCATGCCGCGCTGGCGGCATTCGTCGACGTCATATTTGGGCTGTTCGAACTCGTAGCGCACGAATTCGAGCAGGGAGACCTGCGAGAAGTCGGAGATCGGAAAGACGGACTTGAAGACGGACTGCAACCCCTCGTCGGGACGGCCGCCTTTGGGCTCGTCGACAAGGAGGAACTGATCGTAGGAGGCCTTTTGGACCTCGATCAGATTCGGCATTTCCGCCGCTTCGCGGATATGTCCGAAGAATTTGCGGATGCGCTTGCGACCGGTGAACTTTCTCGCCGACGTCTGAGCCATGTCGCTTTTCGAGCCTCTTTCTTCGTTGAGCCGACCGTCCCGCTGCGAGAGGTCCTTGCCCGTCAAGCGCTCGTCATTGCGGCGTGAGTCCCGCGTCCGTGAGCGCCTTCTTTTTTCATTGGTCGCAGCCCCGGCGCGCCGGGGCTGCGACGATCTCGACGCCGCCAGAGGCGGCAGTAATTACTTGAGTTCGATCTTGGCGCCGACCTTTTCGAGAGCGGCCTTGATCTTCTCGGCCTCGTCCTTGCCCACGCCTTCCTTGATGGGCTTGGGCGCGCCTTCGACCAGGTCCTTGGCTTCCTTCAGGCCGAGGCCGGTGATCGCGCGGACCTCCTTGATGACCTCGATCTTCTTCTCGCCGGTCGCGGCCAGGATCACGTTGAACTCGGTCTTCTCCTCCGCGACCGGCGCGGCGGCGGCGGCGCCCGGAGCGGCGGCGACGGCGACGGCGGCGGCGGCGGAAACGCCCCACTTCTCTTCGAGGAGCTTCGCGAGTTCAGCCGCCTCGAGGACGGTCAGCGCCGAGAGGTCTTCGACGATCTTTTCGAGATTTGCCATTTGTTGCGTCCTTTGAATTTGGTTTGTCTGGTTCTCGGCCTCTTAGGCCGCGTCTCGATTGGCGTAGGCTCCGAAGACGCGCGCGAGCTTGGCGGCTGGCGCGGTCGAGAGCTGGGCGATCTTGGTCGCGGGCGCCTGGATGAGGCCCACGAGCTTGGCGCGCAGTTCGTCGAGGGACGGCATCGTCGCAAGCGACTTGACGCTGTCCGGATTCAGAGCAGTCTTGCCCATGGCGCCGCCGAGGATGACAAACTTGTTGTTGTCCTTAGCGAAGGCCACGGCGACTTTCGGCGCCGCCACCGGATCGTCCGAATAGGCGATCAGGGTCGGCCCCTTGAGCAGGGGCGCGATAGAGGCGACGTCGGCGCCATCGAGAGCGATCTTGGCGAGGCGGTTTTTCGCGACCTGGACCGTCGCGCCAGCATTGCGGGCCTGCTTGCGCAGGTTTTGCAGCTGGGCCACGGTCAGGCCGGAGTAGTGAGCGACGACGACGACGCCGGTCTTCGAAAAGACTTCGCGTAACGCCGCGACCGCTTCCTTTTTCTCCGCTCTGTCCACGGTTGCTCTCTCTAACTGGCGGGAATCCCGCCGGTTGCGACATGCCGCTCGCTTGAGGCGAGCGGCGCCGTAGATCCTGTCCCCGTCACGGCGCAACGCCGCGGCGGTTGAAGGGGCGCGAACCAAATTCGAAGGACGCTCGCGGGGAGCCCGTTTGCGGCCTTTAAAATTCCGGTTTCCCCGTCTGTGCAGGCCGCCTTCAAGACGACGGATCGCTCCGCCTTCCCTTGGGCCGATTGAGCCGCTACAGGGTTGAAACCCCTTGCGTGCGCCGGCAGTCTCGGACAGGACATGGCCGGACGGGACACGAGGGAGAACCCCCGGGTCCGCCGGCCTATCCACCGCCTTTTCCTAGGTCCTGTAGGGACTTGGGTCAGGCGGAAGCTCAAAACTGAAAACGGGGCCGCAGGTCGATTGGCCAGCCCCGGATCGTCTATTTAAGGGGAGTAGAGGAGTTTGCCAAGGGGAAAAACGATGTTTCTCACCCAGTTCAGCGGCGTTACCGCCGCCCCGGCGTGAACTCCATCCGAACGCGGCCGCCGCGCCCGCGCGAAAGCTCGGCGCGCCCCGAGCGCGACGCGGGACGAGAGGCGCCGCGGCCCGAAGCTTTCCCGCTGTGGCCGCCCTCGGCGGCGACGCCGGGATAGGTCGCCCCGTGCTGGCCGCGCGTCGGTCCGAAGGAGGCGAGGCAGCGGTTGTAGGCGTCGGCTTCCTTGATCGCTTCGCAGTCGTCGATGCTTCGCGGCGCGGCGAGCGCCGGAGCAGCGAGGACAGCAAGGAATGCCGCAATCGCCACGGTCAAGCCGTGACGAGGGGCTTCGCGAAATAGCCATCCAGCGGCCGCTTCACGGCTCTGCACGGCTTCCTGTCGCTGGAGATGGCGGCCCCTCATCCCCTCAGCGTCGCGCCGCATTTCTTTTGCGCCTCCGCCACGATCTTCTGCGCCACCGCCTCGATCTCCGCGTCCGTCAGGGTCTTTTCGCGCGGCTGCAGCGTGACGGCGAGGCCGATCGATTTTTTGCCCTCCGGGACGCCCTTGCCCTCATAGACGTCGAAGACGGCGACATCGGCGATCAGCGTTCGGTCGGCGCCCTGCGCCGCCTTCACCAGATCGCCGGCCGCCGCTAAGCGATCGACGATAAAGGCGAAATCGCGCGAAACCGGCTGGAGATCGGAAATGTCCAGCTTCGGCTTGATCTTCGTCGGCTTCGCCTTGGGGGCGGGGAGCGCGTCGAGAATAATCTCGAAAGCCGCGATGGGTCCCTCGACGTCCATGATTTTCAGCGCGCGCGGATGCAATTCGCCGAAATGGCCGACGATCGTCTTCGGCCCGAATTGCAGCGTCGCCGAGCGGCCAGGATGAAACCATGCCGGCCCGCCGGAAACGATCTGCAGGCCGCCGGTCGCGACGCCGAGCGCATTCAACAGCGCCATGGCGTCGGCCTTGGCGTCGAAGGCGCCGGCCGCGCGCGCCGGCGCTGACCAGTGACGCCCGGCTCCGGCGAGTCCGCGCCGCACGCCGGCCGCCGCCAGGCGCTGGCCATTCTCGGTGGCGTCGAAGAAGATCTGGCCGACTTCGAAGAGGTTCTGATCGCCAAGCCCACGCGCGGCGTTGCGGCCGGCGGCCGCCACGAGGCCCGGCAACAGGCTCGGCCGCATGTCGGAAAGATCGGCGGCGATCGGATTGGCGAGCGCCAGCGACGGCTTGCCGCCGCCAAACGCCTCCGCCTGCTCCTTGGAGACGAAGGACCACGTCACCGCCTCGACGAGGCCCTGACCGGCGAGCGCGCGGCGGGCGTTGCGGGCGCGCTTCTGCATCATGGTCAGGACCGGTGGCGCGACGCCCTCGGCGCGCGGCAGCGGCGTCGAGGGCACATTGTCGACGCCGATCATGCGCACGACTTCCTCGACGATGTCGGCCTTGCCCTCGATATCCGGACGCCATGTGGGGACGGTGATGCGCGCGTCGTCGTCGCCGGCTTTCTCGACGGTAAAGCCGAGGCGCTGGAGGATGACCGTCGCCCGCGCGGGCTCGACATCGATCCCAGCCAGCCGGTTGATCTCACTCCACGGAAAACCGATGACGCGCGGCTCGCGTGGAACCGCTCCGGCGAGCGTGAGCTCCGACGGCTCGCCGCCGCAGAATTCCAGCACGAACTGCGTCGCGAGTTCGATCCCCGCCAGCGCAAAGGCGGGATCGACGCCGCGCTCGAACCGGTAGCGCGCGTCGGTGACAATGCCGAGCTTGCGGCCGGTGTGCGCGATATTCATCGGGTCCCAGAGCGCCGTCTCGATCAGCACGTCGGTCGTCGAGTCATCGCAGCCTGAGGCCTCGCCGCCCATGACGCCCGCAAGCGATTCCGGCCCGTCGTCGTCGCAGATGACGACCATGCTCTCGTCGAGTTCGTATGTCCGTCCGTCGAGGGCGAGCAGCGTCTCGCCCATCGTCGCGCGCCGCACGACGAGATCGCCCTTCACCTTTTTCGCGTCGAAGACATGCAGCGGCCGCGCGCGATCGAATGTCAAAAAATTGGTGATGTCGACCAGCGCGTTGATCGGGCGAAGGCCGATCTCGCGCAGCCGCGACTGCAGCCAGGCGGGGCTCGGTCCGTTCTTGACGCCGCGCACCAGACGCAGGCCGAAGAAGGGCGCGAAATGCTGGTCCTCTCCGTTAAAGTCGAGCGTCACGCCGATGGGGCAGGGGAACTTGCCTTCGACGGGCAGAATGTCCTTGTTCTTGAGGACGCCCAGCTCCGCCGCCGCGAGGTCGCGCGCGATGCCGTAGACGCCGGCGGCGTCCGGACGGTTCGGCGTCAGATTGATCTCGATAATGGGATCGTCGAGCCCGGCCCATTGCGCATAGACGGCGCCGACCGGCGCGTCCTCGGGCAGATCGATGATCCCTTCATGATCGTTGGAAAGTTCGAGTTCGGCGGAAGAGCAGAGCATGCCGAGCGATTCGACGCCTCGGATGACGCCCTTGCCGAGCGTGATCTTCTTGCCGGGAATATATGTTCCTGGCGCCGAGAAGACGCTCTTCATGCCGGTGCGGGCGTTGGGCGCGCCGCAGACGACCTGAACCGGCGCGCCGGCGCCCATGTCGACCATGCAGACGCGCAAACGGTCGGCGTTTGGATGCGGCTTCGCCTCGATCACTTTCGCGATGGTGAAATCTTTCAGCTGCGCGGCGGGGTCGTGCACATGTTCGACCTCAAGGCCGATGCGCGTCAGCGTCTCGACGATCTCGCTGAGCGAGGCCGACGTGTCGAGATGTTCCTTGAGCCAGGAGAGGGTGAGTTTCATCAGTTGCGAACTTTGACGTTGTCGAGTGCTGGAGCTAAGGGGCCGTCATGCCCGCGCTCGTCGCGGGCATCCACGCGATTCGGCACAACGCTGACGAAGGAGAGCAGCACCATAGCGTTTCGTGTCTCTATTTTTCGGCGCTACGTCGATGGCCGGGACAAGCCCGGCCATGACGCGGCGAATTATCGTTAGCCGCTCAACCCGCCCGCCAGCGTCGGGAAGTCGAGCGGCCTGAAACCATAGTGCTCCAACCAGCGCGTGTCGGCGTCGAAGAAGGCGCGCAGATCCGACATGCCATATTTCAGCATCGCCAGCCTGTCGACGCCGACGCCGAAGGCGAAGCCCTGATAGCGGTCGGGATCAATGCCGCAGTTTCGCAGCACATTGGGATGCACCATGCCGCAGCCCAGAATCTCCATCCAGTCTTCGCCCTCGCCGAAGCGGATGTCGCCGCCCTGGCGCCGGCACTGAACGTCGACCTCCATCGACGGTTCGGTGAAGGGGAAGAAGGAGGGACGAAAGCGCAGCTTGACCCCCTTCACCTCAAAGAAGCTCCTTAGGAATTCTTCCAGCGTCCATTTGAGATGCCCAAGATGAGTCGTCTCATCGATGACGAGACCTTCGATCTGATGGAACATCGGCGTATGCGTCTGGTCGAAGTCGCAGCGATAGACCCGGCCAGGGCAGATGACTCGGATCGGCGGCGCCTGCGACAGCATGGTGCGCACCTGCACCGGGCTCGTATGGGTGCGCAGCAGCCGTTTCTCTCCTGACTCGGCGGTCAGAAAGAACGTGTCCTGCATCTCCCGCGCCGGATGCCCCTCGGGGAAGTTAAGCTTGGTGAAATTATAGTCGTCGCTCTCGATGTCCGGCCCCTCGGCGACGGCGAAGCCCATATCGGCGAAGATGATGGAGAGCTCGTCCGTGACCTGCGAAATCGGGTGGATGCGCCCGCGTTGCAGCGGACCCGCCGGCGCAGGCAGCGTCATATCGAGCGTCTCGGCCGTAAGGCGCGTCTCCAAAGCCGCTTCGGCAAGCTGCTCGCGCCGCGCGGCGATCGCTTCGGCCGCCTTGTCTTTCAGCGCGTTGATCTTCGCGCCCTCGGTCTTGCGCTCCTCGGGCGACATTTTGCCCAGCGTCGCGAGCAGCGCCGAGATTGCTCCCTTCTTGCCGAGCGAGGCGAGGCGCACGGCTTCGAGCGCCGCCTCGTTGGCGGCCTCGTCGATCTGGCGCAGCGTGTCTTCTTCGAGTTTGGCGAGGTCGGTCATATTGGTTTCTAATGTGGACGTTTCCGCGTCCTTCGAGACGCCCGCTCCGCGGGCTCCTCAGGATGAGGAAACGTAAAGCGCGCCGCTTGCGCCCTCATGCTGAGGAGGCTCCGCAGGAGCCGTCTCGAAGCATGTGGGCGAAGGTCAGCCGCCCTTTTCGGGAAATCTTGCGCTGCGTTCTGCCACGCGGGGGGCGTTCTGTCGAGAACGCTAGATCGCGCTGCATTTGGACGCGCCCGCTCTGCGCAAAAAAACCGGGTCCCACTTTTTCGCAGCGCGCTCTATGGCGCGGCGCGCGGCCGATGCGTGAAAATCTGCGCCAGCGCCGAAGAGACGACGCGCGAATCGACGTCGTCGGCGCGGCTCGTCAGCACGATCGGGACGCGCGCGCCGAGGACCAGCCCGGCCGTATCGGCGCCGCCCAGGAACACGAGCTGCTTCGCCAAAATATTGCCTGCCTCGAGATCGGGCGCGACCAGTATGTCCGCGTCGCCGGCGACCTCGGACTCTATGTGCTTGGCGTCGGCCGCCTCGCGCGAGATGGCGTTGTCGAAGGCCAAAGGGCCATCGAGGTCGGCCCCGGCGATCTGGCCGCGGTCGGCCATCTTGCAGAGCGCCGCCGCCTCGATCGTCGACGGGATTTTCCCCTCGATCGTCTCGACGGCCGAAAGCAGCGCCACCTTGGGACGTTCGATGCCGATCGCGTGTGCGAGATCGACGGCGTTGCGCACGATGTCGCGCTTGGCGTCGAGCGTCGGCGCAATATTGATCGCCGCGTCGGTGACGAGCAGCAATTTGTGATAATACGGCGCGTCGATCACAAAGACATGGCTGATCCGCCGGTCCGTGCGCAATCCGGCGCCGTCGCGTATGACCGCGGTCATCAGTTCGTCCGTGTGCAGCGCGCCTTTCATCAGCGCGTGCAGCCGGCCGCGGCGCACGAGCTCCACCGCCTGATCGGCGGCAGCGTGGCTGTGTGGCGCGTCGACGATCTCGACGCCTTCGAGCGAGACGCCGCTTGCGCGCGCGGCCGCCTCGATCTTCGCCCGCGGTCCGATAAGAGTCGGGACGATCAGCCCTTTGTCGCGCGCGGCGATCGCGCCTTCGACCGAGCGCGCGTCGCAAGGGTGGATGACGCCCATGCGGATGGGCGGCAGCGCCTGCGCCCGACGCACGAGGGCGTCAAGCAAGGCGCCGCGCGTGCGGGCTTGCGCCACCATGGACCAGGGCGGGCGCGACGTCGCCGTCGGCTCACAGCCAGCGCTCTGGCTCATACGGGCCTCCTTCGCTCAATTCGGTGGATCGCGGGCGATGCGATCGACGAAGAACTTTGTCGCGCGCGCCCAGGATTGATCATTGTCGCCGCGAAAATCGAACCCCTGATGATAGATCAGTTCGCCCGTCGAGACGCGCGCGATTGAAACGCCCATGCTGAGGATCAGCGTGCTGACCTTGTTGACGACGCCCGTCAGAACGAGATCGGCGCCGGCCTTGGCGGCAAGCGTCAACTCGCAGCCGTTGCAGGTGCGAATGTAGGTTTGTTTCAAGATCGCGTCGAGATCCGCCGCGATGGGGGCCCGATCGACGACGTCATAGACGCGCCGCGCGGCGAGTCCCGCGCCGATGTCGTCACGCGCCCGCGCCAGTCTTTTTGCATGTTCGGCGCTTTGGTCAACAGGTTCGTTTGACGTGTCGACCAGCTCGAAATCGAGAACGAGCAGGCGTCTGCGCGGCTCTTCCGCCAGCGCTGTCGCGGCATGCGACAGCGGGAGGGTCAGGAGCAGGGCGAGTCTGAGCAGGCCGCGGCGGTCGATCATCGCGCCTTGGCTCCATATTTGTGGAGGTGCGCGCCATGGGCGGAGAGCCAAGCTTCGGCGCGATCCGTGTCGGCGCAAAGCCGCCGCGTCAACTTCCAAAATCGCGGCGAATGGTCGAGATGCACGAGATGCGCGACCTCGTGGGCGGCGAGGTAATCGAGGACGAACGGCGGCGCCATGATCAGCCGCCAGGAAAAGTTCAGCGAGCCGGAAGCCGAACATGATCCCCATCGGCTGATCGGATCGCGCAGGCCGACGCCGCGGGGCGGCAGACTGAGTGCGCCGGTATGGCGGGCGACCGCCTCTTCAAGGTCACGCCGCGCCTCCCGCTTCAAATAATCCTGAACGCGGCGGTGCACATGTTCGGTCTGACCGGCGACGCAAAGCGCGAAGGGAGCCTCGGCGTCGTCTCTTGGCTCGATCCAGGTGACCCCGCGGCGGTCCGGATGATGGGCGATCATATGATCGACGCCGCGAAGAGGCGCGACCGAACCATGCGCGAAGGGAATGGTTGCAGGAAGCCTGTCGAGACGCGAAGCGATCCAGGCGGCGTGGCGCTGAGCGAAATCTCGCGCATCGCGCAATGATGCCCGCTTCGGCATCGTCAACACCGCATCGCGTGCGGCGAAGCGCACGCGCAAAGTGAATCGCCGCGCATTCTGTGACCGACGCAAAGCGACGAGGATTGTTTCGCCGGCGTGGACCAATGTGAGAATCGACGCGCCGCCAGTTGGCGCCGGTCCTTCGCGCAGGAGTCGAAGCATGGCGCTCATGCTAGCGCAAACGCCATATGAGTCGCGAGTTCCAAAATTGCGGCCTGATGAAAATATTTCCCTTGCGTTGCTTTTTTGCGCGCTCTGCGATGCGGGCGACTGCGAGCGCTACAGATGGCGTTCAAGCTCACGCGCGGCTTCGGCAGGGCGTCGCGCCACGTTGAACGGGCTTACGAAGCGGCCGTTCTTGTCCATCAGATAGACGACGGTGGTGTGGTCGACGGAATAGTCCTCGTCCTTGCCGGGCGCACGCTTAGAGAAGATGCGATATTCCCGCAACACGGGATCGATCGAAGCGCGCGGACCGGTGACGCCGATGATGCGCGGATCGAAATTGGAGAGATAGTCTTTGAGAGCCTCGGGCGTGTCCCGCTCCGGATCGACGGTGACGAACAGCGCGCCGACTTTCGTGTCCGGTCCCATCGCCCGCAAGATCTCCGACATCTCGAAGAGCGTGGTGTGACAAATATCGGGACAGTGCGTATAGCCGAAGAAGACGAGGAAGGGGCGGCCGAGAAAATCCTGCTCGGTCACCTGCTGCCCGGTATGCGCGGTGAGCTGAAAAGGTCCGCCGATGATTTCCGTCGACGTCGTGGGCTTGCCGCTGGTGAAGTAGACAAAGGCGCCGAATATGAGCGCGAAGACAGCGCCGACGCCGATCAGCAGCGGCCTCGATATGCCTGGTCCGCTGGCGGATTGTGCGCCCTTTGCATTGCGCTTCATTCCCTTTGCGCCACCCTTCGATCCGTTGGCCATCGTGCGTTTCCTGATTGTTGTCGTGGGCGGCGCGCGCCGCAGCGGGTCCGCTTAGCGAACCGCGAAGAGGATCAGTCCGCGAAAACTATATGGGCGTCATTGCATAAGTCCACGTCGCCAGAATCCTTCGCGTCGTCGAACGCCCAACGCGCCTCAAAGCGGCAACCTCTGGCGCCGGTGATCGGAAACCGCATGCGGCCTCCGGCGGCCAGCGGCTTATCGAGCTTGCCGACGATGGCTTCCGGGTTCTTGTCTTTTGCCGCCATGACGATCTCGAAGCTTTTCAGCGGCACGGGACGCTGGTTCTCCAGATCGACGGTTTGCGCCAGCTTCGCCGGTGCCGTTCGCGGCTTCGTTGCGCCGACCGCCTGCGCGACGCCGGCGGCGGCGATGACGCCGATCATCGCCAAGCGTAGCTTCATTGGACCTTCTCCCGGCGGGAACTTATCCCGCCCTTTTGCATTCGCCAAGCGCTGTCGGCGCCTGTGCGGCGTCGAACGGGCGGATATGCGCGTCCCGCGCCGATGGTGTAGCTTCGCGCAAATGCGATTCCTGACTGTGAAAGCGCTTTAACCATGAGCGAAACTCCGAGCCCCGCTCCAGGCAAAATCCTCGTCGGCGCAAGCGTAACGGAGGGGAAACCGCGCGCTTACCATTACCTTCTGCTCGCGCTGGGCAATCGCCACGGCTTGATCGCCGGCGCAACCGGCGGCGGCAAAACTGTTTCGCTGCAGTTGCTCGCCGAAGGTTTCTCCAACGCCGGAACCTGCGTCTTTCTCGCCGACGTCAAAGGCGATCTCGCGGGACTGTCGCAGCCGGGCGAAGGCAAGTCGGCCTTCGTCGCGCGCGCCAAGGAGATTGGCGTTGCTTACGAGCCCGATCGGTTTCCCGTCGCCTTTTGGGATGTCTTCGGCGAACAGGGACACCCTGTTCGCGCCTCCATTTCGGAAATGGGGCCGCTGCTGCTGTCGCGCCTGCTCGATTTGAACGACGTCCAAGAGGGCGTTCTGAATGTCGTTTTCAGGGTTGCGGACGAGCAGGGCATGTTGCTGCTCGATTTGAAGGATCTGCGGGCGATGCTCGCGCATGTTGCGGAGAACGCCGCGGCCTACAAACAGAAATACGGAAATGTTGCGCCCGCGAGCGTCGGCGCCATTCAGCGCCAGCTGTTGGTCTTGGAGACGCAAGGCAGCGCAAATTTCTTCGGCGAGCCGGCGCTCGACATCATGGATTTCCTGCGACTCGATCGCGACGGACGCGGGGTCATCAATATTCTCGCCGCAGACAAGCTCATGCGCGCGCCGCGGCTCTATGCCAGCTTCCTTCTTTGGATGCTTTCCGAGCTGTTCGAAGCCCTGCCGGAAGTCGGCGATCTCGACAAGCCGAAGCTCGTCTTCTTCTTCGACGAGGCGCATCTTCTGTTCAACGACGCGCCGAAGGCGCTGCTGTCCGCGATTGAGCAGGTCGTGCGTCTCATCCGCTCGAAAGGCGTCGGCGTTTATTTCATCACGCAAAATCCGCTCGACGTGCCGGATACGGTTCTGGGCCAGCTCGGCAACCGCATCCAACATGTGCTGCGCGCATTCACGCCTCGCGATCAGAAGGCGGTGCGCGCCGCCGCCGAGACGTTTCGCGACAATCGCGCCCTCGAGGAAGCCGAGGCGATCATGCAGCTTGGCGTCGGCGAAGCGCTGGTGTCCATGCTTGACGCCAAGGGAACGCCGGAAGTCGTCGAACGAACGCTGATCGCGCCGCCGTCCGCCCGCGTTGGACCGATATCGCCGCAGGAGCGGACGGCCGTCATGGCGGCGAGCGCCTTCGGGGGAAAATACGACACGATGGTCGATCGCGAATCCGCCTTCGAAATGCTGCAGGCGCGCGCCGCCAAGGGCGAAGCCGAAAGCGGCGCAGGGGGCGGTCTGCTCGGCGCGCTCGGCGGCATATTGGGCGGCATTTTTGGCAAGGGCGACAAGAAGCGCATGTCGCCCGCGGAACTTGCGGCGCGCGCCGCGATCCAATCGGCGGCGCGCTCCGCCGGCACACAGATCGCGCGCCACATTCTGCGCGGCGTGCTCGGCGGGATGTCGAAGTGAATTCGGGCGAAATGGCCATCGAATCGATTCGTTGACATGGACGGCGTGATGAAGTCGACGCGCTATTTTTCTGAACAAGTGCTGCGCGCAAGCGACCCTATATTAGTGAGTCGATGTGCAGGGCCGTTATAGCGTCACCGCTAAATCGGCTGGTCCAACCAGATGGTCGGCTTCGTCATTGGGGATCGGTGGTCGACACACGCGACGGAAATGAGCGAATATTGAGGGTCATCACCCTCGAGGACGGCGAAACCCTGCACAACGCCTTTTTTGACCGAGACTTTAGGAAAGAAGACCAATGAAACTGCACTACTACCCTGAGACCGACAGTCTCTACATAGAATTGAAGTCCGGTCCAGGAACGGAGACGCGAGAGGTTGTGTCGGGCCTCAATGTGGATATTGACGCGTCTGGCGACGTGGTCGGACTCGATATCGACCACGCCTCGAAAAAACTCGATCTCACCACACTTGAGACGATTTCATTGCCCGTGCGAGTCGCCAAAGTGGCGTGACTGTTCTTTTGAGCGCGCCATTCACATTGCTGAATCTTAATCCGTGCTTTAGCCTCCCTTCACGCAATTGTCATTTTCCAGCCCTGTAGGGGCGCCCTATAATGTCCCCCTGTCGCGGCCGGCGTTTCGTGGCCGCGCTTTGCGGACCCGCCATACTCAGGGGGTTCGCCAGGAGGGACTTATGGCGAATGCCTTGCCAATCGTCTCAGAAGACGGCCTAGCCCGCTATCTATCTGAAATCAGGCGGTTTCCAATGTTGGAGCCGCAGCAGGAATATATGCTCGCCAAGCGCTGGCGCGAGCATGAAGACGCTAAGGCCGCGCAGGAGCTGATCACGTCGCATCTGCGGCTCGTGGCGAAGATCGCCATGGGCTATCGCGGCTACGGCTTGCCGATCGGCGAAATCGTTTCCGAAGGCAATGTCGGCCTCATGCAAGCCGTCAAGCGCTTCGAGCCCGAGCGTGGCTTCCGCCTCGCGACCTATGCAATGTGGTGGATCCGCGCCTCCATCCAAGAGTATATTTTGCGCTCCTGGTCGCTCGTCAAAATGGGCACCACCGCGAGCCAGAAGAAGCTCTTCTTCAATCTTCGCAAGGCCAAGAGCCGCATCTCCGCCTTCGAAGAAGGCGACCTCAGGCCTGAGAACGTCGAAAAGATCGCGCATCGGCTTGGCGTGTCCAAGCAGGACGTCATCGACATGAATCGCCGCATGGGCGGCGACGCTTCGCTCAATACGCCATTGCGCGAGGAGGGCGAAGGCGAATGGCAGGACTGGCTCGTCGACGACAGCGTCGATCAGGAGCATCTGCTCGTCGCCCACGAAGAAAGCGACAATCGCCTGAAGGCGCTGCGCGGCGCGCTTGACGTGCTCAATCCGCGCGAGCGGCGCATCTTTGAGGCGCGGCGGCTTTCGGATGATCCTCTCACGCTCGAAACGCTCTCCGAGGAATTCGGCGTGTCGCGTGAGCGCGTGCGGCAGATCGAGGTGCGCGCCTTCGAGAAGGTGCAGGCGGCGGTGCGCGACGGCGTCGCGCGCATCGAGTCGACGCCTGCGCCGGCCGCGTAACGGCTCCAGAATCCGAGGAACGATTGAACGACGCGGCGCAAGAAGCGCGCCGCGCCTTTCAGGCCGGTCACGCCAAATCGGTCTGCACTCCGCAAAAAGTCGCACGAACTCACCAGAGCTGTGGCGCCTGCCCCAAGCCTTCGCTCGCTCTATATTGGTGAGGATTGGGAGGCGCGCCAGAACAGCGATATGTCTCATTGGCTCATTGTCGGCGCCAGCCGCGGGATCGGACTTGAAACTGCGCGTCAGCTTTCGGCGCGAGGGGAGCGCGTGACCGCGAGCGTGCGCAGCGCGGCGGGCCTGGCGGCGCTGAAAGCGGCAGCGCCGCAGGCGGCGCCCTTGCAGTTCGACGTGCGCAATGAGGCCGAGATCGAGGCCGCCGCCGCGCAAGTCTCCGATCCGATCGACGTGCTGATCGCCAACGCCGGCGCCTATGGGCCGCAGCGCCAATCCTCGACCGACATGGATTTCGAAGGCACGCTCGATCTACTCTCGATCAATACGCTCGGCCCGCTGCGCGTCGTTCAGGCCTTCCTGCCGCTGGTGAAGCGGAGCGCCCATCCCCGCATCGTGTTGATGACCAGCAGATTGGGCTCGATGTCGCTGGGCGGGACGGTCAATGTCGCCTACCGCGTTTCGAAAGCAGGGTTGAACAAGATCGCGCAATGTCTCGCTGACGATCTGAAGGCGGAAGGCGTCATCGTCGTCGCCCTCAGTCCGGGTCGGGTGCGCACCGACATGGGCGGGCCGAACGCGCCGCTCGACGTGCGCGACAGCGTGGCGGGCATCATTCGAACCGTCGAGTCGCTGACGCTCGTCGATACGCGCCGCTATCTCGACTATCGCGGTGAAGAGCTTCCCTGGTGAGGGCGCCCCGCGGAGCGCCGGACAGGCGCGCGCCTAATGTTTTTCTTGCTGCGGCCCGGCGCGCGCGACGGCAAGCGCGTTTCGCGCCTGGGTCTCGAGCCTCTCCGCCGTCTCTCTCGCCAACGCTCTTCGTGGCGTCGGCACATCGAGCGTCGCGACGACGCGAGCCGGACGCGGTGATAAAAGGAATATCCTGTCCGCGAGCGCAATCGCCTCGCGCAGATCGTGAGTCACGATCAGCGTGGTGATGCGCCGCTCGTCGATGAGCCTTGCGATCATCTCGCGCAGATCCTTGGCCAGCGCCGCGTCGAGCGACACAAGCGGCTCGTCGAGCAGCAGCAGGTCCGGCTTGACGGCGAGCGCGCGCGCGAGCGCGACGCGTCGGGCGAGCCCCAGCGAAAGTTCGCGCGGGAAATGCGATGCGTGCTCGGCAAGCCCGAGTTCGTCGAGAAGCGCGGCGATGTCGTCTTCGCGCGCATGCGGCGCGGCGATGCGGATATTGTCGATGACGCTGCGCCAGGGCAGCAATCGCGGCTCTTGGAAAACCATGCCGAGCCGGCCGTGTTCGGGCACGACGATCGTTCCGACGAAGTCCTTGTCGAGTCCGGCGATGAGCCGCAGCAGAGTCGTCTTGCCGCAGCCGGAAGGGCCGACGACCGCGCCCGCCTGTCCCGCGGGCAGCGTCAGCCGCAAATCTTCCAGCGCGCGAAGCGGGCTGCCGCCGGCGGAATGATAATCCTTAGACGCGATCGAGACGTCGAGAGACGCCGCGCCGCCAGCGCGAGACGTGTCGTTCAAGAGGCTGCACCAGAATCGTTTCGACGCCGAGCATCAGCGCGACGAAGGGAAGCGCGTAAGCAAGCAGAAGCTTCATGTCAAAGAGCTGAAAGGCCATGTTGATTTCAAAACCGACGCCGTTGGAACGCCCCAGCAGCTCCACGACGAGGACGATCTTCCAGACGAGCGACAGGCCGGAGCGCGTCGCCGCCGCAAGATAGGGCGCGAGCTGCGGCAGGACGAGATGCTTGAGACGCGCGGCGGGCGAAAAGCGAAAGACATGCGCCATGTCCTCAAGATGCGGATCGAGCGCCCGCGCGCCTTCGCGCACGACGACGATGGCGTTGGGCAGCTTGTTGAGCGCGACGGCGCCGATCGCGGCGACTTCCGTGAGGCCGGCCCAGACATAGGCGAGCACGATGACGACCAGCGCCGGCAGATTGAGCAGCGTGATGAGCCAGGGATCGAGCAGCCGGTCGGCGAGCTTGTTGCGACCCATGACATAGCCGATCGCCGTGCCGAAACTCATGGCGAGAGCGAAGGCGGCGACGACGCGCGCCAGCGTGATCGTGAGATTGAAGAACAGCCCGCCGGAGACCGCCTCTTCATAAATCTTCTCGAAAACGGCCATCGGTCCGGGAAGTCGGCGCGGATCGGACAGAGACGCGCCGATTTGCCAAAGCAGGAGCAGAGCCGCAAGCGAGATGAAACGGATCAACGCGGCTTGCCCTTGGCGTCCTTGTAGAAGGTTCCGGGATCGAGCGTTTTGCCGGGGCCGACAAGCTTTGCGCCGCCAAGCGCGGCGAGCGCGCCGTAGAGCGTCCGGGCGTCGGCCTCTTCCTGCGCGATCGAGCGTTTCGGCGCGCCGGCGACATAGCGCTTGCGGTAGACGTCGACTGTCTTGGCGTCCTTGCCGCCGAGGCGCTGCGCGATGACTGCGCTCCAGGCCCTGTCGGATGTCGCGATCAGCTCCTTGGCTTTCTTCGTCATCGAGAAGAACCGCGCCAGCGCGTCCCTGTTCTTCGCCGCGAAATCTTCGTCGAAGACATAGCCGGTGACGACGACGTCGCCCTTGGCGCCGAGCGCCTTTTCGACGTCGGTGAGCTCGACGGCGCGCCTGAAGCCTTGCGCTTCAAGATCGGCGGCGAAATTCCAGAATTCGAGCGCCGCATCGACCTCGCCCTGCAACGCCTTTTCGGCGATGAGCGGCGGCGCGCCGTACAGCACCGTCGCGGTCTTGTCGAGATCGACGCCGTTCTTTAGCGCATAGGCTTTGAGCATCAGCCAGCTTTTGTCGAGCGACCCGCCGGCGACGCCAAGTTTCTTGCCGACGAGGTCCTTGACGCTCTTGATCGCGGGGTTCTTGGTCATCACCGCGCCGATCGCCGATGAGTGCGGGTAGAAGGTCAGCTTCGCGCCCTGGGCGCGCTGGCGGGCGACCCATAGCCAATCGGAGATGATGAGGTCGGCGCCGCCGCCCTGGATGGCGATCTTGCCGGCGTCGGTCGAGGCGAGCTCGGTGGCGTCGATGTCGAGCTTGGCTTCCGTATCGAGGCCGAACGCCTTAGCGACGGCAAGTTCCCAGCCGAGCGTGCCGGTCTTCTGCAGCGCGATACGCAGCTTTTCCGCCTGCGCCGGCGCGGCGAGGAGAAAGACGTTGGCGAGACAGGCGGCGAGAGCGACGAAGAAGCGTTGCATGTTTCCTTCGACTTTTGCTTCGAAGTCTTACCGCAGGATCGAGAGGGCGTCGATGCGTCTGCGCCTTCACCCACCCTGCATTGCTTCGCAATGCGACCCTCCCTGATAGGGGAGGGTGGCTAACCGATGCACGAAGCTCGACGAAAACTCTCTCGACGATCGCGTTCGATCCCACTTGCGCGCTTTCACCCTCCCCCTCAAGGGGAGGGTGAGCGCGAACTCTTCGTCGCAAGCGCCGCTTCATAAAAATCCGCGAGCTGCGAGAGTAGGGCGGCGCAGTCGCCTTCAAAACTCGAGCCGTGCATCACGGCGAGGCGACGGGGCTCGATCGCCGCGAGCATGCGGATCGTCGGGCCGGTCATCGGCGTCAGCGACGTGGCCTGGAAGGCGTTCTCCGCCGTCATCGCCGCTTCAAGCACGCTCTCCGTCGTGACGGCCGGTCCTTGACCGATTTGCGTGAGGAGATCGCCGCAAAAAAGCGTGCGGGTCGTCTCCTCATAGATCAGCCCCGATTCCCACGCATGCGGCACATGCGGCGTATCGATGTAACGCACGCGCTTTCCGCCGATATCCAAAATCTCGCCGTCCGTAAGCGCGCGCGGCGGCCGGTCGGCGAGATCGTTGAGCGACACCATGCAGGCGGTCTGGCCATGAACCACCTGCGCCTGCAGCGCCGCGGCGAGCCAGAGATTCATCGCGCCGCATTCATCGGCTTCGACATGGCCGAAGGTAATCCAGCGCAGTCGCTCAATCGGCATGATCGCGGCCAAGGCCTTCGAGACGAACGGAAACAGCGAACGCGGCCCGCAGTGAAACAGCAGCGGCTCGTCGGCGTCGATGAGGAACTGGTTGAAGGTGAATCCGGCGGGCGCCGCGATCTCCGGCACAAATGTCGACAGACGATAGATGCGCTCGGCGATTTCATCGAGCTTTGTTTCCATCTCACCCTCTGACGGCATTCGGTCGCCGCATGCGTGAATCCGCGCGGCCCTTCATCTGCGCCTAGCCTTTCTCCGCGTCCCATCGATGGCGAAGGTAAAGCAGCAGGAGCAGCCATACCGCGATAAAGCCGTCGGAGAAAATCGTCAAAAAGTTGTAGGGCGCATAGTCCCCTGCGCGAAGCGTCTGCTCGATGTGCCCATAGGTCGCCCCGAGCATGAACAACGACCATCCAAGCCCGGTGGCGAGCCAGAAGGCGCCGCGGATCCAAATGCAGAGAAAACCGAGAACGCCCCAGGCGCCGTCGTGAACGCCGACTTCGAACTGGAACGGGCTGCCCGGCGGCCAGCCGATGCTGCGCGCGGTTTCATCGGCGAAGAACACATGCGGGACGAAGCCGAGCGGCAGGCCGATGACGCCGACGTCGAGAACCAGCGCGTAAAGCAGCAGCAGGCGAACGACGCGCGCGCGAGTCCTTGGGACTTTGCTTAGCGCCAGATGCGCCAGCGGCAGCAGCACGCTGAAGAGCGCGACGATGAGGCCGATCATGGCGACGCGGCCGCTTTCGCGTCCTCCGCCGCGGCGGCGGCGATGCTGTGCGGGCCCGCTTTCAGCGCCTTGATCTGATATTTTTCACATTCCGTGCTCAACGCTCCGAGACCGCCGTAAAGCCTCTCGGCGTCGCCATAGCCGATGGCGGCGAAGCGATAAATCAGCTCGCGCACGAGGCTGGGCTTCAGGAAATAGCCGGAGTGGACGTCAACCTCGCCTCTGACATAGACCCAAAGCAGGCGCAGATGTCCAAGCCAGGATAGATTCGGCGACACGCCGGGCGCAGCGTCCGTCACCACCCCATGTCCCTCGGCGTCGATGCTGTCAGTACAGTCGAAATAGGTCAGCCTTTGAGCGAATGATTCTTCCGACTGCACGGCGTCGAGTTCCGCGTAAAGCTGGTAAAGGGTGCGCGCGCCGACGCGCAGATTGCCGAGCGTCAGCTGTTCGGAAAGGCCCCAGCCGGTCAGCACGCCGACATTGCCGAGCCGATAGCCGAACCTGCGGCTCTTCGTCGGCAGCGAAAAGAAATTCGCCGTCGTCGAAATGTCGCGCAAAACTTCGTCGCCTTCGTTGGAGAAAAGATGGGCCTCCTGAAAGCGGATCAATGACGAATGCAGCGCATTGCTGCGGCCGAACAGCAGCACCTCTGATGGAATGTCGGGCGAGACGAGAACTAGGCGGCGCAATATAAAATTCTCTCCAATCTTCGATCTGAGCTCCCGCCGCCCGCGCTCCTCTTCGCTTCCGAGCGTCTCTGGGCCGTGGCGCATCGCGGCGATCGCGAGTGGGGAAAACACGTCGGAGAGAATGCGCACGGCGTTGGTGACGACGAAGCCGCCCATGCTATGGCCGATAAAGGAAAGGTCGACCCTTCCGACAAGATCGTCGGGGTCATCGCTCGGTCGTTTGGGAAGCCTGTCGTCGATCTCGCGAATAAGATTGACGAGATCGGGCACGCCGTAATTCGTCGCTCGAAAGCCGTCACGAAAATAGACGATGAGCCGCAAGCCAAAAAGGGTGAGGGGAATGATGGCCATGGCCGCAGTCAGAGCCGTCACGACGACGCGCGTGAGCTTCCACCAGTCGCAAATCTCGAAAGAGAAGTTCACGAGATATACGGCGGCGAGTGAGACGAAGAGAATGCCAAGGAGGAACAACGGCGCGGCGTTCAAGCCGCTTCGCCAAGGGGTTCCCATGGCCTCTGAGGGCCAACGATAACCGATGCAAACGAGGCCGCGGTTTTTGAGCGCGTCGTCGTCGTTCAGCGCGATGAACGACTCTTTGAAAGTTTCGAGAACTTTCTTTCGAGGCGTGTTGAAGCCGTGGACGGTAATCAGGAGTTTAGGGTTCGCCTGCGTGCTCAATACCTTGACGATCTTATCGATCTCCGAAGGTTCGCAATTTTCAGGAGTTGACGGCGCGCTTTCCTTGTCGTCGATATTATCGGGCGCTGTGCTTTCGACGAAGAAAGCGGGCGTGAAGGCCTTGGCGGCAGGTGGTGGGGTGACCTCGTACACCGCTAATTGTTTGTCGTGCGCCATGGGGCCGCTCCGAAATTTTTGATTGAGCGATAAACCTAAGGTGAGTATTTAGCCGGGTCCAAGCATGCCTCAGCGTCGCCTGTGCGACAAGCCGAAGCGCTGTCTGCCTTTTTTGTGAACTCCCTATGTCGGCCAGGCGAGAACGCTTGCGCCGAACCGGCCCACGCCGTCCCGAATCGCGCTAAGATCGCTCATGGCTTCAAAACCCGATCTTTTCAGCGGCGCGCCGCGCAAGGCGCCTGCGTCGAAACCCGCCCCAAAGCGCGGGCCGGCGGAATATTCCGCCGCCTCGATCGAAGTGCTGGAGGGGCTCGAGCCTGTCCGCCGGCGCCCCGGCATGTATATCGGCGGCACCGACGAGGCGGCGATGCATCACCTCTTCGCCGAGGTGCTGGACAACGCCATGGACGAGGCCGTGGCCGGCCATGCGACCTTCATCGAAGTGACGCTGGAAACGGACGGCTGGCTCACGGTCAATGACAACGGCCGCGGCATTCCGGTCGAGTCCCATCCGAAATTTCCCAAGAAATCGGCGCTGGAAGTGGTGATGACCACGCTCCACGCGGGCGGCAAGTTCGATTCAGGCGCCTATCAGACCTCCGGCGGTCTGCACGGCGTCGGCGTCTCGGTCGTCAATGCGCTGTCCGAAAAGCTCGAAGTCGAGGTGGCGATGGCCGGCCAGCTTTACGGCCAGGAGTTTTCGCGGGGCCTGCCGCTCGGCAAACTCAAGACGCTTGGCCGCGTCAACAATCGGCGCGGCACCAAGGTGCGCTTCAAGCCCGACGCGCAGATTTTCGGCGCGGGCGCGCATTGGAAGCCGGCGCGGCTCTTCCGCATGTCGCGCTCCAAGGCCTATCTCTTCGGCGGCGTCGAAATTCGCTGGCGCTGCGATCCTTCGCTGATCGACCCCGGCGCGGACACGCCGCCGGAGGCGGTGCTGCGCTTTCCCGGCGGCTTGAAGGATTATCTGGCGCGCGAAATCCATGGCAAGGAACTCGTCGCCGACCAGCCCTTCGTCGGCAAGATCACGCGCGAAGGCGGGCATGGTTCGCTGGAATGGGCGGTCTCCTGGCTCGCCGAGGATGACGGCTTTGTCCATTCCTATTGCAACACGATTCCGACGCCCGACGGCGGCACGCATGAGGCGGGGTTTCGCGCCGCGCTCTTAAAGGCGCTCAAGGATCACGCCGAACGGGTCGGACAGGCGAAGCGCGCCAAGGACATCGGCGCCGACGATCTCATGGGCCAGTCGGCCGCGATGATCTCGGTCTTCATGCGCGAGCCGGAGTTTCAGGGCCAAAACAAAAGCCGGCTGATGAGCGCCGAGGCGGCGCGGATCGTCGAAAGCGCGGTGCGGGACGCCTTCGACCATTGGCTCGCCGGCGCCCCCTCGCAGGCCAATAAGCTCTTAGATTTCGCCGTTGAGCGCGCCGAGGAGCGCCTGCGCCGGCGCGCCGAGAAGGACATCGCCCGCAAGACCGCGACCCGCAAGCTGCGGCTGCCCGGCAAGCTCGTCGACTGCACGAATAATTCGGCGCAGGGCTCGGAGCTGTTCATCGTTGAAGGCGACTCCGCCGGCGGCTCGGCGAAGGAGGCGCGCAACCGCACGACGCAGGCCATTTTGCCGTTGCGGGGCAAGATTTTGAACGTCGCCTCGGCGACGAAGGACAAGCTCCTCGCCAATCAGCAGCTCGCCGATCTGACCCAGGCGCTCGGCTGCGGACTGGGGGCGCATTACCGCGACGAGGATCTGCGCTATGAGAAAGTGATCGTGATGACCGACGCCGACGTCGACGGCGCGCATATCGCCTCGCTGCTCATCACCTTTTTCTATCGGCAGATGCCGCGCCTCATCGAGAACGGCCATCTCTATCTGGCGCAGCCGCCGCTCTATAAGCTGACGCAAGGCGCGAAGACCGTCTATGCGCGCGACAATGAACATCGCGAGGAATTGATCGCCAAGGAGCTGACCGGGAAGGGAAAAATCGAGACCGGCCGCTTCAAGGGGCTGGGCGAGATGAGCGCGGCTCAGCTCAAGGAAACGACGATGGACCCGAGCAAGCGCACGCTCCTCAAAGTCGTCGTGGAGCCGGAAGATCGCGAGGAGACCGCGGACTGCGTCGAGCGGCTGATGGGCAACAGGCCGGAAGCGCGCTTCGCCTTCATCCAGGAGCGCGCCGAGTTCGCGACGGAACTCGTGGATATCTAGCTCAGGGCGATCGGGTGAGGAAACATACGCGAAAACGGGTTTCCTCGTCCTTCGAGACGGCCTCTATGAGGCCTCCTCAGGACGAGGAACCCTTTGCCAAGCCCCTCGCGCCCGGACGCGTCTGGGAGTATGGTGTCGTCCTCCCACGATGATAGGCGCCGCGTGACCGACACGGAAATTCGCCCAACGACCGAGGATGCGCGCCCCCCGCGGTCCGTCTGCGACGAGCAGGCCTTCGCCCTGGAGCGGATGCAGCTTGCGCTCGACGCCGGGCGCACCGGCATCTGGGACTGGAACCTCCTGACGGGCGAAGTGCATATCGACGAGCGCGTGCGCCGTCTGTGGGGCCTTCCCGAAGGCGTTCCGGCAAGTTTTGAAATTTTTCGCAGCGCGCTGCATCCGCAGGACAAGAAGCGCACGAAAGAGGCGGTCGGCGTCGCGCTCGATCCCACGCACGAAGGCGATTACGAGATCGAATATCGCGTCATCGGTCAGACCGACCGCATCGAACGTTGGGTCTCGGTGCGCGGCCGCACTTTTTTCGACGAAGGCCGCGCGGTCCGCATTCTCGGCACCGCGCGCGACATCACGCCGCGCAAGCAGCGCGAGCAGCATGTGCGCGTGCTGTTGCGCGAACTCGTGCATCGCTCGAAGAACCTGCTCGCCGTCGTGCAGGCGATGTCGCGGCAGACGGCCGCCGGTTCGCCCTCGGTCGAAGATTTTCAGCGCAAATTCGGCGCCCGCCTGCAGGCGCTGTCGATGGCGCATGATCTGCTCGTGTCGCAGGATTGGCGCGGCGCCTCGATGCGCGAATTGGTGCGCGCTCAACTCGCCTATTGCATGGACGTGCCGCAGGGCGACGTGACGTCGCGCGCGACGATCGATGGCCCGAAAATCATGCTGAAGCCGGAGGCGGCGCAGAACATCGGCCTCGCCTTGCATGAACTCGCCACCAACGCGCTAAGCTTTGGCGGCCTGTCGCGGCCGGACGGCGCCGTCGCGCTGACATGGCGCTTCGAAGACGGGCGGCTCAATATCGAATGGCGCGAGAGCGGCGGCCCGGCGGTGGCGATGCCGCCGCGCGAAGGCTTCGGCCATAAGGTCATCAAGCGACTTGTCGCGCAGGCGCTGGATGGGACGGCGACGCTCAACTTTCCGCCCGACGGATTGGTTTGGACTCTGTCGATTCCGGCGAGCTACGCGACCGTCAGGGACGATCAGGTCTGATCGCTCAAGTTCCCGTCGCACTCATCCCAGCAGATCGATCAGCGGTCCGATCAGCGGCGCGTCGGCGGGCGGCATTGGATAGTTGCGCAGATCGCGCGCCCGCGCCCATTTCACCGCCTGGCCTTCCATCGGCGAAATAAAGCCCTCCCACTTACGGCAGACGTAAAGCGGCATCAGAAGATGGAAGCCGTCATAGGCGTGGCTCGCGAAGGTCAGCGGCGCGAGGCAGGGCGCGCAGACCCGCACGCCGAGTTCTTCTTCGAGTTCGCGCGCGAGTGCGTCTTCCGGCCGCTCGCCGGGATGCAGCTTGCCGCCGGGAAATTCCCACAGACCGGCGAGCTGCTTGCCCTCGGGACGTTGCGCGATCAGCACGCGATTGTCGGCGTCGACGAGCGCCGCCGCCACGACGAGAAGGAGAGTCACGGGCGAACTCAATTGCCGGAGAGAACGACTTTCACCGGGCCGTTTTCCTTGCCGGTGAGCGTCACTTCTTCATACATCGCGCCGCCTTCAGGCGCGTGCGCATCCTTCGGCTTCCAGATGAGCTGGGTGGTAAGATAGTAGCGCCCTGGCGCGACATTTTCGAAGGTGAATCGCCCATTCGACTCCGTCGTCGTTGTGCGGGTCAGAGAGGCGTATTGCGTGTCCGGCTCGACCTTCGGAATTGACGCGGCCGGCAGGAATTTCACCGAGCCGTAGAAATTCTTGATGCGGGTCTCCGCATAGGTCGTGGCCGGTATCAGCCTCACGGTTTCGCCGGCGGCGTAGCGCACGTTCGATCCCGAACCATCGCGCAGAAAGGCCTGTCCGGCGATGACGCCCCTGCCGGGCGCCCTGATGTAATTCGCCTGCGAGGGATCGAAGCCAACGCTTGGCGACGGACCACGCGCGGCGTTGCAGGCTGAGAGCAGTACGAGCGGCGCGGCGAAGAGAAGCTTGACGCAACGCATGACAATAACGCTCCACCAGAACGCAGGTCGCACACTTTGACCGGCGCCGACGCCCACGCCCCGCGGATCAGACCGAAGAGGCGACTTCGGCGACGATCAGGCAATCTAGCACGTCATGCACCGTTCTGACGACTGCGACGCACAGCGACCGCTCAGCCGCAGTCTCCGGCGCGAGGTCGGGAATCATGATCGTTATCGCGCCCGAGAGGATCATCCGGCGGTCAGCTCCGGTAGTCGCCGTTGATCGCGACATAGTCCTTGGTGAGATCGCAGGTCCACACGGTCGCCGCGCCTTTGCCGAGTCCAAGATCGACGTTGATGACGATGTCGTCGCGCTTCATGATCTGCGAAACTTCCGCTTCGTCGTAGCCGGGGTCGCGCACCCCCTTATGGGCGACGCGCACGCCGCCGAACCAGATCGCCAGCCTGTCGCGATCGGCCTTTTCGCCGGCCTTGCCGACGGCCATGACGATACGGCCCCAATTGGCGTCCTCGCCGGCGATCGCCGTCTTCACAAGCGGCGAATTGGCGATGGAGAAGGCGACGCGCTTCGCCGCCTTGGCGCTGTCGGCGCCCGTCACCGTCACCTCGACGAATTTGCGCGCGCCTTCGCCGTCCTTCACCACTTGATGGGCGAGATCGAGCAGCACGGCGTCGAGCGCACGCTTGAATTCGATCAGCCGCTTGTCGCTCGCCTTGTCGATCTTCGGCGCGCCTCGCGTCTTCGCCGCGCCTGTCGCAAACAGCAGCAGCGTGTCGGAGGTCGACGTGTCGCCGTCGACGGTGATGGCGTTGAAGCTGCCCTTAACGCCGCTCTCGAGCAGCGTCTGCAGCGCCTCGGCGCCGATGGCGGCGTCGGTGAAGACGAAGGCGAGCATCGTCGCCATATCCGGCGCGATCATGCCCGCGCCCTTGGCGAAGCCGCTGATCGTCACTTCGACGCCGGCGATCGTCGCTCTTCGGGTCGAGAGCTTCGGATAGGTGTCGGTGGTCATGATGGCGCGCGCGGCGTCCAGCCAGCCGTCGGGCCGCGCCTCCTGCGCGAGCTTCTCAAGCACGCCATCGAATTTATGCGCGTCGAGCGGTTCGCCGATGACCCCCGTCGACGCCAGAAAAATTTGGCGCTCGGGCGCGCCGGTCGCCGCGGCGGCGAGCTTCGCCGAGAACTTGACCGCCTGTGCGCCGGTTTTGCCGGTGAAGGCGTTGGCGTTTCCGGAATTGACGAGCAAGGCGCGCGCCTTGCCGCCCTTCAGCTTGTCGCGGCACCAGTCCACCGGCGCCGAGGGACATTTGGATTTGGTGAAGACGCCCGCGACCGTCGTTCGCGCGTCGAGCAACGCCAGCATCACATCGGTGCGTCCGGCGTAGCGCACGCCCGCGGCGCCGACGCCGAAGCGCACGCCCTCGAGCGGCGGGATTTCGGGCGCGGATTTCGGCGCGAGCGGCGAGACAGCGGCGTCATGAGCCATAGTGGAGCCTTGTCAATCGGAGTGGGCCTGCGCGGATGTGGCCGGCGCTACAGCTCCGCGTCAAGGCTGACTTGGGGCGGTCTCGCGCAATTCACTGTCCCCTTGATGGGGAGAGTCGCGCCGTCATCCGCGCGGGTGGGCGCCCCCACCCGAAAATGCTTCGAGCTACAACCCTCCCCCATCAAGGGGGAGGGCGAAGGGCTCGGCGCTTACTTCTTCTTGGCGTCGGCCGGCTTTTGGGTCGGGGCCGGCTTGGCGCCGGGCGCGCCCTCGGCCGGCGCGTCGGAACGTTCGATCTTGGCGCCCTCGCGCAATTTCATGACGAGTTCGCTCTGCGCCTTCTGCACAACGTAGCGGGCGACCTGATCCTTCACCTCATTGAGCGGCGGGAAAACTTTCGGGCGCTTCTCGTCGAGCTTGATGATGTGCCAGCCGAATTGCGTCTTGATCGGATCGGAGACCTGACCCGGCTCCATCTTCGCCGCCGCGTCGCCGAACTCCGGCACCATGCGGTCCTTGGTGAACCAGCCGAGGTCGCCGCCCTTGGCGCCGGGGTCCTTGGAAAGTTCGGTCGCGACCTTGCCGAAATCCTCGCCGGCCTTGACGCGCTTCAGCGCGGCCTTCGCCTCTTCTTCGGTCGGCACCAGAATATGGTGCGCGTGATATTCCGTTTCGGGCTTCTGGTTCTTCGCCGCTTCGTCATAGGTCTGCTTGACGGCCGCTTCAGTCGCCGCGTTCTTCGCGACGTCGCCGAGCAACGTCTCCATCAGCGCCTTGTCGCGCAGATAGGCGAGCTTCTTGGCGAATTCCGGCGTCTCGGCGAGCTTGTCGGCCTGCGCCTTCTGCACGACCAGCTGCTCGTCGATCAGGAAGTCGAGCACATAGGTTTCGCGCGCCTTTCCTTCGAGCTGACGCGGAATGGCGGCGCCAAGGTCCTCCATCGCGAGCTTCAGGTCCTCGTCGGTGATCTCGACGCCATTGACCTTGGCGAGGGTTTTCGCGACCGCAGATGTCGCGCCGACGGCGCTCATCGCCAGCAGGGCGGCGAGCGCGGTCGCTCCGAGCGCGGCGCGGGCGAAAGAACGCGCATTCTTGCGGGCGTGAGACATGATGTGCTCCAAAAAGAGGCCAGGGCGGCCCTGAACAAAAGCGGCCGTCGCCGCTGGCGGGAAATGCTCCTGCGCGAGGAATCCGGCGTATCTATGCCCGAGGAGCCGGTTCTGACAACTCCCGGCTACGCCGAAACCGGGCGCTCGGCGACCTCTCCGACGACGCTCGTGAAAATTTCCCGGGTTCGCTTCTGCGTATCGGCGAGCAGGGCTTCGAGATTGGAAAGATCTGGCGCGTCGCCGACGCGCAGCAGCAGCTCCGTTAGTCCGCGCGGCGCGTCGGCGGGACGGAAAGCGTCGTCGATGGCGAGTCGCAGCAATTGCGTCAGCCCTTGATAGAGCTTTGAGGCCTCCGCCAGCGCGTCCGCCGCGCCTGCGTCGAGAAATCCGGCGTCTTTGACACGCTGCAGGGCGAGCGTGGCGTTCGTTGAAAAAAGCTCAGGATGCTGCGGGCCATGCAGCAGCATCAAATATTGCGCGATGAACTCGATGTCGATCAATCCGCCGGGAACCTGCTTAACCTCCCAGGGACTCGTCGAGCCCTTTTCCTTTTCGATCCGCCGGCGCATGGACAAAACGTCGTCCTTGAGTTTTTGCGCGTCGCGAGGACTCGTTAGCGCCACGCGGATCGCCGCTTCGACCCGTTGTGTGAACGCCTCAGGACCCGCGACGACGCGGGCGCGGGTCAAGGCCATGTGCTCCCAAGTCCACGCTTCATGGGCCTGATAGTCCGAAAAGGCGGCGAGACTTACTGCGAGCGGCCCGCTGTTGCCGGAAGGACGCAAACGAAAATCCACCTCATAGAGCAGGCCTTCGGCCGTGGGAGCGGAAAGGGCGCTGATCAGCCTCTGCGTGAGCCGGCCATAATATTGCTGCGTTGAAATCGGCCGTCCGCCGCCCTGTGATTCCGCCAGTGGGTCGGCGTCGTAGAGCAGCATCAGATCGAGATCGGACGCGGCCGTCATCTCGCATCCGCCAAGCTTGCCCATGGCGACGACCGCGCACGCGCCGCCATCGATCGTTCCATGCGTTTTGGCGAATTCCTCGCAGACGCGCGCGAAGAGCCGGGCGATCAGCGTTTCGGCGAGCCGCGTATAGGCGAAGCCGGCCTCAGTGACCGACGCCGATCCGGTCAGAATGCGCACGCCGATGAGGAATTTCTGCTCCTGTCCGAAGATGCGGGCGCGGTCGAGCGCGTCTTCATAGGAGCGCGCTTCGGCGAATTGCCCGGCGAGACGCTCCTCCAATTCGCTTTGCGTCGGCGCCGTCTCGAAAAAAGCCGGCTCCATCAGCGCGTCGAGCACGCGCGGGCGCCGAGAGATCGTTTCGGCGAGCTTGGGCGCCGCGCCGGTAATCGCGGCGAGGAGTTTGAGAAGTCGCGGCTGCGAGACGAGTAGGGAAAAGAGCTGCACGCCCGCCGGCAGTTTCGAGATGAGCCTGTCGAAGGCGAGAAATGCGGCGTCGGCGTTCTCCGTTGCGGCGATGGCTTCGAGCAGGATGGGCGTCAGCTCCGTCAGTCGTTCGCGCGCGATCGTCGAACGCGTCGCGGCGTAGCGGCCAAAATGCCAGCCGCGAATGGTCGCCGTCACCGTCTTGGGGCTGGCGAAGCCCATATTGGCGAGCGTTTCGATCGTTTCCGGATCGTCGTCGTCGCCGGTGAAAACGAGATTGCCGGCCGACGATGTCAGCTGCGGCGCGCTTTCGAAAAGCTTCGCATAATGGCCCTGCACCACGTCGAGCCGCTTCAGCAGCGCTTCGGCGAAATCGGCGTAGCCTGTAAACCCCATCATGCGGCCGATGACGGCGACGCCGTCTTCAGTTTCCGGCAGCGTGTGTTTCTGCTCGTCGGCGACCATCTGGATGCGATGCTCGACGTCGCGCAGAAAGAGATAGGCTTCGCGCAGATCGTCGCGCGCCTCGCGCGCCACCCAGCCGCTCTCGACGAGCTGGTCGAGCATCGCCAGCGTCGAGCGCCCGCGCAGGCGCCGATCGCGGCCGCCGGTGATGAGCTGCTGCGTCTGCACGAAGAATTCGATCTCGCGAATGCCGCCGCGTCCCAGTTTGATGTTGTGGCCGGCGACGGCGATCTTGCCATGTCCCTTGTGGGCGTGAATCTGCCGCTTGATGGAATGCACGTCGGCGATCGCGGCGAAGTCGAAATATTTGCGCCAGACGAAGGGCGCGAGCTCCTGCAGGAACTGTTCGCCAGCGAAAATGTCGCCCGCCACGGGCCGCGCCTTGATATAGGCGGCGCGCTCCCAGTTCTGGCCCATGCTTTCGTAATAGCTGAGCGCCGCTTCGAGCGGGATGGCGATCGGCGTTGCGCCCGGATCGGGACGCAGCCGCAAATCGGTGCGAAACACATAGCCGTCGGCGGTGCGCTCGCTCATGATCCGCACGATCCGTTTCGTCAGTTTGACGAAAAAATCCACATCCTCTGACGGCTCGGCAAGTCGGGCGCGCGAACGGTCGAAGAACACGATGAGATCGATGTCGGAGGAGTAGTTCAGCTCAAACGCGCCGCCCTTGCCCATGCCGAGAAAAATCCATCCGGAGCCGCGTTCCGGGTCGCGCTGATCGGCGAGTTCGATCTTGCCGGCGAGCGCCGCGGCGCGCAGCGTGAAGCGAATGGCGGCGGAAAGCGTGGCGTCGGCGATCCGCGTCAGCGCCCGCGTCGCCTCCGGCATGTCCCAGACTTTGGCAAGATCGGCGAGGGCGATGACGAGCGCGGCTTCTTGCTTGGTGACGCGCAGCAGGCGCATCAGCTCGGCTTCGTCTTGGGTTTCGATGTTTCGCGTTTCTTCGATCAGCGCCTCGATGCGCTGCGCGGGATCGCTCGCGAGGATGCGCGCGAGCCGCGCCGGATCGCGGGCGGAAAGGTCGGTCAGATAGGGCGACGCGCCCAAGACGCCGAGCAGCAGATCGCGCGCTTTCGGCCGGTCCCGCAACAGCGCCGCGAGCGCGCCATTGGCGGCTGCGTCCCTCTCCAACACACGGGCGAGCGCCTCTTCGGCCCTCTTCGCGTCGAGAGGCTGAATGACGACCTGGGCGCGGTCGATAAGCGAATGTTCTGTCGGCGTCAAAATCTTTTCCCGGCTGAGCCGTCGATGCGGCGCTGGCCCTTCGGTATAATCCCGCGCGTCGCGCAAATCAGCCCCGGCGGGTCAACGGCCCTGGGGCGTCTCTAATTTCAAAGCAACTGCGGGGAAATTCATGTCGCAAGAGGATGTCGCGCAGCTGCTCGCCCGCATCGCCGGGGCGCTGGAGCGATTGGCGCCGCCGCCGCCGCGTGCGCCCGACTTCTCCGCCGCCGAGGCGTTCGTCTGGCGCGCCGCCGGCGAAGCGTTCCATCCCGTCAGCAGGGTCAATCGCGTCGATCTGGCGCTGCTCAAGGGCGTCGACCGTCAGCGCGACATGCTTCTCGCCAACACCAGCCGCTTCGCGCAGGGGCTTCCCGCCAACAACGCGCTGATGTGGGGCGCGCGCGGCATGGGCAAATCCTCGCTGGTGAAGTCGGTTCACGGCGCGCTGGCCGAGAAGGGACTGAAACTCATCGAAATCCATCGCGAGGATATTGAAGCGCTGCCCGCGCTGCTCGGCGCGCTGGCGCAGGCGCCGTTCCGCTTCATCGTCTTTTGCGACGACCTGTCGTTCGACGGCGCGGAGACGAGCTACAAGGCGCTCAAGACCGCTCTCGAAGGCGGCGTCGAGGGTCGGCCGGACAATGTGCTGTTTTACGCCACGTCGAATCGCCGCCATCTGTTGCCGCGCGACATGATGGAAAATGAGAGCGCCACGGCGATCCACCCCGGCGAGGTGATCGAGGAGAAAATCTCGCTCTCCGATCGCTTCGGACTTTGGATCGGCTTCCACAATTGCAGCCAGGATGACTATCTGGCGATGGTCTTCGGCTACGCCGACCATTTTGGCCTCGGCGCGCCCGAGGCGACGATCCGCGCCGAGGCGCTGGAGTGGTCGATCACCCGCGGCGGCCGTTCCGGCCGTGTAGCTTGGCAGTTCGTGCAGGATCTCGCGGGGCGATTGGGGAAAGAATTGTCCTAGGATCGTCCGACGTTTACGCGTCCGCGCCTGACTTCGCCCCTGGATTTTCTTCGCGCTTGCTAGCTTTCGTTCCGCATCAGCCTTAGCCTGAGCTGGGGCGAAAAGGGGGCAGCATGAGCTTCAGACGCATTGCGCTTATCTCGATCACGATGTTTTTCTCGTTGGTTTCTCTTTCGGAAAGCGCCTTTGCTTTCTGTGGCGTGTTGCAGGCTTCAGCCAGCGGCTATTCCAGAGACGAAGCGCTTTCAAAGGCCAACAACAAGGGCCTCGTGGAGGTTCGAAGGCTTGAAGGCAATTATGGCAGCCGCAATGTTCATTACCAAACCGCCACGTCGTCTTGCCGCGAAGGCGGGAGGGTGACGTGCTTCATCTCCCAGAAGTTCTGCGTCGACAGCGGCCAACGACAGCGGCCGGGTCGCGGCGAGGAAGGCCATTCGATGCATGGCTGCCCGCCCGGAACGCGGCCCGTTCCGGAAACGGATAACTGCGTGCCTGTACGTAAACGAATGAGCGAATTTGAAAGCCAGCCGTGGAAAAAGCCGGGTTGCCGGACCTGGAAACAGAGCTGCGACAGAGGCGACGCCCGGGCCTGCGGAAGATATGAGTCGACCTGCCAGGTCAATTGACGTGAGAATATGGCGAGACGCCTGCACGGCAGGCGTCTCGGATCGCCGTCCGGCGGATCAATACGGACGCTCCGGCGTGCATTCCGCCGTCGTGCATCGCGGTTGGTAGGCATAGGGGATCATGGCGGCGACAAGCAGCAATCCGCCCATGATGATGATCGCCATTTTGTAATTCATCGCGGTTCCTCTCCGAGAGCGTTCGGCGCTTCGGCTTGATTGGAATAGATCCCACGTCGCCCGACGTGCGTCTGTGACTTTGTCTTCATTGCCGCGTGGGGCTGCAGGGATCGGAAGATCAGATCGTCTTGGCTTTGAACCGGCACAGATCGGCGATCAGGCAGCGCGGGCATTCTGGCTTGCGCGCCTTGCACACATAGCGTCCGTGCAGAATGAGCCAGTGATGCGCGTGCAGCAGATATTTCTCCGGCGTGATCCTCGCGAGTCCCGCTTCGACCTCTTCGGGCGTCTTGCCGCTTGCGAGCGGCAGCCGATTGGAGACTCGAAAAATATGCGTGTCGACCGCGATCACCGGCTCGCCGAAGGCGACATTGAGCACGACATTCGCGGTCTTGCGGCCGACGCCGGGGAGCGCCGTCAATTCCTCGCGCGTGCGCGGCACGTCTCCGCCATGCCGTTCAATCAGCAATCGCGACAGGGCGACGATATTTTTCGCCTTGGCGCGGTAGAGGCCGATCGTTTTGATCAGGTCGCGCACGCGCTCTTCGCCGAGCGCCGCCATCTTGGCGGGCGTGTCGGCCTGCGCGAAGAGCGCCGGAGTCGCCTTGTTGACCCCAGCATCCGTCGCTTGCGCGGACAGCACGACGGCGACGAGCAGCGTGAAGGGGTTTTTGTAACCGAGTTCGGTCTTGGGTTCGGGATTCGCGGCTGCGAGACGCGCAAAAATCTCTTCGATGCGCGCAGCTTCAGCGGCCGCCGGCCGCCGGCCGGCGCGCGGTTTTTTAGTGACGCGCGCGCGCTGACTGTTTGTTTCCGCCATGGGCGCGTTATAACTTTTAGAATCTGAGGGACAAAGCCGGCAGGAGAAATGTCCGACCCCTTCGAGCGGAAAATTTACGAAGCGCGGCTGACGCCGCATCGGTCGATGACGCCGCACGCCTTCTACCTTTTCATTATGATCTTCTGTTTCGGACAGCTGCTGTTCGCGCTGCCGTTCTTCTTCATGGGCGCTTGGCCCGTCGCCGGCTTCATGGGCCTCGACGCGGTCGGTCTCTATCTCGCCTTCCGCGTCAGCTTCCGCGCCGCCCGCAGTCATGAGACGCTCGACCTCACGCCGCTGGAGCTCGTTTTCGCGCAAATCGGCGCGCGCGGACAACGAAAGGAATGGCGCTTTAACCCTTCCTGGGTGCGGCTTGAGCAAACGATCCACGAAGAATTCGGGACAGAGCGGGTGGCCCTGATCTCGCGCGGCGAATGCATTGAGATCGGCGCCTTTTTGGGGCCGGATCAGAAAGCGGAGCTGGCGCGCGAACTGAACCGCGCGCTCATCGACGCGCGCATGGGCGCCCGTTTCGGCTAGAACGCGCTCCATTCCGCCCAAAAGCGGCAAGATCTAGCGTCGCTGGCTTAGCATAGCGTCGGCTTCCCGCATCAGCCGCGCCTCGTGCCGCTTATAGTAGCGCCAAAGCACAAACAGCCCGATGACGAGCCCGCCGGCGAGGGCCATCGCGATGGGACCTTCGATTTTTTCGAAGCCGGCCGTCAGGTAATACGCGCCAAAGCCGAATACGCAGGCCCAAACGACGCCGCCCGACGCGTTATAGATGAAGAAACGGCCAGGCGGCAGATGGTTTGCGCCCGCGAGAGAGGCCGCGAGAATGCGCAGCAACGCGACGAAGCGGCCGAAAAAGACGATCGCGCCGCCCCAACGATAGAAGAGATATTGGCCCAGGCGCAGCTTTTCGGGCCCGACCCCGACATGATGGCCGTAGCGTTCGAGAAGCTTCGTTCCATACTCCCGCCCCAGCCAATAGCCGACATTGTCGCCGACGATCGCGCCTGCAGCGGCCGCCACGACAATATTCTCGATGGCGATCGCTCCGGAGAGCCGCGCGTAAATTGCCGCGCCGACCAGCATGGTTTCGCCGGGCAGCGGAATGCCGGCGCTTTCCAGGGCCACGACGATAAAGATCGCCCAATAGCCGTAGGTCGAAAGGATGGCGGCGATCTGCGCCTGGTCGAGAAAATGCGTCATCCATGGCCCAGAAAGTATCCGCTTCCGCGACTCTCATGTAGGCCTAAACGCGCAAATGGCGACGTCGCCGAAGCGAGGCCGCCATTCAAAAACGTCGATCGGACAGGGTCAGTGATATTGCAGCGCATTCTCTCGCGCGGCGCTGAAGGCGTAGGGCGGCGTCGCCGCCATAGCCTCGCTGTCCAAGAAGAAGGGGTCGCGCTCCAGCGCCACTTGGAGGACCTCCCGCAATCCTCTGAGCAGAGGCTGGTCGTCGCGGACGACCTTGGCGCGAAGCGCCTCTTGCGCGGCTTCATCCGACCGGCTCGCGAACTCGCGCACCGCCATCGCGACGAATTTGCCAACGCTGACGCCTTTCTCTTCGGCCGCGGCGCGCACGCGTTCGGCGAAGCCGCCGCCAATGCAGGCCAAGGCGGCATGTGCGACCTTGTCGTTCGAGCAGGAATTGATCAGATCCACGATGACCATGACGACCTCCGCCCTTGAACGTTCCATGTTTTGGAACCCTTTGTTGGCCGCGGTTTTCTTTATCTCCGCGACATCAGTTTTCCTCGCGCCATGAGGCGCGTCGGTTTCCGCCAAGCTATCCAGTCAAGCTGAACGTTATCTGTATGAGTGATGAAAAAATTCCGCATCCGACGATCGGATGGGATCTCTCAAGCCCGGCGAACAAGGCTGTCGGCGCAAGAGCCGAGAGACGTTCGCTCCCCATGCCGTGCGCTGCTGCCTTCTAACTGAAAGCCGTGACAGCTTCGCGACGAAGTTCGCCAGCATATCAACAACATAATGATCAGCCGAGCTGAGGCCACAGCACGACTTCAGACTCAACTCGTGGCTAGAGCAATAGTTCCGAGCAGCTAAAAAATTCGTAGCTGCGGCGCAAAAGACTCGTGCGGCGCCGCAGTAGCCTTGCCTCTACCAGGCGCCAATGTTGGGCGCCGAAGCCCAGGGTTCCGTCGGCGGCAGCGGCGCGCCCTTCTGCAGCAACTCGATGGAGATCAAATCGGGCGTTCGCACGAAGGCCATGTGGCCGTCGCGCGGCGGCCGATTGATCGTCACGCCTGCCGCCTGCAGCCGCGCGCAGGCCTCGTAAATATTCTCAACGGCGAAGGCGAGGTGACCGAAATTCCGCCCGCCGGCATATGCGTGTTCGTCCCAGTTATGGGTGAGTTCGATCATCGGCGCGCCGTTTTCCTTGGCTTGCGCGGCGTCTTCGGGCGCGGCGAGATAGACGAGCGTATAGCGCGCCTTTTCGTTCTGGGTGCGGCGCACCTCCTGTAGCCCGAGCGCGCCGCAAAAAAACGCTAGCGCGCGGTCGAGGTCGCCGACTCGGATCATGGTGTGCAGAAATCTCATATGCGGCTCCTATCTGATGCGTCCGCCATAATAATAGCGTTCCCGCGGGCGCGGATTTGCGCCGACGCCGGGCGCCTGCTAGAGCGCTGGCGCTCCCAAAACATAGGTGCCTAGCGACGTGACCGAGACGAAGGCTGTTCCTCGAGCGGCGCCGAGCGTCAAGCTGGCGGCCGCCAAGGCGTCGATCGCCGCCAGCGCTTTGCTCGCGGCGGCGAAACTCGCAGCCGGCCTGTGGTCTGGCTCGCTCGCGCTGCTGTCCGAGTCCGGGCACGCCTTCGTGGACACCGGCGCGACAGTGCTGACCTTCTTCGCGGTGCGCGAAGCAGAGAAGCCAGCGGACGAGGAACATCACTATGGCCATGGCAAATATGAGGCGCTGGCCGCGCTGATCCAAACCGGCTTCCTCTTCGGCCTCGCCCTGTTCATCGTCGGCGAAGCCTGGCGGCGCTTGCAGGAGACGGATGTCGTGATCGACGCCGGCTGGCCGATCTATGGCGTTCTGGTCGTCTCGATCGTCGTTGATTTCGTGCGATCGCGACAATTGCGCCGGATCGCAAAGGAAGAGGGCAGCGACGCACTGGCCGCTGACGCGCTGCATTTTTCGAGCGATCTGGTGTCATCGGCGCTGGTGCTGCTCGGTCTCGTTGCCGCGCATTATGGGTTCGAGCGCGGCGACGCGCTCGCCGCCTTGGGCGTCGCCGCCTTCATCGCCGTCGCGGGGTTTCGGCTGGGCCGTCGCACGATCGACACTCTGCTCGACGCCGCGCCACGCGAAATGGCGCCGCATCTCGAGAGGGCGATCGTCGACGTGCCGGGAGTCATCGCGATCGATTCGCTGCGGCTGCGCATGATTGGCCCTGACATCATCGGCGAAGCGACGATCGGCGTTTCGCGCGGCTTGCGCGTCGAGCAGGCGGCGCGCATCAAATCAGCCGTCGCCGAAGCGATCGCCACAGTCACGCCGCGCGCCCGGGTCACGCTGTCGATCGAGCCGCGGGCGCTTGACGACGAAACGATCGCGGAACGCATCCTGCTAGTCGGGGCGCGTCGCCACATTCACGCCCATCATGTCATCGCCCAGCAAATCGAGGGCAGGCTATCGATCGGCGTCGACGTCGAACTCGATGGCGCCATGCCGCTCGGCCGCGCGAACGCGATCGCCGCCGACTTCGAGAGCGCGCTGCGCGACGAATTCGGCGCCGACGCCGAAGTCGACACGCATATCGAGCCGCTCGAGCTGCAATTGCTCGCGGCGCAGGTCGCCGATCCCGGGCTTGCCGGCGCGATTGAAGCGGCGCTTGTGCGCGTCGCCGCTCAGACCCGACCGCCGGCGCAAGTGCGGGACGTGCGAGTCCGTGAAACGGCGGGAGGCATCGTCGTCAACTTCCGCTGCCGTCTCGACGCGGCCGTGTCCGTGCAAAGCGCCCATGACGCGCTCGACGAGATCGAGCGCCGTACGCGCGAGGAATTTCCCGCGATTCTGCGCATCGTCGGCCGCGCCGAGCCCGGCGATCGCTCAGCCGCCGCATAGCCAAGGATGCGCGCTTCGTCTATGAGAGACGCCATGACGCAGGAGCCGGACGCCGCCGCAGACATCGCCTCGATGCCTTTCGAACAGGCGATGCAGGAGCTCGAGCGTATTGTCGCCGACCTGGAGAAAGGCGCCGTCTCGCTCGACGAGTCGGTGAAGCTCTATGCGCGCGGCAAGGCGCTGCAGGCGCGCTGCGAGGCGCTTCTCGCCGAGGCCGAAGCCCGCATCGAGAAAATCACGCTTGGCGAGAACGGCCAGCCGACAGGCGTCGCGCCCTTCGACGTCGAATAGGCGTTAGTCCAAGTGTTCTTCCTCCGCCGCCTCTCGCGACAATCTGTGGACGCGGGCCATGAACGCGATAGCGATGAGCGCCGCGATCGGCATTGCGAGGGCGGCGACGAGATCGGCGGAAACCTGCGGCGGCAGAGCGCCAGCGGCCTTGAGCCCCTTAGCGACAAAGCTGAAGAGTCCGGTGAGAAAATAGGCGAGCCCGGCGATCGTGATTCCCTGCACGATGCGGTTGAGCCGCATCTGCAAACGCGTGCGGCGGTTCATCTCTTCAAGCAGCGCGCTGTTCTGGCGCTCCATCTCCAGCGTGATGCCGGTGCGCATCAGATCGGTCGCGCGCTCGACCTGCGCCGAGAAGCGGGTCTGGCGCGCCTCGACGGCGTTGCAGGTTTCGATCGCTGGATCAAGGCGCGCATTGAGGAAATCTGAAATCGTCACATATTGTCCTTCGCGCCGTTCCTGCAGCTGGCACAGGCGGTTCTTCACCAGCGCGCGATAGGCGCGGCTCGCGTCGAAACGGAAGGCCGTGCGCGTCGACAGCGCCTGACCGCTCGCGAGCAGGTCCGAGAGCCGTTTCAGCAAAAGGTAATTGACGCGCATATCATGCGCTTCGTTCAGCGCTTCGGTGATGCCCGAAAGCTCTCGCTCCATGTTGGCGAGTTGCGGCGACACTTGCCGCGCGAGCGGCAGCCCCAGCAGCGCCATCGTACGATAGGTTTCGATCTCGAGGACGCGCTGCGCGAGACGGCCGGCTTCGAAACGCGGCAGCGCCTTTCCGCGGATCAGTATGCGCGTAAAGCCATAGGCGTCGACGGCGAAGTCGGTCAGAACCTGCGCGTCGCGATCTTCGACGCCGACGACGCAAAGACTCTGCGAATTGAAATAGGATGCAAGCTCTTCGACCGATCGCGCGCCGTCGACGACGCAGAGCTGCGTCGCGACGATGAGAACGCCCGGCGGCTTAAAGGCGATTTCGCCCGCTTTAAACGGATCGGCATGCGCGAAGGGGATATCGGCGCCGACGCCAGTCGACCAGCTGTAGGTGGTGAATTCGCTATGTTGCTCCCAGCGAAGCCGCCAGTCGCCAAAGATAAAGTAGTGGAATCGCGCGCCCGGATCCGGCGCCAGCACGCCATGCGCGAGCGCGAGCGCGCCGATCGCTTCACGATCGGCCGCCGCCGCTTCGTGGTCCGTGGCGAAGGCGTAGTGATAGACGCGCCGCGGCGCGTCAAGCGGCAGGAACGGCCGCGCGTGCAGCTCCGCGAGAACAGCCTCGCGGAAGGGATGCTCGCTGAGAGTCTTGGGTACGTCTTCGCTGATTTCCATTGCGCCTCTTGTCTCGCATTGGAGGGCTGCTTCATTCACGCGACTGAATCCTATTCACCGGCCTGGGGGCTCAGGTGATGACGCTCGGCGCAGCGCGCTGCGTATAGCGTTCGATGGCGGCAATTTCGCGCGATAGTCTCACGAGATCGGCGAGCGCCGCCTGAGTCTCTAGATGTTGCCGCGCGGGATCGGGTTCGTAGCGCTCGACATAAACCCGCAGCGTCGCGCCGGCCGTGCCGGTGCCCGATAGCCGGTAAACGATCCGCGAGCCGTCGGCGAAGATCACCCGCAGGCCCTGATGCTGCGAGTCGGAGCCGTCGACCGGATCGTGATAGGCGAAGTCGTCGGCCGTGGCGACTTCAAGGCCGCCGAGATATTGGCCCTTGAGAGTCGGCAGACGTTGGCGCAGCGCGTCGATCAGCGCATGGGCGCCGTCGCTTGCGACTTCCTCATAGTCGTGGCGCGAATAATAGTTGCGTCCATAGATCGTCCAATGTTGTCGGAGAATCGCGTCGACGCTCTCTTTGCGCGCGGCGAGAATGTCGAGCCAGAACAGCACCGCCCATAGCCCATCCTTCTCGCGCACATGGTCGGAGCCGGCGCCGGCGCTTTCCTCGCCGCAGATCGTCACGAGGCCGGCGTCGAGCAGATTGCCGAAATATTTCCACCCCGTCGGCGTCTCGTAGAGCGGGACGCCGAGCCTTTCCGCGACGCGGTCGGCGGCGGCGCTTGTCGGCATCGATCGCGCAATTCCTGTGACGCCTTTGCGATAGCCCGGCGCGATCGTGGCGTTGGCCGCGAGGATCGCGAGACTGTCCGAGGGCGTGACGAAGCGGCCGCGGCCGATGATGAGATTGCGGTCGCCGTCGCCGTCCGACGCGGCGCAAAGATCTGGCGCGGCGTCCGACATGGCGAGGTCATAAAGATGCCTGGCGTGGACGAGATTGGGGTCGGGATGATGGCCGCCGAAATCGGGCAGGGGCGTCGCATTGATGACGCTGCCCGGCCGCGCCCCGAGCTCCTCTTCGAACAGCACGCGCGCATAGGGGCCGGTGACGGCCGACATGGCGTCGAATGTGAAGGTGAAGCCCGACCGAAAAGCGTCGCGGATGCGATCGAAATCAAAGAGCGTCTGCATCAGCGCTTTGTAATTCGCGACGCTGTCGACGACATCGACGCGCATGTCGCCGACGCGCGTTTCGCCGAGCCTGTCGATATCGACGTCTTGGGCTTCGATGATCCTAAATGACGTGATCTCGCGCGTGCGCGCGTAGATGGCGTCCGTCACCTTCTCGGGCGCCGGGCCGCCATTCGCGACATTGTATTTCACGCCGAAGTCGCCGTGCGGGCCGCCAGGGTTGTGGCTGGCGGACAGCACGATTGCGCCGAAGGCCGTAAGCCCGCGAATGAGCGCCGAGGCTGCGGGCGTCGACAATATGCCGCCTTGTCCGATGACGACGCGGCCGACGCCGTTGGCGGCGGCGATCTTCAGGATCTTTTGAAACGCCTCGCGGTTGTAATAGCGGCCGTCGCCGCCGACGACGAGCGTTGCGCCCTGATATCCCTCCAGACTGTCGAAAATCGATTGAATGAAGTTTTCAAGATAGTGGCGCTGCTTGAAGACCTCGACTTTCTTGCGCAGGCCGGATGTGCCCGGGCGTTGATCGGCGAAGGGCGTCGTTGCGATCGTGGTCGCCTGTGAATTCCCCATTTTGGAGCGGTGGCCTCGCGTGTTTGTCGGCGCCGCGGGGACGCGGCGTCCGCTTCTACAATTCGTCTCCGGCAACGGCAAAAAGGCGGCGCGAGTCCCGCGCCGCCATTCAGACCGCCTGGAGAAATTTTGAGCTTACCAGCCCCAGCCGCCGCCCCAGCCGCCGCCGCCCCAGCCTCCACCCCAGCCGCCGCCGCCCCAGCCACCGCCCCAGCCGCCCCAACCGCCATAGGGATCTCCCCATCCGCTGTAGGCGGTCGGGTAATAGCCATAGCCATAGGGGTAGCCATAATAGCCGCCATAACCGCTTGAAGCCGCGAGGCCGGCGCCGAGCAGTCCGAGACCGACGCCCGCGGCGACGGCTGCGCCAGGGTTGTAGTAGCCGCGCCGGTAGCCGTAGCGCCGGCCCCAGCCGCCGCGATAGCCCCAGCCGCGACGATACCAGACAGTTTCGACCGGGCTCGAAGGCGCCACAATCGACCGATCGGGCGCGCTCATCGGCCCGGCGATCGCTTCCGGAACGGCGGTCGCCAATGTCGCGCTGCAGAGCGCGCCGGACAGCGCCAATTTCAGGCCTTTTCGCATCGTTCATCCTCCTACTGGCGCGGCGTCCCGCCGCGCTGCGCCGCAAACTCCCCTGGAGCTCACGCCGCACTAACAACTTAGTTAGGCGCAAATTGATCCGCTGCGAGAGGCTGAAACGTGACTTTTTTTGGCGTTTACCTTAAGCGCCCAACGTCGCTGTCAGACGCCGACGCCTCGGCGCCGATATCGTGGATGAAATCCAAAAGCCGGCAACGAAAGAAATCGCGCACGCGAGCGGCGGTCGCCGGATGCTGCTCCAAAATCAAATGAAACAATGGCCGCAAGATCTTAAGCACCGTGGCCGGCTCCTGCGCGGTCGCGGCGGCGGGGCGGGTCGAGGGCGCGAGGAGGGCGGTTTCGCCGATCAGCGTCCAGGGCCGGACGATCTTCGACCGAGGACGTCCGTCGTTTGCGGCGGTCAGCGCGATCGACCCCAAGGTGAGCACATAGCCGCCGTCCGACATTTCGCCGCGTCGAAACAGGACGTCGCCGGCGCGCAGCAGGCGCGTTTCTGTGGAAAGCGCGAGCATACGCAGGGCGTTCGGCTCGAAGATCGAAAAGAGGGGGATGCGCGCGAGATTGTCGATATCGTCGTCCAGCGTCATGTCATTTTTGTTCGGCGTCCCCCGCGCTATCTCTACATGCGCTGGCGGCGCGGCGTAAGCGTTAAGACGCGGGGTCCTCTTCGCTCGCGGCGAGCCGATAACCGTCGCCTTCGGTTTTGATCCAGCGCGGCCGTTCGGGCGATGGCTCGAGTTTGCGTCTCAGACGGTGAATGTGCGTTTCGAGCGTACGGGTCGACATATTCGGACCGTAGCCCCACACGTCGCGCAGCAGCGCCGCGCGAGATACCGTCGCGCCGTGTGCGCGCGCCAGCCTCGCGAGAATCGCCGTTTCTTTTTCGGTCAGCTTCAGGCGCGCGCCAGAAGGCGCCCGCAGTTCGCCGGCCTCGAAATGATAGGGGCCGACAGCCGCCCGCGCAGGCGTGGAATCTATCAGCGCGACCAGTTCCGCAAAGCGGAAGGGACGCGTAACGACGGCGTCGACCCCTGGCGGCGGCGATTTCGGCCCATCCGTGATGAGCACGACACGGGTGCTGCAGCCGCGCGCGCGCGCATCGGCAAGCGCCTCAAGGTCGCAATGGGATTCGTCAACGATCGCCGCGTCGGGCCAATCTTCTCCCGGCGCACCGAACTGGTCGTCGCGCAGCGCATAGCGGCCGAGCGCGGCGAATTGCTCGACGAGCGTCGCCCGCAACTGGGGTTCGGCGGCGATGATCAGAGCGCGCGGATAGAACATCGGCCGGGGTCGCTCCTCGCTTCGAAGAGAATATTCCTGCTATAGGCGGTCAGACGCGCCGGCGAGCGGCGCATATAATGCATCATGCATCGCCGAACGAACCGGACGAAACCTGCCGGACTGGCCTTGCTGCGCGTCGCGCGGCGCATTGGCGGCCGCCCGCACGAGGGAAGGCTGATCGCCGGCTCGCTCGTTCTTCCTTGCGCGCTCGGCCGCAGCGGCGTTGTGCGCAACAAGCGCGAAGGCGACGGCGCGAGCCCGGCCGGCCGCTGGTCGCTCCTCTATTTTTACCTGCGCGCGCCTGCGCCCTTGCGCCTGCCGTGGCGGCGAACGCGGCCGCACGATCTCTGGTGCGACGATCCGCGCACCTTTCTCTACAACAAACCGCTGCAGGCGCCGTCGCGCCTCGGCCATGAGGAAATGTGGCGCAAGGACGCGCTTTACGACGCCGTCGGCGTCATGGGCTACAATCTTCGTCCTCGCGCGCGCGGTCGCGGCAGCGCGATTTTCTTTCATATCGCCACGGATGATCTTTCCCCGACCGCCGGCTGCGTCGCATTGCGCGCCCGCGACATGGCGCGGCTTCTGCCGAGGTTGGGACGCAAGGTCGCGCTGTTGATCGGATAGCGCTGAGCCCCCTCCCTGTCCCTCCCCCGCTATGCAAACCGGGTGCTCCCGGTTTCCGCATCGACCCCGAAGTCGGCAACAGCCGACTTCGGATGGGAGAGGGGACGCTAGCGAGCGGCAATCGCGAACCGGAGCCGCGACGCTTTTCGAGAAATGGCGATGAAGGGCGCGGCCTGCTCCCTCTCCCGCGAAGCGGGGGAGGGTTGGGGAGGGGGCCGCCGTCTCACGCGGGATAATCGCGCTCGCCCATGATCGCCGAGCCGACCCGGACATAGGTCGCCCCTAACTGGATCGCGAGTTCGAAATCCGAACTCATGCCCATGGAGAGTTCGGCGATTCCGTTGCGCGCGGCGATGTCGGCGAGCAGCGCGAAATGCGGAGACGCCTGTTCGCCCACGGGCGGCACGCACATCAGCCCTTCGATTTTCAATCCATAAGCGTCGCGACAGGCGGCCAGAAAGCTGTCGGCGTTTTCGGGAAGGACGCCGGCCTTTTGCGGCTCGGCGCCGGTGTTGACCTGCACGAAAAGGCGCGGGCGCTTGCCCGTCCTGGCGATTTCCTCGGACAGCGCCTTGGCGATCTTTTCGCGGTCGACGCTCTCTATGACGTCGAAGAGCTCGATCGCCTCGCGCGTCTTATTCGACTGCAGCGGGCCGATGAGATGCAATTCGATGTCCGCATATTTTTCGCGCAGCGCCGGCCACTTCGACAAAGCCTCCTGCACGCGGTTCTCCCCGAAGACGCGATGGCCCGCTTCCAGCAGCGGAACCACGTCCTCGGCCGGAAAGGTCTTGGTGACGCAGACGAGGCGAATGGAGCCAGGATCGCGGCCACAGTCCACTGCAGCGCGGCGAATCGCTTCGCGTGTCGATTCGAGGCGATCGGCGGCTCCCATGGCGCGAAAATCGCGATTTCGGCGGCCGGGTCAAGCGCCGAATCTTTTACGCCTTCGCAGCGCGGAACTTCGTGCAATCCGGCGCGTTAAGCTTCCGGCGGGCGAGGGGCCGGGCGAGGGGCGGTGTCGTCGCAACGTTCATCATTGAGAAACGCGTCCCGCCTACCAATGATTGTTCCTACTAAATTGGAGGCCGATATGGTCAATGACAGCCTGATTTACGACGGGCGCGCGATGCATTTGCATCATCTGCGCCGCAAATGGGGATGGATCGTCGCGCTCGGCGCGCTCATGCTCGCCGGCGGACTGTTTGCGCTCTATGACGTGACGACCGCCACGCTCGTGACCGTGTTCTATGTCGGCGCGGCGATGCTCGTCGCCGGCGCGATGGAGATTATCACCGCCGTTCAGATCCGGCCCTGGACCAGGGCGCTGCTGTGGGGCGTGATCGGGCTGATCACGATCGTCGCGGGCTTTCTGGTCTTCCGCGATCCTTTGCTCGCGGCGGTGTCGCTGACGGCGATCATTGGCGTCGCGCTGATCGTCGCCGGGCTGTTCAAACTGGTCCTCGCCTGGCACATCCGCGACGTCGGCCCCTGGGGCCTCGTGGCGTTCTCGGGCGTGATCAGCATCGTGCTGGGCGGGATGATCCTGGCCCAGTGGCCGATGTCGGGCCTCTACATCCTTGGCCTGTTCCTCGCGATCAATCTGATCTTCGAGGGCGTCAGCTGGATCACCGTCGGGCTTTCGGCGAAGGCGTGAGTTCATGGGGAACTATGGGGGCCGTGCTTACGGCCCCCGAGCTTTTTCGGGGCTCTGCGAATGGCTCCTGCCTTTGACATCGCCCGGACCGCCCGGCATTAGAGGCGCAATCCCGCAAGCCTTTTGACCGGACGCGCCAGCAAGATGAGACCCGAACGCTATAATTTCGCCGAGGCGGAGCCGCGCTGGCAAAAGATTTGGGAAGAAAAACAGTCATTTAAGGCAGGCGACAACACCGGCGCGCCCAAATATTACGTGCTCGAGATGTTTCCCTATCCCTCGGGTCGGCTGCACATGGGCCATGTGCGCAATTACTCGATGGGCGACGTTATCGCGCGCTTCATGCGCGCCAAGGGCTTCGACGTCCTGCATCCGATGGGGTGGGACGCGTTCGGCCTTCCCGCCGAAAACGCCGCGGCGCAGACCGGCGCGCATCCGGCGCAATGGACCTACGCCAATATCGCGGCGATGCGGGCGCAGCTTAAAGCTCTGGGACTGTCGCTCGACTGGTCGCGTGAGATCGCGACCTGCGATCCGGAATATTATGGACGCCAGCAGAAGCTTTTCCTCGATTTCCTGAAAGCCGGCATCGTCGACCGTAAGAAGTCGAAAGTGAATTGGGACCCGGTCGACATGACGGTGCTCGCGAATGAGCAGGTCATCGACGGCCGCGGCTGGCGATCGGGCGCGCTCGTCGAGCAGCGCGAGCTGACGCAGTGGTTCTTCAAGATCACCGACTATTCCGAAGAGCTGCTCTCTGCGCTCGACGCGCTCGAACGCTGGCCCGACAAGGTGCGGCTGATGCAGCGCAACTGGATCGGGCGCTCGGAAGGCATGCTCGTGCGCTTCGCGCTCGCCCAGCCGCTTGACGGGATGCGCGAGATCGAAGTCTTCACCACCCGCGCCGACACGCTGTTTGGCGCGAAATTCGTCGCGCTCGCCGCGGACCATCCGCTGGCGAAAGCCGCCGCCGAGAAGGACCCGGCCCTCGCCGCCTTTTCGAAGGAGTGTCGGCGCGGCGCGACATCCGCGGAAGCGATCGAGACCGCGGAAAAGATGGGTTACGACACGGGGCTGCGCGTCGTTCACCCCTTCGATCCGAACTGGACGCTGCCGGTCTATGTCGCGAATTTCATTCTGATGGATTACGGGACGGGCGCGATTTTCGGCTGTCCGGCGCATGATCAGCGCGATCTCGATTTCGCGACCAAATATGCGCTCGGCTTCAAGGTCGTGGTTTGCCCGGAGAGTCTCGCGGCGCAAGAGCTCGAAAAGCAGATTGCGACAAGCGGCGAAGCCTTCGAGGCCGAGGGCAGGCTGGTGAATTCTGGTTTTCTCGACGGCATGACCGTGCCGCAGGCGAAGGACGACGTCGCCAACCGTCTGACGAGGACAGCGCTGTTCGACAGGCCGCAGGGCGAGCGGAAGGTGAATTACAAGCTGCGCGACTGGGGGATTTCGCGCCAGCGCTACTGGGGTTGCCCGATCCCGATCATCCATTGCGAGACCTGCGGGCCGGTGCCGGTTCCCGAAGCCGATCTGCCGGTGCGGCTGCCCGAAGACGTCTCCTTCGATCAGCCCGGCAATCCGCTCGATCGCCACGCAAGCTGGAAAAATGTCCCCTGTCCCTGTTGCGGCGCGCCGGCGCGGCGCGAGACCGATACGATGGACACCTTCGTCGACTCGTCCTGGTATTACGCGCGCTTCGCCGATCCGCATAATGAGACGGCGCCGGCAAGCGCCGAGGCGCTCGCGCGCTGGCTGCCGGTCGATCAATATATCGGCGGCATCGAGCACGCGATTCTGCATCTTCTCTATTCGCGGTTCTTCGCGCGGGCCATGCGCGACAGCGGCCATGCCGCGGTGGCGGAGCCTTTCGCCGGACTCTTCACCCAGGGCATGGTCGTGCATGAGACCTATCGCGCGCCGGACGGCCAGTGGGTCGCGCCGTATGATGTCCGGATCGAAGCCAAGGACGGCGGTCGCCGCGCCTTTCTCGTCGACGGCGACGTGGAGATCGGCATCGGCCCGATCGAAAAAATGTCGAAGTCGAAGAAGAATACTGTCGATCCAGACGATATCGTCGCGAGCTATGGCGCCGATACGGCGCGACTCTTCGTCCTGTCCGACAGCCCGCCCGATCGCGACGTCATCTGGTCGGACGAGGGCGCGCAGGGCGCATGGCGCTTCGTGCAGCGCCTGTGGCGTCTGACCGGCGAACTGGGGCGTGTGGCGGCCCCCGTCGGGGCTGAGCCGCCGGCGGCCTTTCACGATCTCGCGCTCGCCGTGCGCAAGGCGACACATCGTTCGATCGCCCAGGCGAGCGAAAATATCGAGCGGCTGCGGTTCAACAGCGCCATCGCCCGCATCCGCGAATTCGCCAATGAGCTGACGAGCGCGCTCGACGCCGTGACCGAAACGCCGGTTCCGGCCGATCTCGCCTTCGCCTTCCGCGAGGCGGCGGACGCGCTCATTCGGCTTGTCGCGCCGATGACGCCGCATGTCGCCGAGGAGTGCTGGGCCGATTTGGGCCACAAAGGTCTGGTTGCTGAAGCGCCTTGGCCGGCGGCGGATCCTACCCTGTTGGCCCAGGAGATGATAAGCCTGCCGGTGCAGGTCAACGGCAAAAAGCGCGCCGAAATTCTTGTCGCCCATGACGCCGACGAGGAAACGATTCGCAAAGAGGCTTTGGCGCAAGATGGCGTTCAGCGCGCCATGGAAGGCAAGCCGCTGAGGAAGTTCATTCTCGTTCCGAAAAGGATCGTCAATGTGGTGGTTTGAAACCGCATGTCGCGCGTCCCAGGCTTTCCGCGTCTCGAGCGACCCACAAAGCCCTCACCCTGAGGAGCGCCTGAAAGGCGCGTCTCGAAGGGGCGAGGGCTCCGCGCTGCGCCTTCTGGAGCATCCTTCGAGACGCCCGCTGCGCGGGCTCCTCAGGATGAGGCTCCTAGTTGTGATGACCATCTTTTCTGCCACCCTGCCGCTCGCCGGCTGCCTCCAGCCGCTTTATGCGCCGGCAGGATTTGGGCTCGACTCCGCGCCGCTCGCGGCCGAGCTGCAGTCGATCGCGGTTGACGAAATTCCGCAGCGGCTCGGTCACTATGTCCGAAATGAGCTGATCTTCGGCCTGAACGGCACCGGCTCGCAGCCGCCGCCGCGCTACCGTCTGATGGTTGTGCTTCGCGAGCGCGTGCAGACGCCGATTCTCGACACCGTGACCGGCCGCGCCACGTCGGCGACGGTGATCGCCGACGCCGAATATCGGCTGGTCACCTTGCCTGACGAGGTGGAGGTCACGAAAGGCGTCGCTTTCAACATTGCGAGCTACGATCGTTTCTCGAACCGCTTCTCCAATGTGCGCGCCGCGCGCGACGCAGAGATCCGCAACGCCCGGGTCATCGCCGATTCGATCCGCACCAGAATCGCCACCGTGCTCGCCACGCGCCTGTCGCCGGTCCCGCCGCCCGCCGTCGTTCGCTATTGACGGCAGCGACGGACAATAGCGCCTCATGACGGCGGTCAAGAGTCGCGACGCCGAACGTTTCATCGCCGCGCCGCCCGAGGGCGTTTTTCTTTTCCTGGTCTTCGGCTCCGACGCGGGCATGGTGCGCGAGCGCGCGCTCGCGCTCGTCGAAAAACGCATCGACGATCGCCGCGATCCCTTCCAATTCGTCGAGATGAGCGGCGATGCGGTCGCTTCCGACCCGCTTGCGCTGCTCGACGAGGCGAACACCACGCCGCTCTTTGGCGGACGGCGCGCCATTCTGGTCGAGACAGGCGGCAAATCCGTCATTCCGGCGCTGACGTCGCTTATCGGCGCGCCGCCGGCGCATTGCGCTGTCGTGCTGACCGCAGGCGCGCTGAGGCGCGACTCGCCGCTGCGCAAGCTGGTCGAGGGCGCCAAGCAGGGCGCGGCGATCGAGTGCCAGCCCGACGCGGAAGCGGATTTGCAGGCGCTGATCGAGCGCAGCCTGCGCGATGCCGGCCTTGTCGCCAGTCCCGAGGCCCGCGGCCTACTCCTCGGCGCTCTCGGAGAAGACCGGCTGATGAGTCGCGCCGAGCTTGAAAAGCTCGCGCTCTATATGCATGGCCGGGAACATGTCGAGGCCAAGGACGTCGAAGCGATCGTCGCGCACGCCTCGAACATCGCGTCGGATCGCATGGTGACGGCGGCTTTCGCGGGCGCCGCCGACATCGGCGTGGCGCTCGACGCCTATTTCGCGCAGGACGGCGACGCGCAGCAGCTTCTCATCGGGGCGCTGCGCTACGCCGTGGCGCTGCATCGCGCCCGTCTCGCCATGGAGCGCGAGGGCGGGCGACCCGACGCCGGCGTTTCGGCGCTGATGCGCGCCGGCTTCGGCTTCATGCACCGCGCGCTGATGGACGAGCAGCTCAAGAGCTGGTCATCCGCGCGTCTTAGCGCGCTGATCGAGCCGCTGCGCGCCGCGCAGACGCGGGCGCGCGCCAACGCCGGCGTGGCGCAAATGGAGGCCGAGCGCGCGCTGTGGAACGTCGCGCGCGCGGCGCGGCGTTAGTCAGCCCTGGCCTTCGTCCATCAGCATTTCGAAGCCGCCGAAGATCATGCGCTTGCCGTCGAACGGCATCGGCATGTCCTTCATGCGCGGATCTTCGTGCATTTTCTTGTGCGCCGCGTCGCGCACGTCTTTGGACGGCCATAGGACCCACGAGAACACGATGTTTTCGCCGCTCTCGGCGGCGACGGCGCGTTTGAAGTCGGTGACTTTGCCGTCGGGCAGGTCGTCGCCCCAACATTCGACGACGCGTAGCGCGCCCCACTCCTTCATGATGGGCCACATCTGCGCGGCGGCCTTATGGTAATCTTCCTTCTTGCCCATGGGCACGGGAATCACGAAACCGTCGACATAGCTCATTGCGCCGCTCCTTCTTGCTGGCATGCCTTTGACGCCGCTTCGGGAAATGACAATCGGTCGTCTCGTTTTGTTCACGCCGCGCGGGAGAGGCTCTCGAAAAGCCCGCGGCCGTCAATTCCGCCCGCAAGTGGGTCGATGAGATTTTCGGGATGCGGCATCAGGCCGAGCACATTGCGCCCGTCTGAATAGATGCCGGCGATGTCATTGCGCGAGCCGTTGGGATTGGACTCGCCGCCGACGGCGCCGGCGGAGTCGCAATAGCGGAAGGCGACAAGGCCGTCGCCCTCAAGCCGCTCGATCGTGGCGTCGTCGGCTTCGTAATTGCCTTCGCCATGCGCGATGCAGACTTCGATCGTCTGGCCCCGGGCGTAATGCCGGGTGAACGCGGTGTCGTTGCGTTCGACCTTGAGATGCTGCATCCGGCAGACGAAGCGCAAATTGGCGTTGCGCATCAGCACGCCCGGCAGAAGGCCGCTTTCGCAAAGAATCTGGAAGCCGTTGCAAACGCCCAGCACCAATCCGCCGCGCGCGGCGTGCGCGCGCACCGCGTCCATGATGGCGGCGCGGCCGGCGATCGCGCCGCAGCGAAGATAATCGCCGTAGGAAAAGCCTCCGGGCAATACGACAAGGTCCGTCCCGGCGGGCAGCTCGTGGTCGGCGTGCCAGAGCATCGACGGCTGGCGCCCGGTCGCTTGTGTCAGCGCGCGGGCCATGTCGCCTTCGCGATTGGAGCCGGGGAAAACAACGACGGCGGCTTTCATGGGCGTGTCCTGAGCGGGAAATCGGCAGATCGGCAGTCGCCAGATCGGCAGTCGGAAGAGCTGCTCCGACTGCCGACTGACGAAGCCCGACTGCCCTCAATCGCCTCACACATCGATCTGATAATTCTCGATCACGGTATTGGCGAGCAGCTTCTCACAGGCGGCTTGCAACTGCGCCTTGGCGGCGCTGGCGTCATCGCCGTCGAACTCCACGTCGAACACCTTGCCCTGCCGCACACTGGCGACGCCTTCGACGCCAAGCGACTTCAGCGCGCCCTCGATCGCCTTGCCTTGCGGATCGAGAATGCCGGATTTGAGAGTGACGACGACGCGGGCTTTCATCGGCTGAGGTCCGTGGTGAAGGAAAGACTGTTAGTGGGCGCGCAACAGGCGCGCAATCTCCATTACGCCGATATTCACCATATCGCCATCGGGCTCGGCCAAAAGAGGATGTATTCGACATTGCGTCGGAACGCGTTTTCGGGCCCAGCATTGCCCGTCAGCATTATGGGGATAAGATCACGCCATGAATTTTAACCGTCTATCGATTTCCTGGATCGCGGCGGCGGTGATCGTCGGCGGAACGATCGTCCTGTTGCGCGAGATCTTGACGCCCTTTTTGGTGGGAATCGCTCTCGCTTATTTACTCGACCCGCTTGTCACCCGACTCGAACGCCTCGGATTCGGTCGAACCGTTGCGGCGCTCGCGCTCATCGGCCTTTTTTACGCGGTCATCATCGGCTTGATTGTGGTTCTCACGCCAATGCTCGCCGAGGAGATCGCGCTCTTCATCGAAAAACTGCCGGATTATCTCACCCAGCTGCAAGCATTGGCGACCGATCCCAGCCGGCCATGGATGCGCCAGATCATCGTCGAAGGGCTGAGCGAAGCTCGGCAGTCGACAGGAGAATTGACCACCCTCGGCGCTCACATGAGCGCGAACCTTTTGCGCAAGCTATGGTCGGATGGTCAGGCGTTGGCGTCGATCTTCTCCTTGCTGGTCGTCTCTCCGATCGTAACCTTCTATTTGCTCATTGATTGGGATCAAATCATCGCGGCGCTCGACAAGATGATCCCCGCGCCGCAGCAGGAGACCGTTCGAGCCCTGGCGCGCGAGATCAATGAAACGATCAGTGTGTTTCTCCGCGGACAAGGGATCATTTGCCTCGTTCTGGCTGTGTATTATGCCGTGGCGCTCCAATTGACCGGTCTCAATCATGCCTTTCTGATCGGCATTGCGTCCGGACTGATCAGTTTCATTCCTTATTTGGGCGTGCTGACCGGCGTTGTCCTATCGGTGAGCGTTGCGCTTCTTCAATTCTGGCCAAACTGGAGCATGATTCCGCTCATATTGGGGATATTCCTGGCTGGACAATTGCTCGATGATAATGCGTTGACGCCGCGCCTCGTCGGCCAGCGCGTCAATCTCAGCCCGCTCCTGGTGATGTTCGCGATCGCCGCCTTCGGCTATTTGTTTGGATTTATCGGTCTGCTCATCGCCGTGCCGTTAGCGGCGACAATCGGCGTGATCGTGCGCTTTGTCCTATCGCAGGACCTCGAGCATTCTCTTGGCGCGGCGGACCTCGGCCCGCCGAAGAAACGTCGTTGGTGGATATGAAAATGCCGGAACCCATGTCGCGCGCTTCGCTCGCCAAAACCGGCAGGCGCGCGGCGGCGGAAATCGCGTCGCCACGCTAATAGGGACAGAGGGCGAGGCGACAGAATCGCGTTTCGCCGGAGCGGGCGCCGCGACCTTCACGCCAGCGCTGTCACAGCTGCGCGGCGGCGGCGCGCCGGCTACTGCACGAGCTTCGGCGCGCCGGTGCGGATCGTCTCGTTTTCCTGCATGATGCCGAGACGGCGCGCGACTTCGGTATAAGCCTCGACCAGCCCGCCCAAGTCGCGACGGAAGCGATCCTTGTCGAGCTTGTCGTTCGACTTGATATCCCACAGCCGGCAGCTGTCGGGCGAAATCTCGTCGGCGACGACGATTCGCATCATGTCGCCTTCCCAGAGCCGACCGCATTCCATCTTGAAGTCGACGAGGCGGATGCCGACGCCGAGGAAGAGTCCGGAGAGGAAATCGTTGACGCGGATGGCGAGCGCCATGACGTCGTCGATCTCCTGGGGAGTCGCCCAGCCGAAGGCGGTGATATGCTCCTCGGACACCATCGGGTCGTCCAGCGCGTCGTTCTTATAGTAGAATTCGATGATGGAGCGGGGCAGTTGCGTGCCTTCTTCCATCCCGAGGCGCTTGGCGAGCGAGCCGGCCGCGACGTTGCGCACGACGACTTCGAGCGGGATGATTTCCACCTCGCGGATGAGCTGCTCGCGCATGTTCAGCCGGCGGATGAAGTGGGTCGGCACGCCGATGCTGTTCAAATGCTGGAAGATATATTCGGAGATCCGGTTGTTGAGCACGCCCTTCCCGTCGATCACCTCGTGTTTCTTCGCGTTGAAGGCCGTGGCGTCGTCCTTAAAATGCTGAATCAAAGTGCCGGGTTCAGGGCCCTCATAGAGGACCTTGGCCTTGCCCTCGTAGATGCGGCGTCGGCGGTTCATTGGGATCAACCGGGGCTTGAGGAAGTCCATCTGGCGGGTCGTCGCTCCTCCGAAGTGTGAACGCATGCCGGCTTGTGGGCGGCTCTCAGGGAGCGGCGGCGGGCGTGCGCCCAGCCGCGAGCACCGGCGGTCCTAGCGTCTTTGGCGGCCAGTGACAAGCCGACGGGGCACTCTATCGCAAAGGGGAAGACGATACAATGAAACTGAAAGTGTGGCGGCCCAGCGTCGCCGTCGCCGTGTCGGTTCTGGCGCCCGTAATTTGAGCATCTGGTCGGCGATTTTTCGACCGCGCCCGTTCACCCCTGCGACGCTCATGGCGCGTAGCGCCTCTACTTTCGGATCGCCGGACGGAAAATGCCATGCATCGACAAATAGCCGCACCGGCGCGCTTTTTGCAGTTCTGCGCGGCGCGCGGCCATATCCGCGCTCGCGCGCGCAGCGTGGAGAGCAGGGGGCGGTTTCGTCGCGGCCAGGACCACGCTTTCCGGCATTGGCTTTGCGCGCGAATACGCATATATCGAGCCCACGCCGATGCGGCGCATGATCGCCGAGTCCTGATTTAAGAACAACCCGGCCGAGGATGGACATGAGCACGTTCGACCAGCGCGAAGATTCCTTCGAAAAACGCTTTGTCCATGAAGAGGAGCTGCAGTTTCGCGCCGAAGCGCGCCGCAACAAGCTGCTCGGCCTCTGGGCGGCCGAGAAGCTCGGCAAGACAGGCGCCGAGGCGCAGGCCTACGCGGACGCCTTGGTCGCAGCGGAAGTGACCGCCGACGCCGATGAGCGGGTCGTGGCTTTGGTCATGAAGGATTTCGAGGCGGCGGGCGTGAATCAGTCCGAGCATCAGATCCGCCGCACCATGGACGAGATGCTGACCAAGGCGAAGGCCGAGATCAAGTCGGGCCAATAACCGACGACCACGGCCTTCATTCATCTTTTTGGGCGATAGTCGCTTATGCGCGATTCGTCCCTGAGAGCGCCCCGACAGAAACCGCTTCCCGACGCCTCCTATTTTCAGGCGGCGCCGGCGATCGCCGAGGAAGCGGCGCTATGGCTGCGCTATCTTGCCGGCGAGCGGCGCGCCTCCCGCCATACTGTCGAGGCCTATGGCCGGGACCTCGCCAATTTTTTGGGCTTTCTGGCGCATCATACTGGCGAGCGGCCGGACGCCGCCGCGCTTAAGTCGCTTCAACCCGTAGACCTGCGCGCCTTTATGGCCAAGCGTCGCCGCGACGGCTTGGAAAGCCGTTCGCTGCTGCGGGCGCTCGCCGCCGTGCGCAATTTTCTGCGCTTCATTGAGAAGAAGGGCCTCGCCCGCACGGATGTCTTTGGCGCCGTGCGTCCGCCCAAGCGCCCGCACAGCCTCCCCAAGGCGCTTACCGTGCCCGACGCCCGCGACATCGTGGACCCCGAACAGAGAGCGGGCGAGGCGCGAGAGCCTTGGGTGATCGCGCGGGACGCCGCCGTGCTGGCGCTGCTCTACGGCGCCGGCCTGCGAATTTCGGAGGCTCTGTCGATCGGGAGCGCCGCGGCGCCGATCGGCGCCGCCGATCGGGTCACGATCCTGGGGAAGGGCGGCAAGAGCCGGACCGTGCCGGTGATCGCGCCGGTGCGCGCGGCGATCGAAGCCTATCTCGCGCTCTGTCCCTATGATCTCGCCGGCGGGCCGCTGTTTGTGGGCGCGCGCGGCGGGCCGCTCTCGCCGCGCATCATCCAGCTCGCCGTCCAGCGCCTGCGCGGGGCGCTCGGCCTGCCCGAGAGCGCGACGCCGCATGCGCTGCGACATTCCTTTGCGACGCATCTCCTGGGTCGCGGCGGCGATCTGCGCACGATTCAGGAATTGCTCGGGCACGCCTCGCTGTCGACGACGCAGATCTATACCGCCGTCGACAAGACGCGGCTCCTCGACGCTTATCGCTCGGCGCATCCGCGCGCGAAGTGAGGCCAAAGATCGCGTCATGGCCGCGCGGGCGTGGATGCCCGTGACACGCCCGCGTGACGGGCAGGCGGCGTCAGAAGCCGCTCACTCCACCGGCTCCACCGCGCTAATCTCGATTCCAAAGCCCGAGAGCCCGACGAAAGCGCGGGGCTTTGACGACGAGGAACGCAGACGGATCGAGGAAACGCCGAGGTCCTTCAAAATCTGCGCGCCGAGACCGACGTCGAGCCATTGCCGCTTGCGCGTTTCCTCCGCCCTTTCCTCCTCGTCCTTCTGGCGTCCGACGATATTCGCCGGCACGCCGGCCGCGCCGTCGCGCAGATAGACGAGCACGCCGCGCCCTTCGCGGGCGAAGCGCGCGAGAGTCTTCTTGATCGTCGGCGCGCCGCACATCACATCGGAGATGATATCGGCGCGATGCAGGCGCGTCGGCACGTCGCGCCCGTCGCCGATCGCGCCCAGAACGAAGGCGAAGTGCTGCACGCTGTCGAAGGGCGTCACATAGGCGTGGCCGATCATTGCCCCGGCCTCCGTCTCGACGGGGAAGGTTGCGACGCGTTCGACGAGCTTTTCGCGCGCCTGTCGGAACGCGATGAGATCGGAAACCGACACGAGTTTGAGGTCGTGTGCGCGCGCGAATTCCTCGATCTGGCGTCCGGTCATCACCGTGCCATCGTCATTGGCGAGTTCGCAGATCACGCCGACCGGCGGCAGGCCGGCAAGCTTGCACAGATCAACGGCGGCTTCAGTATGTCCCGAGCGCATCAGCACTCCGCCGTCCTTGGCGATCAGCGGGAAGACATGGCCGGGCCGCACGAAGTCGCTCGCGCCCATATTGCCATTGGCGAGCGCGCGCACCGTATTGCAGCGCTGCTCGGCGGAAATGCCGGTGGTGAGCCCGTGGCGCGCGTCGACGGTGACGGTGAATGCGGTGGCGAGCGGCGCGTCGTTTTCCGCGACCATTGGCGCGAGATGCAGACGGCGCGCCTCCTCGAGCGTGAGCGGCGCGCAGACAATCCCGCTCGTGTGGCGGATGATGAAGGCCATTTTCTCCGGCGTGCAGAGCGACGCGGCGACGACGAGGTCGCCTTCGTTTTCGCGATCGTCGTCATCGGTGACGACGACCATCTCGCCTCTAGCCACGGCCTCGACGGCTTCAGTGATGGAATGGGACAATGAGATCTCCGGAACCCGCCGCTTGCGGCGCCTGCGTCGCATATCTAGCCTTGCCGCGGCGACGTTTCAAACGGGTGGCTGCGCAGCTTTCGCAATTGTCATTCCCGACGCGCGGCGCGCGATCGGGAATCCAGCATAAAGCCAGCCATTCATGGCGTTGCTCTGGATTCCCGGTCAGGCCTGCGGCCTGCCGGGAATGACATAGTCCCAAAGTCGGCGCTTCCGGATGGCGGTTCCGACGATAGGAAGGAAGGAGGAGGCATTTGCTCGCTACGGAGCTAATGACGCCCATGATGCGCGTCTTTTCAAAAACGCTCGCGGCGCTAGGGCTGGCGCTTTTTATCGCATCCGGGGCGGCGGCCGAGCCCGGCCCCTGCGCCGAGATCGAGGAGCAAGGCGTCGCCTATGCGGTCTGCGACTTCGACGCGCACAAGAGCGACATCCGGGTCTTTCTGCGCGACGGAAAAGGCGAAATCCTGGGCGCCTTTTCCCGCCTTGCGAGCGAATTGGCGAAGAGCGGCGAAACGCTCGTCTTCGCCATGAACGCCGGCATGTATGCGGAAAGTCGCGCGCCGGTCGGCCTTTACGTCGAGAACGGCCGGACGGCGAAGGGCGCCAATACGCGCCCCGGCCCCGGCAATTTTCACATGAAGCCCAACGGCGTGTTCTGGGTCGACGGGTCGCGCGCCGGCGTGACCGAAACGGCGCGCTTCTTGAAGAGCCGTCAGCGCGCGCAGTTCGCGACCCAGTCTGGGCCGATGCTTGTTATCGGCGGGCGCATTCATCCGCGCATCCATGAGGACGGAACGTCGCAGAAATTTCGCAACGGCGTGTGCGTCCAGGACGGCCATGTCGCGCGTTTCGCGATCTCCAATCAGCCGGTGACGTTTTATGAGTTCGCGCTGCTTTTTCGCGATCGCCTGCACTGTCTGGATGCGCTGTTTCTCGACGGCGGCGCCGCTTCGGCGCTTTATGCGCCGTCGCTTTCGCGCCATGATCGCTTTATGCCGGCGATGGGGCCGATCGTCGGGGTCGTCGAGAACGCGGATCGCTAGCTTAGTCGCGTAAGAGCCGCATTGAGCTTTTCGACGCGCGCGGCGGTCTCTTCGCGCCGCTCGCGGTGCTCGTCGATCACCTCTTCTTCGGCCTTGGCGAGGAAGCCCTCATTGGCGAGTTTGGCGTCGAGCTTCTTCAACTCGCCTTCGAGCTTGCCGATTTCTTTCGCCAGTCGCGCCCTCTCGGCGCCAAGGTCGATCACGCCTTCGAGCGGCATGGCGGCGACGCCGCCGCGGACGATGATTTGCGCGCTGCTCTTTGGCGCCGCCTCAGCGAAGCCGATGTGCGAGAGGCGCGCCAGCTTGCGGATCGTCTCGTCCCAACGCGTCGCGCGCGCTTTCAGCGCGCCGTCTGCGCCGAGCAGCAGCAGCTCGGTCTCGCTGGTCAAATTCATTTCCGCACGCAGCGAGCGGACTTCGGAAATCAGGTCGACGACCCAGCCGATTTCGCTTTCGGCCTCCGCATCTTCGAGTCCTTCGAGCGAGGGCCACGAGGCGAGCGCCAGCATCGTCTCGCGCTTGGGACCGTCCGCGCCCTTGATCGCCCAGAGCTCCTCGGTGAGGAAGGGCATGAAGGGATGCAGCAGCGCGTAGATCTGGTCGAGAACGAAGGCGGTCGTCGCGCGCGTCTCGTCCTTTTCAGGGCCATCGGCGCCTTGCAGCAGCGGCTTCGCCAGCTCGATATACCAATCGCAGAAGACGCTCCAGACGAAGCGATAGACGGCGTTCGCCGCGTCATTGAAGCGATAGGCCTCGATCGCCGCGCTCACGTCCGCCGTTGTGCGCGCCGCTTCGCCGATGATCCAGCGGTTCAGCGTGATCTCATTGGCGCGCGGATCGTAATGGGCGACGCGCGCGCAGCCGTTGATCTCGGCGAAGCGCGAGGCGTTCCACAGCTTCGTCGCGAAATTGCGATAGCCTTCGACGCGCTGCGTCGAGAGCTTGATGTCGCGGCCCTGCGCCGCCATCGCCGCGAGCGTGAAGCGCAGCGCATCGGCGCCATATTCGTCGATGAGGCGCAGCGGGTCGATGACATTGCCCTTCGACTTACTCATCTTCGCGCCCTTCTCGTCGCGAACCAGCGCGTGGATATAGACGTCGCGGAAGGGGACTTCGTCCATGAAATAGAGGCCCATCATCATCATGCGGGCGACCCAGAAGAAGATGATATCGAAGCCGGTGACGAGGGCGCTCGTCGGATAATAGCGCGCGAGCTCCGACGTCTTCTCCGGCCAGCCGAGAGTCGAGAAGGGCCACAGCGCCGACGAGAACCAGGTGTCGAGCACGTCTTCGTCGCGCGTGAGCGTCACGCCATCGCCCAGTTTGGCGCGCGCCGCGGCAAGCGCCGCCTCTTCTGTCTCTTCGATATAGGCGTTGCCGTCCTCGTCATACCAGGCCGGAATGCGATGACCCCACCAGAGCTGACGCGACACGCACCAGGGCTGAATATTCTCCAGCCAGTCGAAATAGGTTTTTTCCCAATTCTTCGGCACGAACGTCGTGCGGCCCTCGCGCACGGCCGCGAGCGCCGGCTGCGCGAGAGTCTTGGCGTCGACATACCATTGGTCGGTAAGGCGCGGTTCGAGCACCGCGCCCGAGCGGTCGCCATGCGGCACCATGTGCTTATGGTCGTCGACGCCCTCGAGCAGCTCGCGCTCCTCCATCATTTCGACGACGCGCTTGCGCGCCGCGAAACGGTCGAGCCCGTCGAGGATGGAGACCGTCGCCGCGAGTTCCGGAGAAGGGTCGACGCCTTCGTGGAAATCAGCATTGGCGGCAAGCGTCATCTGCGCCTGCGGGTCGAGCACATTGACGAGTCGCAGACCATGCCGCTTGCCGACCTCGAAATCGTTGAAGTCATGCGCCGGGGTGATTTTCACCGCGCCGGTGCCCTTCTCGGGATCGGAATATTCGTCGGCGACGATCGGGATCAGCCGGCCGACCAATGGCAGACGAACGCGCTTGCCGACGAGCGCCGTATAGCGCTCGTCTTCCGGATGCACGGCGACCGCCGTGTCGCCGAGCATCGTCTCGGGGCGCGTCGTCGCGACGACGATATATTCGCCAGTCTCTTTCCCAGCGTCGTCAACGATGGGATATTTGAAGCGCCAGAGATGGCCCTTCACTTCGACCTGCTGCACTTCGAGATCGGAGATCGCCGTATGCAGCGCCGGGTCCCAATTGACGAGACGCTTGTCCTTATAGAGCAGCCCGTCGCGATAGAGCTGCACGAAAACCTTCACCACCGCGCGCGACAGGCCTTCATCGAGCGTGAAGCGCTCGCGCGACCAGTCGCAAGAGGCGCCGAGCCGCTTCAGCTGTTCGACGATCTTGCCACCCGATTCCGCCTTCCATTCCCAGACGCGCGCGACGAATTTCTCGCGTCCGAGTTCGCGGCGATTCTCCTGGCGCTCCATGAGCTGGCGCTCGACGACCATTTGCGTCGCGATGCCGGCATGGTCGGTGCCGGGCTGCCACAACACGTCGTCGCCCTTCATGCGCCGATAGCGCACGAGAATGTCCTGCAGCGTATTGTTGAGCGCATGGCCCATATGCAGGCTGCCGGTGACGTTCGGCGGCGGAATGACGATGGAATAGGGCGCCGCCCGCGCGCGTTCGGGCCGTCCGGCGCGAAAGGCTTGCGCCTCTTCCCACGCGTCGCGGATGCGCGATTCAATTGAGGCGGGAGCGAAGGTTTTTTCCATGGTCATCGGGCGAGGAGCCTTTTGGCCCCCACCCTGTCCCTCCCCCGCTTCGCGGGAGAGGGGACGCT
>NZ_JBPFDU010000043.1:0-30086 GCF_051062815.1 Methylocystis sp. | reverse complement strand
GAGCCGACAAAGACTTGAGTCGGCGGGTTGCCTGACGATTCCGACGAAGGCGCCCGTCTGTAACGGGATAATGCCGCCCGGGGATTCCGGGATAATGGCGCCCCCCTTTTACGAGATGATCCCGCCCGGGCGCCGCGTTCGTTGACCGACGAGATTTGTCTCACCTCCGATTGTTTTTGGTCAAGTCGTTTTGGGTCCTTTGGCGCGGGCGCGGCGCAGGCTCTCGCCGACGAGTTCTACGCGATGCGCGTTGTGCACGAGGCGGTCCAAGATCGCGTCGGCGTAGGTGGGATCGCCGATGACCTCATGCCATGAGGTCACGGGAAGTTGGGATGTGACGATCGTCGATCGTCGCCCATAGCGCTCTTCGAGGATTTCCAGGAGATCGTGGCGGGCGCCGGCGTCGAGCGGCTCGAGGCCGAAGTCGTCGAGGATCAGGAGATCGGCGCGGCCGAGGGATTTGATAAGACGCGGTGGCGCCCATCGCCGCGCGCGAGTGCAAGGTCTTCGCAGAGCTTCGGCCAGCGATGATAGACGACCGAGCGATTGTCCCGGCAAGCCTTCTGGCCGATGGCGCAGGCGAGCCAGCTCTTGCCGACGCCGGACGGACCGACGAGGGCGAGATTGTCGTGGGCGTCGATCCATTGGCCCTCGGCTAGCTTCTGGAACAGGGCGCGGTCGAGCCCGCGCGCGGCGCGGTAGTCGACATCTTCGATGCTGGCCTGCTGGCGGAGTTTTGCGGCGCGCAGCCTGGCCGTCAGCCGCTTGTCGCGTCGAAGAGACGCTTCTCGATCAAGCAGCAGCGCGAGCCAGTCGTTGCGGTCGATCCCTTTCGCCTCATCTGTCTCTGCGAGTTCGGCGAAAGCCTTGGCCATTCCGTAAAGGCCGAGGGCGTGAAGCTGGTCGAGGGTGGGATGTTTAAGCAAGTCGCTGTCTCCTAATGATAGTAGCGCGGGCCGCGGATATTGGGGTGAAGGATCGGAGCCGCGTCCGCGGCGCGCTTTGCCGCCGGCTTCCGATCGAGCTTGTTGTCGAGGATGGATTTGACCGAGCCGTAGGTCTTCGCGCCGATCTCGATGGCGCGCTCCGCCGCGGCCTCGACGCGCTCGGACCCGTAGGGGCCGACAAGGCGGACGATGCCCAGACAAGCGCGATAGCCCTGTTCGGGATGAGGCCGCGCCTCCAGAATCTGCTCGCAGAGCGCCGCCGTCGCCGGGCCGATCTTGCGGGCGTCCTCGCGGATGCGTTCAACGGTCCAGCCGGCATAGCGCCGGTGGCTCGACGGCATGTGCTCGGGAATGGTCGTGTGCTTGCGGTTGCCGCTCATCCGCAGATGGACGGCGATGCGCTCGCTCTTGCAGAAAATCTCGACGCCGCGGACGGTCAGGCGCGCTTCGACCTCCGCCCGGGCGAAGCGATAAGGCACGGAGTAATAATGCGCGTCGATCTCGACGTGATAGTCGATGCCGACGCAGCGCAAGCGCCATTCGCAATATTCGTAAGCCTCGACTGGAAGCGCCTTCAATGCCGGGCGGTCGATCTCGTCGAACAATTGGCGACGGGTGACACCGAGCCGGCGGATGGGGCGCTCCTCGTTGAGAGTTTTCAGCATCCCGTCGATGGCGGCGTTGACCTCCGCGAGGCTGTAGAAGGTTTTGCGACGCAGCCTGCCGAGCAGCCAGCGTTCGACGATCAGCACCGCCGATTCCACCTTCGCCTTGTCGCGCGGTTTTCTGGGCCGGGCCGGCAAAAGCGCGGCGCCGTAATGCGCCGCCATGTCGGCGTAGGTGCGGTTGACCTGTGGATCGTAGAAGCAGGCTTTGACGATGGCGGTCTTGGCGTTGTCCGGCACGATGAGCTGCGGAACGCCGCCGATCGCCTCAAGCGCGCCGACATGGGCGTCGATCCAGTCAGGAAGCGTCTGCGTCCAGCTCGCTCTCGCGAATGTGAGGCTCGACGCGCCCAGCACCGCGACGAATATCTGCCCCATGCGCACTTCGCCGGTGAGCCTGTCGACGACGACGGGAACGCCGTCGCCGGCGTAATCGACGAACAGGCGCTCGCCGGCGGCGTGGGTCTGCCGCATGGTCACCGACAGCGTTTTCTCGAAGGCGCGATACAGCTTGCAAAAGCGCGAATAGCGATAGCCGCCGGGGTTCTCGGCGATGTATTCGTCCCACAGGATCGTCAGGGTGACGTGCTTGCGCTTCAGCTCGCGATGCACGTTTGCCCAGTCCGGCTCTTCGACGCGCCGGTGACCGCGCTTGCTGCGCCGGTTGGCGTAAAGCGCCGCCTCCAGCGCGTCGTCGTTCATTCCCTCCGGCAGCGGCCAGGAGAGCCCGGCGCCCTCCGCGCGTTCGAGCGCTTCCCGAACCGTCGAACGCGGCATGCCGAGACGCCGGGAAATCTCGTGCGCTGAAACCGACGCGGTCTTCAGCCGAATAATCTCGCGCGCCTGGCGCATCGTAATCCGCTCCGCTGGCATGAATCGCTCCCCCTTGGATTGCCAAAGGAGCGACTTGATCAGGCCAACGGCGGCGGTGAGCCACTGCACGAAATCACCCGGGCGGGATCATTCCGTTGCAGGGGGCGGGATCATCTCGGAATCGGGGGGCGCCATCATTCCGTAACGGGTGGGCGCCTTCATCTCGTTTTAGGGGGCGCCATCAAGCGGAATCAGCAACGCTGCAACTCCGGGAGCCAAACCACGCCTATCCGAACACGTGCGAGCGCATCAAGCTCCGGGACAGACGGCAAGGGGGCAGCTCGCGGAAACTAGAGGAGCCGCTATGAGAGACGAATGACGACCCGCGCCCACATGTTCGCTGGGTGGGCGGGGGCGTTATTGGTGGTCTTGCTATGCAGGTCTTGGCGGCCCTTAGAACACAATCGCTGCGGTTGTCGTGAAGCTCGTTGGCGGAGCTGCTTAGGGTTTTTGTTCTAGTCGGGGCTGAGCCGGCGAGCCGGCGCAGGGTCTTTCGAGCCTGCGCCGATACATCAGGCGAGAATGACTGGCTATCGATGCCTACGGCTCATCCAGTCGGCGCGTGCACGGCCGGCACTCGCTTAAACTCGCGCGTTCAGCGTCACATAGGCCGAGCGCGGGGTGCCTGGCGTGTTGTTGTTGTTATGCTCGAAGACATAGTACGTAAGCGCTTAGCCGATCCCCTTCTGCCGAAAATGTTCTGATCATGCGAAGAAGCCCCTGCTTTCGAGGGTGGCTGTAATGACCAGAGACGTCAAAATGGACGCCCAAATGGGCGTCTCGAAAGAAGGCTACGCGGGACGGATTGAGGTGGTTGCCGGCCCCACGGGCCGTCGGCGACGCTCTGAGGCGGAGAAAGCTCGGATCGCCGCCGAGAGTCTGACGCCGAACGCCATCGTGGCCGATATCGCTCGCCGATACGGAGCGACGCGCTGGCAGATCTACGATTCATAGTACCGCGCGCCAGCCAGATTCTCGACGTTGAGCTATCCCGAGACATTCTCGCTCAACCTGATGAACAAGGCGCCGTCCACGCGCGCGTAAACGGGCACCACGACGAAATTGTCGATCGCCGGATAGAACTTGGAATTGTACCACGCCGGCGCCGACGCCCAGAACGCCAGGGCCCGCCGAAGCCGCTCACGTCGTTCACGTCCTGGTAGCCGGCGAGCCGACCTAACCCAGACCGCCGTAAATTGCCAACCAAGAGCATGCTCTTGCCGGTGCAGGCGCCGGCAAGAGTCTCGCCCGCCATGCCGCTCAGGCCAAGCGCGTCGTCGAGTTCTCGATAAGGCGACCACGCCAACATCAGAGGTCACGACCGAACCCCGAATTGCATCTTTTAGACGGCGGTCAAAATCGAGCCTGAGAGCCTCTCCATCCGATTCACCCGCCGCGTTCGTCATCGCCGCCTCACTCAACGAGCCTAACCTTCTAAAAATTGCTATAAATGACGAATTGTACAGTGAAATCAGAGTTCATCCGGCGAGTGCGGGCCAAAATGTTTGCTCTCATAACGCGGGCGAGAGTTCCGCCAATGACAGATGCTGTGAGTGTGGCAAAGTGGTGAGAGAACAGCCGGCGCTGTGGGAGTGGTGACTGCCCCCGCACCGAATAGTCCTATAGCCCTCTGCTTAGGTCGTATATGGCGGCATCTCAATTTTTCGCTCGGGGTCCAACCTGGCTTGCTTCAGTCGCAGGGAATTGACGACGACGCTTACAGATGACAGCGTCATCGCTGCGGCGGCGATCGTTGGTGATAAGAGTAGCCCGAAGATCGGATAGAGCGCGCCAGCGGCAATGGGCACGCCCGCGGCATTATAAATGAACGCAAAGAACAGATTCTCGCGGATGTTGCGCATCGTCGTCTTGGAGAGGCGTCGACCACGCACGATGCCCCCGAGATCGCCCTTCAGCAAAGTCACCCCCGCGCTTTCGATCGCGACATCGGTTCCGGTTCCCATGGCGATTCCGACATCGGCAGCGGCCAGTGCAGGGGCATCATTCACGCCGTCTCCCGCCATGGCGACGATTCGACCCGCCTCGCGCAAGCTGGTCACGACTTTGCTCTTGTCCTCAGGGAGGATCTCAGCTTCGATCTCGCCGATTCCCAAGCGTTTGGCGACGGCCCGCGCCGTTGTCCAGTTATCGCCGGTTAGCATCACGACATCGACGCCATCTTCGCGCAGCGATTTCAGCGCGGCGTCCGTCGTCGCTTTGATTGGGTCAGCGATGCCGATGACGCCGGAAATTCTTCCGTCTATGGCGACAAAGATAGCAGTCGCGCCGTCTTCCCGCAGGCGTTCAGCGTCGCTATCGAGCGGCGTCGCATCGACGCCGAGCTCCACAAGGTATCGACGATTGCCGATCGCGACCACATTGCCTTCGACCCGACCGATGACGCCCTTGCCCACGGGGGAATCGAAATCCGTCGCACCTTTGAGCGCGAGCCCGCGCTCGGCTGCGGCCTGAACGATTGCGAACGCCAGGGGATGCTCGCTGGCGCGTTCAAGACTCGCCGCCGTCGCCAACAGATCTTCCTCGGAGATCCCGGTGACGGCGAGGATGGCCGTGACGCGCGGCTTGCCTTCGGTGAGCGTCCCGGTCTTGTCCACCACCAGCGTGTCTATTTTTTCCAAGCGCTCCAGCGCCTCGGCGCTTTTTATCAGCACGCCCGACTGCGCGCCGCGTCCCACGCCGACCATGATCGACATCGGCGTCGCAAGACCGAGCGCGCAAGGGCAAGCGATGATGAGAACGGAGACCGCTGCAACAAGGCCATACGTCATGCGTGGTTCCGGTCCCCAGATTGCCCAGGCAAGAAATGCAATAACGGCGATGAGAATGACGGCGGGCACGAACCATCCCGCCACTTGATCGGCGAGGCGCTGTATTGGCGCGCGGCTTCTCTGCGCGGATGCGACCATCTCGACAATCCTTGAGAGCACGGTGTCGCGGCCAACCTTCTCCGCGCGCATCACAAAGCCGCCAGTCTGATTAAGCGTGCCGCCGATGACTCTGTCGCCTGCAATCTTCGTCACCGGCATGGATTCGCCGGTGACCATGGACTCATCGACCGAACTGCGGCCCTCGACGAGTTCGCCGTCCACAGGAACCTTTTCTCCTGGACGGACGCGCAGGCGCTCGCCGACCTTCACAAGATCCAGCACAACTTCTTCGTCGGATCCGTCAGCGTTAATCCGAGTCGCCATTTTTGGCGCGAGATCGAGGAGCGCGCGTATGGCGCCGCCGGTCTGTTCCCGCGCGCGCAATTCAAGAACTTGTCCAAGCAGAACAAGGACGGTGATAACCGCCGCCGCCTCGAAATAGATCGGGACAGAGCCATCGAGGTTGCGGAATGCCGGCGGGAAGAGCGACGGCGCCAATGTTGCGATGACGCTGTAAATCCAGGCGATGCCCGTTCCCATGGCGATGAGCGTGAACATATTCAGATTACGTGTCACGAGCGATTGCGCGCCTCGAACCAAAAACGGCCAGCCAGCCCAAATCACGACCGGCGTCGCCAAAATAAGCTGAAGCCAGTTCGACGCCTGCGGCGCTAGCAAGTGATGGAGATTGAATAAATGTCCGCCCATCTCCAAGACGAGCACCGGCGCCGCCAACGCCAGCCCGATCCAGAACCGCCTAGTCATGTCGACGAGTTCGGCGTTCGGTTCGGCTTCGGTCGAAGCGACGAGTGGCTCAAGCGTCATGCCGCAGATTGGACAATTTCCGGGCCCGATCTGACGAATCTGCGGATGCATCGGGCATGTGTAGATAACGTCCGCTACATGGGATGGGTCTTGATGCGCATCCTCGATTGTGACACCGCCACGGGCCGTCTTCGATTCCTCATGCGAGGCGCGATCATGCCGATGCTCGTGGGCCACTCGGTTCATCCTTCCTTGCGCCGTCAGAAGCGGCATCGTAATTGATCTAGGCGTCCTTTGCGCAAGGTCGATCGTCGTTGCTCACTCGGCAATACGGCCGCCCCGCTTCCAGAAATGGCGGTTCCTTCAGTCACGGCCTCGACACCATTGGCTGCGGAGGCTCCCGCTCGACCGATGTCGTCGTGTATCGTCGCTCGAAAAGATCAACAACGCAAAGTTTAACGGCGGAACTGCAAGTCACTGGATGCGGTCCGCCATTTTGCTCGACGGTTTATGAGGGGCGCGGACTCCTTGGATGATATCACGCCGATGAGACCTTCCGCGCCTCGTACTGTTGCCTAAGGAACACGGCCCGACAGCAAATCGATGGTCGGACCGTTCCATTATTGTCGACGACAATTACCGTACGTCAGCTTCGCATCGAATATGCGTTCAATCACGAAGCTCTCTCCATCAGCGACAGACCCACACCCATTTTCCATGATGGCGGTGCCAGCACACATTATGTCTGTGTTGGCCAGGAGTGCTCCAATCACGATGCATGTGACGGCCATGCCCGCCGGGGACCATTCCGTGAGTCTGCGGGTCGTGCTCCTGGAGCTCTTGGGCCATCGCGGGAACGGATAGGGCCAGCATCGTCGCTAAGGCAATAGAGAGTCTAAGCATTAGTCTTTCCTCCTGTGAAGATTGTTGTGCATTGTTCTATGGAGCTGCGTGGATAGTTCCCCCCAACTCCTGTTTGACCTCTCCTTTTTGAGGCAGGCCAAACCCCTTGATCAGCGCATAGATCGCCGGAATGACAACGAGCGTCAGAGCCGTCGAAGACACCATCCCGCCAATCATCGGAACGGCGATGCGCTGCATAACTTCTGACCCTGCGCCAGTGCTCCAGAGGATCGGCACAAGCCCCGCCATGATTGCGACGACCGTCATCATCTTCGGCCGCACGCGCTCGACCGCGCCGAGCATAATCGCTTCTCGCAAATCGGCGCGAGTGAAGATCTTCCCTTTGGCCACGCGCTTGGCCGCGACCTCGCGCATTGCCGCATCGAGATAGATCAGCATCACGACGCCGGTCTCGGCGGCGACGCCAGCAAGCGCGATGAAGCCGACCGCAACCGCGACGGACATATTGAAGTTCAAGAGCCACATCAGCCACACGCCGCCGACCAGCGCGAAGGGCAGCGACAGCATGACAATCAATGTCTCGGTCAAGCGGCGGAAATTCAGGTAGAGCAGCAGGAAGATGATGAGCAGCGTCACCGGTACCACGATCTGCATGCGCCCTCGTGCGCGCTCCAGATATTCGAACTGACCGCTCCAGACGACATAAGCGCCTGCCGGGAACTCGATCGCATCGACGACCGCCTGGCGCGCTTCTTCGACAAAGCCGCCGAGATCGCGGTCGCGGATATCAACGAAGATGTAGACTGTGAGCTGGCCGTTCTCGGTGCGAATCGAGGTCGGGCCACGAACGAGTCCGACACTCGCCACTTCGCCGAGCGGAACCGTCCCGCCGCCAGGTAGGGGAATCAGCACTTCGCTGGCGATCGCTCTCGGATCGGAGCGGAAGTCGCGCGGATAGCGGATGTTGACGCCGTAGCGTTCGCGTCCTTCAACCGTCGTTGTGACGGTCTCGCCGCCGAGCGCCGTGGCGATTATCGCTTGCATGTCGCCGATCATGAGGCCGTAGCGCGCGAGCATCGCGCGATCAGGAACAATATCGAGATAATAGCCGCCGATGACGCGTTCGGCGTAGGCGCTCGAAGTTCCGGGCACGCGCTTCAAGACGGCCTCGACTTGGCGCGCGAGCCCCTCCATTTGCGACAGGTCGCGGCCAAAAATCTTGACGCCGATCGGCGTTCTGATCCCGGTCGCCAGCATGTCAATCCTGTTTCGGATCGGCATGGTCCAGGCATTCGACACGCCGGGGAATTGCAGCGCCGCGTCCATTTCGCCAATGAGCTTGTCGATCGTTATTCCAGAACGCCACTGATCCTTCGGCTTCAACTGGATGACGGTCTCTGACATTTCGAGCGGCGCCGGATCGGTCGCCGTGGAGGCGCGCCCAGCCTTGCCATACGCGGTGTGAACTTCGGGGAAGGATTTGATGATACGGTCCTGCTTTTGCAGGAGCTCGGCGGCCTTGGTGACCGAGAGCCCGGGCAGCGTCGTCGGCATGTAAAGGAGCGCACCCTCATTGAGAGTGGGCATGAATTCGCTACCGAGCTGGCGGGCCGGAATGATGGTCAGCGCTAGCGCGCCCAGCGCCAGCAGAATAGTGGCGACTTTCGCTTTGAGCACCAGACGTATGATCGGCCGATAGAGCCAAATGAGCGCGCGATTGATGGGGTTCCTCGTCTCGGGAATAATTTTTCCGCGCACGAAGACGACCATCAGCGCCGGCACGAGCGTCACGGAAAGAAGCGCCGCCGCCGCCATGGCGAACGTCTTGGTGAAGGCGAGCGGGCTGAACAGACGCCCCTCTTGCGCTTCGAGCGTGAAGATGGGCAGGAACGAAACCGTAATGATCAACAGGCTGAAGAACAGCGCGGGGCCAACCTCAGTCGCAGCATCGATCAATATCTCGATACGCCGCTTGTCGGGCAGCGCGCGCTCCAGATGCTTATGCGCGTTCTCAATCATGACGATGGCGGCGTCCACCATTGCGCCGATAGCGATGGCTATGCCGCCCAAACTCATGATGTTGGAGCCGATTCCCAGCGCCTTCATCGCGGCGAACGCCATGAGTACGCCAACGGGAAGCATGATGATGGCGACGAGTGCGCTGCGCACATGCATTAGAAAGACGACGCAGACGAGAGCAACAATGACGCCTTCTTCGACGAGTGTGCTCCTGAGCGTCTCGACGGCTGCATGAATGAGCTGGGAGCGGTCGTAAACCGAGACGATCTCAACGCCCTTGGGCAAGCTTGTCGCCATCTGCGCAAGGGTCGATTTGACATTGTCGATCACTGTGAGCGCATTGGCGCCATAACGCTGTAGCGCGATGCCGCTCGCAACCTCGCCCTCACCATTGAGTTCGGTGACGCCACGCCGCTCGTCGGGGCCGAGCTCGACGCGCGCGACATCCTTCAGGAGAAGTGGTGTGCCGTTTTCGACGCGCAGGACAATACTTTTCAGGTCGTTCACGCTGCGCAGATAGCCTCGTCCACGCACAATGAATTCAAATTCGGAAAGTTCGACCGTGCGACCGCCTACATCGGTATTGCTGGCGCGGATGGCGCCACGCACTTTCGACAGTGGAAGGCCGAGCGCGCGTAGTCGGTTAGGATCGACAACGACATTATACTGCTTGACGAAGCCGCCGACGCTCGCGATCTCAGCGACGCCTTCAGCCTTGGCGAGGCCGTAGCGGATCGTCCAGTCCTGGATCGAGCGCAATTCGGCGAGCGTCATATCCTTGGCGATGAGCGCATATTGATAGACCCAGCCGACGCCCGTCGCATCGGGACCAAGAACAGGCGTCACGCCCGCCGGCAATCTCTTACTCGCCGCGCTCAAATATTCGAGGACGCGCGCGCGCGCCCAATAAATATCGACGCCATCGTCGAAGATGACGTAGACGAAGGATACGCCGAAGAATGAAAATCCGCGCACCACTTTGGAGCGCGGAACGGTCAACATCGAAGTGGTGAGCGGATAAGTGACTTGATCCTCGACGACTTGCGGCGCCTGGCCCGGATATTCCGTATAAACGATCGCTTGCACATCGGAGAGATCGGGAATGGCGTCGAGTGGCAGTGTGCGCACGGCATAGACGCCCCCTGCGACCGCGAAGGCAGCGCCCACGAATATGAGCAATAGGTTGCGCGCCGACCAGGCGATGAGACGGGCGATCACTTGCCCGCCTCCCCTTGGTCGAGAGCTCGTAACGCCGCCTTCAAATTGCTTTCGGCGTCGATGAGGAAGTTCGCGGTCGTAACTACGCGTTCGTTTTCGCTCACGCCGCTCTTGATTTCGACGAAGCCTTCGCCGCGCCGGCCGATCTTTACTTCTCGCGGCTCGAAGCGCCCTTCGCCCTTGTCGACAATCGCCACTTGCCGTTTACCGGTGTCGATGATGGCGCTTTCTGGCGCCGTTAGCACCTTCTCGTTTCCACCGGCTGCGATCTCGACCTCCGCATACATATCTCCCCGCAGCAACCCGTCGGGGTTCGGCAGTTCGATTCTGACGCGCGCCGTTCGTGTCTCCATATTGAGATGGGGATAAATCAGAGCGACTTGCCCCTTAAAGGCTCGATCTGGGTAAGCCCGTGGCCGCACATCGACCTTTTGTCCGGGCTTGATCAAGGCGATGTCCCGCTCGGCGATGTCCGCCAGCACCCAAACTAGGGAATGATCGACGATGCGAAACAGCATGTCGCCCGGCGCGGCGCGCATGCCGTTAATTGCCGCTCGCTCCAAGACATGGCCGTCTTGCGGCGCGGGCCATGCAATCACACGTGGAACGCTGCGGGCGCGCCCGATCGCGGCGATGGCGCTTTCGTCGAGGCCGAGATTGACGAGCCGCCGCTTGGCTCCCTCCAGACGCTGGGCGTCGATCCCGCCGCCACGCCGCATGTTGAGGACGGCGACATATTCGGCGGCTGCGCTCGAAAGATTCGGCCCATACACGCGCATCAGCGTCTGGCCCTTGCGAACATAATCGCCCTCCGCAAACTTCCCGACCGATTCGATGAAGCCTTCGAAGCGCAGGGAGACGATCGAGATACGTCGCGGGTCGAAGTCGATCCTGCCCGTCGCTCGAACAGGGACGCTCAGCGTCCGACGTTGGACGGGTTCGGAGCGAACGCCGGTCTTTTGCAGCTTTCCGGGGCTGATCGTGATGGTCGTGCCGTTCTCCGCCTCGTCCTCGTAGACGGGTACGTAATCCATTCCCATCTCGTCTTTCTTGGGAACGGGCGATGTGTCAGGCAGGCCCATTGGATGGCGATAGAAGCGCACGCGTCGTTCGCCACCAATCTTGGCGGAGCCTGCAGGAGGCTTGTCCTCGAAACTCACATCCTCGCTGGCGCGCACCGGCAGATAATCTTTGCCTGCCGATGTCTTCTTGGGCGTCGAGGAATAGGCTGGGCGACCGTCGGGATCCCTGTAGTAAATGATCGGGCCTGTCGTTGCAGGCGGCTTACCCGAGATACTAGGCCCGGCGTCACCCAGCGTTCCTGTAGGTGTGACCCATTTGAAACGTCCCTCGGCCAGCCAAGCGAGGCTGGCCGCGACGACGACAAAGCCCAAAAGAATTGCGAAGTGACGGCGAGTCATAGAGAGCCTCCCGCCAGACGTTCAAGCTCCGCGTATCTGGCTTGCTCTTCGACTTTGAGCTTAAGGATTTCGAGTTCGATCGCTCGCAGGCGTCGTTCGGCTTCCAGAGACGTCGCCAAGTCGGCGGCTCCGGCCGCAAAGCCGCTTCGCGCCGTCTCCACCGACAGCCGCGCCGGACTGAGCTGGCGTTGTTCGACGATCCGGATCGCCTTGCGCACCGCCTCCAGCCCGAACCACGCTTCGGCCACATCGCCGTCGAGCCGGATTCGGATGGCGTCGTAGCGCATCTGCGCGGCGCCGAGCCGCGAACTGGCGGCGCGCTGTTCGGCGTCTTTCGCTTCATATTGCAGCGGCACCTTGAATCCGAGCATGAACATGCCGCTATTGTCGCCGGTGGGACGCTGCACGAAATTCGCGCCAACGGTGACGTTCGGATAGTAATTCAGGTCCGTGAGTTCTTTAGTTCCGATCGCTGCGCGGACCTGCGCGCCGGTCGTGGCGAGGGCTGGATTGGCGACTCTCGCGAGCTCCTGAACGCCGGCGAGCGTCAGCTTTGTTTTCAGCGGCCGAAAGCCTTTGGGCATAGCGAGTGGCTCTTGCGAGCCGCGACCGACCAAGGCATTTAAGCGAGCGGCGGCGGCCTTTGCCTCGCCTTGACGGCGCGCGACCTCTGTTTCAGCCGTCGCCGCCTCGATCTCGGCTTTGATCACTTCCTGCTGGTCGACCGAGCTCGCGCCATAACGCAAGCGCAGGAGCGCGAGAATTTCGTCGAGCCGGCGCTTTAATCCAAGCGAAAGGTCGATCGCCCGATGCGCGGCGCCGTATTGCGCATAGGCGGCTTTGACGCGGGCGATCAAATCTGTGGCGACGGCGCGACTCTGATGCCTCGCAGCCTCGGCGTCGGCCTCTGCGACGCCGCGCTCCAGATCGAGTTTGCCCCAAAGTTTGAATTCCTGCTCGAAGCCGATCCAACGCTGGCCGATGCCGCGTCCATTCACATCCCATGCTTGCAGCGTTACCGTCGGATCGGCCAGCACGCCTGCCGCGCCCACTTTATGCGCTGCCGCATCGGCATCCAGCGCGGCCGCCGCTAGTTCAGGGCTTAGCTGATTTGCAAGGGCGACGACGCTTTCGACGTTGGCGCCGGGCAAGTTTCGCTCGGTTGCCGAAAGCGATGTTGAGCACATCAATACCGCCGCCGATTCCACAAATGAGATGGCGCGAAGGCGCCGTCCTCGACTCATGGCGCCACCTTTAGAATTAGTCGGCCTTGGACCGTGCCGCTCTCGCCCTGCACCTTTGCAGCGAGTGATATCCGCCACGTTCCCGCATCAGTCAGATCGACCTTGAATCGATAAATTCCGGGATCGGGGCTTTGCGCCGGTTCGATCATGCTGGTCATCGTCTCCATGCCATCTGGAGCCATATCGAGACGCATCGCGAAGATCACCGCGTCTGGCGCCGGCTTGTCGTCGGGCTTATGGACGAGACGTACCGATACGATCGCTTGCCCCGTCTTGAATTGCGCTGCGACGAGTCGGAATTCGTAGTCGTTGATATTGGCGCGGGCGAACGGCGCTAGGCCTAGGATGGCAAGCGCGACCAGCGCGAATAAGCGCGCCTTGCTCGAGGTCACGAGCATCATCAGATTCTCTCCGTATCCCATTAATGCGCATGGTCGTCGGGCGGATTGCAGCCGCGCTCAATCCCGACGAGGGACGTCATCGCGCCTCACGCGTCGATGCGACAACGGCGCTGGTTCCTGCGGGAATGGGATCGTGGATAACGATCCCCCTCGGCTAGCCGCAGCGACCGCTTGAGGTCGCGCCAAATCTGCTCCGGGCGCAACCGTGAGCGAGATTGGACTTTCGGCTTTAGACGATTGGAGGCCGAAGAGCGGGCGGGCTTCGCAATCCACCGAGCTCAATGTCGTCGGAGGGAATTAGCGGCGGCGCACACACCCAAAGAACGGCATCAACGAATGGTTGAAACTGCGGAAGCGCTGCTTGACTGGGCCCGCAGAGGATCTCAGCGCACACGGGGAGTGCTGCGCCGTCATGGCCGTTGTGGTCGGGACAATCGTCCATGCTCATTTCGATGCAAGCATGGTTCATCTTCGCGGCAAAAGCTCCGCCCGCCCCAGCTAAAGCTGTAGCGAGAATAACCACAGAGATCAAAAGGCGAAGGCAGCGAAGCATTTCTCTACTCTGTCAGCCGCAAACTACCATGGCAAGCGCCACGCCCAAACCATTTTCTGATCCGGCGAAGGTCGGCTACGGACGGTGTGCGCCCGGATAGCTGGACTCCGCTAGATTGTCTCTCGCCAGTGGCTGGCCGGAATAGGATTGGACTTGAAAAGCGTACTAAAGCGTGAAGGTGCTGAACTAAAACTTCGGAGCGGCATGATTTCGTGCTCATACCGTCGACTGTCGACCTATCGTGCGATGAGATTGTTGAAGAACTTTTGGCGCAAAGTTGTTTCATGCGCATGCCAGATACCGGCGCAAAGACCATCGTCGCTTGTCTGGCCGTGACAACGACCCAAATCGGAGCGATAGGCGATGCCCATAAGAAGGGCGAGAAGAAAGCGCCCGAGATCGACCGAAGGCGAAGGAAGGGCAGTTGCGGTGTTTGCCTGGAATGCGCCCTCGGCGTCCTTTCTCAAACGCGGTCCCCTGAGTTCCTGCCCCCGCGCACGCGAATCGGCCGTGTTCATGTTCCAAATCCAGCGACAGAGCTTCCTTGGTTAGCTCGGCTCGCCGACGTCCTTGTGATTTATCAGAGAAGATGCGCGTTCAGTAATAGCCTTAAGAGGAAGCCGAAGTTCGAAGATCAACCCGTTTGGGTTAAAATCGATCGTTGCTTGTCCACCGAACGGCTTTCCCGACTCGAGTAAGATGGTATTGCCGAATCCGTTCGCTGTCGGTCGAGGATGGATGGGCGGCCCGCCGGCTGGCGACGACATACGACGCCAGCCCCGTTTTTGCACGCGCAGTACAAGCGTGATGAATCTGTAGCCCAGAGTTTTCGAAAAAGGCATCTCGCTCTCTTTTTTTGTCCGCACCTAGTCCCTCACATCGCCCATCCTACGCCTATCGATGATGCACTTGGGTAGCGCGGCTCGAGAGAAGATGCCAAAGACGCTTAGGCTCTGCCTATGACAGAAAGGGTTCTTTCGATGTGGGTCAACCCCCGAGTTTCTTACGAGGACAAATTGAAAGCCCTCACATTAGCTTGCCTCCAAGCCAATCCGGAGCTGGTCAAAAGAATTGAAAGCCGTCCAAATTGCGCTGCAAGCGCGAGCGACGTAATCGGCATTGTCGACATTAAGGTGCTGCTTATGAAGGACGTCTCTGATCGCAGGTGCCTGTCAAATATTGAGACCCTGTCGTGTTGGTGGAATTTCAAGAAAGACGCGTTGAGTTCTCAATCAGACGAATGCATCGGTTTTTTATATGAAACTCTCCTCTATCTCACACGCTAAATTCAGATTCGCCATTCTGAACGAATCCGGGGCACGGCCAGGATCGCGGTCCTTTTTGTGGTGCGCATTGCGAGCCGGCGGGAATGGTCGATGGTAAGCAGCAGCGCCTCGTGCTGTAAATTAGAAGAGGTCGGCGAGTCGGACCCCTCAGAGGTTTGCAGACAGCTTTTCGTTGGCCCGAGCCCATAGGCCGCAGCTCGCGCGGCAACGCGTCAATGCTACGCCCTCGCCACGTCGGCCGCAGGGCGTCGGCGTCGTCATCGAGGCGGAGCACAGCTGCACGACGCTGTGGGGGTCAACACGACGGACTCGCTCCTGACGATGAGCCGGCTGCTCGGCGTGAACCGCGACCACTCGCGCACCCGCAAGGAATTCCTTGCCATGGTGCAGGGGAGGCGAGCGCTGCGCCTAGCAAGTTGTGGAAATTAGCGCCGCGCCGGCGGCGGTACTTGCAAGGCGCCCAGACGAGTCGATGTGATTTATTGGCAAGAGCGCCGGCGCAGCCATAGCTCATGGACGGGATTGTGGTCGCGAAGAGCTGGCGCGTTTAGCCAGGAGCGGGTCTTCGTGGACCGCGCCGTCCCCATCCAGGACGAAGCGCCAAAGCAATATTCCGCGCCGGAAGGTGAGGCGAGTTTTGCCATAATCCTCGCCTTCTCCCCGCTCGCAGGTCGCCACGATTGTTCCCCGCTGCAGTTCCGTGCGAAAGGCTTCGACGGAGAGTCCGAATTTTGGCGCAACGAAAGTCGCGTCCACAACGAAGTCTTCGCCGTCACGGACAATGTCCGCACATCTGGGATTGGCCATCCTGTCCTCCGCTCGCCGGGTCAAGGCCGGCACCCAAAATCAAGTGCCGTTGCTTTATAGCCGACGAGGCAGGGTCGTGTCGCGGCGAAAGAGGCGTGCTTCGATTCAGCGGTTCATCAAAACGCCTTTAGGCTCGGCTTCGGCAACAATGGGGCTGACCTGAGCTTAAAGGAGGTCGATTTTCGCTGGACCTACATCTCATCGCCGCTCAATCGCCGCCACGTGCCGTCCGGCTGAACAGCCGCGCGATCTTGCGTGCTAACGGCGCGCGTGAGCGCCGCAGAATGCGCTTCTCCGCTCTTTTCCTGCGCACGCGCCGCGGCCTTGGGCTCCAAAGCGCGCCGCAGACGCCGATACGCTCAGCGATCACCGCGTCCTGCCTTGGAGTGAAGATGACTCCTGGGAGCAGGTTGGAATGAAATCGGCGGAACGTGAGAATAGCATGGCTCTGCTCCTCTTCGAAATCTCAGACCTCATCAAAACTCACTCAGAGGGCTTATCTCATGAACAGGAACACCTTGGCGATTATAAGGGACTGGGTTGGGCGCTGGTCAGACGAACGTTTCGCCGGGGCGCTCAATCGAATGGTCATCCCTCCGGCAAGGGCAAACCTCAAGTGCGCTCCCGTGCGTCGCGCGCGGTATCCAAGCCTATAATCTTCAGAATGGCTGACGATGACCGAGGCGGCTCAGGCGTCGAGCATAATGAAAGATAGGTTGAGCCATCTTAGCAAGGCTGGCTATTTTCGCCCGCGGCAGGTTGTTTCCGCAGTGCGTAACAAATCCGTGTTAACAGGACCGATGAAATGGCGGGGCTCGAAAAGGGCGCCCGTATCGCATCGCCAACGAGAAGACGCTTCCAGTATTTTACTACGCACGCACCATGATGGGTGTCATCGCAGCTTCGACACGCGTTGTTGTTTTGGATGCTCCGCTTGAGACAAAAGAGCTCAGCCTCTCACAAAGGCGAGTCCAGTCTTGAGACGTCGATCTGCTCGTCGTGCATCCCGAACAGCCTGCCGTCCCGTAGCTGATGGATGTGATCGAAGCGATCGAAAATCTTCTCGTCATGCGTTACGGCGATGATCGCGGCGTCGTGCTCGACCGCGAGCTTGCGCAAGAGGTCCATGACGATGCCGGCGCGCTTGGAGTCGAGGGCGGCCGTTGGTTCGTCCGCGAGAATGATGCGAGGGCTGTTCGCTAGCGCCCGCGCGATGGCCACCCGCTGCGCTTCGCCACCGGAGAGCTTGGCCGGCATCGCTTTTGCGCGGTGGCCGATCTCGAGATAATCGAGCAAAGCCACGGCCCGCTTGCGCGCATTAGCAATGTCGACGCCGGCCAATTGCAACACGATCGCCACGTTATCGGTCACATCGAGGAACGGCAGCAGGTTGTGGAACTGGAAGATGAACCCGATCTTGTCGAGCCTGAGACGCCGCAAATCACCCCGAAGCCGGCGGCCATCGCGGACGACCAGTTCGCCGTCGAGCTCCATGCACCCCGAGGACGGATCCAAAATGCAGCCGATGATGTTAAGGAGGGTGGTCTTGCCGGAACCGGAGGGGCCAAGCAGCGCTACGACCTGTCGGGGGTAAACCTCTAGCGAAACATCGCGCACTGCATCGACGCGGGTTTCTCCCTCGCCAAAGTGTTTTGAGATGCGATCCAGCCGAACAAGCGGCGCGCCAGAGCTTGTGGTTTGCATCTCAGCCCCCAAGCGCGGTCGCCGGATCGACCCTGAGCGCGGCGCGGACGCCAAGGACGCTCGATAGAAGGCATACTACGAAGACAATGGCTCCCAGAATGACAACATTATCCGGCTCCAGCACCACACGTCGTGGAAAGTAGTCCTGAATATTGACGATAAGTGCGCCACCGATTGCAAATCCGATGAAGCCGAGCGCCATGGCTTGCTGCACGATCATCCCGATGATCGTTCTGTCGGGCGCTCCAATCAATTTCAAGGTGGCGATCTGCTTCAGTTTCTCCATGGTCATCGTGTAGATAATAAGCGCGATGATCACCGCGGAGACGACCAGCAGCAGGCCTGTAAAAAGCGCGATTTGTCGGCGCGCACGGTCAACGAGCGAAAGTGTCAGAATGTTCTCTTGAGCTTCCTGGGTAATGGCCGCGAGATGCTTCCACCGCTTGATTGTGCTAGCGACGGCCTCCGAAGAAGAGTTCGGATGCAGACGCGCCACGACCGCATTGACGGTGTCCCGAGTTGATCCGCCCTCGCCACGAGCGAGTTTGAGTCGCGCCGCCGACGGCGCGAGATCGAACTGCAGTTTCTGCGCGTCCTGCAGCGTGACGTAGACGGCCGGGTCGCCTCCCGAACTGACCTGGTGCTGCGTGAGACCAACCACCGTGAACATGCTTCGGCCGAGCGCGACCCGATCGCCGAGGACAAGACCGGCAGCGCGGTCGGCGACTATCTCATAGTGGCTGCGAGCAACTCCGCGACCTTCGATGATTACTGGCGGACCGCCTGGTCGCGTCGGCTCGTAACCGATGACGTAGAGCCGGAGCTTGTTGCCCATGTGCTCACTCTCTACCGTCTGATACGTGACGCTTCCGGCGGCGTCCACGCCCGCGATGCGGGCGATCGCCTCCCGCGTGTCTCCTGGAATGCGAGATATCTCCGCGAAGGGACCGCGCGTACTGGATTCCACAACCCACAAATCGACAGCCGGCGCTCGGGCGATGGTCAGCGCCTCAACGACGAGCCCGCGATAGATGCCGATCATTGCGAGCACGACTCCGAGCAGGAGGCCAAGTCCCAGGCAGGTCAATAGGAACCGACCGAGATTGTGCATAATGTCGCGATATGCAAGGTTCATTTCTTGCTGGCCTCGATCGTCCAAATAAAGCGGCCTTCGCGTAAGCCGCTCTCCAGGTTCGCCACGACACGCGCATCTCCGGGCAGGCCATCCACGATCTCAAGACGCGCGTCCTCCGTGCGATGTCGGAATTTTACCAGACGCCTCCGCAACCGGCCGGACTCGACCGTCCATACCCGGCCTTGCCGTCCGTCGTAGCCCTGCACGACGGCCTCTGGAACGAGGATCGCTCTATCAAGCTGAGCGACGGTGATCCAGACCTCCACCTGCTCGCCGAGATAGACTCGGAATGGCGGATTGTCGCCCTTAATGAGAACGCGCCGTTCCTCCGTAATGCGATCGCTTTCGAGGCCAATGCGGGCGACCCGTCCTGTGAACGCATCCTGCGGACGCGAGCGAAGGCGTGCATCGACATGTTGCCCTTCCTGGATAAATCCCGCGCGCGCTTCGTCGACATGAGCGAGACCCCAGTACGTGTCAGCCGCAATGAGCGTGAAAATTGGATCGCCAGCCTTGACGACAGAGCCCAGTTCCTTGTGGCGCTCCATAATCACGGCGTCGTAGGGAGCCGTGAGCGTCCTATGGCGCAACATCGTTTCTTCGAACTGATACTGAGCTCGCGCATCGGCCAGTTGCGCCTTCGCGCTGGCAATCTCGCTATCTGCAACGGCAACATCGGCGCGGGCTACGGCCTCGTCTCTGAAAGCCTCCTCTGCGACTTGCTTTGTGACGATGCTTCGCGCAACAAGCGCCTGCTTGCGCCGATTGGCTTCCTGTCTTTGCGCCATCACCGCCCGCGCCCTCTCGAGATTGGCATCCGCCCGGTTGATGTTCGTCTCGGCGATCAAGAGCGCAGCGCGCGCCTTTGCGACCTTGGCCTCTTGTTCGCTACTGGCGAGGCGCGCGAGGACCTGGCCCTTCGTCACGCGGTCGCCGTGGTCCGCGTGCAGTTCGACCAGCGTGGCCCCCACTTCGAAACCGATTTTCGACATCACACGGGCCTCGACCGTGCCAAGCCCAAAGACTCGGATCGGCACGTTCTTTTCAATTGACGCGACCTCGACGGCGATCGGACGGTTCGCGTAAACGATTAGAGCCACGGCGATGGCAAACAGTACGCCGGAGGTCGCCAGGGCGTATCTAGCGATACGCCCGCGAAGCGCTGCGGCATACAAGAGGCTGGCTCCGGTCTTTTCGCCAATAGACGTGTCAGGCCCCCTGGCCGATCGTTCGGAGGACTCATTCATGATCAGTCTCCCGGTCGCATAGAGTTCCGCTCCAATGAGGGACTATCGTTCATTCATTGCCGCCACGTCGGAGATCCTCCAGCCCTCGGCCAGCGTGCGAATGCGTTCCATGCCGGCCGGCAGTGGCGCGTCGCTCTCCCACTTCCTTGTCACGTTGAGCATGGATCGAGCCCGATTGGCCTGATCGGTAGTGTTTTCGCCATGTCGCGTCGGAGCCTCCCGACATGCCGAGCTAGAACGCCAGCGCGGCTCCCAAGTTCGTTCCCGCTTGCCATGAACTTGCGCGCATCATCGCCTGATCTTTCCTCTTGGAGTTCTTGCATTCAGCGTCTCAGCATCGGAGGCGCCTGACTTCACGCCACGGAGGTAGATGCCGAGAACTCCATGAGCATGGGTGCGAACGCCTTTGATGTCGCCCGACAGCAATGATTGCATCACCAGACCCTGGATCATCCCGATGAACAGGATCGCCGCCGCATGCGTGTCCAGATCATTGGCTGCTTCTCCAGCCGCCTTGGCCTCCTCAAGCTTTTTTGCAAGCCGCTCGGCATAGCGCTTGATGAGCATCCGTGCGATTTTCGTGGCGGGTGCGGCTTCGGCGCGCTGCAATTCACCGAACATCATTCGAGGCACGCCAGGATATTCGATCACGAACTCGATATGACTCATGAACATCGCTCGCAATCCGTCCATCGGCGAGCATGCGCCTTCTGCCGCATGATCAATGCGATCCAGCAAACGATTGGTCACCCACTCCATCACCGCCTCCCAGATCGCATCCTTCGTGGGGAAGTGACGAAACAAGGCGCCCTGCGTCACGTTCATGTGCTTAGCGATCGCTGCTGTCGTGATCTCGCTGGGGTTCTGCGCGCCGGAAAGTACGACAACTGCTTCGACGGTGAGTGATCGGCGCTCCTCGGCCGGAAGATACTTGGACTGCATGCTGCGGCTTGGCTCGGATAATAGTAAGCAATTACTATTATTGGTTAGCCGACTGCGTTGTCAAGGGACAGGCCTTCCTCTCCCGTGGCGTCGCGCTTAAGTAGAGTTGGATACGTTAGGAGCGCGGCGAGCGGGAGCTGATTACTCACTTTTCCGCTGAGCGGAACAAGCGGAGAACCGTGGCATTGATCCTCTCCATAGAGCGTTGGCTGGAAAAAAGGGGACGCCATGGCTGAGCTGCCCAGACGGCGATCAGGTTTTCTGGTTCAGCGAGATCTTAATCGAGCGATCGGAGACGTGGGATATAGGGCCCCATTAGCGTAACCGCCCCCATAACCAAGCTCTATCTTGATCTTTGTGGCTACCTTTTCATATCGCAACGCTTTACAGAGTTGCGAGATTAGGGTCGCCGACATTTCGCCGGGACCAAAGCGCTACGGCCGATGCCGCCAACTTGCCAGTTGCGCGAAGAAAGCCTTCCCTCCGGAGCTAGAATGCGCAACTTTTTTCGAACACTTGCGCCCGAGCAATTCGATGCGAGCGTCGCAATCCGCGCCGACGGAAGCTATTTTTATTCGTACGACGGCATTCTTATTTTCGTGCCCGCTCTTATTCAGGCCTGCCGAGCGGGTTTCCTGGAAGCACGCCTGGAGGCCCGACTTAAACATGCCGCTGCGCAATTGCGCGACGAAGGCTTTCGATATGCCCAATATCTTGCCCGAGGACGTTACGCAGTATTCTTGGAGCGATCGGTCGCTAGAGGCCAATCGTCCTGTTTCCCATCACGCGAGATGAAGGTGTTTTGCATTCAGCCGCAAGCCGACGGCGCTATCGTGATTGGCGGCTCTCGACCAGACGCTAACGCCCCATGTCAACTTTCCGGAACAGATGCAGAAATCGACGGACGGCTCACCGTCAGGTTAGAAAAAGGCGTCAATGTCGTCAAACATAATGCGCAGACCAAGCGGTCGAATTTGAACCATTTCCTCGTCTACCAATGGCGCATTAAATCACCAGACGCCGACCCGTTCATGGTCGTCCAGCTTCCAGAATTAGGTCGATAAGTCTGATAGCGCCTTGGTAACGCTCATCTTCGACTCGCCGGGCTGCCACGACTTCAGAAAATCGATCCAGCCCCGGCTCAACCAGGACGCTGCCGTTAGTTGCGTGCCATTTAAGCATCGGGTTTCGTTCTGGCGCGAGCGTATCGTCCTTTTACACCGATGCCCCTCATACAAGACGAGTAGAGGATCTCTCGAGCAGCGGCCATAACGCGGACGTATGCCGCCAATCACAGTTCGAGCACGGCATCATGAAGGCAATAAGCCCTTGCAGAAAGGTACAAATCTGATGACGCGCTCAGTCGCGTCGAACCAAAGCAGAGTAGCATCTAAGGCGGAGAGGATCGAGCTACCGAATTCGTTGACAGTGGACTGATGGCTATTTCGACGATGGCCTCCGCCCCGAGGCTGTTACAACTTTGGGCATGGCGCTCCGCGAACCAATGTCCAACGCCCCGTTTAACCTTGCTAAGAAAATCGAGACCGCGGTCGTCCGCCAAGTGACCGAGATCACATATCAAGTCCGCAATAGCATGCGCCTCGACAGTGCCGCACTCCTGTTGAAAAACGGCGACTGCATTAGCGCCGGCGGCTATGTGATTGGCCTTATTCATCGTTTCTCCAACCTGACAATTAGCTGGACCCTTGGAGCAGGATATCAAGTCGGGAACTTGCACAATCACAGAGCGATAGGAGCTGATCAGCGGTCAGTGCTGTTACGGCCCCACCTTCAAACGAACGATGAAAGCGGCGAGTCTGATCTCCTGATTTGGAGATAAGGCTTATGTCTAGACTTGATCTTTCGCTTGAGCCGAACGGCTCCGGGTTACGGCGCATCGAGGTGATCACTGGAGCTGGTGGTCGGCGCCGGTGGTCCGAAGGGGAGAAGGCGCTGGCAGTCGAAGGGAGTCGCTGGCTCCTGACGCGGTCGTCTCGCAGGTCGCGCGTCGACATGGCGCTACGCCACAGCAACTGTTCACCTGGCGAAGGGAGGCGCGCCGGAGGGCAGAGGCGGCGGGTTGCAATATTCTTCATCATTCCCCTCCGTTCATTTCTGATGCGGCAACTCAACTATGCCGAAAAAGGGGGGAGCCATTCCATAATCTTACGCTAAAGCGCTGATGGAGGTTCGCTGGTATCTCGGGATGGAGTTGCGCAGATAAGCCGGACCGCTGCGCGAAGGCCCTATTGCGCACCAAAGGAGCCGGCGATGAAGAAGCATGAAATCGTCTTGGCGCAGGCCCATGCGACGCTGTTCGATCTGCCCAACCGCCCCGTCCCCGACGGCGATCTTCGGCGCCATAATTTAATGGTCCCAGCGCGGAAAGCCGCGTGGGTCGTCGGATGCAAAGAAATCTCAATTGGCAACTATTAGCGAAACGCAGAATGCCTCACATGGCGCCTTGCGGAACGTCTCGGTGATCCAGACGAGTCATCGAATACCGTATGATACTGGTTGTGACAGGCAACAGTAGCGCTCCTCCAAGTATGGCTACGATCATGATCGCTATCCACGTCGTCCTGTAGTTTGCGAGCGCTTCTTCGGGCATCAACCCTTGGAAGGGCGGCATCGCTCCAATGTCAATGATGAGGCCTAGAAAGGCAAAAAACAAAGATAGCACGATCATTTGCGCAGGGGGATTCTTCGCCCAGGCATATAAATCGGCTCCAGAAGTGCGGTTGCTTTCATTTTTTGTTTCTGCAGCGCTATTTTGTGCATCATCTCCGACAAGCTCTCCGCACCGAAACACGCCGACTTGCATTCCGCCATTTTCAACACTTTTCGCGCCAGTTCCGTTCACTTGATTTGCGGAAGGCGGAACCCCGGGGCGGCTAAGGAACACGTCGTCGGATCGCCAAGGTAGTTCAATGGCGTTTGCCGCCGGCGGAGGCGTGAGTAGGAAAGTGGCGAGCGCAAGTAGGTAGAAAACGTGGTTCATGCCATTGGGTCCTGCTACTTGGAGTTATTCGCCGACTCGGAGATCGCCCATCGTGCCGAATGCATGACGCCTCTTAGATGTGATGAAAAGACGAAATCTTACTTAGAGTCGGACTCAAATTCACATCTCGATTATCCAGGGCGATGCGTCGATGGATGCCTCCGATCTCTGGAGAGCCTTAGCGGCGATTGAGCCAAGCGAGCGTTCGTTCGACCAACGCCGTGCGCGAGGATGAATTCCAAGGTATCGATTTCGGAGGACCGCAAGCCTCGCTCGCGCTATTGCGGAAGCGAGCGGTGTGGTGTATATGGACCCCGCCCGATTGCAACAGCTTTGACGGCTCTGGCTCTTGGTCACAACTGCTGACGTATATCCGGCTTCATAGTGCGGCCTGAAAAAATCCTGCCGCGAGCCTCGATGGATTTTCGCGCGCTTCCCCCTCAATGCCCCCAAGGCATTGGCTCTCGCCATGCCGGTCCACACACCAGGTTCGGGAAGCGACGGAGTGACCGTTTCGCCATCACTGCCAATCGTTGCAATTGCTGGTGGGAATCTCCTTTGTTGCCTGATGTCCCGGATTCTTTGCGTGTTTAGGCTGAGCTGACGGTTAGGCGCTGATCATAGTCCATGCTGCTGGTGAGCAGGCTCCATGCGATCCGCGCGTTCTTGTTGGCGAGCGCGACGGCGACGACATTTGCATGACGGCGTTCGCGCACTTTGAGCAGCCAAAGGCTTCTCGGATCCTGCTTCCCCCGGATCCGGCCCAATGCGGCGCGAGCGCCGTGGATAAGCAGGGTTCGAAGATAGCGATCGCCGCGCTTGCTGATGCCGAGCAGGCGCGATCGGCCTCCACTTGACCGTTGTCTCGGCACAAGTCCGATCCATGCCGCAAATTGCCGACCATTCTTGAACGATTTTCCGTCGCCTGCGGCAGCTACGAGGGCCGTTGCTGTAACAGGTCCAATTCCCTCGACCATGCCGAGGCGCTGACAGGCTTCGCTTGTTCGATACAACTGCCGGATCTTGCGGTCGTAAATCGCTATGCGCCTATCGAGGTCGATCAGTTCCTCCCGCAATTCGCCAATCAATTCGCGGACAATGCTGTTCAGACCGTTGCTTTCCTCGTCGACGATCCGCGGTAAAGCGCGCCGGAGGTTACCGATGGCTTGCGCAATAACGACGCCGTGCTCGCCGAGCAGACCGCGGATTTGGTTCACAAGTCTCACCCTATTGGCGACCAGACGACTGCGAATCCGATGAATAGCCTGGATCGCCAGCTGTTCGGCGGATTTGACCGGCACGAACCGCATGCTCGGACGGCCGACGGCCTCGCAGATCGCCTCGGCGTCATTACGATCATTCTTGTTGGATTTTACGTATGGCGTGACGAACTGCGGGCTGATTAATCGAACGTCATGCCCGAGAGCGGAAAATGTGTTGGCCCAGTAATGCGCGCCATTCGACGCTTCCATCCCAACGACGCAGGGTGGAAGGTTTGCGAAGAAGGGCGCAACGTCCGGACGGCGTAAGGTCTTGCGCAAAACAACCTTGCCACGCTCATCAACGCCGTGAAGATGGAAGACATATTTCGCCAGATCGAGGCCGATGCGAACGATTTGCATGGATGTCTCCTGTTCTACCGTTGACAGTTTGACATTCCACCCGAGACCAAGGGCGGGGTCCATACCATTGCCCCCTTAGCATCGACAGTCACGCGGGAAAGGCAATCCGTTCTCAGCCGCGACGTTCACTCACACGCGCCAATCACGTCACCCTTTTATAGCGGGCGTTGCTTGCTATTACCGCACCGAGCGGCTTGCGTGTCGCAGCTTTCGTTGACAACGAAGGAAATTGGTGGATCATCGCGCCTGCGAGGGTGGCGATCCCTATTCCAGGCGGTATGCCCAAGCATCGCGGACGGCTCTTCAAAGCCGAGGATTCCGGATGCCGTCTTTATATCGACGTCTGTCTATGGACTTGACCGCTCGGCTCTACATTTGGCGGCGTGCCCCGGAGCGTCTGTTGTCGCGCCAGCAAAGCTGCGCGCGCAGCACGCGGCGGCTTTCTCATTGCGCCTCGCCTTGAACGCAGGCCGGCGGGCGCTTCGAATCCATCCAAAATCAAAAGGAGAAAGCACTTGGTTTCCGCGATCATTCGCATTGTTCTCTTAACGAGCGCCCTGGCGCTTGCAATAGGCGCGCCGCAGCTGCGCGCCGAACCTGCGACGCCCATCAAGGGGACCGCCTATGTGACCTCGTGGTTCGGCGGCGTCGTTTCCGTTATAGATCTCGCATCAGGCGCACTGAAGAAGAAAATCCCAGTCGGCATCCACAATCATAACGTCACGCTGCGTCCCGATCAGAAACAAGCTTGGGTCACGAACAACAACGCGGGGACCTTATCCATCATCGATACGCAAGCAAACAGCGTGATCAAAGCGCTGCCAACAGGAAAGGGTCCGCGACACATCTTTTTCAGCGCCGATGGCAAGGAAGCATACGTTACGAACGAGTTCGACGACCGGGTCGAAATTTTTGACGCGCAGGCGGGTGCATCGCTTGGCGTCGTCAAGGTCGGCGCGATGCCGCATTTCGCGCTCGCTTCAGGCGACAGGCTTTTCGTCTCCAATTTCGGCGGCGGCGACGTGACGGTGCTCTCACGCGCAAAACGCCAGGCGCTCGCGACGATCGCTGTCGGAACAGGGCCGCTGGGCCAAGGCGCGACCAAGGACGGCAAGCGCGTTTATGTCGCCTGTCACAACGCCAATCTCGTCGCCGTGATCGACGCCGAAAGCCTTCAGCGGATCGCGGATATCGAGACCGATGCGGGACCGGTGCAAGTCACGGTCGCGCCAAATCAGACCTTCGCTTATGTCGCTAATGACGGGGCGGGCACGGTGCAGAAAATCGACCTTGCCGTGAACAAAGTCATCAAAACGATCTCCATAGCGCCGGACGCGGGTAGTCACGGCGTCGGCTTCGCCGGCGACGGTCGCTGGCTCCTCATCACCAATACGGGAGCCAACAGCCTCTCGATCTTCGACACGCAGACGGATGAGATTGTGAAGACAATCTTCGTTCCGACAGCGCCTGAAGGCGTTGCGGTCCGGCGTTGAATAGCATCTTTTTTGCGAAACGGGGGAGACGCTCGCAATTCAATGGCGCCAGACTGCCCGAATCAGTCTTGTTCTCTTTAGCTATAACGGCGCTTCGAAATTCCAAGGACTATCGTCCATGCCGCGGGCGCCGTTTAGCAGCTTTCCCTGCCCGCAGCGGATCAGAGACTTAGTTGCGCCGCAAAAAATCCCAGCCGTTCATGAGGATGGCATTTCCCTAAAGTGTTGCTACATTTGGCTGCGGTACGCGTTTGTCACGCACCCGCGTTAATTTCTCCTGAGCCGTGATGGAAATTATGCAACGATCCAATGCAGAGAGTGGCTGACGGCGCTTCAGGAGAGCGGTCGAGACCAACAGTTGGCGCTTGCGGACCTTCGAGCACGACTGCTTGCGGCAATTCGGGCCTATTTGGCGAAAGGCTACGCCACGCAAGAATCAACGCGTTCAGATGAAGCGCAGCACCTTGCTGAAGACTGCGCACAAGAGGCCATTCTCATTATACAATCAAAACTTGGAGACTTTCGCGGCGAAAGCCGCTTTATGACTTGGGCTTATTCAATCGCAATCAGAGTCGTGCTCGGAGAGCTGCGCCGCCGTCGCTGGCGAGAAGCTACGATCGAGCGCGCTCAGCTTGGACAGACTTTGCCGGCTTGGCCGATTCAAGAACCGGGGCCGGAGCGCAGTCTACAGCAGCGCGAAGCGTGGACTCTACTTGCGCGACTTATCGGCGCCAAGCTTACTCCCTTGCAACGGACCGCACTTGTCGCTCACGCTTTTCAGGGGATGCCCTTGGACGAGGTCGCCGAATGGTTGGGTTCTAATCGGAATAATCTTTACAAACTCATCCACGATGCGCGTAAACGGCTCAAGCAGGCTTTGCTCGAAGAAGGCGTGACGCACAAAGATCTTATTGCCGTGTTTGACGAGCCAAAATCGGGAACCCATCTCCATTCGGAGGGTAAGACTTCCTCCGTTCAACGCATCTTATAGTCAGTCGTGCCGGAACCCGACATGAAACACAAAGACTTTACCCGCCTCATTGACACCGTCTTCGCCGCTAAGAGCGGAGAGGAGATGCTGTGCACGGAATATTTTGATGAACTTCCACGTTACGTCGACATTGAGGCATCCGGTCAGGACGCCGGAGCCTTATTGCCCGAGGTTAAACACCATATGCATCAGTGCCCCGAGTGCGAAGAGGTTTATCTCGCCCTTCTGAGACTCGTGAACGCAGAAAAAACTTTTCCTTCGAGGTAAGACCTCAGCGTTCCGTCGCATCTAAGTCGTATCGGATCGAACTGGTTGGCGCGCGCGATCGGATCGATCGCCGGCATTGTCCCCGGTTCTCCGCTCGAAGGAGTGTGATGCGATGCTAAGAACCTGGGCGCAGTTGGGGATTTCACGTTCGTTCGCGTTTTTGCTCATGTGGCCAGCCGCGCTTCTCGCCGCTAGCGCAGCCTCTGCCGCCGACCAACATTTGATCACGCTCAAAGCAAGCGCAATGCCGTCGGGTCAGCTGGCCTATGAGATGGTCAGTCACAAGGTCAAATCTTCCACGGGAAAAGAAAGCGACCTTACGGATCGGTATGCGAGCGGTCCTACCATCCCTGGTCCCACGCTCGTCATGAAAGAGGGGGACGTCGCCGAGGTGACTCTTCAACATGGCATCGCCGACTCGGCGTTGCCGGTCAGCATCCATGTCCACGGCGTGCACTTCAAGATCGACAGCGATGGCACCATGAAGGTTTTGAATGGCGTCGCCGACGAAGCTGCGTTCCCAGACAAACCTTACACATACAAATGGACGGCCGCGCCTGGAACGGCAGGCACGTGGGCCTATCACGATCATGCATTCGGCAATCCGATGCTCGGAGCCGAGGACAAGGGGCTGTTCGGTACGCTCATCATCAATCCGGCGAGCGGGAAGGTTCCTGCGCTCATCGACGGCAAGATCGTCGACGTTGATCTTGCCGATGTGAAACGCGAATTCATCATCTGGATGCATGAAACGACCTTTTGGGGTCAGGAGCTCAATCATATCATCGAGGGCGGCAAGGAGATTCCGTTATGGACTAATCCGACCGTCGGCGCGCGCCTGGGCGAAAAGGTTCGCTTCCACGTCATGGGGATTGGCACCGCGTTCCATACTTTCCATCTCCATGCGCATCGCTGGATCGAGCCCGGAGCAACCGCCGGCGTTGACACCGTCAACATCGGTCCAATCAGCCGCACCTCGTTCATCGTGAAGGCCGGCGAGGGTGTTGGCCCCGGCGACTGGCACTACCACTGTCACGTTATCCAACACATGCAGTCTGGAATGATGGGTGATTTCCGCGTCATCGAATGATCAATGGCGGAACGGGGGAGTTAAAGGCATGAACCACGCAACAATCATGAACCGCGTATCCTTTCTGACGTTGGCCGTGGCGACGACCTCGCTTGCTGCGCCGCTGGCGGCGCAGGCGAAAGACGCCGTGAAATCTGACGACGTCATCATCAGCCGCCCCGGGGTCCTACCGTCGGCCGTGCTGGAGATGACCGACGAGCCCGGCAAATGGTTCAAGGATCCCAAGAGCGGCGGCTCGCTCGTTGTGGTGAAGCCTGGCGAGGCGGTGCTCATCAAGATGACGGACACCAATACGGATCACACCATCACCAGTCTTGCCTGGCAGCCTGGCGCGGACAAATTCCCGGTCGATCAGGAGAAGCCGTCGAACGCCAGCGTTACGCAGACCTTCGACAAACCGGGGCTCTATGTCTTCACTTGCAAGGTCCATCCCTACATGTTCGGCGCCGTTGTCGTCGACGATCCGAAGACGGAAGGGCTGGACATCGGCGGCGAATTGCAGCTCGTGACCGGCGCCAAAGTTCCGACGACAAGCGACATCGCCAAGAAGCTGCTCCGCACCTTCTTCGTCGCCACGACGCCGGCGCTATGGCGCGACTATCGGCAGCCGAAGTGGGAGGTGAAGCTTCCCGATCTCGGACTC
>NZ_JBPFDU010000042.1:0-7413 GCF_051062815.1 Methylocystis sp. | reverse complement strand
GATACATGACACTGGAAACAATCGCGCCCTTGAGCGATGATCCCATCGTCGGGCTGCCCGTTGTAGCCGCCTGATCAACCCGGCTTCCCGGCGAACGTGGCGATCACGCCAACCAGCTACACCACGCCAAGGGACACGATCGCGCTGGAGCAGCTCGAGAACGAAATCGTCACGATGAAGGTGACATTGTCCTATTTCATCGAACCCAACCTGACCGGAAAAGCCGCCACCCGCCCGGACACCTATCGTTCCTTCGGTCTGCGCTTCGATATGAAGAAGCGCACCGAGACGAGCGCCCGGTTCCGCAGCCGAATTTCCGCGAGCCAGGCGAAGGACGGCACGGAGGCCGATGGCGAAACGAGCTGCTGGCTGCTCGGTCCGAAGGCGATTCAGGCCGGCTCCCTCCATTGCGATCTCTGGCGCGGACGCGCGATCGACCTCGCCGGGCACGATGCTATTGCCGTTTACCCCGTCGGCGGCTGGTGGAAGTCGCATGTTGGGCAAAAGCGCGTGGCCGACAAGGCGCGTTACGCGCTGGTCATCTCGATTTCCGCGCTCGGCCAGCAAGTCGATCTCTATTCGGAAATCACTACGTTGGTTGATGCTAAGGAAATCGAGGTGTTGCTCGGCTGAAGGCGACACATCGGAATATATGGATTGGATGGATGCTTGAATGCGTTCGTTTACACTTACTCGACCGACCATAGCCGAAGCGCCGTCGGCACCTTCCTTTGGAACAGTAGAAATTTCACATCCCCGATGCAGCGCTTCGTCGTCATCTAAGCTGGGGCATGGATTTCGATACCCGTGCGATCAGCCTTGAACCCGTCGCCGATCACTGGGATGAAGATGTGAAGGAGCTTCATCGCACCAATCAGGCGCGTACCCAGGAGGGGCTGCTTTACCAATTCGGCGGGCACGCCATAGAGGCCAAGATTGAGAATTTTATAGCCATCGGCACCAAGCCGATGTCGGTGCTTTCGTATCACAACACCTTCTTCGAGCAGGTGCGTAATGCCTTTGTGATGGGACAGTACTACCCGGCCTTGGTGGGGGCCTGCGCTCTTGGAGAGCGCATTCTGAACCACCTGATTTTGGATATGCGGTCCTTCTTCACTGCTACGCCAGAGTATAGGCGAGTCTACCGGAAAAACTCCCTCGATAATTGGGACGTTCCCATCGACACGCTTGAGGCTTGGGACATCCTGCTGCCTGCCGCGGTCAGCGAGTTCCGGACCTTGAAGGATCTTCGTCATCGATCAATCCACTTCAATGTGAGCACTTATAGCACCTTGCGGGATGATGTTCTCGCGGCGATCCTCCACATGCGAACGATCATCGAGCAGCAGTTCGGCAGTTTCGCGAAGCGGCCGTGGTTTATCTCCGGCACACTGGGGCATGTCTTTATCCGGAAGTCGTTCGAAGAGCATCCGTTCGTGAAGACCTATTTCATCCCACGATGTCCCTTCGTCGGCCCCTTGTTCGGCATCGGTCATGGAAAGCACGGCGGATGGGAAGTCTACGACGTTCCTGACTATGGTGACGGAACCTGTACGGACGATGAGTTTGCTACGCTCTACAACGAGCGCGATCCGGAGAAAGTCGTGACCGAGCGACCATCGTTCGAACGCGCGTATTGAGAGCCCGTTTGGGAAGTAGGGCCATCATCCTTAGGAACCGCACAGCAGTCTCGAAGGATATGCCATTTTCCAGTCGGATAATACTCCTCCATATATCGAGGATCTGACCCATTATCCACTCCCGGGCGCGGAGCCATCTCGATGGTCGGTGGCTATTGGTCGGCGCGCATTGTGGAGCTCTTTGGCGCCCTGCGCCTGACGACATGCGCAACGGTGCCTAGGAAGGTGTCTAGGGTCCCCATTTCCGCCTGCACGTGATAAAGTGGGCATCCAGCGCCATCCCTCAGATCGAAGCCGACCCGGCACGGTTCGCTCGTGCGCTCGAGGCGATGATAGCTGCCATCGTCGGATTTGGGGGCGATGCCGCGTGTTCCGAATCGCGACCAGTAGCTCTCGAAGGGATCCCGGCCTTCCCAATACTTGAAACTGTCGCGTCTCGAAAATCGCCCGCAATCGCTACTGCAGACAAGCTGCAGATCGGTCCGCAAGCTGTCGAGAATCGGCATGACGAAAAACTCGACAGTGGGATCGGGCATCGGCTCATCGCTGTCGGTTCGCAGCGCAATCCTGAAAATCTCGCGGATTAGGTCGGGGGGGAAGTCGCGCACTGTCGACAGCAGGAGATAAGCGAGCGTCTTGGTGATCGGCCCCTGATCGACCCCTGTCTTCATTACCCGTGCGTACAGGTAGACTAGGTTGAACATGCCATATTGAAACGCCTCGAATACGTCCTTTGCTGGACAGGCCCCGGCCCAGGGCCGCTCGTCGATACTGCCGTGCGCGAACTCATTCGCGATCAGCGCAAAACGCTCCATAACGCCGAGTTCGAGTGTATCGCGCTCGCTCCAGATCCGTTTGATGCGCTCGATTGAGCTGTACTCGATCAGATTCCAGAAGCGGTCGCGAATTGCCCGGAGATGCCCGGCCGAACTGAGTCCGCCTTCGAACAACCGCAGCACCGTAGCGGGCTGCTGGGCCAGCATGCGCTCAAGCACGGCCCGGTCCCACAGTAATATCTGGGGCCTCGGGAATCTTTCCTGCCATTTCTCGACCCAGTCGCGCGTCGGGTTTGTGAATGTCGTGTTGGTGGCAATGACCAGGCAATCGACAGAGCGGTCCGCGACCACATTGTTGCACGAGGTCTTTACGGCCTCGGTCTCGAGCGTGCAGGCGCGCCCTTTGCATTCCACCCACCATCGCCGCGGGACAATCTCTCCAGCGGCATCCGGGACGTGGAAGCGCGCCTCCAGGTCACGGCCGCCATCGGCCGCACCCGCGCCCGTGCCGCCAACGCGCCAAGTGAGGTCACGCGCGCCGATACCGTCTAGAAGCCAGAACAGGCACTCCTCAAGCGCATGTCCCTTCAACTCGTCGAAGGGAATTTCGCTCGGCAGGAGCCATGGCGTCTCCTTCTCTTCCTCTTTCTCCTCGTTCGCCAAGCCCGGTCCTCCCTAGGCGACTACTCTTCACGCTTTTGTTCGTGTTCTGCGAAGTGGCAGCGACGAAGCCTCGCAGCTACGGTAGGCCAAGAAATATCTCCCCCGGCTTGAACCAGCCATTCGCTAGGAGCTGATTTCTAACGCGCTCGAGGTTTTCAGCGTAGGCCACCAGGGCACGCGATCATTCTGCGCGGCTGCACGCCGACGCGTAGAAGCTGTCTGATTGTCCTCTGCTCCACCGCCGAAGAGCATATCGAATTTGAACGGGAAGCCCAGCGCTTCGTGGTCATCCATGATGACCATCACACGCGGAAATTCGAGGCCCTTTACCCCCTGATGGGTGTCAATCGGCGTTGAAGTTTGGCTCTGACTCATATGTGGAACGGCCCGATTGGCAAGGCGCTTTGTGAGAACTGAACTCCGCGGGACGGTGCAGTCATATGTCCGGCCTTTGTGTGCGGGCATTGACCGCTGGCCACGATGAGTTCCGCGATATCGGCGACTCTAATCAATTTTGCGCGCTCGAGGCGCGGTGAGTCAGACGGTCTGGCCGACACCGGGATGGCGTCCCTTGTGGTTCATCTCTATCTCGGCACCTTTGCACTTGGCCAACAGCTTCCTGTCGGAAACCTATGTTTGGTCAGGCCGCGATGGCGACTGGCGACTTTTTGTAGACGCCGCCTTTCGTTTGCAGCGCCCAGATGATCCTTGCCATCTTGTTGGCCAATGCGACCGCAACAAGTTTGTAAGGCTTGCGCAAGATGAGGCCTGTTAGCCACTGGGGCAGCTTCACGCCACGCTTGCTCAGTTTGATTATGGACGTTGCTCCGACAATCAGAAGCGTTCTGAGTTGCGGGTTGCCGCGTTTCGAGATAGATCGCGAGCCGCGACGAGACTCAATTTTGCGTGCTCAAATCCAGGCGTCGAGCTCCGCATCATGCTTCTTTCGGATGATGGCGTGGAAAGCTGCGATGACGCTTCGCGCTACGACGAGCAGCGGGACCCCGCTTTCTATCGCCGCAATCGTTACGGATTCTGACTTGGAGAGCGTGTCGCGACCGTTCGTCATCAGCCGCGCAATGATTCTGGCGGAAGGGACGCGGCGCAAGCTTGAAGTATCAGCTTTCTCGGCCCGACGCCGCCGTCCAGCCCATTCGGAAACAACCCGCAAACATCCTCGGAATCCCTGGATCTTCAGACGCCGCCAAAGCTCGGAACCGCTGTGAAAACCCGCGGTCGATTGCGCGTCGAGACAGGGCAGATACGGCTCCAAAGAACTTTCGCGCGTTCGGAATACGTCCGAACGTGGCCGCGCAGAATCCTCCGCACGAGTCTCCGGCGATGCCCGGTCTCCCGTACGATCTGTTTGATCGAGGCTCCATTCTTGGCGCGCACAAGGATGGCGGCGTTCGCATCCTCCCGCCGCAGATATCCCTCGTATTGAATACGCTCAGCGGCGGTAAGCAGATTGGGATCGACGGTCGCGCCAGAAGCGGACATTTTGGCCCCTATGCGACACTTGCGATAATAGATTAGCAAGGCATGCAGACGAACCGGTGGGCCTTCCTCCTGCTGGCACGGCATCCTTGCGCCATAGATCGAGTCGGCACCAAGACGACGAGATGTCGCGCGTGTATTACGATCACCGGCATACAAGCCCTTGCAGCGCGGCTTCGGCCTGACCACAGGTGGCCCACAGCTCGGGCACGAGATGGCATAGCATCGACACATGCGAATGAAGTCGGACCGCCTCCTCCTGCGTCAACTGTTGGAAGGCCAAGTCAGTCATGCAGTCGCCTACGCAAGCGCACCATTCCAGCAGGAGAGACCGGCTTCCACAGGCTACGAGCGCTACTCGGAATGTAGCGTCGACGTCGAGCTCACTCGGATAGAAGCGTCGGTAATTCCGCAAGAGTGTGAAGATGGCGTCTGCGAGCTTGTGACTGCGCGCCACCGCCGCCATCGTTGCGAGGCCGAGCAGGAACGGTATCAGCGGCTGCCCATCGCATCGTTGCAGATAGTAGTTGGCGCGTGCCAGAGCGTCCGCTGCGAGATCGACGACATGGTCGGGGATCCGAAATAATAGTGCTACGTTCGCCACCTTCGAAAACGACGTGGCTGCGGGTATGGGCTGCGCGAGGTCGGCGCGGATGTCAGCGAGTTGGTCGGCCGGGATATCGTACGCCGGATTGGAGTTGCCTTCCAGAGGACCCGGCAAGAAGCTATGCGCTAAATCGAGCTGGCTGCGCAGGCTTCCGGGGACCTCATCCAACAAGAGGGCCTTCCAGCCACACTCTTCGACGAATGCTGCGCGCGCGTGCGCAGCGGACCAGATGCGGCCACCAAGCTCATTCTTGAGCTGGTCTGGTAGAATCATTTCGGCCACCCAACGCGGCTCTTCGCGAAGGTCGGCAAGACATTGCAGAAGAAAGACCTGAGCGCGCACCGATTTGGCCCAGTCGATAAACTCCGTGGCGTCGCCACCAACCTCGGCGAGGCAACGGGTGATCATGGCAGCGTGCGCAATCGCAGCGAGACGACGCCAGTATGGCGGCTTTGCCGCGAGGATGCGCGAATTGGCGATTTCGCCATAGCTCAGTATGATCAGCGAAGACAGCAGCTTGTATGGATCGACCTTGGCTGTGGGCGCGGCCGCGACAGCTGCCTCGATCAGGCGGCCGAGCGGCTCGCGTAGCGCGGCGTCAGACTGCGCCTGCTCAAAACCTGCCTCGATCGCCGCGGCCAAGGACAGCACATCGCCCGTCCTCGCGAGTTCGTCCCAGACTTTTGCTCTTTGCGCCTGCGGTGGCGCGGATGCGGCGACCTCGAGATTGATCGCGGGTTGCGCGGCTAGCAGCAGAGACTGACGATAGCCCCGCACAGGATCCCACGCCATGAGCGCCTGTACATTCCGGCGCAGTCCGTCGACGATATAGGTATCAAAATTCTGGCCATCCGCGCAGGCTCCGATCAGGCGCTCGTAATAGGTCGAGGAGCGTGGAACGAAGGTGTGAAGCGAAACGCTGCCCTCGGCCAGACTTTCGAGGATCACGTTCTGCACTGCGATCGGCGTGGCGTTCAGATCGTCCTGAATGGCAATATGTTCGTCGTCGTCAGGAGCACGCGTTGCCAGCAGCTCCTCCCATGTCTTCCTGTCCTGCTCTGGCAGGCCCACGCGGTCGGCCTCCTGGCGAAATGCATTGAGGCGCAAAGTCTTGCCCGGCGATAACAACAAGAAAGTCACGATCACAATGCGCTGTTTGTAGCGCGACAATAGGATGTGCGCCGGCTTTGTGTCTTTGTCGAACTCGACCGTCCAGCTCTGCCCGGCCTGGTCTTTGACGCTGGACTTATTCTTTCGCGTGCGGAAAGCGCGGCGCACCGCGTCGAGAACAGCGGAACACCGGAACGCAACTCCGCTCCTTCCCAAGGACAGCACCGCATCCGTCGTGATGCCATATTCTTTCCGGAATGCGGGATCCAAAATCAGCGCCTCCCGAATCGAGCCTGGGAAGGTTGCCATCACCCTCATTGCAAACGACGCACGGATTTTGGCTTTCTGGGACATCAGTCCTCCACTTCCGCGGCAGGCATTTGCGCGGTGAGCGCGACAAGAGTGCGGCATTGCTCGACCAGCCAAGCAAATACCTCAGGTTGCGTTTGCCTAATGTCCTTGAGGACGGCCTCGTCGAGCCATGCGTCGTAGGCTTGCTTAGCCTCGTCTTCCGGCTCCTCCAGCGAGGACATGAGTTGTAGAAGCTGCGCAGCATATCCATAGAGCGCGAAGTTGCGTTCGTTTCCGGCTACAGTCGACGCCGCGAAGCCCCGAATATCGAGTAACCCTGTAAGCCAATCGGAAGAGGCTTGGGCCTCCTGTAAGCCTGTCTTCGTGCGCCAAACCTTCCTGACAACCCGCGCCACCGCGTCCATGCTTTTTTGTAGCCACGGCGCCTCGGTAGGAATTTGCAGCATTTTGCTCATGCGCGCCCGCAACACGGACTCTCGGATGGCCCGAAGCTCGGCGGTTTCGACGATAACGCCTGCCTCGACGCGCGTGTGATCGAGATGAAAGATCAGGTCCTCTTCGGTGATAGGAATGAGCTGATATCCGGCCCGGCGTAGATTGGCGCGGTGTGCGAACAGCATCGCCTGTGTGATGACGGCGCGATCCGCGAGATCCTGTAGCAGCTCAAGTGAACCGCCCCGGGTTTGCCGGAGGCTCCAACTCTTGAGAGATTGGGGCCATGGAAACGAAGAAGACGTCGAAGAGCTTTTCACCTGAGGTTCGGGATCGCGCGGTTCGGATGGTGCGGGAGCACCGGGGGGACTACGGC
>NZ_JBPFDU010000041.1:0-38926 GCF_051062815.1 Methylocystis sp. | reverse complement strand
GCGGGCCAACGGCCGCAAGCGCTCCTACCAATTCGAGCTGTCGATCGCGGAAAGCTCGCTTGCGGAGGGCTATTTCGTCGTGGGCTTCGCCTATCCCGGCGACGAGATCGAGCGCCGCCGTATAGAGGCGGCGGCTCGGGGGGCCGGGCGCGAAGGGGCTCTGATCGAAGACGCTTTCGCCGTCTCTCGCGCTCATGGGGCGCGCAACTGGCGCTTCTCGGCGCAAGGATCAATCGATCTCGAGCCCGAAGCGGTATTCGACGACGGCAAGGAGACGACCTTCCGCTTTGCGGGAAATCGCGAAGTGCCGGCGATTTACCTCATCTCCTCGGATGGCTCCGAGACGCTTGCGCCAAAGGACGTGCGCGGCGAACTCGTCACCGTCCATGCGACAGCGCTGGAGTTTCGGTTGCGCAAAGGCGGCGACGTTCTCTGCATCTACAACGAAGCCTTCGATCCGGTCGGCGTCAACCCCGATACGAATACGATGAGTCCTAATGTCGCTCGGCTGCCGAAAGCCCCGACCAGACGGCGATAAAAGGTGAGAAATGACTCAAGCTCAGACCGACGCTCTGCCCGGCGAACGCGGCATTACGCCGGTAGCCGGATCGAATGAAGCCAGCCGGCGAGCGACGCTCCAGCGTGGCCTCGGGGCCGTGGCGCTGACCGCCTTCGTGGCGCTGATCATCTGGGGAACATGGAAGGGCGAAAGGAAAGCAAATGACCCCGCACCCAAACTCCTGATCCGTCAAGCGGCGGCCTTCGAACCGGCGCGGGACCCGCCGGCGCCGAAGGTGGCGGATGTCACGGGCGCCATTCCGCGCCCCGCCCCTGCGGCGCTGACGCCTTCGCCGGCCGATCAGTTGATGGAAAGCGCGCGGCGCGCGCCGGTGCTGGCCTACAACCGGCCGCTTCAGGCGCGGGCGACTCACAATCCGCTTGCAAACGAGTTGGGGTCTTACCCTAACGGGATCGGGGAGCCGCCGTCGCAAAACGAGCTTTTGGACAAATTGCAGCCGACCCCGCTCGAAGGCGTGCGCGCCTCGCGGCTTCCCAACCGCAATCTTCTCGTCGCGCAGGGGACCGCCATTCCTTGCGTTCTCGAAACCGCCATGTCGTCGGACGTTCCCGGCTTCGTCTCCTGCGTCGTCTCACGCGACGTGATGTCGGATTCGGGCAATGTCGTATTGATGGAAAAAGGGACGCAGATCGTCGGCGAATATCGCGCCAATGTCCGGCGCGGCTCGCACCGCCTGTTCGTGCTGTGGACACGGGCAAAAACCCCTACGGGCGTGATCGTCGCGCTTGCCTCACCCGCAGCCGACGCTCTCGGCCGCGCCGGATTCGATGGCGAGATCGATACGCATTTCTGGCAGCGTTTCGGTGGCGCGCTTCTGTTGTCGATCGTCGGCGACGCCGCCGCAATCGGGCGCCAGCAGCTACAAACGAGCGACATTCAGATCGTCAACGCGCCCGGCGCCGCCAATACCGCCGCGGCCGTCGCCGTCCAGCACTCGATCGACATTCCTCCGACGCTGAACAAGAACCAAGGCGAACTCGTCAATGTGTTCGTCGCGCGCGACCTCGATTTCTCCTCCGTCTATCGGCTTCGCCGCATCGAGACGCGTACCCAGATATTCGATCCTCCTCCGGCGCCCATCGCGGACCATGTCATGGTGACCAAGCCGTGAGATCCGCCGGAACCGGCGATCGCGGCGGCGCGCGTCTCGTCCTCGAGCGCTATCTCGAACCGTTGGCGCCCTATCTTGGAGACGACAGCCTGACGGAGATTGTCGTCAATCGCCCGAGCGAAGTCTTCATCGAAGGCCCTACCGGCTGGGCGCGGCGCGAGGCATCGGCGCTGACGCAAGAGCACCTTCTGCATCTCGCGACCGCCGCGGCCGGCTTCACCAAACAGGATGTCAGCGCCGAACGCCCGATCGTCTCCACCACCCTCATTGGCGACGAGCGCTGTCAGATCGTCGTCCCGCCCGCTGTCCCCGCCGGCAAGGTAAGCCTGACCATCCGCAAGCCCGCGGCCCTGACCATGACTCTTGATAACCTCGAAGAGGCGAAGCTCTTCGACGACGTGCGCGCAGCAAGCGAGGAGCTTTCCGCCGACGAGCATCGCCTGCTCGCCTTGAAGGAAGCGGGCAGATGGCGCGAGTTCCTGGAGCTCGCGGTGCTGACCCGCCGCAATATCCTCATTTCGGGAGCGACGGGCTCCGGCAAGACGACGCTCTCGAAGGCGCTGATCGCGGCGATCCCCGCGGACGAACGGCTGATCGCCATCGAAGACGCGGCCGAGCTCGTCATCCCGCACCAGAATTGCGTGCGGCTGCTCTACTCCAAAGATGGCCAAGGCCTCGCCAAGGTCGGTCCCCGCGAACTCTTGGAATCGTGTTTACGGATGCGCCCCGACCGCATTCTGTTGCAGGAGCTGCGCGACGGCACGGCCTTCTTCTATCTGCGCAACGTGAATTCCGGGCATCCGGGATCGATCACCACGGTGCACGCGGACAGCGCCCGTCTCGCCTTCGAGCAATTGACCCTCCTCGTGAAAGAGAGCGCGGAAGGCCGCGACCTCCATCGCGACGACATCCGCTCGCTGCTTCTCCTGCTCGTCGACGTCGTCGTGCAAATGCAAAAGCGCGACGGCCGTTACCGCATCACGGAAATCTATTATGACCCCCTTCGCAAACGCGAGCACGCCCGTTAGGGCGGCGGGCCTCGCGGCGCTCGTCATAGGCGCTTCGACGCTCTTCCTCTTCGTCGCGTCGAACGCGCTCCTGCTCGGGCTTCGCGGCCACGACGGCGGTTTCCATCTTATAGAGATCGTCAGCAGCTGGGCGCATTATGGCGCCGACAAACGCCTCGATCGCTGGCTGACGCTTTCGACTCTCGCCGGCCTCGTCGTCTCCTTCGGCGCGCTCGGCGCGGTCTTGCGTCGCCGTCCTCTGCCCTTGCACGGGAAAGCAAAATTCGCCAGCGCGCGCGAGATCGCCGAGGCGGGCTTGCGAGCGCGGCAAGGCCTGTTGCTCGGACGCAAGGACGGTTCTCTCCTCTGCTTCGGGGGCTCGGAGCATGTTCTCGTCTACGCCCCGACCCGCACCGGCAAAGGCGTCGGCTACGTCATTCCCAATCTCCTCAACTGGTCGGATTCGGTCGTCGTTCTCGACGTAAAGAAGGAGAATTGGGATAAATCGGCGGGCTTTCGCGCCGCGCATGAGCAGGAAGTCCATCTCTTCGATCCCCTCGATGAGAGCGGCCGCACCGCCCGTTACAATCCTCTCTCTTACGTGCGCAGCGAGCCGGCGGATCTCTATGATGATCTGCAACGCATCGCCGTCATGCTGTTTCCTTCCGAGAGCCGCGGCGATCCCTTCTGGTTCGAAGCCGCCCGCTCAGCTTTCGTAGCGATCGGCGGCTATGTCGCTGAAACGCCCGGGCTACCCTTCACTATTGGCGAAATCCTGCGCCAGCTCTCTTCTACCCACGATCTGAAGAAGCATTTCGACAAGATCATCGCGGCGCGCAAATCCGGCCCGTCGCCCCTCTCGCGCCATTGCGTGACCGCGCTCAACGATTTTTTGGCCGCATCCGAGAACACCTTGAACTCGGTGCGCAAGACGGTGACGGCGCGTTTGGGCCTCTGGCTCAATCCCCGCATCGACGCGGCGACGGCGGAGAACGATTTCGACCTACGGCTTTTGCGGCAGCGACCGATGTCGATCTATCTCGGGGTGACGCCCGATAATCTCGACCGCTTGAGCCCGCTCCTCAATCTGTTCTTCCAGCAGACGATCGATCTCCACACCCGCGAATTGCCGGAGCAGAACCAAAAGCTCAGTCGCAAGCTGCTGTTGCTCTTGGACGAGTTCGCCGCGCTCGGCAACGTCAATGTGCTCGCGAAATCCGTGGCCTTTCTCGCCGGCTTCAACGTGCGTCTCCTCACGGTCATTCAGAGCCCGGCGCAGCTGCGAGCGATCTATGGGCCGGACCTCGCTAAGAACATCATGACGAACCACGCCGTCGAAGTGGTGTTCGCGCCGAAGGAACAGGACGTGGCGAACGAGCTCTCGGAGCGCATCGGCTACGACACGGTGAAGGCATCGAGCCGGAGCGGGCCAAGGGGATTGGCGATGCGGGCGACGAGCGAAACCGTCTCAGAGCATCGGCGCGCTTTAATGCTGCCCCAGGAATTGAAGCTGCTGCCGAAATCCAAGGCGATCCTGTTGATGGCCGGCGTTCCGCCGATCATCGCCGACAAGATCATCTATTACAAGGATAAGGCCTTTCTCGAACGCGTGCTGCCGGCGCCGGTCCTGGAATTGCCGAAGGGCCGCTCCACGGCCCTCATCGACGCCGAAATCAGGGAGCTTCGCTCTGAAGTCGCGGAGCTACGCGCCGTCTTCCAGACGCGGCCGCTGACCAATGAAGAAATCGCCGATCCGTCAACCATTCCAACTGACGCCACTTTCGATTTCGGGGACGTCGACGTCGATCTCGAAGGGCTGTCTGAGGAGGAAATGAAGGCCTGGACTCTGAACTATATTGACAGCCAAGCGATCGAGCCGGCGCGTCGGTCGGGCCGCGGGTCGAGAGGAGAGCGACATGAGCGACGCGGCTGACGCACAAGGCGACTTTACAATCGAGCGCGTCGCTGAAGCTGGCGACGATCGCAAGAGCGACGAGCCGCGGGCGGCGCGCGACTCTGAAAAGCGCGATCCCATGCTCGAGGCTGTTAACGGCGCGCCGCCGCCCGAAACGTCTGCGCCGACGACGGAGCACGATTTTGGTATCCCGGATCGCGTCCGTCGGAAATATTACGTGGTCGCCGACCAGCAGGCGAAAGAAGGAGTGGCCCTAAAAGCGCGCGTCTATGCCGACGAGCGCGGCGAATATCTCGCCTTCAAGGCCACGGAAGAACGGCTCACGACGCGGCTCGCTTCCGCGCAAGTAATCCACGACATGATCGCGGTCGCGGAACACCGAAACTGGCAGGCCATCCATCTTCGCGGCTCGGCGGAATTCCGGCGCGAGGCTTGGTTAGAGGGAAGCGCGCGGGGAATGGAAGTCACGGGTTATGAGCCGACCGACATCGACCGGCAGGCGTTGGCAAGGAGCCGCGAGGCGCGGGAGCGCGCAAATCGGCGCCCGCCGGAATTGTTGAACCGTGCGAACTTGAGCAAGGCGAAGCCCGGCGATCGATTCGAAACGCGCAGGAACGGCGCCGACCGAACCCCGAACAACGTCACAGCGATCGACGACTCTCCGGGCAGGCTGAACGCCGATCGGCGGCCGGTTCCGCAGGGCCGTTGGCGGGCGCGGGCGGATAAGTTCCGCGCCGCCGACCGTAAGGCGGCGGCGCGAGACGCGGACCTCGCCGCCGCGCAATCGCAACTCGCGATCATCGAAAAAGCTCTCGAACGCGCCTTCCCGCGCGACACTCAAGCGCGTGAAAAAATCCTTGATGCGGCGAGAGAGCGCATCGCTCAGCATCTCGAACAGGGGCGCTCTTTCGAACGAGCGATCGTCAGGGAGCGAGTATCGGAAGACGACAGGTCGCGAACCGATAGGGGCGAGGCTCGGCGGAACCCGGAAGAGGTCCGGGAAAGGACCCGTCAGCGGGAACGCTGATACGCGTTACGCCGATCATCTTATTCTTTCGATTTTAGAGAAATGCGCTTCGCCCCACGCGCCGGCAGCAAGCGTTCGATCAGCTCGGCCGGGCGGATCCGCAAGGCGGAAGCGAGATCGATGAATTCGATGACGTCGAGCCGCCGCTCGCCGCCTTCCACTTTCGCGATGAATGATTGCGGTTTTCGCAGTTTCGCCGCAACCTGCGCCTGGGTCAGCTTGCGCGCCTGTCGCGCCTGAACCAGCAATGCCAACAGCTGGCGCTGGCGAGGCGATCGAAGCGTCTTGGACATCGATGCGGACGGGGCTCGAAGAAAGCGAGCCCTTCCGATAATCCGGTTTTGGAATTATCCCATTTTGGGATATTCGGCTTAAACAGATGCGCGGTTCGACGCCGTTAAAAGTTTCTTCAGCCGAACTACTCTAATCATCGAACCATTGGTCTGGGATGAGAGCATGGGCGAGAAGGCTGATCTCGAGAAGAAAGCCATTGAGGCGCTGGCGCGCTATCGCGAGGCATATGCCAGGGCCGAGGCGCTAGAACAGGAGGAGGCGGCCGCGCGCCAGGAAGTTTTCAAGCGGCTCAATCGCTTGGAAATCGCGAAGGCCAAGGGCGAGGCTGCGCGCGTGAAACCCGAAGTCATCGCAGCGGACCAGGAAGCCATTTCCAGGCTGAGTGAAATCCGCTCCGCCCTGAGCGAAGCGACCGCGACGCTCGATTCGGCTTTCCGGACCCTCTCCGCCTTGGATGAGCAGTTGGGCTATATCCCTGGTGTCAGCGCCGCGAAACCTAATGGGAGCGACATCGGAAGCAGCGCAGAAGAAAACGGCGAGCTACCCTGACCCACGGCTTGCGGGCTACCCGCGGCGCCGTGGCTCAACATCATTTTTTGCATCCCTCAGGCGGCATCCCCAAAAAACTGGGCTCCAAGGCGAAATTGGGGGCGGCGAACACGATCCCCCAAGACTCAGGGTCGCGTCCTTCCCCTTTCCGATCTAGGATGGCCTCCCACCGCCTCGTTAATGGTTCACCGAGCTTGCCCCCGTCTTTTGACGCGACGCCGCCCAGAGAGACGCTCGTCGGCTCTGTCGAGCGGGTGACCTTCCACAATGAGGACAACGGCTTCGCCGTGCTGAAGGTGAAGGCGCGCAGCAAGCGCGACCTTGTTCCCGTCGTCGGCCATGTTGCTTCGATCTCGGCGGGCGAATTCATCCACGCCGTCGGGGTTTGGATCACCGACCGCGCTCACGGCCTCCAGTTCAAGGCGGACTTTCTCAAGACCACGCCGCCAACGACGGCGGAGGGAATCGAAAAATATCTCGGCTCTGGCATGGTGCGCGGGATCGGCCCCGTGCTCGCCAAACGGATCGTCGCGGCTTTCGGCGAGAAGACCTTCGAGATTATCGAGGCGGAGCCGGGGCGCATGCGCGAGGTTGCCGGCATCGGCGAATTCCGGGCAGGGAAGATTGTCGCCGGCTGGGCCGAGCAAAAAGCCGTGCGCGACATCATGGTCTTCTTGCACGCGCACGGCGTCGGCACGTCCCGAGCCGTGCGCATCTTCAAGACCTATGGCCATGACGCCATTCAGGTCATGACCGAGAATCCTTATCGGCTGGCGCGCGACATTCGCGGCATCGGCTTTCGGACCGCCGACGCCATCGCCATGAAGCTTGGCATGACGCGGGAGGCCCCGCAACGGGTGCGGGCCGGAATTTCCTACGCCTTGCAGGAGGCGACAGACGAAGGTCATTGCGGTCTCCCCATCGAGGAGCTGATCAAGCTGGCGACGGCGCTGCTCGAAGTCGATGAGGGAGCCATTCGGACTGCCCTCACGGATGAGCTCGCCGGCGGCGATGTGGTGGCGAACACGATCGAAGAAAAGCCCTGCGTGTTCCTGCGGGGCTTGTATCTCGCCGAACGCGGCGTCGCCGATCGGCTGCGCTCCCTGATAGGCGGCTCGCCGCCCTGGCCGACGATCGATGTCGACAAGGCCATTCCATGGGTCGAGAAGCGCACGGGCAAGACTTTCGCCGCGTCTCAGCGCGCCGCGATCGGCATGGTTCTCAATTCCAAAGCGGCTGTGGTCACCGGCGGCCCCGGCGTCGGTAAAACCACACTGCTCGACGCCATCCTGCGCATTATCGCGGCCAAGGGAATGCGCCTTCTGCTCGCAGCGCCCACCGGCCGCGCCGCCAAGCGCATGAGCGAGCAGACGGGGATCGAGGCCAAGACCATTCACCGCCTGCTCGAAACCGATCCGAAAACCGGGGGCTTCCGCCGCGATGCTGACCATCCGCTCGACTGCGATCTGCTTGTCATCGACGAGACCAGCATGGTCGACGCCTCGCTCATGTTCGCGGTGTTGAAAGCGGTTCCGCCAAAGGCCGGTTTACTGCTCGTTGGCGACGTCGACCAGCTTCCCTCGGTCGGTCCGGGTCAAGTTCTCGGCGACATCATCGACTCGGGCGTCGTTCCCGTCGCGCCGTTGACGGAAGTGTTCCGGCAGGCGGCGGAAAGCCGGATCGTCAGGAACGCCATCGCATCAATCATGGCGAAATGCCCGAATGGCCGAAGCCGGGCGAAGAAACGGACTTCTTTTTCGTCGAGGCGAAAGAGCCGGAGCAAGGCGTGGCTAAGATCGTCGACATTGTTCGCGACAGAATTCCGCGCCGCTTCGGCCTTGATTCCATTCGCGACGTGCAGGTGCTCTGCCCAATGCAACGGGGCGTTCTCGGCGCGCGAGCGCTCAACAGCGATCTCCAGAACGCCCTCAATCCGAACATGGCCGAGAAAATCGAGCGTTTTGGCAGCAGCTTCGCGCCGGGCGACAAGGTGATGCAGATCGAGAACGACTACGACCGCGAGGTGTTCAACGGCGACCTTGGTCGAGTCCGGCGTATCGACCAGGCCGATGGCGTCCTCATCGCGGAGTTTGACAGTCGCGAGGTTGAATATCCGTTTGGCGAACTCGACGCGCTCGTTCCCGCTTATGCGACGACAATCCATAAATCGCAGGGATCAGAATATCCCGCAGTCGTGATCGCCGTCGCCACCCAGCACTATGCGATGCTCGCCAGAAATCTCCTCTATACCGCGGTTACTCGCGGCAAACGCCTTGTCGTCATCGTCGGGCAGCGCAAGGCCTTGGCGATCGGGGTTCGGACGCACGGACGCAAGCGACGATGGACCAAACTCAAGGAATGGCTGTCGCGGCGCTGATCGATTGGTCCCGCCGCATTGTTTTGGCGTCATTCTGCTAACATCCCGCGCCATTGGCATGTTCGACAGAACAGACGCGCGCTGTCCACACCGATCCTATGCGGGCGTCATCATAATCGCCTTGGCCGAGAGAATAAGAAATTCACTAGCCATGCGACTGACGTTTCCCTTTGTCTCACGCGCCCCTGGTGTCGTGGGAACGAAGGACGGGTCCTTGCCTGCCGCAGTCAGTCGCTGCGCGTCTCGGTTTGGCCATCGTCCAGACCTGTTGGAAATGAAGCAGAGCAATATGTTTATGTTTCAGCGTTCGACCTCGATCACCAACTTTCCTGTCCTCGCGTCCACGACGATGACCCTCGACGTTGGGTGTTTCTGTTTCACAATGCGGGCAAACGCCATCGCGTCACGGACATCATAAAATTGATCGCGGAGAACTCTGTCGATTCGAACTTCGTAGGGACACTCAACGAGCTTCGAAGGGCGCAGGTTCATCGGCGAGGATCTGGCTGGGGAGCCTTCGAGGCTAACGGAGAGCACGTTAGCCCATAAGGCGAACATTTTCTTATATCGTCTCCTAAATCGTTCAACTGCAAACCTCAAGAAACGAGGCTCCAAAGCGAACTTTTCTCCGTGCGTCGCACGCAACTTCTCAACAAATGCCTCCTGCGCTTCGAACTTTCCCAAGTCCGGAATTAGCGCTCGAAGACCGACTTCGATCGAGGGCCTCATCACCGCCGTCGCTTCGCACTGTTTGGCAGGCCCCCTCCATGGCCCAATAATTCCTTATGCGTTAACTTCCTCCTGAATGCGCGTCGGGTGGGTAGATGTCAAACACTGACAATGACTCTGGGGGATTTCGACTTATGCGCCTGAAACGACCACGACATGCGTCACTCGAGGAGGTTCGAATATCTCGCGAAGGGGAATGGGCGATTATTGAATATGCTGATCCAACTATCTCATCAGTACGTTTGCGGGTCGGTTCCGAGATCAAGAAGATGACAGACGCAGCGATTCTCGCTCTGTTCAACTTGACCGTGGACGCCCAAGACGAAATTTCAGCCCAGTCCGAAAATCGAGTGATCGAGGTTCCGCTTGGGCGGCCACAGATCAAGTATTTTGAAGAGGGCGATCAGTGGGTCCCTCGCGCGCAAGTCTTACGATGCCACCTTGAGGATGATGAGAAGGGTAAGCTGGTCGTCTACGTGACGACGAAAAGTTTGACCTTCAACAATTCGGTCGGATGCTCACGACCTATGCGGGATGGGGCATGCGAATTTACTTTGTTGATGATGACGCAGTGGCAGAAGAGCCCACGGTGGAAGTCAAAGATCCGGAAGACTAGGGTCATACCCTGCTAATCCTGCAGGCCGGCATCGGATGTCGCACAGTTCTTTCAAAGACCGAGCGTCAATTGCCTGGCTTCGCCGGCTGGCAATTGACCGAGCGACGATAGAGAGACGCCCAGCAGTCGCACGCCTTTTTGGAGCGGGAACAAGAGCGCTAAAAGATCAAGGCAGATGTGTTCGACGTCCCTTCGATCAAAGACATGGTCTGAGAGCGAACGGCTACGAGTGATCAGTTCGAAATCAGTGAATTTTACTTTCAATGTGACGGTCCGCCCGCGCACGCCGGTGCCTTCGCAGAAGCGCCAGATCTTGTCGATCATGGGCCGCAGCGCCTCGCGCAGCGCCTCGAATTCGAACAAGTCCTGAGGAAATGTGTTCTCAATGCCGATCGATTTACGCACGCGATCGGCTCGGACCGGCCGGTGGTCGACGCCGCGCGCAATCCAATAGAAATGCTGGCCCGCCATGCCGAAGTGTTTAAGCAGAAACGGAAGGGCTTGGGCTCGAAGGTCGATGCCCTTGTAAATGCCGTGCCGGTTCATCTTGGCGCTCGTCGCCGGTCCGATTCCATGAAACTTCCCGACCGGCATATTCTCGACAAAGCCCGCGCCCATTTTCGGCGTGATAACGAACAGCCCATCGGGCTTGCGATGATCCGATGCGAGTTTTGCGAGAAACTTGTTGTAGGAAACGCCGGCTGAAGCCGTCAGCCCGGTTTCACAGCGAATCTTTCTCCTGATTTCCTGCGCGATCTCGGTGGCCGTCTCGAGCCCTTTCAGATTGTCCGTCACGTCGAGATAGGCTTCGTCGAGCGACAGAGGCTCGATGATACTCGTATATTCGGCAAAGATCGCACGGATTTGCAGCGAGATTTCCTTGTAGGCGTCGAAGCGCGGCTTCTCAAAAATCAGATCGGGACATTTCCGGCGGGCGGTCACAGACGGCATTGCCGAACGCACGCCGAATTTTCTCGCCTCATAGCTCGCAGCCGCCACGACGCCGCGCTCGCGCTCGCCGCCGACCGCGACTGGCTTGCCGCGCAGTTCGGGACGATCGCGCTGCTCGACCGAGGCGTAGAAGGCGTCCATGTCGATGTGGATGATCTTGCGCGGACGCTCAGGCGCAGGATCGTTCAAGCGCGCGCATTTTGGCTCGTCTCTAACGGCGCCTTGAATCATTGCTCATCGCCAAATGTTTCGCATTCTCGCTCCGACGTCGAGTCGGACGCCTGCAATGACAAGGAGGGGCGGCCTAGAGTGCGCGGATTGTCCCTCGACGCCGTGCTCGGCGGCCCTTCGCTGTTGCGAATTGAGTGTTTCGAGATGGGCGGCGGGCACGTCGAATCATCCTCCCTTTGTGGAGCGCATCTTCTATTGTTTCTTGTTTTGTTCGCAACCCCAGAGGTGGGCCGCGGGAATGGCTATTTCTCATGCTCATCCTTCTCGGGCTCGGAAGGCCGAGGGGATTCCGTGTCGCGCGCCGCATCCCGCCGGCGGCTCGCGGCGAACTTGTCCAGTTCCTTATTAAGCAATTGCCATCTCGTTTCGATCGCAGGCATGTCGCGTACGAATTCACGCATCTGCCGCGCAAGCGCTTGATCGGTCGCCTCCCCCGTGCGTTCGAGTTCCGAGGCGTAATCGAGATAGCGCCGACGGATTGCTTCCTGGCGTGATTGGATTTGCTTCTCCCAAGGCCGCTCCGCGCTCTTGCCTTCGACGGCCTCACGCAAGACCTCCTCCCGCGCGCGCCGATCGACATAGGGCGGGATCTCGCGTTTGCGGAGAGCGAGCACGGTCCCGCGGACCGCCTTCCGCACCTTGCCGCGGGTTCGCCGCGGCGTCGCCTCCGCCGCGATTCCCCGCAACCTCAATCCCGCGGCGAACCGCTCGCGCCAGACCTGCAGGTCGGCCTTGCGAGGATTGAGACGTTTGCCGTCGTGGCCGTATGAGCGAACGCTCAAATGGACGTGTGGGTGCTTGTCCTCGAGATGCTGGACGAAGACATAATCGTGGTTGTGCCCGAATGTTTCGAGGGCGAACGCCCGAGCGGCATCCTTCACGGCGGTCGCATCGGTACCAGCCGGCATCGAGAGAATAATGTTTACCGAAAGCGAACCGTCGCGACGGCGCCGATCATCGAGAGCGGCGTCGTCCGCCCATCGACTTTGCAAATCCTTCAACCCTACGCGCCCCACCAACAGCGCGCCCTGTTCCGTTTCGCCGGCTAGCTCGCCATTGCGGGTAATGTATACGAGATGCGACTTGAGATGCTCAACACTCTTGGTGCGGCCGGTGATCTTCACCATCACCTCCGGCGCTCGCTTGACGATGCGCTCCAATTTGGCGCGCATCGCCGCGGTCAGCCGTCCGGATCGCGCGCCATCGGGAATATCTAATTCCGCCGGACGCGGACGTCGAATGGGCGTTTGCCAGACGTAAGAGATCGGGGGCAGTTCCGCGAACAGGTCCGCCTCGCGCGGCGAGCAACGCCGGCTCACCTGCCTGCTCTCCAGTAATCGGCATTGTCCCCAAATATACGGCGCAGCTCCGTGAGCGCGCTTTCGATGACGCCTTTCACTTCGCGGATTTCGGACAGTCCGGTTTCGATCGCCCTGCCCTGTTGAACGCCGGCGTTCGCCGCGCGCGCGATGTGGTTGATGTTGGCGCCGATCCGATTGAGCTCGCGCACGATCGCGCGCAGTGCTTCGCGTTCGTCGGGACAAGTTTGAACGGGCGACCCTAATCGCGCACGCACGAGGGCGACGATCCAGCCTGTGCGCGTCATGCCGCGCCGCTGTGCGATTTCCGCAAGCTGGCGCATTTCACTGTCGCGGAACCGCAGCGTCACCTTCTCGGGCCTGCCGATTTGCAGCGGCGCTGCGCACGGCGCGCGCACGGCGAGCGCATCAGCAATGAGCCGGCGGATGAGCGCGGATTTGCCGCCCTCAGCAACCGCGAGAGCCGAGAAGCGCACCGCCATGTCATCAGGGATGCGAAGCGAGATCAGCGCCATCGGCCGCCGACCCTGTCGCGATGTATTACATCGCTGGCGCAAAGCCTATCCTGCACTAGAAGCCCTTCGAATGATCTCTTTCCGCGTGATCGGCTGGGATTTACGAATAAAGGAGCGCCTCGGTTCGGCACCGACCGAGTGACGCTCAACATGCCGCAATCTCTTCGATGCGCAGCTCGGAAACCGGAACTTCCTCTGTCTGCCCGGTTTCGAAAAAGCGAACGGACGCGAACCGGGTCCCTTTGTTCGCAGGTCCATCAGTGAGCAAGCGGCCTGCACGATCTCCGTGCTGCACCAGGATCGAAACGGCGGATTTGCTTCTGCGTTGCTCGTGTGGACTGCGCGCACGTGCAGAAGTTTGGTGGCACTCGTTCCGAGCAGACCACGGAATATTCGGTCTTGAGTTCTCGATGGCTGGAGCGGACCTCGGAATGTCGCCGGACGGACTCAGAGTGGACGTGAACGATGGATCACGCAGCTCGTGCGCGATGCGCCGCGCTTGAGCATCGGTGAAGCTTTCCTGCCTCGAGCAGACCTGTTCGATCGCTTCGGGTTGTACGCGCCATGCCTGGTAGAGCTCATAGACCGCGCGAATAGAGGAAGTGTGGAGCTTCGCCTGAAGAAAAGCCGGCATTTTTGGAATGGCGGCGAAACGCGAGACCCAGTCCCTCGGCTTGCCGAGCTTGCGGGCGATATCAGCCTGCTTGTCCCCTGCTTCGAGCCGCCCCAAAATGAATTCAGCGATTTCGGCGGTGGCAAGATCGTCACGCTGAATATTTTCGATGATCTGCGCATAGCGATCGGACGCACATCCTTCTTGGACGATGGCGGGCACTGAATCGAGGCCGGCGAGTCGCGCTGCCCGATACCGGCGCGCGCCCATCATGATCAAGTAACGCCCCGAAACCTGGCCAGGCCGCACCACGATCGGCTGCAGTATTCCAACTAGTCGAATGGAGTCCGCGAGCTGGGCAAGTTCATCTTCGTTGAAGACGCGCCGTGGCTGGTCGCGATCTTCTTCGATCTGGGAGAGCGGAATGAACAGAGGACGGCCATTCATGTCCGCGTTCCGCGCAGCGACGTCGGCGAGCTCTTTGAAGCTGAGGTCTAAAGCCATTCGATTCCCCTCCTCAGCCGGCACGTTCGACGATGTTGGCCAACACGGCACGAATCTCGCGGCCGGCTTCCTGCGCCGAACGCCGCTTCAACGACCATACTGGCGCTCGCTCGGCGACCGCCTCCGCATAGCCGTCGCGCGCCACGACGTGTCCGGGGAAGACATATTTGCCCGCGTCCCGAAGCAGCTGCTCGAGATGCGCCCGCTGACGTGGCGACTTGCTGTTAAAGAGAGATGGCAATAGCCCGAGAAACGTCGCGTCGGACCGTCCATATCGATTTTGGACGCCAACGAAGGTTTGCAGCAGTCCCTTCACGCCCTTGACCGAGTAGTCCTCGAGATAGATGGGAGAGAGCACATGAGTGGCGGCGACAAGCGCCGCTACGCTGCGCAGCCCGAGAGAAGGAGGCGTGTCGATGACGCATGCGTCGAAATGCTCGGTCGCCGCGGCGAGGTTCTGTCGGAGCATCGGGATTGCAGCTGCGTCGCTACGATCGACGTCGGTCAAGGAGGTGTCGGCTGGAGCGAGGGTGAGGCCGTCCATTCCGCTGGGAGGAATCGGCGCCGCAGGCCGGAATAACTCCGCCGCGGAGGCGTTCCCTGCATGGCGAGCGAGAGTGTCGGTCGCATTCGCTTGAGCATCTAGGTCGAGCACCAGGACGCGGCGACCGGCTTCCGCCAAATACCACGCGAGATGCACCGCGAGCGTCGTCTTGCCGACGCCGCCCTTCTGGTTGTTGATTACAATCGTCTTCATCGGCTGGTCGCCTTCAGAATGGAACGCCCGATACGAACGGCGGCCGGAACCGTGGTTTGCACCACGGCGCCGACTTGGCTCGCGACCAATGACGCGACTCGCGATGGGAGTCGCCCTGTCACAATGGACAGGGTGAGGAAGCCAGGGCCGGAGACGCCTTGTTTGCGCGATGAGATCGCGAATGCGATGAGTGCGGCAGCCACGTTTTCTGGGGAGATTCACCGGGGTGGGGAATTTGTCCGGAGATAATGATCGGCTTGGTTAGCACGCGCCGCGCGACGAGCTTCACCTTCAACGTGGTGCAAACCACCGATCGGATATTGCTGCTTCACGACGGGTGCCAGCGAAACGCTTCGTTGCCGCCTGGACGAAGCTGTGGTGCAAACCACGGTGTTCTCGAAAGCCTCTGTTCGCCCTTTCTACGGGCATGCTCGTGACAGCCGTAACGAGCGTGGCAGGTGCGCCGACGACGTGGCGCGCTTCCGTTACGGCGCCGGATGCAGAGAGAGCCGCGGCCACTGCCTGAGAGTCGGCCACCGCGATAACTCTCCGTCGATAGCGTGCCACTCCAAAACAGAAAAAACTGCCCGCGGTCTGCTGGCGTCGTAAATCCGAACCAAGCGCAAGAGGCGGGACGGCGAGCGCCGCCCCAGCCTTCGCGTCACTTGCGCTTGGCGGCCTTCTTCTGCGCCTCGGATGCCACATCGGCTTCGTCGTTGTCGGACTTGTCCGTCTTGGCGGAGGCGAGGATCGAGAAGTCGTCGCAGTTTAGGTCGACGGTGTAGACCTTCTCGCCGTCCTTCTCGAAGCTGCCCTGCTTCAGCGTGCCGCGCGCCACCACTAGGTCGCCGGGCTTTGCATAGTCGCGGACATATTTACGGGCGCTCTCGCTCCAGATCGTGATTTCGTTCCAATAGGGCTTGTCCTTCGTCTCGCCGTTGCGGTCCTTGAAGGCGTAGTTGGCGCAGATCGAAACGCGTGTGGTCTGCCCGATTTCACGGACCTTGCCGATACGGCCTAGGATCTGGAATTCTGCAAAGGTCTTCATCTTGCTCTCCATCGTTGGGGCGTTTGCCCCGGTTGCGATGGCTGTCCGTGATGGCCGCAAAAGGCGACGCCATAACCGGAGCGCTGGAAAGGCGCGAGGCCGGAGCAGAGCGGAGGACCCGAAGGCCGCGGCGATTTTGGTTCGCGAGGAATTGGCGCTTAAGCGCCAAGGGGAAAATCGTCGCGGCCGCAGGGTTTTGGGCGACGACTGCGGCCATAGGACGAAACGCCATGCAAACGGCGGCGGGCGCGATTAACGGAGAGCGAAGTGCGAAGACATCGAAGCGAATTCGAATCGTCGGAGCGTCAGGGCATGTGGGGTCTCGTGGACTCTCGCATCGAACTGACAGGAAGCGACTATACAAGTCCGCTCAATGGGGCTGAGACGAATGACATGGCGCCCCGCAGCGAAATGAGCTTGGCGGCGAATGATGCTGCAATTGCGCGGCTCATCTAACGAAAGCCAGCCCTGAGAGCAGCTGGAGGACAAGAGCGCGCCGAGAACATCGGCGATCTGCCTGATCGGCGAAAGCGAAACGATCCTCGCCCGAGCTCTAGAAGTGGGCCTAAACGCATCGACTTGCAATCGAAGCGATCGTTACAAGGCGCTCGAATGCGATGTAGTAGAAAATCATTGGCTAGAGTTTTTGCTTGTCTCGCGTTTGCTCATTTTTCAATGAGCGCCACGCGCGCGCAGCAGCCTGAAATCTCAAAATATGGCGCGTGGGAAACCCAGTGCGCGGCGACGTCCAATGGAAAGGCGTGCGCCCTGGTCCAAAAGACGATGTCGGAGGAACAGCCGAGTATCGGCATCATGGTGGGCGTCTCGCGCCAAGGGCGCGTCTGGACGTGGCCAGCGGCGCAAGCGAACCCAGGAGATGAGCCGTGGCTGAGAAGAACAAAGACGACGGCCGCGCCTTCGAGTTGAAGCGAACGGCGCAAGACGACGACGATCGGCGGAAACACGCAACCGATCGGCTCTCGGATTCAGGATCGAGCGGCGCAGCGGAATTCGATTTTCTGCCCGAACATTTGCGCCGCAAATATTACGTCGTAGAGGTCGATGCGGCGGAGGCAAAAATATACGCCGATCGCGACGGCGAATATCTCATCGCAAAAGCCGGCCGCGACCATCTGGTGACGCTCGTCGCCAATGTCGAAATCGTCCGTGACCTCGTCGCCATCGCTGCGCATCGCGGCTGGGAAAGGATCGAGCTGACCGGCTCGTTAGAATTTCGGCGGGAGGCCTGGCTTGCCGCCTCCACGCGCGGGATCGAGGCGAAGGGCTACGAGCCGTCAGAGCTCGATCGCGCCGCGCTCGCCAAGATGCAAGGACGATTTGAACATGACCAGCAGCATGCCTTCGGACACGACCAGAGAAGAGCAGGAGCGCCGGCTCGGCGCTCGCCTGTAACTGAACGGAATTCAGATGGCGGAGCGGACGACCGCAATGACCGCTCCCATCTCGCTCTCATCGAGCGCGTCGCGCTGGCTGCCTTCCCTAAAGACGCCGTAGCGCGCAAGCGTATTCTTGACGCGGCGCGCGAACGTATCGCGCATCATCGCCGTCGCGGCGCTCGCTTCGATGGGGCGGAAATCGTCGAGGGAAAAACCAAGCAGTCGCGTGAGTCGGCAAAGAAGTCCGCCGGAAAAATCCATAAGGCGGATCGCGCTGCCGCACGCAACCGCTGGCGGTGACTGGCCTTGAATTAGTGCGTCAAATGTGCATATAATGCTCATACAACGCACAGGCCGATCCTCAATGCTTAGCGCCTTCCTAGACCAGGTGACCGACCGGCGCGGCGGCTTTATCTCGCCGCAGCGTGTGAGCGAGGCTCTACACCTACCGCTCACCAAGATTGCGCGCCTCGCTAAAGTCCATCGCAATACTCTTACCCAGCATCCGGATTCGCCGGTCGTTCAAGAGCGCCTCGGTGACATCGCCCGCATCATTACAACCGCGACCGAGCTCCTACGCGGCGAGCAAGGCCGCGCGATTGTCTGGTTCAAGCATCAGCCATTGGCAGGTTTCGACGGCCAAACGGCTGAAGAGCTGGTCGCCGCTGGCCATAGCGATGCCGTGCTGATCCACCTCGATCTCCTGCGCGAGGGTTCCTACGCGTGAACGTAAAGGGCGTGCGGACGATTTCCATCGCTCGCCGCTTCTGGCGCATGCTCGCGCCGAAATGGGCTCATGATCCGCTCAGCGGAGCCGGCGCTGCAAGGCATGGCGGACGGTTCAACCCTCCCGGTATGCCGTCTCTTTACATGTCCGAAGAATTTTCGACAGCGGTGGCCGAATACGAACAAGACCTTGGCATTCGGCCAGGAACGCTGTGCGCCTACGACGTGAAAAGCGAACGGATCGCGGATCTTACTGACACTAGCGCCCTCAAGGCGCTCGGCGTTGATGCGGCGACGTCACGGGCGCCTTGGAAACATGTTGCGTTCGTCGAAAAGCGTTCGCCTCTGACCTGGTCTCTTTGCGAGCAGCTGCTCGCGGAAAATATCAACGGGATTCGTGTTCCCTCGGTCCAGGCGGCCGGATTTAACCTAGTGCTGTGGCGCTGGAACGTCGAGGGTGGCGCCAGTGCGGCGGCGCTCGATCCGCTCGGCGAGCTTCCTACGGATCAATCGTCGTGGGGACGACGATGAGATTTTCTCCAACTCAAAAAATCGCGGCTCGCTTGAGATCTGCCATCCGATTGAAAAAAGACAGCGGCCCCCAGGGTGCTCTCGGTCGGGCGCGGTTGAGTTTTCGAGCCGCGAGACGGCGCGATGTCCGACGTTCGTGCAGCGCAAAGTTCTTGCAGCAGTGTTTCAACACCCTAAAGTAATTTCGGCCATGCTCCAAAACAGGGAGCAAAAATTCAGGAAGGGTGGTCGCATGCATCCCAAGCCAGCCCGGATATGTGGCCTCGTTGTCATGTCAAGCGCGTTATTACTATCCGCATGCGGCAGCGGAGAAAAAGATGAAGCGCTCGGACGTTTAATTACGGATTGCCAGATGTCGGCTCACTATGCGATGGCGGATTCGCCTCTAACGGACGAAAAGAAGCACGTTGCAATTGGAGACTACGTTGAACGATGCTTGAAAGAAGGCGGGCTGCAACCACAGGCGGATGAGTCTTGCGTTGAAACGCCTCAATCAGCTGAAGACGGCAAGAGTTTTGTCAAGCCTCTCAAAAAATGTTGGAAATACAGCAAATCCTCTAGCTGAGACCGTCTTGTTCCAATTGTCATCGAGCGTGAGTGATTAGGAAAGTTGGATGGCTGGGCTTAGAATATCTCGGCTGGTACCGGCCCTTCAGATTGCAATTCGGTAGGATTGGGAGGACGAACCGATGATCCCTTGGGAGATTCAGGCGCGCGAGTTCGTCAATTGCAATTGCGGCTACGCCTGCCCCTGTCAGTTCAACGATTTGCCGACTCATGGCCGTTGCGAGGCCGCGGGCGCCATCGCGATCGACAAGGGGTATTTCGGCGATGTCTCGCTCGACGGCACTAAGATTGCGTTCGTGTTCTGGTGGCCGGGCGCGGTGCACGAGGGCAAGGGCAAATGTCTGCCGATCATCGATGAAGGCGCGAGCGAAGATCAACGCAAAGCCTTGCTGACAGTGATGTCCGGCGGCGAGACGGATCCCTTTGCCACCATGTTCAATGTCTTCGCATCGACGATGGAGACCGTATATGATCCGGTCTTCACAAAGATCGACTTCGACGTCGACATCGAAGAGCGTAAAGGGCGGATTAACGTCGAGGGCTGCTTCGAAACCGTCGGCGAGCCGATCCGCAATCCGGTGACTGGCGATCCACATCGCGTGCGTATCGACCTACCGCATGGCTTCGAATACTCGATCGCCGAGATCGGCAGCGCATCATCGAACGTGCGCGGACCGATACCGCTTACGTTGACGAACAGCTACGGCCAGTTTGCGCATCTTCACCTCAACAATCACGGTCCGATCCGCGACTGATCGACGAAAGCTGAGGTGGAAACAATGGCATTTGAAGCTCTACTCCGGCGTGATCGGGCGATCATCGTTGGCGGCTTGATCATCATCTCCGCGCTCGCTTGGTGCTACGTCATGACGGGCGCAGGCACTGGCATGAGCATGCGCGCAATGACCCGCATTGCCATCTCGCCGGGCGCTTTTTCAGCCGACGCCTCAATGCCGCAGCAGTGGACCGGCTTCTATTGGGCGATCATGGTGGCGATGTGGTGGGTGATGATGATCGCCATGATGGCGCCGAGCGCCGCGCCGATGATTCTGCTCTATGCGCGCGTCACACGCTACGAGCAGAAGAGCGGCCGACTCGCAGAAGGCGTTGTGCCAACGGCGGCTTTTGCTGCTGGCTATCTGATCGCCTGGCTGGCCTTCTCGGTCCTCGCGACCGTGCTTCAGTTTTCCCTCGAACGGGCAGGCCTGGTTCACTCGATGCTGATGTGGTCGCTCAACTCGTGGCTCTCGGCGGGGATGCTCTTCGCGGCGGGACTCTATCAGATCACGCCGTACAAACAGACCTGCCTCAGGCATTGCCGCTCACCGGCGCATTTTCTCTCCTCTCATTGGCGTCCCGGACATTTAGGCGCGATCCGGATGGGCAGCGAGCACGGCGCTTATTGCGTTGGCTGCTGCTGGGCGCTGATGTCGCTGCTTTTCGTCGGCGGCATTATGAACCTGCTCTGGATCGCCGGCCTAGCGGTCTTGGTGCTCGTGGAGAAGGTTGCGCCGCGGGGCGAGTTGGTCGCGCGCGCAGCGGGACTCACCTGTATCGCGGCGGCTCTCTCGATTGCGGGGCGCGCGGTCGGAATCGCCTGACTATCCTATTCAACTACCGGTGACAGTACACACGCCACCGCCAATCGCCATCTTTGGGGATGTCCGTAAAGGGTCTTGTTGTGTGGATACGGTCGGGAGCTTGCTGAGCATTTGGCGGCAGAGACTGACCCCTGAATGAATTCGGCGCGCACGCTGGCGTCGGCGGCGCGCCGCCGCGCCATAGCAAGCAGTCGTGGCGAGGGATCGAGGCCGATGACGGCTTCGACCTGTTCGCCATAAAATGGAAAGTTTAGTCCCGAGCTGATGCCCATCTCGAGCACCCGACCCCTCGCGGGGGCCACCGCCGCGCGGCGGTATTTTTCGAGTTGCTCTTGCCGCATACCTAGGCTCAGGACCTATTAAATTTGATTGAGGCGTGATTCACAAGGGCGTCTGATTCGGAGGCGCCTTGTGATGAGCGAATTGTTTTTGCTGAGCGCGCGCCAGATGGCGCGGATTTCGCCGTTCTTTCCTCTGGCGCATGGCGTGCCGCGCGTCGACGATCGACGGGTGGTCAGCGGCATTGTCTATGTCATCAAGCACGGCCTGCAATGGAAGGACGCGCCCAAAGGCTACGGGCCACACAAGACGCCTTACAATCGCTTCATCCGCTGGAGCCGGCTTAAGGTCTTCGATCGCATCTTCGCCGCACTTTCCGGCGAGGGCCCAAGACCCGAGCGCATCATGATCGACTCGACGCATCTGAAAGCGCATCGCACGGCGGCGAGCCTGTTAAAAAAGGGGTTCTTTCCCGTTGTATCGGGCGCACGAAAGGCGGACTGAACTCCAAGCTCCATGTCATCTGCGACGGCGCCGGCAAGCCGCTCGTCATGATGCTGACCGAAGGCCAGATGAGCGATCACAAGGGCGCTCGGCTGATGTTCAACGCCCTACCCAAGGCCAAAACGCTGATCGCCGACAAGGGCTATGACAGCAGCGCCTTCCGCGACGCGCTCAAAGAACGTGGAACAGAACCCTGCATCCCGTCCCGACGCAATCGCAAGACGCCGATCGACTACGACAAGGCGCTCTACAAGCAGCGCCACAAAGTCGAGAATCTCTTCGCCAAACTCAAGGATTGGCGGCGCATCGCCACGCGCTATGACCGGTGCGCGCACACTTTCTTCTCGGCCATCTGCATCGCAGCAGCCGTCGCTTTCTTCCTCAGTCAATGAGTCCTGAGCCTAGATCGAGTAGCGGCGGCAGAATCCAACGTTCGTAAAAGCTCAGACCCTTTTGGCGGCGCACTTCGCGCAATGGACTTTCGGCAAAGGAGATTGTCGACGCGGCGCCATCCTTGTGATGGACGGTTGGCGGCGTGTCGATTTCGCGCTCTTTTTGGCGCATAGCTGCTTGCGGCGTTTCGGCAGGCTTCGCCGCCGCTAAGGCGATGAAGGCCGCACCGAGACTTGTTCGTCTCCCGAGCCATGAATCGACGGCGGCAAGCAGACGCGCGGCGACCCCGCACGGCGGGTAGAAGACGGCGCCGCGCGTCTCGACGACATCGACCCCCCCCGGCCTCGAGGAGATGGCGAAGTTCGGTTTCCGAACGAAACCTTGCCGCTCGCCATGTGGGATGGCCGAACCAAGCGCGAAAGCGTCGGTAAGCGGCCCACAGGCTCCAGCGCCCGAGTTCGCCGATAACAAGCCGGCCTCCTGGCCTCAAGGCGCGGACCATTTCCGCGATGGCGCGCTGGGCGTCGGGGATGAAGCAGAGGGTGGCGACAGCGAGGACGGCGTCGAAAGTTGCGTCCGAAACCGGCAGCGACTCTGCCTTCCCCTCGGCAAGCCGCAACTGGACGCCCTCAGCCCCCCGCCGCCACGCGGCGGAGATTGCCACGGGGTCCGGGTCCAAACCTGTTACAACCGCGCCGCGCCGAGCCAACTCCGAAGCAATGGCGCCGTCGCCGCAGCCCACGTCCAGTAGATTCTTGCCGGCGATTGGGCCGAGAAGATCAAAGAGGAGCTCTTGCTCCAACGCGTCGGTGATACGGCCGAGGCGGCTCGCCCGCCATCGAGCGTATGAATCGCTCATCTCAACCGGCCTCTTAGGCAGTCTCGTGCTCATCCTGCAGCGCTGGAGCCCCCTGCATTTTGTCGTTCGTCATAGGTGGGCTCGCTGCATGGGTTGAAAACCGCGCATGAACAGCGCCACGACCAGGCCGGAGCAAAAAGTCAGCGCCGCGATTGTCCCGATCGCCCACGGCATGCCGGCGAGATCCGCGATGACGCCTGCGGAGAGCGCGCCGATTGCGTAGCCGAGATCGCGCCAGAAACGATAGACGCTGAGGGAACGCGCCCGCCATGAGGGATGCGAAGCGTCGGATACGGCGGCAATCAGGCTCGGATACACCATCGCGGTTCCAAGTCCGAGCAGAAGGCTGCCGATCAGCCAATAATGGAACTCGCGCGTAAGCGCCGTGAGAAACAGCGCCGCCGCTTGCACCCACATCCCGACGACGATGAGGCCTTTGCGCCCCCAACGATCGCTCAAGGGACCGGTCGCGATTTGCAAGACGCCCCATGTCGCCGGATACACGGCTTTGAGAACGCCGATCCGCTCGACGCCCAGACCAAATGAAGCGAAGAACAGCGGAAAAATGCCCCAGCTCATGCCGTCGTTGAGATTGTTGACGAGACCGGCCTGGGAGGCGGCGAATAGATTGCGATCACGAAACGAAGCGAGCGCGAACACTTCCCAGAAGCCGATGGCGACGGCGTCGACAGGATGATCGCCGATTTCCGTACGCACATGATCGCGCGTGTCGCGCACGAGGAAGATGGAAAGCAGCAGGCCGGCGATCGCATAGCCGACGCCGAGATACATCGGTGTCGGGCGCAGCCCGTATTGCGAGGCAAGGTAGCCGGTAAGGAACGCCGTGACGCCGACGGCGAGATAGCCAGAGAACTCGTTGAGGCCGACTGCGAGGCCCCGCGACTTCGGCCCGACGAGATCGACCTTCATGATGACGGTCATCGACCACGCCAGGCCCTGGTTGACGCCGAGCAGCGCGTTGGCGGCGATCACCCATCCCCAGCTTGGCGCCCACATGATCATGAAAGGAACCGGAACCCCCATCAGCCACCCGAGGATCAGCACGCGCTTGCGTCCCCACACGTCGGCGAGATGTCCGGAGATCAGATTGGCCAAGGCCTTGATCACGCCGAAGCTGACGATGAACGAAACCACCAGCGTGGTCGACGCGATCCCGAATTCCTCGGCGCCGATCAGCGGCACGACCGTGCGCTCGATGCCGACCATGCCGCCGACGAAGGCGTTTATCAGAACGAGCAATGTGAACTGTGGCCAGTTGGCGCGCAGTCCCAAGACCACCGCCCGGGCGCCTGAGGGGGACGACTCGGCGTTGATGGCGATCACTCCGCAGCCGCCTGCATGCCGGAATTGATGGCGCGAATTTGCGCCGCCTGCGCCGGCGACGGCGGGACGTCGGCGACGATTGCGCGCACGAACGCCTCCTCGTCGTCGATTCTGAACGCCTTGTTGTGGCGCTTCTCGAAGCCGATCGTCGACATCGGCTTGCCGCTCAAGCTGCGCCCGCAGACCGAACCGGAATAGGCTCCGGGCAACACCTCCAAATAATCGGGCAAAGACTTTAGTTTTTGCGCGCTACGGAACAAGGCGCGCGCGCCTTCTTCCGCGCTCGTCGCCAGCTCGGTTCGGCCGAGATCGCCCACCATAAGCGTATGGCCGGTCAACACGAACCATGGCTCGTCGGCGCGCGCCCGATCGGTGACGAGAAGCGAGACATGTTCGGGGGTATGACCGGGCGTGTGCAGCACTTCGATCACGACGTTGCCGAGTTCCAGCGCCTCGCCGTCGCGGACGCCGCGGAAGCGAAAGGCCGCATTCGCTTCGGCGAAAAGCGCGTAGTCCGCCCCCGCCGCCTCAGCCAATTCGCGGCCCGCCGAGACGTGATCGGCGTGAAGGTGGGTGTCGATGACGCATCGGATGTTCATGCCGCTTTCTGCGGCGATGCGAAGATAGGAGTCGATGTCGCCTACGGGATCGACGACGGCCGCTGCGCTGCGTCCCGCGCAGCCGAAGAGGTAAGAAGCAGCCATGGGGTCGGAGTGCAGGAACTGGCGAAGGATCATGGCAGGCTCACCGAATTCGGCCATCCGCCGGCTTTCGAGCTGGAATCCAGCTTGACAAGCGCGGATTGTTATTCAATCAATCTATTGATTGATATATTCTGGCCAATGGCATGTCAACTCAAAGTCCCAAACAGGCGCTGTTCACTGAGTTCGCCGCCGTTGCGAAAGCTCTCGGGCACGCCCACCGGCTCGAACTCTTAGAGCAGCTCGCCCAAGGGGAACGCAGCGTTGAGACCCTCGCGCAGAAGACCGGGCTGTCGATCGCCAACGCCTCGCAGCACCTCCAGCACATGCGGCGCGCGGGCTTAGTGGGGGCAAGGCGCGACGGGAAATTCGTCTATTATCAGCTCGCCGACGACGGCGTTCTCGATCTCTTGGCCGCTTTGCGCAGGACCGCCGAGCGTAATGTGGCCGAGGTCGAGCGGATCGTGCGTAGTTATTTCGACGACCGCGACGGCCTGGAGCCCATCTCCCGCGAGGAATTGGCGGAGCGGCTGCGCGCGGGAACAGTCATCATTCTCGACGTTCGGCCCGAAGATGAATTTGCCTTGGGACATTTGCCCGGTGCTCTGAACGTCCCGCTCCGCACGCTCGAAGCGCGGCTCTCCCAACTCAATCCTTCGCAAGAGATCGTCGCCTACTGCCGCGGCGCGTTCTGCGTCCTCTCTTACGAGGCCGTCGCCGTCCTGCGCGCGCGCGGCTTCAAAGCGCGCCGGCTAGAGGATGGTTTTCCAGAGTGGCGTTCCGCCAAACTGCCAATCGCCGAGTGCAATGGATGACCGGGCCATTCGCCCGCGTCACCTAAGTGGTCCCTTTTCCCTTTCCTTATCTTCTCGACGCAGCGGCTGCCCGCTCTTGCCGATCGCTTTGGCGAACTCTTTGAGAAGGTAATCGCGTTTCGTTTCGACCTCGGGCATGTCGGCCATGAACTGCGCTACTTGCTTTGCGAGTTCGCGGTCTGCGGCGTTCTGAGAACGCCGCAGTTCCTCGGCCTGTTGGCGATAGGCCTCCCTGACATCCGCCTGCCTTTCCCGCGTCTTTGCCTCCCAAGGGTGCGCCGAACGTTTTCCGCTCCGCGATTCCTTTACGATCTCCTCGCGAGCGAGCCGCTCCACGCGTGGCTGCTCTCCGCGCTGTTTGATCGCGTGGACGACGCCGCGCTCGGCTTTTCTGACCTTGCCACGTGCGCGGCGCGGCGTCGCTTCCGCCTCGACGCCGCGCAATCTCAATTCGCCGGCAAACTGTTCGCGCCATGTCGCGAGATCGGCCTTGCGAGGATTGAGCCGCCTCCCGTCGTAGCCGAGCGAGCGCACAGTAAGGTGGACGTGTGGATGTTCATCATCGAGATGCTGCACGAAGACATAATCATGCTCGCCGCCGAAGGTCTCGATCGCAAAGGCGCGGACGGCGTCTTTCACGGCGATGGGGTTGGTTCCGGGCGGCATCGACAAAATGACGTTATGAGACAACGGCCCGTCCCGACGCCGACTGCCATCTAGTTCCGCATCGTCTGCCCACCGCTCCTGGATGTCGCGCAAACCTTGCCTGCCATGCATCATCGCGGCGGTTTCCGTTTCGGCCGTCAGCTCACCGTTGCGGGTGATATATTCGAGATGGGATTTCAGATGAGCGACGGTCTTGGTCTTGCCGGTGATCTTGACCATCACCTCAGGCGCCTTGGCGACGATCCGCTGCAACTTGGCTCGCATGGCGGGCGTGAGCTTGCTGGAGTCGATAGGATCAGAAATTTCCCATTTCGCGCGCTTCGGCCTTCGGACCGGCGTTCGCCAGACATAGGAGATCGGCGGTAGTTCAAGGTCGCCGTCGCCCTCGCCGCTCATCAACGGCCCTGCCAATAATCTGCGTTTCGCCTGAGCGCGACGCGTAGTTCATCGAGAGCGGTCTCGATACGCGCCGAAGCCTCTCGAATCGCTTCGGCCTCGATCTTTACCGATTGCCTAATCAGTCGATTCAGATTGGCGGCATGAGCGATCTGGTTGATGTTGCCGCCAATGCGGTTTAGTTCGCGCGCCACGGCTCGTAACGCCTGACGTTCGTCAGGCGTCTGCTGCACCGGAAAACCGAGCCGCGTCCGCACCAAAGACGCGATCCATTGCGTGCGGTTCATGCCGCGCTGCGCGGAAATGGTCGCCAGAAGATTCAGCTCGCTTTCGCTTAATCGGATCGTCACCTTGCGCGACGCGCTTGTCGCCACCGTCGCACGCGCCGGCGCTCTTCCGTCGCCGACCGCTCGTTCGACGAGACGCCGCATCAAGGCGGATTTGCCGCCTCCGGTCGCCGCCATCGTTGCAAATTTTTCAGCGAGCGCGTCGTCGATCTGAAATCCCAGAAACGCCATGCGATTGCTTTGTCCCTTCAAAGGGTGAGGTGTTTAAAAACGGCTGGCGGCAAGCCTATGCTGCACTCGCCTTCGAATAACGCGGTGCGCTCCATTTTCACGTCTCATGGCTTAATTCCGATTAGCCGACTTCGCGTGGCGGCAGTGTTCGTCAGTTGCCTCGGATCGTTCGGGGCGGCGTGAAGATCGATGCGATCGTCCAGCCCGGTCCCCTTCATGCCCGCGCCTTTCCCACACCCTCCGGCCTCACTACGGCGCTATCTGATGAGCGCGTTCGGCCTCCGGGCGCTCCGCTTCGCTTCGTCCCTTCGGGATGGAAAAGCCGCTACATGACGCGCGATGCGAGGGCCGGCTCGCCGTCACGAATTGGCCAGGCCTATCTTCAGCGACACGAGCCGCAACGCAGCGAGAGGCATATCGTCGACCATGCCGTCGTCTTCGAAGAAGACCAGACCGTGCGCCTCGCTCTTGCTCGATCCACACTCCAACAACAGCCGTCCGTAACGCTGCCCATGCTCGACACGTAACGTCGCCAGCGCCACTTCGGACGCCCGTCTCACTGGTCGTGTCGAATGGCGCCATGTTTTGTCATGAGCGCATCCGGATGGATCGAGTCGACTGAGTTCGACGCCTCCGTCACCCTGTGAAGCGCCATTCAGCTTTCGATCCGCGCCCGGCAAGGCCTCGTCGTCATGTGGGTTGGCCGCGTCATGCAGTGCGTCACTCAGTGGCGAATCATCAATCCGCGGCGGCAGACCGCTCAGACCTTCGCACAATGCGACCACTTGTACGCGGGTGAACGAGTCATGTTGCGCGCAAAACGCCTCGACGGCCTGCGGATACTTCTTCCACATCTGATGCAATTCATAAACGGCGCGGATCGGCGAGGTCGCCAACCGCTCCCGCAGCACGGGCGCCATTTGCGCGACAGCCGCATACATGGCGATATAGCTCTTGTCCTTGCCCAGCCGCAGCGCAATGTCCTTTTGCTTCTCTGCGACCGCAAGACGGGAAGCAATGAATGCGGCGATATCCGCGCCCGAAAGGTCATCCCGCTGAATATTCTCGATCATCTGGTCATAGGGATCGCTGATCTCCCCCGAATGAATAAACGCCGGCATCGTGGCGCGGCCTGCCAGCCGCGCTGCCCGAAAGCGCCGCGCCCCGAAGACGATCCGGTGCATTCCGTTGGGACCCGCTCGTGTGACGCCGATCGGTTGAAGAACGCCGCGTTCCCGGATCGAGGCTGCAAGCTCCTCCAGCGTCTCGGTGTCGAAAGCGCGCCGCGGCTGATCTGGGTCTTCCTCGATTGACGAAAGCGGGATTTCGAGAGGCTTGCCGCTCGAGGTGGGGGCTTCGAGGCCCTCGAGCTCGTCCAGCAGCAACGCGACATCATCGAGTTTACGAGCGTAGCTCATGCCATCTCCATTTTCATCGCGAGCTTGTCGAATACGATGCGCATCTCGCGGCCGGCCTCGCGCGCCGCCGTCTTCGGTAAGTTCCAGACCGGCTTTTTCTCGGCCAACGCCTCGCCAATCGACGAGCGTTGCGGGATCACGCCGTCGAACAGGTATTTCGTGCCGAATCTCTGGATGAGGCTCTTCAAATTCTCCCGCTGGCGCGGCGAGGTTGTCTGCAGCCGATTGGGGATCAATCCGAGGAACTCGAGGTCGGAATTGTATTTCTGCTTCACGCCGAGGATGTGCTTGAGCAGCGTTTCAATGCCGTCGATGGCGTAGTCGTCGAGGTCGATCGGCGCCAGCACGAACTGCCCCGCGATCAGCGCCGCGAGATTGCGCACGCCGAAGGTTGGCGGCGTGTCGATGACCGCAATGTCATAGGCGCGCGACGCGTCTTTAATATTGGAGCGGAATTGTTCGATTAGCTTGCGGTCTACGGCGACGATACCGCGCAAGGCGGCGCTGCCACCCAAGACCCGAATGCCAGCGCTCGCCATCGGTGGAATGGCGACCGGACGCGCAAAGAGCACAGCGGCGTCGATCCCAACAGCGTGCGCCGCAAGCGTCGTTGTGCCATTGCTCTGTGGGTCGAGGTCGAGGAAAAGAACGCGTTTGCCGCGCTCTGCAAAATACCAGGCGAGATGCACGGCGATCATGCTCTTGCCAACGCCGCCCTTCTCATTGTTCACGACGAGCGCCTTCATGAGGCCGCTCGGTCGTCGCGACGATCACGATTGGCGGCCGCCACAATCTGTCTCCCACTGGCTCTGTCGATTTGAATCGATCCCATGCCGGAGGTTTTGCCCCGGCGCGCCGAATGAGAACCACTGCGAAATTTCACGGGGGTAAGGGAGGCAAGCGGTCATTTGCGCCCGCCAGGGCGTCGAAGTCCTTACCCCGGGCAAGCTGGACTTATGAGCTTTGTCGCCTTTCCGGGGACTCTGTAGGCAAGGCCCGGCGTCAAAAAAAGTTTGTCCCGGACAAACCCCAGCCCCAAGCGGGAATGTTTGCCCTAGGGAAACTCAACCTCACCGCATGGAAAAATCTGAGATCAACATTTGGCGTCGCCGAAAAAGTTTGTCCGGGACAAACTCGGCCCCCCATGCAAGATATACGAGCCGGACAAGGGGCGGCGTTCGCCGCCCCTCTTTCGATTCACTTGCGTTTTGCGGTCTTCTTCATCATCTCGGGCTCCACGTCAGCCTCGTCATTGTCGGACTTGTCCATCTTCGCGGAGGCGAGGATCGAGAAGTCCTCGCAGTTGAGGTCGACAGTATAGACCTTCTCGCCGTCCTTCTCGAAGCTTCCTTGCTTCAGCGTGCCGCGCGCTACAACGAGATCGCCGGGCTTCGCATAGTCGCGGACGTATTTGCGCGCACTCTCGCTCCAGATCGTGATTTCATTCCAATAGGGCTTGTCTCTCGTCTCGCCGTTGCGGTCTTTGAAGGCGTAGTTGGCGCAGATCGAAACGCGCGTCGTTTGCCCGACTTCACGAACCTTGCCGATGCGGCCGAGGATCTGGAATTCCGCGAAAGTCTTCATCTTGCTCTCCATCGTTGGGGCGGTTGCCCCGGTTGCGATGGCTGTCCGTGATGGCCGCGAAGGCAACGCCCGAACCGAAGCGCCAAAAGGGCGCGCGGCCGAAGCAGAGCGGAGGACCCGAAGGCCGCGGCGATTTTGTTCCGCGCGGAATTGGCGCACAGCGCCAAGGGGAAAATCGTGGCGGCCGCAGGGTTTTGGGCGGCGACTGCGGCCATAGGACGAAACGCCATGCAACCGGAGGCGGGCGCATGTAACGGAGAGCGACGGGAGAGTCGCTGCGACGATCGTCGGGAAATCAGGCCTCGTGAACCTTGGCAAGCGGCTCGCTTCGATCTCACGGCAGCCCACAATCTCGGGTCCGTGCGGCGATGTATAGGTACTGCGTCCCAGGCAAAACGATCTTGGGGAACACAGACGCCCGCAATCCCGGGACGCACGAAGCTGGCCGATAGACGAAGCGGCTCAACGATGCGGAGTGCCAGAACAGCGGCGATCCCGGTCAGGATCTGAACAGACGATCGTTCGGCTTGCGCCGTCGATGCTGAAGACGACGCGATGAAAAGAGGCGTACGAAATGAACGGAAGAAGCGGGAGACATCAGCCGGCGGCGCCATTCGCCGCCGTTCCGGAAATTCAGACGAGAGTCGTTGCGCCGGGTTATGGCCTAATCGCCTTGGGTGGCCGCTGCCTGGCTCGGCAATTTCAAGATGCTCGAGCCGTTTCGGCCGTTGTTCCTGAGCGCCGCGGCCATTGCGTTGTTTGTCGCGTGGCCGTGCATTTATCGCCCCGCGGTAGCCTGCAAGGCGGGCGAAGTCTGCGCCGCGCCACGAGTAAGGTCGGTTTACAAGGCCCCGTTTTGGGGCGTCGCGGCGTTGATCGGAGCCTCGACCATATCCCCTTATGTGCTGCCGCTGTTCTACTGAAAGAGGGCAATCATGAAGAAGCTGGCCACAGTGTTCGTCATGGCCGCCGCATTCAGCGCGCCGGCCTTCGCCGCGACGAAGACAGTCACCTTGTCAGTTTCCAATATGACCTGCGCCGCCTGCCCGATCACGGTCAAGAAAGCGCTGAACAGGGTCGAAGGCGTGCAAACGGCTGAGGTGAGCTATGAGAAGAAGGAAGCGGTGGTGACCTACGATGACGCGAGAACAAACGTCGAAGCGCTCACCAAGGCGACCGAAGGGGCCGGCGCTCTTTTTCAAAAGAACGCGCTTCGCTTCCGCTGGCGGCGGGGGCGGCTCAATCAGCGACAATGAAGGGAATGCGATCGCGTCTCATGTCAACTCATATTGGACCGAAGCGCTCAATACCCAACGTCTTATTAACGACAAAACGGAACATGGCTTTCAAAGCTGGGCGCCGCCAATGGAGCTGGCGCATCTCCTGCTGATGCGACGCGACCCGCGAACAAGTAATTCGGCGGCCAATGGCAATCCGAGACTTCCTGGAGTCGTTCCGGAAATCGACGCCATTGACCATGCTCGGCATTCCACCCGAGCCTGCGCAGCATTATCATTATTGCAGCATAATTGATAATATTGTGCCGAGAAGTTCTCAAATTAGCTGCAGCAACGGGCGCGAATGGCGTTTTCTTACAATTAAGCGCAACGTGACAAACACGGCAGGCCACCGGTGCAGAAGGAGGCAATCTTCTCCGACGAACTCATGGCCATGCTCGCAACGCTCCACATGGATCTGCGCGGCCTGCGCGATCGCGCCATTCTGGCGATCGGCTTCGCCGGCGGTCTGCGCCGCTCGGAAATCGTCGGGCTCGATTGCGGCCCCGATCAAACCGAAGACGGAACCGGTTGGATCGAAATTTTCGGCGCCGCCGCCGATGTTTCAAGCGCCCGGCAAAGGGACTGGCGTCGATGTTTCGTGCGCCAGCAAAGACGGCGGCCTGCTGCTGACCATCAATGGCAAGACCGGCTGGCGCGAGGTCGAAAATGGCCGCGGCTTCCCCCTCACCTGCCCCGCCGTCCTGCTCGAGACCTGGCTGCGCCTCAGTCGAGTCAGTCACGGCCCTCTGTTTCGCCGCGTTGCGCGCAACAGCGCCGGCGTCACCGCCGAGCGCCTCACCGACAAGCATGTGGCGCGGCTGGTGCAAAAGACCACCCTGGCCGCCGGCATTGGCGACGATCTGTCAGAAGGCGAGAGAAAGCTGGCCTTCGCCGGCCATTCGTTGCGCGCCGGCCTCGCCTCCTCCGCCCAGATCGAGGAAGCCCATGTGCAAAAGCATCTTGGTCGCGCCAGCGCCGAAATGACCCGCCGCTACCAGCGGAAGCGCGACCGCTTCAAAGTCAATCTCACCAAGGCGGGGGGCTGTAACGCGAAATCACGCGCTGTTGGTTTGGGGATTCCGGCGCAAAATCCCAGTGGAAGACGCGGCCTGGGCGTCTTCAAACCGCGCCGCGCTGATAGTCTGTTCAAGGCGAATCGAAGCGGGAGAGATACGAAATGGCGCGCCGGCAAGAAGCGAGACGACCTGCATCTCATAGAGGCGGTTGCGCCCCGGAAAGCGAAAATGCGCTTCTCGCGCAGCGAATCGATGAATTTTGCCTTGACGCCGTCGCGAACGTTTCCCCAACAAAAGTAGAGGAAACCGCGCGGCACTGGCTTTCCAAAAAGAACCTCGATCCCAACGCTCCCTCCAGCGTCATACTTCTCATGGAGGCTTTTGCGCTCGCGGGCTATCTGGCGCTATTCACGCCTGCGCTGCTCGGCGCCGCGCCGATCGAACGCTTTGTCCGCCAGCGACGCGCGGACGCCGATGAGGGGGGACGCGCGGCCCTGGATGCCCTGGGCCGGGCGAGCTTTTATCTCATTCAGTTGAAATCCCGCGTCACACCGAAAATGCTCAGCGTGAAGGATATGGCCAGTGGGGAAAACCTGTCCCTATTCGACGAAGACATTCCCGACGCCGTCCTGGGCGCCTATGTCGCGACTTGGCTCGCGCCGCTGCCTGACGGCCGGTTCGTCGCGCTCGGACCGTTGACGCCGCTCGATGCTGGCGCGCTCGCCGAAGGCCTCACCTTCGTGCGGCCGGGCGCGGGAATGTCCAATCCGCGTCGTTGCGCCGCCGCCGTCTATCGGCATGTCATGCGCCATGACGGCTTACGGATCGAAGGCCTGAATCTTTTCCCCGAGGATCTGCTCGAAGAGCTCGCGGAGGTCGCCGAGGAAGAAGAATACGATGATCTCGATCGCCTTGCCTTCGCATTCGCAGCTACGAAGAAAGGCGATGAGCCCGAGGCCGCATTGATCCGCGAGGCGCGCAAACTGGCCGCCGCGCGGCATTTGTTTCAGGCGTTGACGCGGAACGCCATCTCACGCCAGCACGGCCGCGGCGATTTCGCCGAAGCTTTTTCGCGCATCAGCTTCATCATGATGGAGACTCTCGATCGCCGCGCCGCGGCAGGCTCAGGCGACGAGGATCGATCGTTTGAATCGATGGCCGCGGAAATTGATCGCGCCATCGCGGAAAATTATCTGCCAAGAGAAGCACGCGCGCTGTTCGACGAGTTACGCCGCCGCGTGATGGCGTCGCGGCGTGCGACCGCCGACAAGGGCCCCGGCGACGCGGAGCTCGCGCGGGTTCTACAACGCATCCAGGCGCTGCGCGCCAAAACCGTCGAGCAGGGCTGCACCGAACAGGAGGCGCTGGCCTCCGCCAAGAAAGTCGCGGAACTGCTCGATCGCTACGGGTTGTCGCTCGGCGAAGTCGAAATGCGCGATCAGGCCTGCGAGGGCGTTGGCGTCGACACCGGCCGACAACGGCGGGCGCCAATCGACGAATGCATACCGACGATCGCTCTGTTCTGCGATTGTAAAATGTGGATGGAGACGGGAGTGAGCGGCGCAATTCGTTACGTGTTTTTCGGCCTGCCGGCGGATGTCGAGGCGGCGCATTACCTTTACGACTTGATTGTCGTGACCTTCGCGACCGAAACGGCGCGCTTCAAGAACGAGGATATGACTATTGCTTCCAGCGCGCGTCGTGTATCGACGCGTTCCTTCCAAATCGGGCTCGCGCATGGAATCGGCGACAAGCTGAAGAGCCTAAAAGTCGAGCGCGACGCCGCCAACAGGCTTTCGACGGGCCGCGATCTCGTTCCCATGAAAGCCTCCGTTATCGAGGACGAACTGGAAAAACTTGGGCTGTCCTTCCATGCCAAGTCACAAAACCGCAAGCGCAGCGTGGCGCCGGACGCCTACCACGCAGGCCGCGCAGCCGGCCGGAAATTCGAGCCGCGACGGGGCGTCGAGGCGGCTTGATCCGCGACCGTGCGACACGGCGATCTCACCCGAGCGAGGACGAATGCGTCGCCCGCCACTCGTCAGCTGCGCGGCACACTGGCATGACCTCCGCTTCGAGCTAAAGCCACGAAGCCGCGCCTCACGGCGTCAACAGAGCTGGGGGCAACGGACCATAATATCCGTCGGCGGTTTCAAGCGGCGGCCGTAGATCGGGGCCGGGCCAGGTGAACCGATTACTCTCGCTCAGCACGATCCACGACGGTTCGTCATCAAGCCCCAGCCTTTGCTTGACTCTCGGTGGTATCTCTATCGGCTCAGTCGGATCCGCGGCCGGCGCGTGGGTAATCGGAAGAACGCGAACCACTCAAGCGCCATCTTCTTCGATCGCGACAATCGCCAACACCAAGCAAGGCCGGTCTTTGTCGCCTTCTTCTCTTCCTTCCCGGCTCTGCCGATCCCAGAGGTAGGCGTAACGGAACACATGACCGATTTTGATTTCCGTCGGGATCATCTTCCAGACAACGGCGGATCGAGCTCTGCGTTCAGAGCTTCAAACCCCGGCGCCATGCGCGTTTGCTCGACGGTCTGAATGTCGGCTTCGCTTAGATCTACAGTACGTTCGACCCGGCGATCGCGCTTCGATAGGCGGACGTAATCTTCATAGGCCATGAGCACGGTGCGCGGACGATCGGGTTGCACGGGCGCTTACATGTCGATATAATACAGAATTATCGACACGTTTCCGGAATTTGTCGATCTCATCGACATCTGTGGGGCAATCTATCGATCGACACAGGCTTCAGCGACATGTCTTTCGACCCTGCCCGCCCCTACAATGATCTTCCCGGGTTGCCACCGAGCCAGGACGTCGAGACCAAGGCCGTTCTTAAGGCCTGCGTCGAGGCCCGCGCGGCGCTGGCGGAGGTCAAGATCTCCGGCCAACTTATCCCGAACCCGTCGGTTCTGATCAATTCGATCCCCCTCCTCGAAGCGCAGGCAAGCTCCGAGATCGAAAACATCGTCACGACCGCGGACCGGCTATTCCGCTTCGCCAACCGGCCCGAAGCCGGCGTCGATCCCGCGACCAAGGAGGCGCTACGCTACCGCACGGCGCTTTATCAGGGCTTCAAGAGTCTGAAGGGCCAGCCGCTTTCGACGCGGAGCGCCATCGAGATCTGTCGGACCATTAAAGGGGTGGACCTCGATATCCGCGCAACCCCGGGCACTGCGCTGATGAACGAGGCGACCGGCCGAGTGGTTTACACTCCGCCCGAGGGCGCCGAACTGCTCCGCGACAAGCTCGCCAATTGGGAGCGCTACATCCATGCGGATGACGGCGTCGATCCGCTGATCCGACTCGCCATCCTGCACTACCAGTTCGAAGCGATCCATCCGTTCACAGACGGCAACGGCCGCACGGGCCGGGTTCTCAATCTGCTGTTCCTCGTCGAACAGGGCCTGCTCGACATTCCCGTCCTCTATTTGAGCCGCTATATCATTGATAACAAGAAGGCTTACTACGATGGCCTGCTCGCCGTCACGACGGACGGCGCGTGGGAGCCATGGATTTTGTTCATGCTCGCCGCCATACGCGAAACTGCGACATGGTCGGCCGCTAAAATCTGGGCGATCCGTAACCTCCTTGACGGGACAGCCGAACAAATCCGGCGCGAACTGCCGAAGATCTATTCTCGCGAATTGGCCGAGATCATATTCGTCAATCCCTATTGCCGGATCGCCGATCTGGTCGGCGCCGGCATCGCCAAGCGCCAATCCGCCTCCGTTTATCTGAAAGCCCTCACGGCCCTCGGCATCCTCTGCGAAATCGAAGCAGGCAGGGAGAAAATCTACACGAACCCTGCTCTGCTGACGCTGCTCTCCGACCGCAGCACAACAGAAGGCGCCTCCTGATGACGGGTTCGACCGTCAAAGGGCGGATGATCGGCTATGCCCGCGTTTCAACCGAGGACCAGGCGACTGACGCGCAGGTCGATGTCTTGAAAGCCGCCGGCTGCGCCGAGATTTTTCGCGAGCATATGTCGAGCGCAAAGGCGTCGCGGCCGGGGCTGGCCAGGGCTCTGGCGCGCGTGCGGCGCGGCGACGTGCTGGCGGTGGCCAAACTCGACCGGCTGGCACGCTCCTTGTCGCATCTGCTTTCGGTCATCGCCGAACTGGACGCCAAGGGCGCGCATTTCAAATCGCTCGCCGATCCGATCAACATGACGACGCCGCAAGGCCGCTTCGCCTCGCGGGTGCTCGGCGCCGTCGCGGAGCTGGAGCTGATTCAGGAACGCACCAAGGACGGGCTGCGCGCCGCCAAGAGACGCGGGCGCGTCGGCGGCAATCCCAAACTGCGCGCCGACGATCGCGACGCTATCAAGCAAATTGCCGACGCGAAAGCCCAAACTTATTTCGCGCGGGTCAACCGAACCGCCGAACACTGGCTGCCGATCGTCAAAGAATGCGCAGGTACCCGGGAGAGGGATCGTTCTTGCCAGGGTCCGCGAGCGACTTGAGGTCGGAGACACCAAGGATGGCCATCCCGAAGGCGCACAATCCCAATAAGATTTTGACAGCAAACGCCATCATTTACTGGAAGTCTTCGCTGCAACCCTGCCAAGCCCGGGTCGTGTCCCCATTGATGGTGTAGCTGGAAGTGAGCAAACCGCTCGCGACGCGCGCTTTTGATAGCGCCGTAGCGAGCGAGCGGCTTGCGGCGGTCACCGATGGCGTTGCCTAGGGATTCGGAACATTCGAACGAATGAAGTTCCATATGATTTCTGCTTTGTGTCAAGATGGAGAACTCGTGCGGTTGCTGCAACGAGCGCCGCCCCTTCGGGTTTGTGGCGCCCCCTGGCTACAGGGCTGCGTCACGTAATTTGAATAGGCCCTTAAGTGCTAGCCGGGGGCTCGCATAACGCAATCCTGTCCATTTGTTGGAGCAGTGCAGTAAGGTCTGGATTCAATTGATCCAGTAAACGAAACCGGTGGGGAGGCGTATACCGACAATGCGCCCGCCGGCGATGGGCGACTTGCGAAGGCGCAAGGACGAGCCCATGCAAATCAACGCCCATAAGCTCCAAATTTCAGAGCGATCGGCTCGTCCCTTGCGTCAAGAGTTCCACGGACGATTGCGGAACAGCGAAAATTCGACTCTTCTCACGAAGTTTCCGCGCCAGCGCCCGCTGTCGTCTTCGACGGACCAGCGACGCATTGCGTAACTGCGGCTCGTATCGGAGCCAGATCGTCCTCGCCGAAGGTTTCCTTGTCGAGCAGACGCTGCGCCGAGTCCTTGTGGACTCTCGCGCAGTTCTGCAATATGGCGGTCGCGCGATCGAACGCCTGATCGACGAGCTTGCGGATGGCGGCGTCGATTTTCGCGTTGGTCTCGTCGCTGGCTTCGGACTGCAAGGGGCCAAGCCCCGGCAAGTCCAGATAGCGTAGGCGCTCGGCGACGAAGGAGGCCTGCCCGATTTCCGGCTCCATGCCGTATCGCGTGACCATAGCGCGCGCCATTTCGGTCGCGCGCTGGAGATCGTCGGTGGCGCCTGTGGTCGCCTCTCGAAAGACCGCCATCTCCGCCGCCCGTCCGCCGAGCAACACGGTCATGCGATTCAGCAATTCCGTGCGGGTCATCAGATAGCGGTCCTCGGTCGGCATTTGCATCGTATAGCCGAGCGCGCCCATCCCTCTTGGAATGATCGAAACCTTCTTGATCGGGTCGGTGTCCGGCAGAGCCATGGCGACGATCGCGTGGCCCATCTCATGATACGCAACGATCTGGCGCTCGCGCGGATTGAGCAGGCGCTTGCGCTTTTCCGGACCGGCGACGACGCGCTCGACAGCGGCGGTGAAATCATCAAGGGACACGGATGACGCCTGGCGGCGCGTGGCCAGCATCGCCGCTTCATTGACGAGATTGGCGAGATCAGCGCCCGTGAAGCCGGGCGTCAATGCGGAGATCTGGGCCGGGTCGACATTCGCGGCGAGTTTGATTTTCTTCAAATGCACATTGAGAATCGCGACGCGACCATTCTTGTCGGGCCGGTCGACCGAAACCTGGCGATCGAACCTGCCGGCGCGCAACTGAACCGCCCCGGGTTTGCCGGAGGCTCCAACTCTTGAGAGATTGGGGCCATGGAAACGAAGAAGACGTCGAAGAGCTTTTCACCTGAGGTTCGGGATCGCGCGGTTCGGATGGTGCGGGAGCACCGGGGGGACTACGGC
>NZ_JBPFDU010000040.1:0-42337 GCF_051062815.1 Methylocystis sp. | reverse complement strand
ACGGATCCGCCCTACAATGTCGAGATCGACGGCAATGTCACCGGGCTCGGACGCCACAGCCACCGGGAATTCGCCATGGCCTCGGGCGAGATGTCCCGCGAGGCTTTCACCGAGTTCCTGACCATAACCCTCTCCAACGCGGCTTCAGTATGCAAGGACGGGGCGATCGCGTTCGCCTGCATGGACTGGCGGCACATCCGTGAAATGACGGAGGCAGGCGAAGCCGCCTTCACCGAATTAAAAAACCTCTGCGTCTGGAACAAGACCAATGGCGGCATGGGCAGCTTCTATCGTTCCAAGCACGAACTGATCTTCGTCTTCAAAGTTGGGACCGCTCCCCATACGAACAACTTCGGGCTCGGCGAGACGGGACGCTATCGCACGAATGTGTGGGACTACCCTGGCGTGAGCAGTCTTGGATCGGATCGTTCCGAGGCTTTGTCGATGCACCCGACGGTCAAGCCGGTGGCGCTCGTGGCCGACGCCATCAAGGATTGCTCTCGGCGCGGGGACATCGTCCTGGACATCTTCGGGGGCTCCGGCTCGACCCTGATTGCGGCGGAGACATGCGGACGAGAGGCGAAGCTTATCGAATTTGACCCTCTCTATTGCGACGTCATCGTCTCCCGCTGGGAGAGACTGACGGGCAAGTCCGCCGTCCACGCCGAAACGACCCGACGCTTCGAAGACATTGCAGCCGAGCGATTGCCTACCGTACGGTCGGCAGGAATGGCGCGCATGGCGTCTCGAACGAGGCGAGATCGGCCGGGCCGGAAGCGTAGAGCGCTCGTCGACTGAGACCGATCGCATCCCGACGTCCCCCAAATGATAATCCTCTCCTTGCCGGAGAATGATGACTTATGACAAAGCGTCGCGCCGACAAATCTTCGACAACCGAAGATCCCTCTGAGCAGTCGGATCGCTTGTTTTCCGACGAAATGGTGGATCGTTTGAAGAGCGCGCTCGTTTTTGGCGAGCCGATGCCAACCTTGCCAAAATCAACGCGTTTCCAAAGAGGGCAATCAGGCAATCCAAAAGGAAGGCCGAAGAAAACGTCAAGCTCTCCGTTTCATCCCCGGATTGAGCCGCTTCCCATACAGGAATTGATTTTGGAAGAGGCCGAGCGCGGCGTCACCATCCGTGAGGGCGATAGCGTCTCCGTCATTCCAGCGAAACAGGCTCTTATTCGCGCGTTGCAGAATGCGGCCCTAAAAGGCAACCCTCACGCGCAGAGAACCTGGCTCCTTCTGCATGAGAGGATCGAACGAGAGAAGGCGATCGAGATCAAGGCTGAGAATGAATTTTGGGAAACCTATCAGCAGCAATGTCGGGAAGAAATCAAGGAAGCTGACTCAAAGGGCGAGGCGCCACCGATACATCTTCCACACCCAGACGACATCATCATCCGATATGGGAAGCCGCCTCTCTTCAAAGGACCCATATGTGAGACGGAACTCACGGATATGGAAGAACGCATCAAACTGATGGACGCCTTCATTATGCAAATTGCCGTCAACGAGCGATGCGCTTTGCCAGGAAATACAGAGGCGGGACTCCGATGCGCCGAAGCTGCGACAATATTCGTGGCGGTCCTGAACTGGACGCTGCCAAAGCGGCTCCAACTGAGCGACGCCGACTTTATAACGAGGCTTATGTATGTTCAGAATATCCCGAAGCGCACACTCCTTAAATCGACCCGCGCAGCATGGAGCGCCGCCGGGCTTCTTGTCCCGCGCGGCAAAATATTCCCCAGGCTCGAAATCGCTCGGGCGATCGTCGAAGGGTTCAAGGGCGCCAATGAGGCTGAAGAAAGTTGAAGAGATTTCGTCTGTCTGGGATTCGAGTAGTGTTGCAAGGTCGGGCCGCACTCGCGCATCTTATTGAACGTAAGCGGCGCCACAGTGCGACGAATTTTTTCAGAGAGCGGCGACATTCTTTTGGCGCTCTCCGAGGGCAAAATCTTTTCTTAGTCGCAAGATTCGTCGTCGAGCAGAATTTCGTATTCAACGGTACTCCGTAGCCGGCGCTTCCTGTCCAAGGGAACGACGCACGCCTTGGCCTCATCGAAGTAGAACACCGTCCAGCCGGGTAATTCGGCCTTGACGGCGCGAGCAATGGCGAGACCTTCGGCGGAAAAATCCGTCCAGTCGCTTTCTCGGTAGGGCCGTTCTTCTTCGACTGCATCCTCGATCGCCTCGTAGTGCGCCTGCCAGCGGCGAAGGCGCTCGACGAGCGCGGGTGAGATCGGCAATTCCTCGACCCCACAGGAATTTCCCTCGATGTCCCACACCCCATCGCAAGAATAGTCGGCCATAACGCGAACCCAGCGATGGCGGTTAAGCAGGTCTTCGTCGATGTCGCTCATATGCGTCTCTAGTCTTCTCCTCAGACCTGTCGGCCTTATACCGTTCTAGACAGTCCTGCTTTAGCGTACAACGCACAGGAATCCATAGATTGGTTCATCCCCGCGTGTGCGGGGAAAGCATGTAGGAGGTGAGATCAAACGTTCCCTGTCAATTCCGACGTCGTGTTTTGATTCGCGCTCTCGCGATGGGAGCAACAAATGGCCGGCGCCCTTCAGTGATCCAGGAGCAATGTTGTGTTAGCGGCGGCGTTTGGACCAGCGGCACCGCGCCCGGCGCAGCTGGTCGGGTAGCGCGGCCGGGCGAGGGGAACAGAACTCTAGAGGCTGAAGGCTTGTACCCCAATGAGGAATGCGGCCTGATCTCGTTGTAGTGACACTGCCAGCTTTCGGCGACGATTTCCGCCTCCTTCAGAGAGGGGGAGCAATTCTGTTCCCTAACCTACATTGTCCGCAATATCTGATTGAAGGCGGTGCGACCGAGAGCGGACATTGCTGATGCGCTCTGACAAGGGAACCTAGTGAACCATCTCGGACCTTCATGGTCGGCTTGTTACATAACGCAACCTATGCTCTGAATCACGCGTCACGGCCGCCCCGGGACATCCTTTGCTTCCCGTAAACAACTGTGCGGGAGACAGGTATCAGCCGAAACGCCATCAGGAAAATGCTCTTATACGAGCTTCCGCTGCCTTACGGCCCTAGCAGGCTGTTGAAAAAGTCTCCGGCCGCTTCGATCACGATGGGATTCATTTTTCTTGGTCGACGAGGGATGAATCATGCGAGGCGAAGATCGGCGGACAGGATCGCTATTCAGCTATGTCGATCTTGAAGCGCGGGTTGGAAAGGATCATCCGCAGCGAGCGATCCGGCTGCTTTGAACGAGGCTTTGGCGGCGCTGGCGGGCGAGTTCTCGGCGCTCTATGCGCCGATTGGCCGCCCGTCGATCCCGGCGGAGAAGCTGCTGCGGGCAATGCTACTGCAAGCGTTCTATTCGATCCGCTCGGAGCGCCCGTTGATGGAGCGGCTGGAGTTCGACCTTCTGTTTCGCTGGTTCGTGGGACTTGGGATTGACGATGCGGTCTGGAACCATTCCGTGTTCTCCAAGAACCGCGACCGACTGCTCGAAGGCGAGATCGCCGCGAAGTTCCTGACCGCGGTGCTGGCGCAGCCGCACGTGAAACGGCTTTTGAGCGCGGCGAATTTTTCGGTTGACGGCACGTTGATCGAGGCCTGGGCTTCGATGAAGAGCTTCAAGCCGAAGGATGGAGCAGATGGGCCGCCGACCGAAGGTGGCGGTCGCAACCAAGAGGCGGATTTTCACGGCGAGAAGCGCGCGACCGATCCCGAAGCGCGGCTCTATCGCAAAGGCCCCGGCAAGGAGGCGAAGCTCTGCTTTATCGGTCACGCGCTGATGGAGAACCGGCACGGTCTGTTCTTCGACGCATGCCTGACGCCGGCGGATGGACACGCCGAACGCACCGCGGCGCTTCATATGATCGAGCCACGGGCGGATCGACCAAGAGCGATCACACTGGGCGCCGACAAGGCCTATGACGCCGAAGATTTCGTCAATGAACTGCGCGCCATGAAAGTGGCGCCGCATGTGGCGCAAAACACCAGCGGTCGCGCCTCGGCGATCGACGGCCGCACGCCGCGACATGCGGGCTACGCGATCAGCCAGTGCATTCGCAAAAAGATTGAAGAGGCTTCGGCTGGATCAAGACCATCGCCGGACAGGAAAAGACCAGCTTCAGAGGCAGGGACCGTGTCGGATGGGCTTTCACCTTCGCGGCGGCCGCCTACAATCTGGTGCGGTTGCCGAGGCTGATGGCGACGCCGACAAGAGCGCCCCTGCCTCCTGCAAACTGCTCGGTCGCTGGCGGATCGTCGGGGCCGATCTTTGGGATCGAGACTATCTCGATCTTTGTGGCCCCGCCGCGATCGTCATCGGCGCCCGAGGGGCACGGCGAAATCGCCTTCGGCGCCATGCAGGCGACGCTCGACGTCGAATTCGGCCGGTCCTCCGTCGCCTTCGCGTGGACCGGTTTCGACGAGGGCGACGAAATTCCGGAGAAAGATCCGCCGAACTTCTCGATGACGGCTTCATTGAGGTCGACTTCGAGCATCACAACGGCGACGATGCCGTCCTCAAAGCGAAGCGAGAGCCTTTTTCAACAGCCTGCTACGCGTAACCGAACGCACTTGGATTTTGACAGGCAGGGGCTCCCGGGGAGTCCTGATCGTGCGCGAGCGATCCTTGCGAAGATCGATTCCTCCTCTGTGTTTATTGGCGACGTGATTTCTGTCGGCGAGATCACTTGCGCGGACTAAAGTAATATGGCAGAATTGTGGCGTTTTCTCGTTTGTAAAGTTGTCTTGAGGCATCCATGAGACGCCTTCTTCTCGGCCGCTCTTGGCACGGGCATTTCAATCCGGAAGCGCACTTTGCCCCTTGGACGAACCCTTGGCTGCGGACTGGGTGGCGATCCCTCTTACTGCATCCGACGGCGAGGCCAAGGCGGAAACCCTTGCAGTCGAGTGTTGTTCTCGAGGCAGCATTGACGGTGAGATACCCAACTTCCGGCGAAAACGTTGCCGTGATGGGTGCAAACTTGAATAAATTTGCAATTGCCAATTCGAACTATGGAGGCTCGAATGCCTAATCTGGCAAAATATTTAATGCTTCTTTCGTATATTTTTGCGTGCCCCCCGACGCTGATCGCCGCGGAAAAGACTGATAAGCTAACGGCAAGCGACTTTCAACGAATTCTCGCTGACCCCGCTCAGGAGGCGCTCCTTCAGGATTTTCTCCGGAAAGCGCCGAAATACGAATTAAAGGACGCAGAAACTACCCGGACATTCTACGTCGCGGAAGGCGACCTGCTTCTCACCGAGCCACAAATGCGAGCCTACATTTATCGGCACGCATACGGCTCAGCGCCTGTGAGAGGCGGTTCCGGGGAGCTTCTCGTATTGATCGACCGTGGCAAGCCTGTTTTTTGGAAGAAGGACGAACGTCACCTGACTTATGCGGTCGACCGTCGTTCGTTCGCATCCGCCGACCAATATGCGCTTGTATCAAAGAATATGGTGCTCGCTACAAAGGATTGGGAAGCGGCCTGCGCCGATTGTGGCCTCTCCTTTACGTATCGAAAGGAGTTTGACGTGAACCCGGATTCAAACGCGGTGACTTTTATCGTCAGATTTGCGGCTGATGCCAACGATTTCATCGCGGCGGCGTTCTTCCCTAACGACCCGCCGTTCAAGCGCAACGTTCTTATCGGCCCTCAGTATTTCACCACGACTTTCGACAAAGTCGGGGTGTTGCGGCACGAAACCGGCCACATAATCGGCTATCGGCATGAACAAAATGTCGGCGTTCCTGGGTGCATTGTAGAGGATGACCAATGGAAGCCGCTGACTGCCTACGATCCGCATTCGGTGATGCATTACTTATGCGGCGGCGGTGGCTCGATGGATTTCAAGATCACCAAGATCGATCGCGAAGGCCATCAGAAGCTTTATCATTAGGGATAAATATATGCGCGGAAAACTAAACTTCGCACTCGCGCTTTGCGCCATCGTTCTGACCTTCAGGGGCTCCTCGGCTCTTGGAGGTGAAGACTCAGGACCGAAACGCGATGCGCCCGGCGTCATAATAACGTTCGAAGGCGGGGTCGCCGGCGAAAATCTCACCGGTGCCCTTGAAGACATCAACGACATCGAGGGCGTCATCAAAACAGAACCCTATGTTGTGCGCACTGGCGACAGCATATGTTCCATCATGGCCTCTACAAATTTTCCTCCGCCATGTGCGAGCATCACAAAATTTGTTGATCGGCTTAATCCGCAGGTGAGGCTTCTTGCTCGCGGCCTCAAAGAGGGCGAAACGCTTCTCCTCCCAAGATTGGAAATCGAAACCTATCGAGCCGTCGACAATTTTGCATTGCAGGACAAGCGCCAAGAGAAACAGCTTTTAGACTGGCGTTCGCGATCGTATCGCAATCTTGGCGCTGAGGTCGTCGAACGCTCGCTTGGTCGCAAGTCTCTCGTCTATGACGCTTATAGTGTCTATATTCCGACAAAGGACGACACCACCGCGCAAATGATCTTCGACAAGTTGGCGCCCAAAGTTTCACGAAACATGTTCGTGGATGTTCTCCGATCAGCAGCCGCGCCTACCAAACTTCATTCGCTGTCCGAACATTCTGCTGAACAAATAAAGACGGCATGCGTTTCGAAGGGATTTAATGGAGACGTATATCGGTACGATGAACTTGTCGACGCTGATCGCGAAGCTATGAAGGTCGTCAAAGGTAGCTTGCCGGCGGCTTTGGCGCCAGTCCGCGTCGTGCTCATCGATACACCCATTTCTCCAGCGCCCAACTTGTATCAGGCCTACGAAAAATCCAGCGCCCCGGGCTCCTCTGCGTGGAAATGTCAATGGGCGGATTTCAATCGCGGCGTGCATCACGCAACTCATCTCGCGGGAATCATTGCAAGCAGGAAAGAGCTAGGCTTCGCCGGCCTTGCGGCAAATGCGAAGATCGAGTCGTTTGAGTGGGTTCGGCTTGGCAGTGGCGGTGCGAACCTCGAACCATCCAGCGCCGACCGCGTCTCTAAACTCAATAAGAGATTTATGAATTGCGAAGATTGTGCGTTAAATCCTCTTCGGGTGTTTCTTTCAGCGGTCGACTTTGATCCCTTCGATCCCAACAGATCGGCTTCAGCGCTTCTTTCGCATTCTGAAAAGCTGAAGTGCCCCGTGGGAATTGCGATCACTAAGAGACGGCCGCTGCTGATTGTCGCCGCCGGCCAAGAGGACAACTTGATTGCGAAAGAATCAAATATGTCGCCGCAGGCCTATGGCGACTCCGGCAATGTGATTGTCGTCACGGCTTGTGAGGACTGCTCTCGTGACGGCGCCAAGATTATGGCGGGCGCAAATGCGTCACTACGCGGGGCTTACATGGTTCACGTTGCTGCTCCAGGCGGGCAACCTATACCCGGATGGGTTTCTGACCGAGACTTGAGCGCCGCAAGCGGCACATCGCAGGCCTCGGGATATGTCGCCGGAGTTGTCGCCGCCATGATTGGAGCGTTTCCGACAATCTATACAAGCCCTGAGTTCATCAAGACTCGCATTCAGGCGACGGCCCGGCCCTTCGCACCGCAAAATAACAATGTTTCCCCGGAATCGGACAAGCTGACGTCGGGTGTCGTCGATCCTTTTCTTGCGCTGCTCGATCCAACGAAGCACTGGTATAAAGACTCCACGGGATGGCATGAGGCGGCGCGGTGGCCAGGTGGCCGTTTATTTTTGACGTCGCACGACTCTCGAAAAGAGCTCTCACTCAAAAGTTCAGCGATCCTCCGCGTCTATCGCGCGCCGGACATTAAAGACGGTTTAAGACACTGGACAATTTATGACGATTTGGCCGAAAGTGGCGAAACAGTGGAGCCGGGCACCGTGCGCCGCAACGAGTTGGTAACCCTTGAAACTACCGCGTCGATAATAGCGTGCGATGGAACTCCGATCGCGCTTACTGAAGTAGAGGACTTCATTCCCGCCCTCTCCAAGGCTGGCCTGGCAAGCGCTTCATGCCAGTCTCCTCGGTAGGAACCGTCAATGCGCCATCTAATTCTTTTTTTTCTTTTCGCGTTTTCGTCGCGCGTTCTCGCCGAAGAGTATTGCGCAAAGCAAGAGGCTGTAACTTCGTTTGGCGAGTGGATTTCGCCTGGACCAACTTTGACAGCGGCAGGCGGACATTGGTCTACTCCGATCACTCCGGCACCTCTCGGATTTCATGCCGCGTCCCTGCGGCTGGCTTTGCGTGTTGTATCGGCGGGCGATGCGCGCAACTGGCATATTGTCGTCCGAGATGCTTCCATGCGTCCGATCGCTACGTTGGGGCCAAAGGATTTCTTAGATAGCGACGGCGCGATGTCTCGCACGCGATGGACTGGTCGCCTGCAAGTTGAGACGGCGAGGGTAGATCTGCTGGCGCCTCCGTCGAGCAAAGTCAAAATCGAGGTTACCGAAATTGTTGCTTTTCCGGCGGAGAGTTCTGAGGTCCACCTTTTCTCAGTTGTGCGTAAGAAGCCGAGCTGGAGGCCGCTTTACGCAGCTGAACGGGAGGCTGTGGCGAAACGCGCAGGCGATGTCCTCGGCATGCTAACTGCTGGCTCAGAAGACCCTGATGGCGGTCCACGACTCTCCTGGTGCTGTTCCGGCGTGATGTTGGCCCCCGATCTTCTCCTCACCAACTGGCATTGTGGCGGCCACCCTAAACTGGGCAACGCTGCGCTTTACTGGAATGACGGCGTCTGCGACAGCATGCTTGTCGATCTCAGTTGGGATTGGGACCCAGTTGGACCGAGCAGCGGTCGCACTGGGGCGAGTCGTCAATTCAGTTGTCTATCGATCGAAGTCAAGGATCGACGCCTAGATTATGCGCTGATCCGTTTAGGGCCGGTTGTTGGCGCGGGCGGTTCTATTGGAGAGCCTGTGTCAGCGCCGACTGAGAGAAGCGCGCCTGCAAAAGACACGCCCGTCTTTTTGCTGCATCACGCAAAATGTAGCCCGAAGCTCATCAGCCAAAACTGCTCAGTGCGGTCTCCAAACTACAGGGCTTGGTGGTCGCCGAACGCGGCGGTGGATGCTGGGTCACCAGACCTTACCCATGATTGTGACAGCGAACCCGGCGCGTCAGGGGCTCCACTATTCAATTGGAATGGTCGGCTGATTGGGCTCCATCATGTTGGTTTCGATCGAGACGAGAATTGTGAAGCGATTGATCATGTCAACAAGGCGGTCCAAATCGGGGAAATTCTAAAACATATCGAAGCGGTCCGCCCCGACATCGGAAAAGAAATATTACGAGAGTAGCGACATGCGCTCCAGACACGACAAGAAAGGGATGAAGATGACGCCGAGGTTTTTTGCGGCTGCATTTATTGTGCTGCTGAGCGGGGGGCGTGCAGACGCTGAATTTATCGGCACGCTTGCATTTAAACCAAAGGGATGCGAGAGCGCAGGTAAGTGCAAAATTGTTGCAGACTTCAAATATATTGATCCGAACAAGATCGGATGGCTAACCAAGGCAGGCGACATTACAGACGGCGCTTCGATTCCATCCTGGGCGCAACCTTTTATCGGCAGGCCGTTCGAGAAGGCATTTCTCAGCGCTGCCGTCATTCACGACCATTACTGCGATCGCCACGTGCGTCCATGGCGTCAAACGCATTTGGTCTTCTATAATGCTTTGCTCGAAAGCGGCGTGAGCTCCGCGTTCGCCAAGCTGATGTATTTCGCCGTCTATCTCGGTGGACCGAAATGGGTGGAGCTCATCCCCGGTAACAGTTGTGGGCCCGGCTGCGAATGGATGCGGGCGGTAGCCCTCACTTCTGAACTACCCTGGTCGCTGACTTCGACCGCCAATATCATAAGCGAAAAAGCTCCGAAAAATCTCCTTGTAAGCGCGGCTGAATATGACAATCCGCGGTTCAAGGTCGAGCTCACGGAGGTCGAGAGGATGCTGAAGGAGCGAGGCGACACAGTCGATCTTAAAACGCTCGAGGAGAGAGCAAAAAAAATAAAGCCAAACGATTTCTATTACACACACAATGACGCGGTGAGTACGACCGATGTTAGTGAGGCACCCAAAAAGTGAGATGGCGCGACCTTCACAAACGTCACCTTGCCCCGTTGAAATGCACCAGTTTTGAACTGGACTCCGTTAAGAGGAGTTGAAGAAGAACTGCTTTACGGAAGAGTAGATCATCAGGATTTTTAGGCAGTATCCGACTGGGATCACGGCCGAGGGGAGATTGGCCTTCCAGTATGACGTGGAGGGGCGCTGTCGCGAGCGTTGCAGACCGGGGCGCCCGCGCAGGGCGTAACCTACGCTTATGACGCGCTGAACCGCCTCGCCTTGCGGACCATGACGAGCGGCGCAACCACGACGACGCTCTGCATCCACGATCTCGATGACCACATCATCGCCGAGATCAACATTGCGGGCGTGACGCCGGGGGAAATGTGTGGGTCAACGATCTACCCGTCGCCGTCATCGGCAGCGGCGCGCCCACGGCGAGGTCCCACAGGCGATCGGTAAGCGGCTGCGTCTTCAAATTAACGGGTTTCTTCAGGCTTCCCGGCGCGAGGGTTTTTCTTCGAGGCGGGTTTTGCATTCCGGCGTTTCCGAAGCGACGCCTGCGGTGCTAAATATTTCGGGATGGCGTCTCGGGCGAAGTGTTTCTTGCCTGTGCTCAACGTCGGGATTTTGCGATGCAGCCGCACGAAGCGAATAGCTTTCAACAGGAGTATCGCTACGCCTTCGCGTCCCATGTGGTCGAAGGCATGACGCCAGCGCTCGCGCTCGCGGCGACCGACCGGGTGTCACAGGGAAAGCTTTTTTTCTCGGGCACGCTCTCCCGGCCCGATCTCGCCGCGGCGCTCCTTCTCGCGACCTCGGAGGTCGCGCTGCAACGCTACTTTACGCCAAAAGGCGACATCGTCCGCAGATTGCGCGGCGCTGACCCGGTTGTTTCGGCGGGCGGCGGCAGGCTGCGGTTCGAGGCCTTTTCGAGATGCTGCGGTGTTTATGCGCGCGCCGATTTCCTTCCCGGGATGCTGGCCCCCGAAGTCTTCGTCAAGGGGGTGACCAATGTCAACTTCAACCCCGACACCCGGGCCGCGTTGGCGACGGTGCGCGCCGGCGCAGCGATGGCCCTGCGGGTCTCGTCCGATGCGGTCGAGATTTCGTCCACCCGCGAGACGGTGGTCGAACGCAAGGTGTTGCTGCCGCTGCGATGGTTGAGAGGCTTCGCCGAAGTGCAGGCGCTGGCGACGCGGCTCGAAATGGCGATGACGCTCGATGGACCGCAGGCGCGTCGCTTTCTGTCGTCCCTGCCGAATGCGGTCGGCGCCAGGGACCATGTGTGGCTGTCGCCGGCGCCGGGCGGTCCGCGTCTTTCCCAGCGCGCCGGCGACGGGGCGGTCGCTTCCGCCGGGCTTGGCCGGCTGTCGGCGATGAAGCCGTTGGCGCGCTTTGCGCGCGGCCTGCGGATCTATGCCGGCGCGTTCGGAACCAGCGCTTTCGAGCTCGATTTCGACGTCGCGCGTTTCCTGATCGTGCTGAGCGCCACGCCTTCGCGAGGCTTTTCCGGCGAGGGACAGCTTCTTGCCGCTCTCGCCAGTGGCAGCGAGGCGGCCATGGACAGGATCGCCAAGGCGCTTTCTGATGAGGATGACGTCTCTCTCGACGCTCTGGCGCAACACGCGCGCCTGCCGGCGACGGACGTCGTGACGACCTTGTCCCTGTTCGCAGCGCAAGGCGTCGCCGGGTACGACCCGCGCGAACGCCGCTTCTTTCACCGCGAGCTGCCCTTTGATCGCAGCTCGATCGAGTCGCTGCATCCGCGGCTGCGCGATGCGCGGAGGTTGGTCGAGGCCGGCACCGTCTCGATCGACGTCTCCAGCGGACCGAACGTCACGGCGCGTGTTACGGGCGGCGATGTCGAACATCGCACGCGCCTCGATGGCGCCGAATTCCACTGCACCTGCGCCTGGCACTCCCGCACCGTCGGCGAGTCCGGCCCCTGCAAACATGTGCTGGCGACGCTTCTGGCGACGAAGCGGGATGTCGCGTGAGCGGGGAGCTGGAGAAGGAACTGGCGCAAGTTATGCGCTGGCGTCTCGGCGGCGTTTCCGACGGCGTCGTTCGGTTCCTTCGCGGACGTTCCGAAGCTGAGAGGCGCGCGCTCGCACCCTTCGTCGCTCGCTGTCACAGGGAAGCCTCGAGGCGAGACAGACGAGGCGGCGAACGGGAATATTCAGATTGGGACACATCGCTTGCCATGGTGGCGACGGCGCCCCTGTCCGAGTTGGAGAAGCTTCGCTCTCTCAGAGTGTGTCACTACGCCTGCCGAGTGCTGATGCACCGGAATCCTCCGTGGCTGGCGGAGGCTTTTGACCTGTTCCTTCGACGCGCGCATGAATGGAGCATCGCCGATATCGTTTACTGCATGGGCGAGCTCGTCGCATCCGGGCGAGTTCCCGAGCCGACAAACGAGCGTTACGCGATCGGCGTAGCCTATGTCTGCTGTGGATATCAGGACTATCTCGACGTCGGCGTTTATGCGCGAAGCCGCTATGACAAGAGCTGGCCGATCGTCGAGGAAATTCGCAGGAACATCGACAGCGTCGAGGCCGCCATCTGGCGGCAATTCGAGGTCGAAGGCGACGACGACGTCAGCCTGTCGATTTGTCAGACGCTGACTGAACGTGAACATGGCGGCTGAGCCGGCGCGCTCAAAGCCGCCGCGAACGAAGGGCTGCTCGATCGTCAGCGCCTGCTCGATGCGAGCCTCGAAGCGTTGGCGCGCGGCTTCGCGCCGCACCGCGCCCGCTGGCACTATCGGTTCCATGAACTGATGGAGCCGACGCCACTTGAACGCGTGGCGCGCGCAGGTCTTTATTTCGATCTGCTCGCCAGTCCTGTGGGGCCGATCGCCAGTTTCGCGATTGCGGCGCTGACGATTGTCGGAAAGAGGAGGCTGCTCGAGCCCGAGAGGGTCGTTGATCGTGTCGAGCCGGCGCTATTTTCGTCGACCGGCGCGACCGTCAAGAGCGGGATGCGTCTGCTCGCCAACGCTGTCGACATGCGCCCCGATATGGCCTCGCGCGCCCTCCGGCTTTTTGCCGTGGTTCTCGAGCACAAGTCGACCGAACTCCAGGAGACCGCCTTCGGCCATATCGAAAAGCTTGCGGGCGCTATCGATGACGAGGGCAGAGCGGCGATCGAGGAGCGCCTCCACATCATGTCGCCGGCGCTGAAGTTCCGCGCGGACGCGCTTCTTTCCCGGGGCCATGCGCCCGCGAGCACGGCGGCTCCTCGCGATTGCGGAGGCGGGTCGGCGCAGTTGCGCGCCCGCGCCGAAGCGCTCCCGCCCGACCTGCGCCGGCTTGCCGGCGTCGACGCGGCGATCACCGCGATGGAGTCTCACGCGTTCGACATTGCGGCGGCGCCGTTCAACGGCATGGACATCCCGCGGCTCGACCCGTCCGCCCGACATGTTCCGATCAATTGCTTCGAGGCCTTCATCGATGAGGCGCTCGTCGCCGTCGAGCATCCCGACGATATCGAGCGGGTCGAACGGGTTCTTGCCGCGGCCTTGCGGTTCTCAGCAAATCGTCCGGCCAATGCCGAACGGCTTCTGTCACCGCTGGGGAAGGCGCTGGCGCGACGGAGATCGAGTCTTTCCAACCGGCCCGAATGGGGAACGCCGCTGGGGGCCCTTCGGATCGTCCTCACCGCTTGTCTGGGCGAGGAGACGCACGGCTTCGTCCACAAGCAGGATCCTTCGCGGGCCATGTGGCTGCGCGCCCACGCCGCGGCGGAATTCATTCGCAAAGGGGAGAGCGCGACGCAGTTGTCCGAGCCGACGCATCGCGGCTTCTGGATCGACCCCGTCGCCGCGGTCGAGCGCAGCCTCGCCGCTCAGGTGCCGGGAGCGCCGCACGCGCTCGGGGTTGCGGACAAGACCCTCACGCTGCTGCGCCTTGCGCCGGACCGCCGCGAGGAGGCTCTGCGCGCCGCCGGCAAGATCGGGGACGAATGGGGCGTCGCGTTGCGCCACGCGCTCGGCGGCGCGGAGGAGGACGTGAGGATCGACGAGGCGCTTGCGAGCGCGGCGCGCGGCGCGCGGGTGAAATTGACCGACGGCGCGCGCGGCTCTTGCGCATCTCTGTCGGGCGTTCCGGGAGTGGGACAATTTGCGGATGTCGCGGCATCGGAGGCCCTCAGCCCTTGGGCCGAATCTCGGCCTGAAGGGCAATACCTCACATCGCGCGCTCTGGTGGACCCTGATCGCGTCTGGCCGCTCGAGGAATTCTCCGACGCCTTTCTCCTCGGCAATTGGGCGCGGGCGCTGTGGCCGCAACATCCAGACCTCGTGTTTGTCGCCGGGACCCGCGGGAAGTGCTTCGACAGCGAACCTGGCGTATGCGCGATCCCGGAGGGCGTCTCACTTCTTCTTGATTCCGACGTGCCCTCCAGTCCTGACGCCCTGCTGCTTCTCGCTCGGGCGCTTGGCGGGGCGCACAAGCCGACCGCACGCGCCGGCGTCGATGCGCTTATCGCGATGATCGAAGATGGCCGGCTCGACGGCGAGTCGCTCGGCGAGGTCATGCATCACTTCTTGGCGCTGACTCACATCGTCGCGAAGCGCTGGGCGCCGCATCTGCGCGACATCGCCGACTCGTCGACGGTCGCCGCCTTCGTCGTTCGTCGCGCCTTTGAGCGCGCGCTCGCTGCGCCTGCGCCGGAGCCGCCGGTCCGGGAGATCTTCTCATGGATCGACCTACTGCGGGAGCTCTGCGCCAGGACCGGCGTTCCGGTGAGCGATCCTCAAACACGGCGCGGCCTCGAACAACATGGGGGCAGCGGCAAAGCGGCCAAATCGGCCCGGGCGCTGTTGGCGTTCTCACCCGGGAAGGAGCCGCCGCTGCCGTTTCACGTGGCGCTCGAACATGCCTTGGAGCGCCGCATCGCGCGGGCAGAAAGATGGCTCGGTTGGCGTAGAGGGAGCATGTAGCGCCGTGGGGTTTGTTGCGGTACGAGCTTGGCTTGATATCAATTGTCACCAGCCTTCCCGGGAGGCCCCGAGTTTGGCGGTTGACGTCGATGCTAGGCCGTGTGGACGAATTTGCGATTGAAGATCGTTGGGGATTGAACGAAGCCGCTATCGCGGCGGGAGCGGCGAGTACGCGTGATTTGCCTCGTGTCTGAGAGGATTTGGGTGTCGCAACCCGCCCTCAGACAAGAGGTTTCCAGATGGCCGAGATCGGCCCTCTGCGTCGTCGCATGATTGAGGGCATGATGGTCCGCGATCTTTCGCCGGCGACCCAGCAATCCTACATCCACCGGTCGGCGAGCGTGCGGACGTATTGCCGCGTCCGGTCATCAAGGAAGTTGAGCCTCTCGTTGAGAGTGTCTGTCCCCCGAATCGGATCGGCAAAGGCAAGATTCAATTCCACGAAACCATCAAGGAAATCGAGCAGCGGCTCGGCGATCCAGCCGTACGCTCGCAGTCGTTCATCGTCTCCAACACGCCGTCCCACACAATGCGGATGCTGTGGAAGATGGAGAAGGACGAAATGCTAAAGCGGCACATCCTGTTTCAGGAGGAGGACAAGGACTCCTATGTGCGGAGCATGCTCAACAGCGTGGTCGTGCAGCCATGAACCGCGTCGCAGCTTGTTGCCGGGCAAGGGGCTGAACCCCGACGGGTTCGGAATGCCTAGGGTCTGGGCCGGGCACGACGAAGCCGGATGTGTTCCAGGATAACGCAGCGGTTGTATTTTCCATTCTCCCTAGCACAATGCGCTTAACCGAGGGATACGTATGCAAGGGCCGGCGGTAACTCATCTTTCTATTCGCGTGCCATGGCAGGACACGAAATGGGATGGGCGAGTCTGTGCCGACCCCGTCAATAATCAATCTTGCGTAGTGCTAAAGGCGATCGCCGAAAACCGGAACGATGCTGCGGAAGATGCATGCCGCGGCGAATGGATCAACGATCTTGAGGATGACCGCAAACCGCCCTGCATCAAGGAGCGCGCGACGTTTCTTTCGGACCGCGGAATAACGCTGAAGGTCCGGCTCAATTACGCGGACTGGAGCCCGGCGCATAAGCATATCGAACGCACACCGATGCCCGTGCCCGCCTGGGGCGCGACGCTAGTGCCGTTCCGGTGGCTGCTACGGGATAGCGCATATGAGATTGCCAAGAGCCTCGACCTCGACGTCAGTCAGGAGCGCGAGCCCACGGAGCCCGCGTTTCTCGCGCGTACGGATTGGATTCAGAACCACGACAACCAGAAGGCGCTTCTCGATGCATTCTCGGCACGCGCGGTCGAGGAGGAATCGCTCACCTTCTTCTATGCCAAACGCACGCCGCTCGCGGATGACGACCGCCGCGTCATTGTCGCGGTAGGCCTGCTGAAGCATAAAGGCAAGGTCGAGCAATACAAATACGCCAAGGATGCGCCCAAGGGCCATCTGCGCGCCATGATGTGGGAGCGACCGATCCAGCATTCGATCCGACCGGACCCTGCCAATCCGGGGCACTTCGTCGGCGGTATCGTGCTTCCCTATCACGCTATCCTCGAACGTGCCGCCGAAGACGACACGCTTGACCCCAGTGAGTTTCTGGCCTGCGCGCCCGATGAGTCCCGCGATCAGTTTTCCTACGCATCCGAGCATGTCACGCATGGCGCGGCCATTACCGCGTTGCTGGCGTGCAAGACTGCGCTGGAGCGCGCGTCGAAAAAGCTCACGGGTCCGTGGCCGCAACAAATCGCGTGGATCGACCAGCAGATAAACCGGCTCTGGAAACTGGGCGGTCCGTGCCCCGGTCTCGGCAGCGCCCTGTCAGCACTGGAAGACGGTTTCAACGGAACCCTATTCGCGCTTGCGCTCTCCGCCACGCTGTCAGAGACGGACGATCCATGGGTTGCAACTGACAAAGTATTTCGCGGCGCCACGGCTCCGGCAGGCGCGCCCAGGATCACCAAGATGCTTCGCAAGCGCTGGGAGTATCTTCACAAAGAGGAGCCTCGCCGCGGCGCGCTATTGCGCCTCCTGTCAAGGTTCGAGCTCGGCCGCGACCAGGCAGTACGCTGGTTCGAAGCAGAGAAGCTCACAGATGCGGTTCTTGAGAACCCTTATCTCCTTTACGAAAAGGACCGCACCTCGCGCGATCCCATCGGAATCTGGACAATCGATCGCGGCATCTTCCCCGATACCGAGGTCTTGAAGCGCTATCCCCTGCCCGTCGAATGCACGATTGATCCTGAGGAGCATGACGATCTGCGCCGTTTGCGTGCGATCGGTGTCCATCTTCTGGAGAAAGCAGCTTCCGAGAGTGGGCACACCTTGTTGGGTGTCGATAGCATTCAGGGTCTCGCCAAGGAGTTGCCTGCGACACGGCCTGTGCCACTTGATGCGACCGCCGCTAAGCTTTGCAGAGACGAATTCAGCGAGGAGATCGCGGTGATCGACGCGTCCGGCGTCGGGGGCCTTGCGCTGCAGCTCAAACGCTATGCCGATTATGGATCTATTATTCGGCGCGCCGTGGCCGATCGTATCGCGGGCAAAGTTGCGCCCGCAAAGGTCGACTGGGCGGAAAAGCTCGAAAATGCCTTCGGCCCGCTCAAAAAGGGCGACAAGGAAGAAGAAAAAGCGCGAAGCGAGAAAGCCTTCGCGCTCGATGTGTTGGCAAACAGCCACTTGTCAGTGCTGATCGGCCCGGCTGGAACGGGCAAGACTACGGTGCTTCGGCAACTTCTAGAACAGAAGAAAATCGTCGGCTCGGGCGTGGCGCTTCTTGCGCCGACCGGCAAGGCGCGCGTCCGGCTCGGCCAGCAGACCCGGCGTGCCGAAGACACCAAAACGCTTGCGCTGTTCTTGAAGGAATACAAGCGTTACGACGGATGGACCGGGCGCTACTTCCCAGACCCTGATGCCCCATCGGCGGGAGGCGTCACGACCTGCATCGTCGATGAAGCCTCGATGTTGACCGAGGATCAACTCTCCGCACTTGTCGACGCCTTGCCCGTCTCCGCTCGCCTGATCCTGGTGGGTGATCCGCGCCAGCTGCCGCCGATCGGTGCCGGTCGCCCATTCGTGGACCTCATTTCGTATCTCGAACGAGAGCATGCACGCAAGGGCGTGGCCGAACTTACCGTGAGACGGCGTCACGCCTCCGGTGATGCGACGGATGCAGCGCCGCGCGATCTGGCATGCGCCGATGTGCAGCTCGCGGATTTGTTTTCAGGCCGCGATCTTCCTCCGGGCGAAGACGAGGTGCTGGAAGGGATTTTGGCCGGTAATGCGGATGAGCGGCTGCGCTTCATCGGCTGGAAGACGCCATCGGACCTGCGCGGCGTCCTCGATGCAACCCTTGTCGACGAGCTCGGTCTAGACAAGGACGCGCAGCAAAAGAGCCTTGCGATTGCGCTCGGCGGCAATCCCAATGGTGATTATGTTTATTTCAAAGCCGGTGCCGGCATCACCAAATGCGAGCAGTGGCAAATCCTCACACCGCATCGCAACCTGTCGAGCGGCTCGATCGATCTTAACCGCCACATCAAGGAGACTTTTCGGAGCGACACGCTTCGGTTCGCCCGCAGCTCGAACGAGGGCCCGCCTTATTACATCAAATACCGCCTGATCCAACCGCGTGGAGCAGAGCAGATCACCTATGGAGACAAAGTCATCTGCGTCCGCAACCACAGCCGGCAGAGCTATGCCTACGCGGACAAGGAAGAGGGTGAGGGATATGTCGCCAACGGCGAGATCGGTATCGTCGTTGGCGATGCCTACAAGGCTAACAACAAGCCGAGCTGGACAAAGGTGCAGTTCGCGTCGCAGCCAGAATTAACCTACGGATTCAGGGGGCGCGATTTCACGGAAGAAGGCTCGCCGATCCTGGAGCTGGCTTACGCCGTTACAGTGCACAAGGCACAAGGCAGCGAATTTGGGAAGGTTTTTCTCGTCCTGCCCGCGCGTAGCCGCTTGCTTTCGCGGGAGATGCTTTACACGGCTCTGACTCGGCAAATGGACCGCGTAGTCATTCTTCATCAAGGCGACCTGGCCTATCTGCGCACGCTGCGGTCACCGTTCTTCTCTGAGGTCGCGCGCAGGGTCACGAATCTGTTCGCGCCGCCGACGATGATCGATGCAGGCCCTCCGGCCGGTGCGCCTGCAGGAACCGTTGGTCGGACCTTCCTCGAAGACAAGCTAATCCACCGCAGCGCGCGTGGCGACTTGGTCAGCTCGAAATCCGAGCTGGTGATCGCCGATTTGCTGTTCGAGGCCGAGAAGAAGCTCGGCATCCGCTATTTCTTCGAACGCGTGTTGATCGGCGAAAACGGCCGTAAGCGCTGGCCGGACTTTTCAATCGAGGATCGCAACGGCGAGACCTGGTATTGGGAACATTGCGGCATGCTCGACCAACCCGATTACGAGCGCCGCTGGAAGGGCAAGCTCGCCTTCTACGCTACGAATAAGATTGAGCGCTGGAGCAAAGCGACACCCGGTGGGCGGCTGATTGTGACAGAGGACGGGCCCAAGAAGGGCCTCGACAGCCTTGCGATCCGCGAGATGATTGACGCGCTGTGGGGACGACAATGAAATGGCATCCGGCGCGCCGGCGTTAGTAGACAAGAGATCGTCACCTTTGGCTGAGGAGACATTGGACTCAGCGCTTGCGATTCGCACTGCAGGATTCTCACAACGCATTCCGCAGCAAAAAGGCGAATGAAATCAAAGTCGCCGTTAGCTCCGGTTGCTTCCGCTCCTCCGCGATGTTTTTGCAAAGTAGGGAGGGTGCGTCCCGCAAAAGTGGTAAAAATTAGAGGCCTAAGAGTTCCATACTAAATCCGCGGAGTCGGAGGTCGAGAGACGAACCGGCAGGAGAGAACGAATTTCGGGTCGCCGCCGGCATGTCGCAGTTGGGAGGTTTGTACGCGAAGCCCGTGGTTATTGGAGATTTCAGCGCGCCCAAACTCGGCGGAGAATGTTGGTCGCGGCAGGACTGGCGGGCGGCGCCCGATGAAGATGAGCACTACGAGATCGTCATCGGCGGCTATATCGGGCAATCGGTATGCTCGGAGCCGGTCGTCACACGTCTGACGCAGGCGTGCATCGGACAAACCCAGGTATGTCGCTGACGATCTTGGGCGTCGTAGAACCACAGGAAACGGTGGCTTTTGGGGGCCTTCTGAGATACCGTCATCCCGAGCTGATGATCGCTCGTGGTCTAAAGCATGTAATAGTATAGCGAGGCCGAATCGAAGAAAGGAGGCGAGCATGTCTACCAAGCAAATTCTCGCGCTCCTCAACTCGCATATCGACGGAGATGAAGACCAGCTTCTGTCGATCGCCTTGCAGATCGCCGCACAGGAGGCCCGTCAAGGTCGGGCCGATGATGCCGAAAAGCTGAAGCGCCTCGTCCAGAAGGCTAGAGACCAGCGCCATGTCGGAAAGCCCGCTGGCGGGCAGACGCCGATTCCGCTGGCTCGGCCACGGGGCGAATTGCAGGGTCTCGTCGAGAGCGCCTATCCCAAGGTCACGCTATCGAGCATGGTGCTGTCGGACGACATCGCCGCACGACTTGGGCGGATCGTTCGCCAGCAACAGGAACGCGCAACCCTGCGCGAACACGGCCAGAGGCCGGCGACGCACATGCTGCTCGTCGGTCTGCCCGGCACAGGTAAGACTATGACCGCCTCGGCGCTCGCCGGGGAATTGCGCCTGCCGCTCTTCACTGTGCGTCTCGAAGCCTTGTTCAGTCGCTTTTTTGGCGAGACAGCCGGCAAGATGCGACTGCTGTTCGATCAGATCGCGCAAACACGCGGTGTCTATCTGCTCGACGAGTTCGACGCGATCGGCGCTCGCCGGGGCGATCCGAACGATGTTGGCGAGATCCGCCGGGTGTTGAACTCGGTCCTGGCCTTTATGGAAGAGCCAAACTCGACCGACAGCCTCGTGCTGGCGGCGACGAACCACGTCGAGATCCTGGATGAAGCGCTGGCGCGGCGCTTCGATGAAGTGATCGAATATACCCTGCCGGACGTCGCAGCCGCCCGCGCCATCGTCGAGCGCCGCCTTGGCAAGTTCAAGATCAGCGCAAAGGCGTGGCCTGCGCTCGAAACGGCACTGAAAGGGCTCAGCCAAGGCGAATTGGTTCGTGCAGCAGATGCCGTCGTGAAGGATGCCATCCTTGAAGGGGCGTCGAAGGCCTCGCCTGAAGCGCTACAACGCGCTTTGGAGAACCGACAAACATTAAAGGGTAAGTTCCGTCGTCAATCCAGCCGTTAGGCAGGCTCCGCCAACGGATAGACTGGAACTCGAAAAACCGAGCAAGGACTTATGGCGGAGCCAGATAATTTCGACGCGAGAGACCGTCAGCACATACCGATCGACGTTTTCCGTGAGACGGCAGCTTACACCTTCCCATCACGCAATCAGGAACGCAAACCGCTTCGCGGCGACTATGCTGCGCACGCCGCACATCTGCTTGATCAACTCGCCGCTGCGCTCGGCGATCTTCCACTGCCGGCCGACGATCCGCGACTCACCGTTCAGGGCCTGAAATCCGGCACGATCGTCGAGATCACGACACTGCCGCCAGCCGAGGACTCCCGGACCAAGGCGGTCAAGGTTCCAACAGCGCTTGAGTTTCCTACGCAGGACGTGGTGGTGCTCCGTTCCGAACGGAACGACGACCGCACGGAGAGCGCATTGCTGTTTGTGCCGGATGATGCGCGCGCCCTCCTGCAAGGCCGTATCAGTGAATATGGCCGCGATCCGGGCAATCGACGACGTCCTGATGTCGAGCGCTTCGAGGTCGTCGAGGAAGTCCGGGCGATTGACACTGGATCATTGTTCACGGGCGCGGTGGACCTGGCTGCGCCGGACATCGTTTGGTGGGAGCTGTGGGTTCGTCAGCCTGTCGCCTTGGCGGATCGCCTTGTCAACGCGGCGCGCAATGCGAATATCGATGTTCATGACGACCGCCTGATCTTCCCCGACACGACCGTCCTGTTTCTGCACGGCGCTGCCGCAACAGTTGCGCTCTTCGCGACGCGCGTACCGGGCGCGATCACCGAAATCAGGCGCGCGACAGGGACGATCGAGCCGTTTCTCGATCGTGGAGAGACAGGGCTGGGTCAGCACGATTGGGTCGCCGAATTGTCCCAGAGAGTCTCGGCGCCCGCGCACGATGCCCCGGTGGTTTGCACGCTCGATACGGGCGTTGCCGCTGCCCATCCCCTGATCGCTCCTGGCCTACGTGGCGCGTGGGCCTATGATGCTGCCTGGGGTGCCGATGATCATCAGCCGAACGGCGGTCACGGCACGCCGCTGGCGGGCCTCGTCCTTTACGGCGATCTCGAACCCTTGATGAACGACGCGCGTCCGGTCACACTGACACACGGTGCCGAATCCATGAAACTGCTGCCACCGCACGGGTTCCCGCCGACCAAGCCTCCCAGCTATGGCGTCGTCACGCAAGGCGCGGTCAGTGCGGTCGAGATCGAGCGGCCGGACGCACTACGCAGTTTCTGCATCGCGACCTCCGCGACGGACTTCCCGCCCAGCCGACCATCGACCTGGAGCGGTGCGCTGGATCAGATCATCGCCGGGGCGATGCCTGGCGAGGTTGATGACAAAGTTGCGGCAGCCGAACGACCCAAGCGCCTGATGGTCGTCGCCACCGGAAACGTCTCCGGCGGGATGGCCGTAGACGTTCTACCTTCTCAACCGTTGGAAGATCCGTCGCAAAGCTGGAACGCGCTCACCATCGGCGGCTTCACGCGCAAGGAGCAGCCGCCGGCGCCGCCTCCCGTATTGCAGGCGGCGGTCCCCGCCAATCATCGCAGCCCGTTCAGCCGCGGCTCTCGGTCGCTTCCCGACGACCTGACCCCGATCAAGCCCGAGGTGCTGTTCGAGGCGGGCAACATGATTTCCGACGCCACAGGCTTCTGCGGCTGGGACCCGTCCGTGTCCCTGCTATCAGCGGGGTCAGATGTGGCGGGCGAGCTTTTGGTCCCGTTCTGGGCGACCAGCGCCGCCGCAGGCATGGCGGGTAATTTCGTCGGTCGGCTGCAGGCGGCTCGGCCCGACCTCTGGCCGGAAACCCATCGCGCGCTCATCGTCGACTCAGCGCGCTGGCCCGAGCCGATCCGAAAGAAGTTCATCGGCACAGGCGCGCACTGGAAAACGGGCAAGGCCGCCACCAAAGCGAAGAAGCAGGCGATGCTTCGCGAGTTCGGCTACGGCGTGCCGGACATCGGCCGGGCGATCCTCTCAGCGCGCAACGACGCTACGCTTGTTGCGCAGGCAGAGATTCAGCCCTTCGCGATAGGCGCGGACGGCCGAACCGGCGTGTTCAACGAGATGCATTTCTATGATCTCCCTTGGCCCAAGACGGCGCTGGAGGTCGTGCCCCCAGTGATGGTGTAGCTGGTTGGGAGCAAGCCGCTCGCGACGCGCTCTCTCGGTCGCCGATTTGCGGCCTCGAAACGACAACGACGCGCGAGAGAATAGTCATGCCCTCCTCGACAACTGAATTGATGCTGGCGATTGTCATGACGGCCGGCGATGAATTTCCGGGCGATGCCACCTTGGCGCAGGCAAAAAAAGGGCGGATTCCGACTGTCGCTGCCCCTTCCGAAATCGTCGCCGAGCCAGAGGGGTTGGATACAAATGTCTGATTGGGAAAGTCAGCATGTATTCCAAGACTACCCGCTGACCCACTATTTTATATTCATTCTTGCTATCGCGGGATATCTCATACTTCAAAAATTTGAAATCAAATCCAAGAAAAAAGCTCTTTTGGAGGGAGGCTTAATTATGAGCATGATTTTAGTGTCAGAGTTAGATCTTTATCTAACTAGCTGTGAGCACCGATTTTTTGATACTCTTGTAAATTTGGGTGTGGGAATTTGGTTCTTCCCTCCAACTAACGTATTTCTTGGATATTTCTCCTACAGAAAGCTGCATTATTATTATGTTGCTAAATGCAGTGAGGCGACCATGTCGAAAACCTACGAGCTGGCGACTGTTGTGCTAGTAGCTGTAATGGTAATACATGTGCCTCTAGCAGTTATGTTTCGATATTTGGTAACGCCAATTGGTAACCAGGCATGTTAACGGAATGGTTTGTTGGTAGAATCGATACACTAAAGAGATGAACCTGGAGTTGAAGATGTCGGCAAATATTCAACCGCGGCCTTACGTTCCCGGCGCTATCGACACGGTCGGCAATTATCACTTTAAGAAAGCAGTGACCAGTGGTAGAGTCCTCAGGACAGGCCGGCGAAGCTCAGCAGGAGGTTTGTGTAACCAAGCAAGCTCTTGCTGAGGCTATTCGCTTGGAAATCGAGGAGTATTTTTCGCCACTGCGTCCATACGGCCCAGGGCCTCACGAAACAGGCGTAAGCTGGATAGTTTCTGGAGTGATCCTTCGCGTGTCTGGGGAGAAAGCCTAGATAGAAGCGCCACGATTCCCGGGTTCTTGATGCTTGCGCTCAGCGGCTCGCTTGGGTTCAAGAAGTGCCCGAGCGCGCGCATGATTTCTTCGGCTTCTATGAGGTCACGCTTGAACCTAGCGAACGCATCCTCGTTGAATACGTATATCTTTGAAGCGTATATCTGTTTTTGATTCTCTTGCGCGTCCTGCCACCCCCAGAACTCGGCTTCAGCGGACGCTGCGACGCTGTTAAATTCGGTAGGGTCAACCATTAGGACTGCGCCGGGGATGTTGGAAGCGGAGCCCCATATCCAATGCGCGACTTTATGTCTGCCTGTCTGTGCCGTTTCGACTGCACCGAAAGCTGACTTGAAAATTCGGTAGTCATCAGCAGAAAGACTCGATTGCGCCGCCGCATCAAGTGCAACGCGTTGCAAGCCTTGGGTCTGAAGCCTTGCCATAACAGCTATGACCGGCCCCGTCCTTGTCTTCAATATCCTGCTCAGAAGCAGGCTCATATGATGGTCGATTGTAGAAGATAGCGCTATGATTTCGGCGACTATGATGGCGATTTGCGGCTTGTCTGAAATGACATCCGCCGACCATCTAATTTGCCCTGGATTAGGCGTTACTCTCGACAAAGGCTGAGGCATGAGCAAGCCCTCGAACACGATAGACCGCGAATCTGCAGCGGATATTCGGCCGGATAGTTGGGACCGTTTCCGGCGAGCGGTTCAGGCCGCCGCAGAAAGCGGTCCGATGCATAAAGCAGCGCCAAAGCCAGCGAACAAGAAGGAGCGCCCCGCGAGCAAGGGGCGCGTGCACAAGGGCAAAAGCAGACCATAGCCTGGCCAAGGCCGCAGTCGGGTCTCAATCGCGGGGGCAAAAATGCGGGTTACGGCGATCCTATTTGATGGTCCATCCCTTCTTGCCTTTGAACGCGTCTCTGTCACCCCCATCAGATGATCGGAAGCGACTTTGGTAGCTTGAGCCTTAATATCGCCCCATCGTCCAAACTCGACCCCACAGGATTGGCATGTGGCGATGGAATCGTCGGTTGGGTCGTCGGGCAGAGAGATGACGGTTCCGCCGCATTTCTTGCAATTAAACTCAACGCTGATCTTGTCATCTGACATGGCAATTATCCTTGCAATTTTTGTCAGCGAATGAACGCGTAAGCTTTACGCCTGATAGCGCCCTTCCTGAGAAGGTCGCCGATAGGTGAGCCTTTTGCCAACAATGCCGGGAACACTCGCGGCCATGCGGTCGAAGTCGCGCATTGATCGCGTGTTGTAGCGGTAATCGAATTCGAGCATGTAGCGGTGAAGGTGCGCTTCCGAGACGTGATGGTAGGCACCGGTGATGCCGCGCTTCACGATGCTGAAAAAGCTCTCTGCCGTGTTGATATGGACGTAGGAGCCAAGGCGCGCATATTCGTTCGCCGAATGAATGACGGTGTGGTGAGCGCCGAAACGCTTGCCAATGCCGCTGTAAACCGTCGCTTCGTCGGTCATGAGAACGGAAGCGGCTTCGACGTTCTTCGCGATGAGGGGTTTAAGCGTCTTAGCCGTCACGTTTGGCACATGGAAAGAGCGCACGCGGCCATTGTCGCGGTCGATAAGCGAAAGAACGGCTTTCTTGGGCGCCGGCTCTTTGAAGGCGCGGTTTTTGGCTTTGCCGCCGACGAAAGTTTCGTCCGCTTCAACCGGCGAGTTCGGGCCGCCGAACGGCGTAGCGGCGTCATCGCGGAAGCTCTCGCGGATGCGATGGCACATAAACCAGACCGTCTTATACGGGCGGCCGATCATGCGGCTGATTTGAAGAGCGCTCATGCCCTTCTTTGAGGACATCATGAGGAAGGTAACGGCAAGCCACGTATGCAGCGGCACTTTGGAGCGCTCATAGAGCGTTCCGACCGCGATCGTGAACTGCTCTCGGCATTCGGGGTTGTTGCACTGGTAGAGGCCCGCGCGGTGCGCCTTGCCTTCCAGCTTCGTTGCCTTGTTGACCACCTTGCAATGCGGGCAAACCGGGCCGTTCGGCCAAAGTTCAGCCTCTAACCAAGCACGGGCGGCGTCTTCGTCATGAAATATCGGATCGGAAAGGTCGGCGGACATTGTTGGAAGCTCCTAATAGAGCGATATCAACATTTAGCCGACGCTTTGTCAAGGTGATAATTGCCCTCGGAAGTCCTGAATTAACGGCCGCGGTGGTGGCGGCAAGGTTGAAAACGGGCTCCGATTTTTTCAAGTCGATTATGACGAGCGAGGGCTGGGATAGTTTATCGGCGGACCGTCGAAACGCACTGCTGGTTCAGTACTATAATCAAGGGGCGTCGCCTAATGCGCCGCTTGGTAAGTGGGCCCAGAATCCGGTCAGCTCAGACGGAAGTTTTCGCTTTCCTGAACTTGGAGACGGGGGGGCTCTTACTAACTTTTCTGGAAACATAGATAGCTTAAAACAGGCGCTAGCCTGGGGCTCATCAAGTCCTTTTGATCCTTCGATCTTACAGTGGGGCGGAACGACTATCGATGTTCTCGCCCTGCAAGAAATGTACCCTTCATCCTGGAGTGGCTCAGTTCAATTCCTTCAAGACGGCAAGGCAGGTTCTAACGGCTCTTCCAAATCCCAGCTCGACGTGACGGGTCCAGGAAACTCCTCTTTCGGCAATGATTACGGCGACGGCAATCTGCCAGGAAACGTGAATTATTACTCCGTTTCTTCGGGCAACTCAGTCACGCCCGCCTTCCCCAGCGGTCTCTTCGGCGGCGCGACGAGCGGGCTGAGCGGTCTCTTCGACAACGCGACGAGCGCGCTGGGGAATGTCATCGGTTCGGCCAATTATTCGCTCGGCTTCATTCCGAACGGCTTCATGATCGGCGCGAACTGGGGCAATCAGGCGCCGAACATCAACATGCCCGGCTTCGAGGCGGGCATTTCTTCGCCCTATTATGGCGGCGGGTCGGAGAGTGGAATCGGCTTCAATAGCCTCGGCGACCTCGGCCGCATGTTCGGGGGACTCTGGTCGGATGTGAAGAGCGTCTTTTCGAGCGTCGGCAATTTCTTTGACAATATTTTCGGCGGCATCGGCGATTTCTTCGACAGTATCTTTCCCGTGGCGCTGGATTTGAACGGCGACGGCGTGCAGCTGACGCCGGCAGCGTCGTCGAACACTTATTTCGACATGGCGGGCGACGGCTATCAGCATCTGACCGCCTGGGCCGCTCCCGGCGACGCGCTTTTGGCCTATGACGCCAATAATGACGGGAAGATCGACCAGCAGAACGAGATCGACTTCACGCAATGGGATCCGACGGCGACCTCCGACATGCAGGCGCTGCGCGACGTGTTCGACACTAATCACAATGGCAAGCTCGATTCGGGCGACGCGAATTTCTCGCAATTCAAGCTGATCGTCAGCAACGCCGACGGCACGCAAACGCTGCAGACGCTGGCCCAGGCGGGGATCGCCTCGATCGATCTCATCGAGGACCAGACGACCCGTACTTTCGCCGACGGCTCGTCGATCGACGGCCAGACGATCTTCACGCGCACCGATGGGACGACGGGAACGGCGGCGACGGTCAGCCTCGTCTATGACGCGTCGGGCGCCGCCCTGAATTCGACCACAACGCTCAACGCCGACGGCTCGACGACCATCGACAATCAGGCGCTCAATGCGGACGGGAGCGTCGCCAGCGAGCGCATTCTGACGACCTCGGCGGATGGAATGACCAAGACGCTGTCCGTCGATCTCGATGGTGACGGGGTGATCGATCAGATCCAGACCGCCGTGACGGTCGTCAATCCCGACGGTTCGACGACCGAGACGGTGATCGACGCGACGGCTGGCGGCGCGGTTTTGGCCCGGCGGGCGACGACGACCAGCGCCGACGGGAAGACCATCACCATCCAGACCGATCCGGATGGCGGCGGCGTCTGGACCCGTGTCGAGACGATCGTCGTGGCCGCAGACGGTTCGCGCACGAACACGGTCTCGAATTTCAACGTCAATGGATCGCTGATCGACCAAACGGTGGCGACGACGAGCGCGACGGGCCTGTCCGTCACGACGCAGTCGGACGCCAACGGCGACGGCGTATATGATTTGACCATCGATGATTCCATCGTGGTCAACGGCGACGGCAGCCGCACGGAGACCGTCGAAGAGACGAACGCCAACGGCTCCCTGCGCGACGGCATGGTGAAGACTGTCAGCGCCGACGGACTTTCGAAGACGACAGCCTTCGATCTCGACGGCGATGCGACGACCGATCTGACGACGACGGAAGTCATCACGACGAACCCCGATAACTCCTATCTGACCACGACGACCGATTTCAACGGCGACGGCTCGCTCCGCGATCAGACGAAAGTTCTGCTTTCGGCGGATAATCTGTCTCAGACCACGCAGTTGGACGTGGATGGCGACGGCGTCTGGGACCTGACGACCACGGACGTCACCACCATCAACGCCGACGGCAGCCGGACGCAGACGGTGACCGATCTGAACGCCGACGGCTCCCAGCGCGACAAGATGGTGATCGCCAAGGGCGCCGACGGCCGGTCGAGGACGATCCAGATCGACCAGAATGGCGACGGGGTCTGGGACAGCGTCGAAACCATCGTCGTCGCGCCCGACGGCTCGAGCGTCGACACGACGACCGCTTACAACAACAACGGCAGCATCAACGGCAAGGCGATCGTCTCGACGAGCGCCGACGGGCTGACGCGAACCAGTCAGATCGACGCCGACGGCGACGGAACAACGGATCTGACGACCACGGAGACGACCGTACAGAACGCCGACGGCTCGTCCACCCGGACGGTTTCAAACACGGCGAATAATGGCGCGCTGCGTGACAGAACGATCACGACGACGAGCGCGAACGGGCTGAATGTTACGACTCAGCTCGATATCGACGGCGATGGGGCCACCGACCGGACGATTGCCGATGTGACGGTGGTCAATGGGGACGGCGGCCGCACGGAGACGATCACGCAGACGAACGGCAATGGATCATTGCATGCGTCGACGGTCGTGACGACCAGCGCGGACCACAAGACCGTGACGACAAACTCGGATGTGAACGGCGACGGCGCGACGGACGTCACGGAGAGCGTGGCCACCGCCGCCAATGGGGTCACGACAGACACGGTTCTTCCGACGGCTCCACCGTCGACACGATCGTCAATTACAATCCCAACGGCTCGGTACGGAGCCAAACGCTTGTTCAGACAAGCGCCGACGGCCTGTCGCGGCAGACGCAAGCCGATGTCGACGGCGACGGCGTTTGGGACACGACGGTGACTGACGCCACTGTGCTCAACGCCGACGGCAGCCGAACTGAAACCGTATCGACGACGAACGCCAACGGTTCCCTACGGTCCAACTTCGTTGCGACGACGAGCGCGGACGGCCTGTCCGTCACGACGCAATCGGACGTCAACGGCGACGGCTGGTACGGCGTGACCGCGACGGACGAGACCGTGCTCAACGCGGACGGCTCGAAGACAGAGAATTATTCGGAAACGAACTATAACGGCACGCTCCGAGGCCAGTCGGTCACGACGACGAGTTCTGACGGCAAGACCACGTCGATCGACCGAGACGTCAATGGCGACGGAATAACGGATCAGACGGAGACGATCGTCATCCAGGCGAATGGAGACGTTGTCGACACACTTTCCGACCTGTCCAGAACAGGCGCGTTGCAAAGCCAACGCATCACAACGACAGGCGCCAATGGATTAGCGTCGACGGTCACCTATGACAATGACGGCAATGGAAGCGTCGACCGCACGGAAACCTATGGCGCTGTGTTGAACGCTGACGGAAGCCGTGTGGACACCTATACCGATTACAACGGAACCACCGGCGCCTCTGTCGTCGAACGTGTCGTGAAGACTGTCAGTGCGGATGGTCTGACCGTGACGACTGAGCGCACAGGCGTGAACGGCTATGAGACGCTTGATTCCTATGCGACGGACACGACCGTTCTGAACGCCGACGGCTCGACGACGGAGACGGTCTCCGTGTCGGCAACTTCAGGCGGCGCGCTCAAGACTAAGGTCGTGACGTCAACGAGCGCAAACGGCCTGTCGAAGACGATCGAAACCGACGTCAATGGGGACGGCCAGATTGACGTGACCGATACGACGACGACCAATGTCGACGGCAGCCGGGTCGAGACCCTGATTTATCGGAACATGGATGGGACGCTGCGCCAGAAGGACGTTTTGGCGACGAGCAGCGACGGCCTAACGCAGGACCTTCAGCGCGACACGGACGGCGACAGCGTCTTCGATCATTTTGAAGCCACATCGCGCAACGCTGATGGCTCGATCTCCGACATTATCTGGGACACGACCGCAGCCGGCGCGTTGACCTCGAAAATCATCACGACGCTGAGCGACGATCAGTTATCGAAGACAATTTCAGTCGATTCAGACGGCGACGGTGTGACGGATTTGAGCCGGAACCAGACGACTGTTCTGAACGCCGACGGTAGCCAAACAATCACGGTCGCCGACTACGGCTCCGCGGGGAATTTGCGCAACCAGATGGTGACGACGGTGAGCGCAGACGGTCTTGTCAAAGTGTCGTCGATCGACGTGAACGGTCACGGCACGTCATTCGAGACGCAAAACGACGTCACCATGCTCCAAGATGACGGCAGCACTACGCGTACGGTCACGAACACTTACGCCGACGGGACGATCAAGGATCAGATCGTTACGGCGACAAGCGCCAATGGCCTGACGACGAATATTGTAACCCGGGGCTACGGAGTGCTCCCAGACGCCAACGAGACAATCACGATTGCGCCTGACGGCGCGAAGACCGACACGCTGTCCTTGACCTATTCAAACTCAGGCTTGGCGACGACGGTCACCACGACGACAAGCGCGGATGGTTTGATCGTCACCTCTCATGAAACCGGCAACGGGATCGGATGGCAACAAGGCCCGCCACTTTACGTCTATGGTAACCCTATCCCGACCGTTGGCCTAGCAGTCAAGAATGTCGATGTCACCAGCACGAAGGTCTACGTTCCCAACTCCAACGGAAGCTATGCGTGGTACGTAACATCCCCCGATAGCTACTCAATCAACCTCCTCGGTCTCAGTTCGGGATATCTGGGCGCTTATGCATCGCACTCGATCGACGAGAATGGAATCGACACCTGGGTCTGGAACGAAAGCCCGACATCAAGCTTCAGCCTGTACGGATACACATTCAGCACCTATAACGGCGCCGGCGCCAACTCGATTACGATCGATATTGCTTCCGAGCAAAAGTTCGTGGCGATGGCAGAGCGAATGTACGACACGCTTCTCAATCGGGACATGACTGAGAGCGAGCGGCAGTTTCTTGCCGACTACATCACGACGAGCGGCGCTGGGGCGGAGTTCGATCTCAATACGCTCGCCGCTGACATCATGACGAATAAGACTTATTTGGCGACTCCGGCAGGAACGATCGCCTTAGGGACCTTGCCGCCGCCGACGGAATTTGCCGGCAAATATGGCGCTCTAACCGACGCCGAATTCATCGAACAGGTATTCCAGAACGCTCTTGGCCGCTACGCTATACTCTCGGAGTTAGAGGACTATCTCTCTCAGCTCAAGGCGGGCGCGGTGACGCGCGCCGACATAGCAGTCACCCTATCGGAGAGTTCCGAACATGTCGCTGACGGAAACGTTCACGAGACGACAAACAATACGTTGAGCGGCGGACAACTCGTTTCTCTCGATCATACGACCGACAGACAGGTAGCGACCGATATTCTCGCGCAGCTCTATTATGCTGCATTGGGGCGATCCATGACCGGCGCTGAAATCGCGGCGCAGCTGCCACGGATTCTCGACGGATTGGCAACGGAGGCTCAGCTCGCCGATGAACTCATCACCTCTTCAGAATTCGTTACGAATTACGGGACGACGACCGATGCAGCATTCGTCGACGTCGTCTTCAACAACGTCTATGGCCGATCGCCAACTTCTGTAGAGTCTCAAAGCTGGACCGGCATGCTGAGCGACGGGACGATTTCAAGGGCGGATTTGCTTGATTCACTCGCCCGAACAATTGATCACGAGAGCCTCGGCGGCGTCGATGCCACTCCGATTGACGTGACGAGTACAGGTGTAACGATCAGCACGAATTCGACGCCCGTCATCTTTGAAGATGGATCTGGCGGAACGGTCTCAAGCAATGGAAACGCCGTCACGCTCAAATCCAATACAAATGTGACAGTCAATGGCTCTGATGATCCGATCGCCGTGACAGGGACCGGCAATCAACTGACCGTGAGTTACGGAGACGTTTCCGTGAATGCATCCGCGGGTGCGACGATCACAGGATCAGGCAATGCGATTTCGAGCGACGTAAGCGCGACTTTGTCGGTAGCCGGCCAAGATAATGTCGTCAACGCCGGCGGTGGATCCACAGTGAACATTACGGGTGGCGTCATCAGCACCGTCGTGGTCGGCTGGTATTGGGTCTGGATGTGGCCGTTCCCGATCTATGGTACGGAGGATCACACGAATACGATCAACATCGACGGGGGAAACGTCAACATTGCTGCTGGCGACACCGATACGATCAATGGTTCAAATAATGACATTACGCTTCTCGGCTCCTCAACGATCACGGAGAATGGCAGCAACAATAATTTTGTGTTCCATCCTGGGTTCGGGACGGATGTGATCTACGGCTTCGACCCGTCGGACACGCTGCAATTTGATAGTGCGATCTTTGCGGATTGGACGGATCTTCTTGCCGCTTCTTCTCAACAAGGAGCAGATACGCTGATTTGGTTTGACGCGAATAACACCATCACGCTCAACAATGTCGCTTTGTCGAGTCTCACGGAGTCGCAGGCGCAATTCGTGTAGGGAGAAGAGATGCCAGCGACGCCCCGATGGGCGAAGTGACTATCTTTTGTAAATATCAAGCATCGCTCGGCGTCATCTGGGCGACGCGAGCTGCGAGTGGCTTGGAGAGCGTATGCGACAGCCACTTCCAGCCGGTGGGGGCTCCGTCAAATTCGTCTTCACGTAATTTGAGCGCGTTCGGCCGGGAAATAATACTCCGCTCCATGTGCCCACCAAATGTAAGGTCCGCGCGAATCATCGAGAGTCGACAGCTGTATCACTATCGAAAAGTTCCAGCACGTGAGTCGCTTCAGGAGATCTGGCGAATATGCGGAGTGCAGCAAAGCAAGAAGCGCCAGACCGAAATGGAGAATCTCTTTACAGATGAGGTCTGAAATCATATCGAAAAACACCGGATGGATTTGAGGTATGGTCGATAATGCGCAATTCGGCGAATGAAGCAGCGTCGACCGAAGAAATATCTGCCGAAAAATCAGCGGCGCAACTCGGCGAGTCCGGCCTGCAGGGTCTTTGTGGAATCGCTGCGTACTATCGCATCGTCGCAAGCCCTGATCAGATCCGACGGGAACTCGCGCTTCACGGAAAGAGCGTCAGTTGCGAAGACCTTGTGCGAGCCGCCGCTCTTATCGGGCTCAAAGCGCGCTTAATTCGTCCCATACATAAGCAAAGACTTGCCGCTCTCCCTTCGCCTGCGATCGTTCGAACGCGCGCTGGTCGATTTGAAGTCTTTGGCGGCAAAATGCCGTCTGGCGATTATCGCCTCGTCGATCCGATCACGCGCTCGGATCGCAGCCTTTCCTTAGATCAAATTCATGAGACCATCGACGCGGTCATTCTTGTTTCGCGTAGACTCGGCGGCGCGGGCGTTGAGCCCAAACATTTTAGTCTTCGCTGGTTTCTACCTTCGATTTGGCGCTATCGTCGGCCGTTGCTTCACGTCCTCGTCGCATCGTTCTTTGTGCAAATCTTTGCGCTGGTGACGCCGCTATTCTTCCAGGTCGTTATCGATAAGGTCCTCAGTCACAGGGGCTACGATACGCTTTTCGTTTTGATCGGCGGGTTGGCGATTATCGGCGCTTTCGACGTTGTGCTTCAGTATTTGCGCACTTATGCGCTGTCGCATACGACCAATCGGATTGACGTTGAACTCGGGCGCCGCCTGTTCTTTCATCTCTTCCATCTGCCGATGGCGTATTTCGAGACGCGATCCGCCGGGCAGACGGTGGCGCGCGTAAGAGAACTCGAGACGATTCGTGCTTTCCTGACGGGTCAGGGGCTGTTCTCGCTTTTGGACATCTTTTTCACCGTCGTCTTTCTCGCGGTTCTTTGGGCCTACTCCTGGAAGCTAACCCTGATCGTCATCGCGTCGATACCGCTTTACCTTATCGTCGCGGCGTTCATTCGGCCGATCCTCCAAGAAATGATCAAGGAGAAGTTCAACCGCGGCGCCGAGAGCCAGCAGATGTTGGTGGAAGCGGTCGTTGGCGTGCAGACAATCAAGTCGACCGCTGTCGAGCCCTCGATGCAGACGCAATGGGAGGAAAAGCTTGCTTCATATGTATCGAAATCATTCGATACTGGATTGCTGGGCGCGGGGGGCCAGTCCGCAATTCAATACATTAGCAAACTCACAAACGCGCTGCTGCTACTCTTTGGCGCAAAAGCGGTTATCGACGGTGAGTTATCCGTTGGGGAACTCGTTGCGTTTAACATGATTTCGGCGCAAGTCGCGCAACCAATTTTGCGGCTCTCGCAAATCTGGCAAGATTTCCAGCAGGTGCAGATCTCTATCGAGCGTCTGGGCGATATCCTGAATGCGCCCATGGAGCCATTAAATCTCGCGCATGGGAGTTTGCCGCCTGCGAAGGGCGAGATCGAGTTTAGGAACGTCACGTTCCGCTATCGGCCCGGTTCGCCTGAAATATTGAAAAATATCTCGTTCAAGATAAAGCCGGGAGAAGTCATCGGAGTAGTCGGACGTTCCGGATCAGGCAAGTCAACCCTCGCAAAATTGATTCAGCGCTTTTATGCGCCTGAAGAGGGGCAGATCCTTGTCGACGGCGCTGACATTATGCAGGTCAATCCGGCGTGGCTTCGCTCGCAGATCGGCGTCGTGCTCCAAGAGAACCTGCTCTTCAACCGCAGTCTTCACGATAATATCGCGCTCGCCAATCCGGCGATGTCTCGGGCTCAAGTCGTCGCCGTGTCAAAAATGTCCGGAGCTGATGAGTTCATCAGTCGGCTGGCCAATGGCTACGACACCATGGTGGAGGAACGGGGCAGCAATCTTTCTGGCGGACAGCGACAGAGAATCGCCATTGCTCGCGCGCTTGCGATCAATCCCCGGATCCTCATTTTCGATGAAGCGACCAGCGCCCTGGACTACGAAAGCGAACGCATCATCCAGAAAAATATGTTCGAGATCGTCAAGAGCCGCACCGTTATCATCATCGCCCATCGTCTGCAGGCCGTCCGGCGATGCGACAAAATCATTAGTCTCAGCGACGGGCGCATTCAAGAGATGGGCGCGCATGATGAACTCATCCGCAATCCGAACGGTCTCTATGCTCATCTCTGGTCACTTCAGAACGATTTGGAAGCCGTTTGATGCGGCTAAAGAGGAAGAGCAATCTCGCGAAGCCAAGCGCTGACGGATTGCCTCGTCTTCGCGCTGCGGCGGAACGGCTGGCGCTCGTGAAGTGGGCGCGTTCCGACGGGGAGTTTCTTCCGGCAGCCATCTCGATTCTCGAAACGCCGCCATCGCCTGTGCATATCGGTCTGCTCTGGGCAATCTGTTTGCTGTTGAGCGTCGTGCTGACATGGATGTATTTCGGCCACATCGACATCATCGCAATCGCGCAGGGGAAAATTCAGCCTGCCGGTCGCGTAAAAACCATCCAACCGCTTGAGACCGGACGCGTGGTTGCAATCCATGCAGAGAACGGGCGGCATGTCACTGCCGGAGAGGTCTTGGTAGAGCTCGATCCGGCGGAAGCTGCCGCGGACGAACGAGGTTCCTCGATCGTCTACCTGGCCTATGTCGCGGAGAAAGTGCGCCGGAAGGCCGCCTTGAACGCGATCGCCAACAATTTTTACGACAAGGAAATAGCCGTTGATTGGCCGAAGGAGATTCCAGACCAGCTCAAGGAGCGGGAAGGTCGCATTCTCAGAGGGGATTTAAGACAGCTTCTGAGTTCGCTTAAGAGCATTGATGCGCAGCTCGATCAAAAGGAAGAGGAACAGAGGCGCCTCAAAAATACGATCGCGAGTCAGGAATCGCTGCTCGTGACTCTCAAAGAGCGCGTCCTTATGAGAAAGGGACTGCTCGCCCGCGGATCGACGCCAAGAGCGGCGGTCATCGATTCGATCGAGGCGCTGCAGGTCCAGCAAACCAATCTTGCGACCCAACAGGGGCAGCTCACCGAAGCTCAGGCCGCGAGCCGCGTGCTGCGGCAGGAGCGAACAAAGCAAGTGGATGCATTTGTCGCCGAGAACGAACAAAAATTGGGCGAAGCAGAGCGCCAGATCGATGATTTTGAACAAAGGCATAAGAAGGCGCACGAGAAAACCGAGCATATGACAATCAGGAGTCCGATCGCTGGAACGGTGTTCGGTCTATCGGTTACTACAAAAAACCAAGTTCTGACGACGGGCGAAGAACTCATGCGAATCGTTCCCGATGACGCTGATCTTGAGATTGAATGCTATATTCAAAATAAGGACATAGGATTTGTAAAGAAGGATCAGCCCGCCATCGTGAAGATCGAATCATTTCCATTCACGCGCTATGGCTCGCTTGACGCGACGGTGACGCGTGTTGCGCATGACGCGATACCTGAGCCTGACGCTCAAGCGCTCGAAGGCAATCCGGCAAGGCCCGCCAAAAATAGTTATTTCGGCGGCGCGCAACGCACTCAAAATCTCGTCTTTCCGGTAACCCTCCGCTCGGAGCGTTCGACGATGAATATCGATGGCGTCGATGTTCCGTTATCTCCCGGCATGGGCGTTACCGTAGAGATAAAGACCGGACGGCGCCGCATTCTCGAATATCTATTTTCTCCACTGCTCGAAGTGGCGTCTCGCGCGATGAAGGAAAGGTAATTTTAGCTCGATGTGCAGGCTCGGGAAAACGCCGATGTGCGCGCGCGTGCTGCGTGATCAATCGTGCTGGCGAAATGTTCTTCTATCCTGCATTGCGTGCTGTGTATATTTTGCGCCGGCGCAGGCGAGTGGAGACACGATAAACGGCGCGTTGGAGAAGGTTTACACGACAAACCCCGAAATCGACGAACAGCGAGCGAACGTTCGCGTCCGTGATGAAGAGGTCTCAAAGGCCTATTCCTATGCGCGGCCAAAAGCCAGCATATCCGCAACGGGGGGACCGCAGAGAACGTTGATCCGCGCTCCGGCCGGGATCGATCAGTTCAGCAGCAGACAATATCAGAGCGATAAATATTCGGGCAAACCGCTTAATGCGACCTTCGCGTTTCAGCTGCCTGTATTGGATGGGGGCAAAACGAGAGCTAGCGTAGGTCAAGCGGAAGCCGGCGTATCAGCTTCGAGGGCAATTCTTCGTGACGCGGAACAGCAGGCGCTGTTAAAGGGAGCTACGGCATATATGAATGTGCTGCGCGATGCAGCTGTGGTTCGTCTCAAGAAGAATAACATCAGCGTTCTTCGCGAGCAGCTAAGGGTAACAGTGGATCGCTTCGAATTCGGCGAAGTGACTCGCACAGACGTGGCGCAAGCCGAAGCCGCGCTCGCCCAATCTCAAGCCGATCTGGCTGCGGCATTCGGCGCGCTCGAAAATAGCGCCTCGGTCTATCATCAAACGATCGGCGTGGAGCCACAGCTGCTGCAACCGGCGCCGTCGCTTGAAGCACTTCTTCCAGCAAGCCGTGAAGACGCAATTGCGATCGCTCTTGCCGATCACCCTTCCATCCTCGCCGCAGTTCACCAGATCAATGCTGGAGAATCGGCCGTCAGAATCGCGGAAAGCGCGATCCTGCCGACGGCGTCTGTCGGAGCTCAAGTCATCCAACAATTCGATTCGTATTTTGGCTATCCAAAAACCCGGCAGTTTGGCGCACAGGTGTTTGGTCAATTGAACGTGCCTCTTTATCAAGGCGGCGGCGAGTATTCGTCGATACGGCAGGCCAAAGAGCAACTCGGTCAGGCAAGAATTCACGCTGATGTCGTCAAGAATTCTGTCAGGGCGGCGGTTATTCAGGGCTTCAGTCAGTTCACGACAGCGAAGGCCGCCGTTTCATTCAACATGAAAGCTGTCAAGGCTGCCGAGGTGGCGCTGCGTGGGGTCAGAGACGAAGCCGCATTCGGACAGCGCACGACGCTCGACGTGCTGAATGCGCAACAAGCGCTGCTTACTGCCCGCGTGAATCTTGTCACTGCGCAACGCGACAAGGTTGTAGGCTCCTATGCGGCGCTTGCCGCGATCGGGCGGCTGTCATACGCGACTCTCGACCTCAATGTTATGCCTTACGATCCATCGGCGCATCTGGAGCGCGTTCAGGATAAGTGGCTAGGCGTTTCTGTTCCGGAGGAGCAATCAATGATAGAGAGCTTGCTACCATAAGAGCTTGGATATCTCATTTTTCCGATGCAGTGGATCGATGCCAGCGTCGCTCATCGAAACGTGCAAACTAACGGCGTGAATCCGCTTGCCTATCACAGGACGAGAGGTGCGTTATTGCGCGGGTGGCGGGCCACGGGTCGCGGAAAAAGGCCTGCACGGGTCCCGCGCGCTTACATACTGGATTTCATGCCGATCAGCGTAGACGAGCTCCGCCATTAAGGCTTTGCCGGGAGAGGGGGGTAATGAACTCATCCAGTCCGATTCGGCGGCTGGTCTTGGGATGCTGGATGTCGAGCGTGGCGTAGGCCCGGCCCTCGGTGTCGGGGAAGACATTCACCTCCAGGATGACCGCCTTGCCGGCCAGGTATGTGTGATCGAGGAACGGGACCATGCCACGCATCCTGACACCGCTTGAACTTTTGACCGTTCCCGCAGAAGCACGGCGCATTGCGCGGCGTGTATTTCAAGGCCAATCTGAGACAGCAAAAACATTTGCTCCCGCTCAAAAGCCTTTAACCGCCTGGCGATGCCGGCGTCGACGGACGCCACGCCGATGCCCGGAATGGAATTCATAATCTCATTCTGCTCGCCTGTGACTTGAAAAACTGCTGCACCAGGATGTCGTCGGTCAAGGTCAGGCGGCAGTTGTTTCTGCGAATGCCTTCTTTGTCGAAGTCGTAGGTCGCCGAATCATCGGGCAAGAAGAGGCGGTGAGAGATGTCTTCAACCTGGGACGGCGTGATATCTTGCCACTCTTCGCCCGAATCACTGTCGTAAACAGCGTGGTGTTCAGCCCTCGATTTAGACGTTCGTCCACTCCCAAATCGACCACCCGAACTGAATCCTGCCGCCGAACCTTTCCGCCTTGCGCCGGACGTAGCAGCTGGGCGGGGCGCGGCGCCGCTGGTCCAAACGCCGCTGCTAACACAACATTGCTCCTGGATCACTGAAGGGCGCCGGCCACTTGTTGCTCCCATCGCGAGAGCGCGAATCAAAACACGACGTCGGAATAGACGGTGGAACTTTGATCTCACCTCCTACCCGCGTTCCCTGCAAACACGGGGATGAACCAATCTCTGGATTCCAGTGCGTTGTACGCTAAAGCAGGACTGTCCAGAACGGCATAAGGCTGACGGGTCTGAGGAGAAGACAAGGGGCGCATGAGCGACATCTACGAAGACCTGCTTAATCGCCATCGCTGGGTTCGCGTCATGGCCGACTATTCTTGCGATGGGGTGTGGGACATCGAGGGAAATTCCTGTGGGGTCGAGGAATTGCCGATCTCACCCGCGCTCGTCGAGCGTCTTGGCCGCTGGCAGGCGCAATATGAGGCGATCGAGGATGCGCTCGACGAAGAAAACCGGCTCCGCCGAGAAAGCGACTGGACGAATTTTTCCGCCGAAGGCCTCGCCATTGCTCGCGCCGTCAAGGCCGAATTACCCGGCTGGACGGTGTTCTACTTCGATGAGGCCAGGGCGTGCGTCGCTTACTTGGACGGAAAGCGCCAGCGACCGAGCGCCGTTGAATACGAAATTCTGCTCGACGACAAATCTGGCGACTGACAAAGGATTATGCCTGCTGAGAGCGCGGCAAGAACGTCGCCGCTCGCCAAGATGCGCGAGTGCAGCCCGACCATGCGAAGTAATATGGTGATCGCGCGAACCTATCCGATCTCCAGAGAGACGAGTCTCTTCAATTTGCGTCAGCCTCATTGGCGGCCTTGAACCCTTCGACGATCGCCCGAGCGATTTCGAGCCTGGGGAATATTTTGCCGCGGGGGACATGAAGGCCGGCGGCGCTCCATGCTGCGCGGGTCGATTTAAGGAGTGTGGAAAAGTGGCTTCTCGATCATTGCCACCTTGAGCAGCTCATGGGTCAGAATAGATAGAAATCTATGGATCACCCTCATCATCATGATCATGGGTCGCGTGAGGCGGCGAAACAAGGCCGTGACCAAGCTCACAGTCGTCCTGCAGTTCAGCAGATTGCTGACTCGAGCGTGACGGGCGCTTCTGGGACAATTTACACCTGCCCCATGCATCCACAGATACGTCAGCCCGTCCCTGGCGACTGTCCCATCTGTGGAATGACCCTCGAACCCGTTGTGGCGTCGGCCGAAACTGGGCAGAGCCACGAACTTGTCGGCATGACGCGTCGCTTCTGGATCGGTCTCGCTCTTACCACGCCGATTCTCGTACTTGAAATGGGCGGCCATTTTTTTGGACTGCATCGTTTCATTGAGCCACAGCTTTCCAACTGGATTCAATTTGCTCTGGCGACGCCGGTGGTTCTTTGGGCGGGTTGGCCATTTTTCGTCCGCGCGGCGCGATCGCGAATTCTTCGCAAACGGAACATGTTTACGCTCGTCGCGATGGGCACGGGCGTCGCTTGGCTTTACAGCGCAGTCGCAACAATTGCCCCGTCTGTGTTTCCGGCTGCGTTTCGGGCTGCAGACGGTTCTGTCGCCATCTATTTCGAGGCGGCGGCGGTCATTACCGTTCTGGTTCTGCTCGGGCAGGTTTTAGAGCTGCGCGCCCGCGAACAAACGGGGGGAGCTATTCGTGCGTTGCTCGACCTCGCGCCGAAATTCGCGCGGCTAATCGCGCCGGACGGCTCCGATGAGGACGTGCCGCTTGAAACGATCGTCGTAGGCGATCGCCTGCGGGTGCGACCCGGCGAAAAGGTCCCTGTCGATGGCGAGCTGCTTGAAGGACGCAGCTCCGTCGACGAGTCCATGGTCACCGGCGAATCAATGCCCGTAACGAAGGCCGCTGGCGATCGGGTCGTAGGCGGAACGATGAACCAGACAGGCGCCTTCATCATGCGCGCGGACAAGGTCGGTCGAGACACGATGCTCTCGCGCATCGTCGAGATGGTCGTCGCCGCGCAGAGAAGTCGCGCTCCGATTCAACGGCTTGCCGACCAGGTCTCGGGCTGGTTCGTGCCGCTGGTCATCGCTGTGGCGGCGGTCGCCTTCATAGCATGGGCTGCTTTTGGGCCTGAGCCGCGGATGAGCTACGGCCTTGTCGCGGCCGTTTCCGTCCTCATCATCGCCTGTCCCTGCGCGCTTGGCTTGGCGACGCCCATGTCGATCATGGTTGGCGTTGGACGCGGCGCGCAGTCCGGTGTCCTCATCAAGGACGCCGAAGCGCTGGAACGTCTCGAAAAGGTTGACACGCTCGTCGTCGACAAGACCGGCACGCTCACCGAAGGCCATCCGCGGGTCATTGCCGTCCATCCAGTTGCGGGGATTACAGAGAACGATCTGCTGAGATTGGCGGCGAGCGTCGAGCGCGGCAGCGAACATCCGCTGGCGCTGGCCATCATTCAATCAGCGATCGAGCAAAACCTGAAACTTGCGGATACGGACGACTTCGACGCGCCGGTCGGCAAGGGGGTGATCGGGAAGGTCGAAGGAAGGTCGCTTGTCATCGGCG
>NZ_JBPFDU010000039.1:0-4737 GCF_051062815.1 Methylocystis sp. | reverse complement strand
AACCCGCAGCCTCGTCTTTTTCCGCCTCGGTCATCGGAGATAGTGTCCATCATCGATAGTGGACACGATCCCCGCGCCACGCGCACGACTATCGCCGCCGTCAGCCCCAATCGCCAGACGGCCCTCGGCGGAGGCTTACGTCTCAGCGTCGTGCAGGACAAGGGCGGAGGGCTCGCTACGCTGCGGGATGTGAGCGGAATCGGCGAGAGCGATTAGCGCTCCTTGTGAGCTGCAAGTGCCGTGTTAACACGCGCGAATCTATGAATTCGGCTTCCTCGACAGCAGCCATAGCGCGGAGATGAAGAATCCCTTCGTAAGCGGCAGCAAGAGCAACACGAGCGCGATCGTTAGCGGCACAACGATCAGCATCTCGACAGCGTAGGAGTAACGTCCGCTGCTCTCTAAAATGAAGAGAAGCGGCACGACTGTAATCGTCACGGCGCCGACGGTCAGCCATGCTGGGCCATCATCCGCATCGAGGCCCGCAAAACTTTCCCGGCAATGCGCGCAAGAATCGCGCGGCTTGAGGTAGCTCGCGAACAGCTTGCCCTTGCCGCAGTTTGGGCATTTTCGCGTCAGTCCGCGAAACAAGGACGTGCCCGGCGATGGATCGCTGTTCATTGACGCCAAACCGAATGACGGCGATCAACGCGCCACTGCGCGTTGACTGCATTGCGAGTCCATCTCAAGGTGGATCTCGCTTCTGATTTAAGGGGATAGTTTTTTATGTCGCCGCAGGCAACCGCCCACTGGCGAGCGACGGTTCAGGAACGCAAGGCGGCGCAAGACAAGGGGCGCGGTCGGCGCTAGGCTCTTTCCCGTATTTGTTCGGGGCCGGTCATTCTTGAACGACATTTCACGCACCGCTGAACGGGAGGAGCGCGGCCGCGATCTTTCGTCGCGCGTCTTTCCGCTGCGTGTACGAGGATTGGCCGAGGTCCTGCGCGCGTCGCTGGAACAGGAGCGGACGCTACGCCGTCCGTTTCTCTGGCTGGTCGTCGCTTCAGGCGGCGGCGTCGTGCTCTATTTCTCGGCCGAGCGTGAACCTTCGCTCGCGCTTTGCCTTTGCGCGCTCGCCGCCTTTGCAGTCTTGGCCGGGCTTACGCGCCGGCACACCCGCGCCCATGCGCTTTTTCTGACGCTCGCTTTCATCGCCCTCGGCTTTGCGTCGGGCGCCTGGCGGACGGCGCGCGTCGCGGCGCCGATCATTCCACGCGTCGGCATCGGTCAGCTGACGGGCTTCGTCGAGGAGGTGGATCTGCGCCGGGCCGGCGCGCGCTTTATCCTGCGCGTCGCGAGCGCCGAAGGCTATCCGGACGACATCGTTCCTTCCCGCGTGCGTCTGACGACGCGCGGCGAGCCGAATTTTTCAGCCGGCGACTTCATCGCCTTCAAGGCGCGGCTGATGCCGCCGGCGCGGGCGGCGCTTCCCGGCGGCTATGATTTCGCGCGGGACGCATTTTTTGCGCGCATCGGCGCGGTCGGCAACGCGCTCGGACGAATCGAGACCATGCCGCCGCCCGAACCGGCGCCATTCTCGCTACTTTTTTTTGCGCACGTCGATCGCATGCGCAACGCCTTGGCGATGCGGGTTTATCGAATCATTGAAGGCGATGCGGGCGCGATCGCCGCCGCCATGGTGACCGGCAAGCGCGACTTGCTGTCCGAGGACGCCAAGAATCTCATTCGCCGGGCGGGCATATTTCACATCATCACCATTTCCGGCGTTCAGATGACGCTCGTGGCGGGCATCTTCTTCGTCGGCTTTCGGCGCCTGTTGGCGATGTCACAAACGCTCGCGTTGAATTATCCGATCAAGAAATGGGCTGCGGCGCTCGCGATGCTCGGCGCCATTCTCTATGACATCGGCACGGGCTCTCGCGTCGGCACCGAGCGCGCGCTCGTGATGACTCTCATCATGCTCGCGGCGGTTCTCTTCGATCGGCCGTCGCTGTCGATGCGCAATCTGGCGCTTGCCGCGCTCTTCATCATCGCCTTCGAGCCGGAGGCGTTGCTCGGCGCAAGCTTTCAGCTCTCCTTCGCGGCGGTGGCGGCCTTGATCGCCGTGTACGAATGGCGCGGCGAATATCTCGCGAAGCGCCGCATCGACGATCACGCGCCGCGAGGGCGATGGCGAGCGCTTCGCGAAAGCGTCGTCGAGCGCCTGCTGCACGGACCCGGGGCGGCGATCTTCGCAACGCTATGCGCGACCTCGGCGACCGCTTCATTCATGGCGTATGATTTTCACGAGCTGAGCCCCTATGTGCTGATCGGCAATCCGCTGACGCTGGCGATCATTGAATTCTTCGCCGTTCCCTGCGCGCTCGTCGGCTCTGTGCTTTACCCCTTGGGCCTCGACGGCTTCATCTGGCGCTATCTCAAGCTGGGCATCGACCTCGTGACCTATCTCGCCGGGCTGATCGCCAGCGCGCCCGGCGCGAGTTTGCCGGTTGCGGCCTTTGCGCCCTGGGCGATCCTTTTCCTTTCGCTTGCGGTCCTGTCGCTCGTGCTCTGGCGCACTTGGGCGTGGCGCGCGCTCGCCATCCCTCTCGCCTTGATCGGACTGATGGGCGCGAGGAGCGGCGCGCCCTTTGATCTGGCCGTGCCGGCGACCGGAGAATCGGCGGCGCTGCGCCTGCCGTCCGGACAGCTCGCCGTCATGGGGCAAAAACCGAGCGCTTTCGCCGCGGAACAATGGTTGCGGGCGGACGGAGACGCGCGCCAGTCCGCGGACGCCAGGAGCGGCGTCGCTTGCGACGACGCGGGTTGCGTGGCGAAGGCCGTCAATGGCCGCTTTGTCGCGCTCGTCGCCGGGCGCGGCGGCTTTTTCGAAGACTGCGCGCGCGCCGCCGTCATTGTGACGCCGCTTTACGCGCCGTTAGGCTGTGCGGCGGAGATCGTGATCGATCGCCGCAGACTGTCCGAAACAGGGTCTGTGGCATTGAGATTCAAGGCGGATGGCGTCGAATGGACGACCGCGCGCGCGGTCGACGAGGATCGGCCCTGGTCGCCGGCGCCTCGCAATCGCCGCACGTCCGGATTTACCGCGCCGCTGAGCGATGAAGAGCGCAGCGCGGAAGATGCGCGCGCGATGGAGCCGCTGGAGTAGCGGCCGTGCGCCAACGCCCACGAAACTAATATTTCCGCAGCAGGCTCACGAGCCTGCCCTGAATGCGCACGCGATCGGGGCCGAAGATGCGCGTTTCATAGGCGGGGTTGGCGGCCTCTAACGCGATCGAGGCGCCGCGTTTGCGCAGGCGCTTCAACGTCGCTTCCTCATCGTCGATCAGCGCTACCACGATGTCGCCGGTGTCGGCGCTGTCCTGCTTGCGGATGACGACCGTATCGCCGTCGAGGATTCCGGCTTCGATCATCGAATCGCCGCGCACTTCGAGCGCGAAGTGCTCGCCGCTCGTGAGAAGGTCAGGCGGCAGGCTGATGGTGTGGCTGCGGTTCTGGATGGCGGAGATCGGCGTGCCGGCGGCGATGCGTCCCATGACCGGAATGGCGACCTGACGTTCACCTTCGTCCTCGAAACGTTCGCTGAGCGGCCGGACGCGCCCGAGATTCCCCTCGATGACGGACGGCGAGAACTTGCCGTTGCGCCCGCCGGCGGTACGCGGCGTGGACGATTCGGGTAGCCGCAGAACTTCGAGCGCGCGGGCGCGATTGGGCAGGCGGCGGATGAAGCCGCGTTCCTCGAGCGCGAGAATCAGCCGATGAATCCCTGACTTCGACCGCAGGTCGAGCGCGTCCTTCATCTCGTCGAAGGACGGCGGCACGCCCGACTCCTTCAGACGTTCATGGATGAAGCGCAATAGATCGTTTTGTTTTTTGGTCAGCATCGCCGCACCGCCCCGCAAGCCGAATCGTTGATTTTGGCTGAGCCGCAGCTTCTGGCTCGATAACCTAAACAAATCATGAACAGAACGATATCGGTTCTTACTGCGTTCCGCAAGCCAAATGTCGAAGGTATCCCCTTTGAACATGTGGAGGAATCAGATTATGGTTGAGACCTCAATAATCGGAGGTCAATGGCATGGTAGACCCCCAAAAGGTCGAAGACGCGGGCGAGTTGAGGGTCGCATTTCTTGGTCCCGCATACGCGGCGAATCGGTTCTTTGTGTCGATTGGGACTTCTGGAGTCCGGATCGCATTTACGGAGCAATGGAGCGAAGATGCGCCGCCAGAGTTCAGGTGCGCGGCGATAGTGCCGTTGATAGATGCTATTCAATTGAAAAATTTACTTGTTCAAATGCTGGACCCGGTCGAAGCGCAAATTGCAAAAATGGAAGGAGCCAAGGGGAAAGCCGATGGCTGAACCCTATAAACAGGAAGCGACCGCAGGCGGGCTCGATAAACCAAGGTCGCAGGCTTCTATCGGTTCCGTTGGAGCAAATCTGGTCACTGCGAGCACGAGAAAGCCTCGGAAACCTGACGTGTCTGGGAGTTTTGCCACCCCAATTTATGGGAGGCGAACAGTGAGGCATTTTCCTATTTCACAATCAGAACTCAAACAATTAGGCGAAAGGAGAAATGCGGGGACGGCTTTTTCGTCGGTTGGAATGGGTCTTATAGGTGTCGGCATTGGCCTTCTGTAAGCCTCCGCCGAGGGCCGTCTGGCGATTGGGGCTGACGGCGGCGATAGTCGTGCGCGTGGCGCGGGGATCGTGTCCACTATCGATGATGGACACTATCTCCGATGACCGAGGCGGAAAAAGACGAGGCTGCGGGTTC
>NZ_JBPFDU010000038.1:0-7712 GCF_051062815.1 Methylocystis sp. | reverse complement strand
AATCCCTGCGGTTCAATCGCTAATGCGCAACGGGGAAGTGACGAGCCGTTGCGAGAAGGGTGAGAACGAGGATGCGGGGCGATATCGGCTGACATTTTTCCATAAGGGTCGGCGCTTTCAGTTGGTCATCGACTCGACGGGTAAAATCCTCCAACGATCAGTGATTGATTTCGGCGACAGGGCATTGCCGGCCTCGTTGCGCAAGCCCGGAATTTAGGGCGTGACCAGTGCCCCGGTAGAGCCGGTGGCGCCTGAGATTCGTGATGGAAAAAGCGACCGCCAATATGTCGAGTGGCCGGCAAGGTCATCAAAGAGCGAGCGTCGTCCAGCGCGAACGCCTGCGCCACGAAATTATACTGGCCGCCGACGACGCTGACGACGCGTCCATCGTCAAGAGTATCGGAAATGGCGGCGCCGAGCGCGGTCACCATCATCGTCGTATTGACGAGCCGCGCTTGAATGCGATCGCGACGCTTTCGATGCTCGTCCCCGTAAAGCTGATTGACGAAAGACACCGCCGTCATGCGGAAGCGGTCGCGTTCCGCTTCCGGCAGTTCCCTCAGCGCACGATAGAAGCCGCTTGAGCCAAGAAAAAATGCGGAATGTAAGAGGACGCCGCCCTCCGCAGTCCTCCTGAGAACGCCGGCCCGATACAAATCGAGAAAGCTCTCGACGAACATCTCGCTCGCCGCATAAAGGCCAATAGAAAATTCCTCGGTCGAGAGCTTCAACCATGACGAATCAGTCGCTTGTTCAGCATCGCCGTCTAATCGGCTTAGCGCTTCACAAAAATCCTTATTGTGTTCCTGGCGCAGACAAAGGCCATAAGCTACGGCGATCGCCGATCGAGCCAATGCCAATCTGAAGCGTTCCGCCATCGGGGATCAACGCAGCGCAGCGAAGCCCAATGGCGTATTGCGCATCCGATACCGGAAGGCGCGGGACGCCGAACAACGGAAAATCGTAAGCGTCAGCTTCCAGAATGTGATCAAAAGCGGTTACTGGAAGCGCTGCGTCCCAGCCCATATAGGGCAACTCGCTATTGACCTGTCCCACCAGAATAGCCGCCTCGCCGCGCTTGCGTTTTTGCGCAAGCAAGGGAAGCACGTCGAGAGTGATGTCCGGATTGCATGCAAGACTTAGCGGCGCGTCTGCCCCCGGGCGTTGTCTCGAAACAAGCTGGGCGATGACGTTCAGCCCACGATCCATCAAATATTTGGCGGCATCAGTGTAGTTGGCGGACAGATAATTTTGCTGCGCCAGCGGAGCAGCGAGCCATTCTCCCGCGAGCAGAAAGAACTCGTTCACTTCGATGTTCGGCGGAAGCGCGTTGTTTCGCACCGCCTCAACATAACTCAATCTCGGATAGCCGCAGAACAGGCGCGCATTCAGCGGCTCGACAAAGCGGCGCTCCAGGTCGCTTTTCCAGGTCCGCGGATCGAGCGTGAGAGCAGTGAAGATACGTAGCCGGATGCTGCGATCCGCAGCCGCCCGGGCGTAAAGTTCGTTGGCGACATGGTTCGCCTTGCCCAAACCAAGCGGCAGGCCGAGGACGATGTCTCTTCCGACTTCCTCCAGGATACGATCAGCGAGCGCGCCGACGTTGTCATGGACGATGGTCAAATCGGCGCGTCCAGTTTCGACCAGCCTTCGTCGGGCGCAAAGCGCGGGCCATGCTTCCCGGACAGCTCGCGCAGCGCCGAAACAATATTTTCTGCGCCGCGTGTCCTCGCGTAGCGCAAAGGTCCGCCGAGGAATGGTGCAAAGCCGGCGCCGAAAATCATCGCCGCATCGATGGTCTCCTCATCCTCGGCGACGCCCTTACGTAAACATTCGACACAGGCGTTAACAAGAGGAAGCACAAGACGATCGGCGATGCTTTCATCGGGTTCTGGTGCGCTGATTTTTTTTGGCTTGCCGTCGGCGTAATCGTAAAAGCCCTTGCCCGATTTGCGACCGAGCTCGCCTCGTTCGACCTTCTCACGCAGCAAGGGCGGCGCCTCCGGAAGGGATTCGACCGATGCTCTCAGCCTGTCCGCCACATCCAGACAAATGTCGAGGCCGACATGATCGGCGACTTCGACGGGCCCCATCGGCATGCCAAAGCGCTCTGCGGCTTCGTCGATTGTTTCTGCATTAACGCCCTCGTCCAACATCACGAGGGCTTCGAGCAGGTAGGGCGTAAGCGCGCGATTGACGAGAAAACCAGGGGCGCTGGCAACCGGCGCGGCCAAGCGGTCGATCCGGGCGCAGAATGCTCGCGCCCTTGCAAGCGCCTCATCGCTCACAAGATTGTGGCGCACGACTTCGATCAGCTCGAGGCGTGCAACGGGGTTGAAAAAATGTAGGCCAACGAGTCGCTCGGGCTTGCATAGCGCATCGCGCAGCTGCTCCAGCGGAATGCTCGAGGTGTTCGTCGCCAACACGGCGTCGTTGCTCATGCGCGGTTCGATCGACTGGAAGACCTCACGCTTAAGGTCGATTCGTTCTGGCACGGCTTCAATCACGATGTCGGCGCGACCGACGCCGAAATCTTCGAAATCCGGCACCAAACGGTCGAGCGCGTCGCGCCTCTGTGCGGCACCGTCGAGTCGGCGTGCGAAAAGCTCTTGGGCGCGCTTCATCATTTTGCCCAGTGCAAGCCGATCCGCATCGGCAATCGTTACCCGGAGCCCCTTGAGTGCGCACCAGGCGGCGATGTCGCCGCCCATGACGCCTGCGCCGACGACATGAACATGCTGCAGATCAGAGTTGGTTGGATGGGAACTCGCGATTTTCTTTAGTTTCTCGCGGAGAAAGAATGCGCGAATGAGATTCTGCGCAGTTTCGCCGAGGAGGAGATCGGCGAATGATTGGATCTCATTTTTCAGCATCGCTTCTCTTCGACCGCCATCCTGCTCCCACAGCTCGATGAGTTGGTAGGGCGCCGGGTAGTGTTCCGGTCGCGCCTTTTGTCGGGTCTTGGCGCGCATAGCGGAGGCCGCGAGCTTTCGCGCCGGCGCGAGTGAAAGCGCGGTCGCTCTCCATCCTCTCCAAGCGTGTTTTGGCTTTGCGGCAACCGCCGTGTTCACGGCCGCCCTGACATGGCGCTCGTCGGTTACGATGTCTACGAGGCCAAGCGACTTCGCCTTGGAGGCGGAGAGCGTTTGGCCCGTCAACATCATTGTCATGGCTTCAATAGGATCGACCAATCCCGTTAAGCGCGCCGTTCCACCGAGACCGGGATGCAGGCCGAGCTTTATCTCCGGAAATCCGAAAATGGCTCCCCTTGTGGCGATGCGACAGCCGCAAGCCAGCGCGAGCTCAAGACCGCCGCCCAGGCAGAAGCCATGTATAACTGCAAGTGTCGGGCAGCGGAGCGCTTCCAGATTGCGCAATATGGCATGCGCCCGATCGAGCCGCGCCTTCAACCCCGTAGCGTCGCGCAATTCACGGAAATCGCGAATATCGGCGCCGGCGATAAAACCGGAAGGCTTGGCGGACCGTAAGATGAGACCCCTTGGCAGCCGACCTTTGAGTTCGCCGAGACATTCATCAAGTTCGGAAAGCACCGACTCCGAGAGTGTATTGACGTTCTCGCCGCTTCGATCCAGCAACAGCCAGGCGATATCATCCGCGTCTCGCTTCAGGAGCCAATCCCGACCGCGCCATGACGGCTCGACGATCGGCCCGAGCTCAAGATTCCGAGGCTGTAGAATGGACCAGATCTTGCCGACCATGGTCGCTCTCCTTCAAATGGCCTCAACCAAAATGGCCCCGCCCTGTCCGCCACCGATGCATTCCGTAGCAACGCCGCGCTTGGCGCCAATACGCTTCATCGCGTTGGCGAGATGTAGCGTAATGCGATTCCCGCTAGCGCCGACCGGATGGCCGAGCGCGACGGCGCCGCCGTCAACATTGAGCCGATCATGCTCTACAAGTCCGAAGGGGCCGTCGAGTCCCAGGCCTTCTTTGCAATAGGCTTCGTCCTTCCACGCGGCGAGGCAAGCGAGGACTTGCGCCGCAAAAGCCTCGTTGATTTCCCAAAGATCGACGTCGTCACGCGCGAGCCCGTTGCGCTTCAACAATGCGGTCACGCAGAGTGTTGGAGCCAGGCCCATGATCGAAGGATCGAGCGCCGACCATTGCGAGTCGACGATGCGCGCGAACGGCGCGAGCTGATGTTTGTCGACTGCGGCTTCGGAGGCGAGGATCGTCCACGAAGCGCCGTCGGTTATCTGAGAGCTGTTTCCCGGCGTGACCTGGCCGTAAGGTTTTTCAAAAGCGGGCGAAAGCCCGGCCAGTTTTTCGACCGATGTATCTGGTCTAACGCCGTCGTCCCTCTCGTAAAGATTTCCCTCTCGATCAACGATCGGGATCACCTCGCCCTTAAGGAAGCCAGCGTCCTGCGCCTGCGCGAGGCGGCTATGACTCGTCACTGCATATTGATCGGCTTGCTCGCGGGTAACGGAGAAAAGATGAGCAATGACCTCTGCGGTTTGTCCCATATTCAAATTGACGATCGGATCGGTGAGCCCGCGCTCCAGTCCGACAATGGGTTTGAAAAATCGAGGTCGCAGTTCGGTCAACCGCTTCGCTTTTCTCCATGCGCTCTTTTCGATCGAGAACCGTCCGAACCAGTCTGCCGCGTCGCGTCTTATGACAAGCGGCGCATGAGAGAGGGCCTCAGCGCCGCCGGCAAGGACGATATCGGCGGACCCGTCCTGAATGTAGCGAAAGGCGGTGTCGATCGACTGCATGCCCGAACCGCAATTAATCTGCACCGTGAATGCGACCATCTCTTCGTCGAGCCCGAGCCGCAAAGCGGCAACGCGCGCTGGATTGACTTCGTCAGCGATCACGTTGACGCAGCCCAGAATCGTCATGTCGATGGCTTCCGCCACGGACGGCTGGCGCAACAACAACGGTCGGCCGCATTGGACGGCGAGATCAACGGGCGTAACCGGGCCCGGCCGGCCGCGCGACTTGAGGAATGGCGTTCGCGCGCCGTCCACGAGATAGACGCGCCGCTTCATTCCGCTGCGCGGTCGGGCCTCTGTTGTCGCCCTGGCCATTGCAAGCGATCCTCTTCTACGAGCGGCGACAGCTCTCTCGGCTCGAAGTCGTCGACAGCGATAACATCGAAGACGGCGGACTCCGCCGCGTGCAAGCGCTCAGCCTCATTTTCGTCGATGACGCCTTGTTGCAAGCCGTCTTCGATCGAGTCGCATTTTGGTTCGCGTAGCCTTCGGCGCAGCCGCTCCGTTTCGATGGTCAGGTCGAACGCCCGCTCCAGTCGCGCAACGGCGTCGCCGCTACATCCTCTGAAAACATCAGCGGTGAGCCGCTCGCGCGCCTCGCTCGGTCGCGTCAGGATCGCCGCGCAGCGTCGCGCCAGATCGTCCGATGGTCCAAGTCGCCTCGCGCCGAACGGGAGAATGATGAGTTTCGCCATTCGCGCGATGAATCGGTTTGGCAAATTGGCGAGCGTTTCGACGAGAAGGTTTTCGATCCGGCAAATCCCCGCCGCGACGCAATAGTCAACGAGAGGCTCGTCGGACTCGCGCCGACCTTCGTCATGAAACCGTTTGAGCACAGCTGACAGGAAATAGAGTTCGGCGAGAACGTCGCCGAGTCTCGCCGAGATCATCTCCCTTCGTTTGAGCCGGCCGCCGAGCGTCAGCAAGGCGAAATCAGCGACCAACGCGAACGACGCGGCATATCGGGATAGCTGCCTATAATGATGTGTCACGGCGCCCGCCTTCGGGGCCGGGCCGACAAGACCTCCGCTCCAGCTCCACAACCATGCGCGGCTGAGATTGGCGAAGAAATGTCTGACATGGCGCCAGAGCGCTCGGTCGAACCGTTCAACCCCTTTGTCAGGATCAGCCAGCGCGAGCATTTCCTCCAAGAGATAAGGGTGGCTGCGGATCACCCCCTGTCCGAAAATGATGAGACTGCGCGTTAACAGATTCGCGCCTTCGACAGTAATGGCGATCGGCGTCATCCGGTGGAGATTGCCGAGATAATTTCTCGGCCCATCCATGATGGCCTTCCCGGCGTGAATATCCATCGCGACATCCACCGACTTGCGCATGCGTTCGGTAGCGTGAGCCTTAATGATCGCCGATATGACGGCGGGCTTGTAGCCCTGGACCAAGGCGGCGCAGGTCAGCCGTCGCGCCGCGTCGATTTCGTAGGCCGTGGCGGCAAGGTAGCCGAGGCGATCTTGCACGGCTTCCAACTCGCCGATGGGGACCCCGAACTGTTCCCGAATTCGCGTATAGGCGCCGGTCGAACGGGCGGTGAAAGCCGCCGTGGCTGCCGCTAATGACGGCAACGAGATTCCACGCCCGGCGGCGAGCGCGCTCATCAGCATCTTCCAGCCGGCGCCGATGCGATCCTCCCCGCCGATGATCCAGTCGAGCGGCGCAAAAACGTCGCGTCCCCGATTCGGGCCGTTCTGGAAGGCCTGGAAAGCCGGGAGGTGCCGTGTGCCGATCTCGACCCCCGGCGTATTGGCCGGCACGAGCGCTACGGTGATGCCGAGATCTTCGTCGCCGCCAAGCAAACGATCCGGATCGTAGACCTTGAAAGCGAGACCAAGCACGGTCGCGATAGGACCCAGCGTGATGTAACGTTTATGCCAGTTTAGCCTTAGACCGAGCACACGCTCCCCATGCTGCTCGCCGTAACAGACGATTCCTGTGTCCGTCATTGAGGAGGCGTCCGAGCCGGCCTGCGGACTGGTTAGGCAGAAACATGGAATCTCGCGCCCGTCGGCCAAGCGCGGGAGCCAGCGCGCCTTCTGGTCCTCGGTTCCGAACTCGAGCAGCAGTTCCCCCGGCCCGAGTGAGTTCGGCACCATCACCGTGACAGCGGCTGTGGGACTGCGGCTGGCGATCTTGCGAACCACTTGTGAATGCGCATAGGCGGAAAAACCCAAGCCGCCATATCTTTGCGGAATAATCATTCCGAAGAATTTATTCTGTTTCAGAAAGGTCCAAAGCTCGCCGGGCAAGTCGCGCCGTTCCCACTGGATCCTCCATTCGTCCAGCATGCGGCACAGTTCCTCCACCGGACCGTTCAGGAACGTCTGCTCCGCCCGGCTCAAACTTGCCGGCGGCATAGCGAGAAGTTTGCTCCAGTCCGGCGCGCCGGTGAAGAGTTCGGCGTCCCACCAGACATCCCCCGCTTCTATTGCGTCGCGTTCAGTAGCCGACATTTCCGGAAGAGAGCGACGCGCCCAGCTGAAGATAGGCGCCGAGACCAGTTTGCTCCTGATAGATACAAGGCTCAATTTTCATGCCCACTATCGCCGCGCCAGCAGTCCGCTCAGTTTCAAGACCGCCTTTTTGTGGATGCGGCAGCTGATTTCGTAAGTTGGCGATCCTTACATGGCGCACGCGCAAAGCCTGACCACCCCGCAGATCCGCCATCGTAATCCCTCCTAACCTTTATTGCCGCGCCACACGCATCGAGCATCTCTCGCGCCTCACGATGAGGCCCCTGATCAGATATGCGGCCATGCTCGGCCGATGCGAGCCCGAGATGATCCCATCAGCGGTCGCTCATCGCTCTCGTTCCGCGGTGCCGCCATAGACGCAAACTGTCTTGATATTGACAAATTCCTTGATGCCGTACGCCGAAAGCTCTCGACCGAAGCCGCTCTGCTTGACGCCACCGAACGGCAGACGCGGGTTCGAGCGCACAGGCTCGTTGACGAATACGCA
>NZ_JBPFDU010000037.1:0-5065 GCF_051062815.1 Methylocystis sp. | reverse complement strand
GCCATGAGCGACCGCGAGGTCGGCGAAGAGCCTCGGCACGCGGTAATACAGCACGGAGATGTCCTGTCGGCAGGCTTTCTGGCCAATAGCGCAGGCAAGCCAGCTCTTGCCGAGCCCGCTTGCCCCGGTGATCAGCAGATTACGGCGCTCAGTGATCCAGTCGCAGGCGGAGAGTTTCAGGAACAGCGCGCGATCGAGTCCGCGTGGGCTCTGATCGTCCACGTCTTCGACACTGGCCGGATGACGCAGGCGGGCGACGCGAGACCGCGTTTCGAAGCGTTTTTGGCGACGCAGCGTCAGCTCGTATTCGAGGAGCAGGCCGAGCCATTCGGCGTGTTCAGGGCCGCGCCTCACCACCTGATGGGGCGTCGACTGGCGAACGTAGACGACCGCCTTGCGCGTCAGGTGAGTTGGCTACGAGGCTCTGACGACGCTGGAGAAAGAGTTCTCGGCGCTCTATTCGCCGCTTGGCCGGCCGTCGATCCCGCCGGAGATGCTGCTGCGGGCGATGCTGCTTCAAGCCTTCTATTCGATCCGCTCGGAACGCCAGCTGATGGAGCGGCTTGAGTTCGACCTCCTGTTCCGCTGGTCCGTCGGGCTTGGGATCGACGACGCGGTCTGGGATCACTCGGTGTTTTCGAAGAACCGCGACCGGCTGCTCGAAGGCGACGTCGCCGCGAAGTTCTTGAACGCGGTCCTCGAGCAGCCGCGCGTGAAGCGGCTTTTGAGCACGGATCATTTTTCGGTCGACGGCACGCTGATCGAAGCCTGGGCGTCGATGAAGAGCTTCAAGCCAAAGGAGGGCGCGGACGAACCGCCTTTTGAAAGCGGCGGGCGCAATAAGGAAGCGGATTTCCACGGCGAAAAGCGTTCGAACGAGACGCATGTTTCGATGACTGACCCTGAAGGGCTGATTCCGACTGATGGCGCCCCCTAAAACGAGATGAAGGCGCCCATCGATTCCGGAATGATCGCGCCCCCCGATTCCGAGATGATGCCGCCCCCTGCAACGGAATGATCCCGCCCGGGTAATTTCGTGCAGTGGCTCACCGCCGCCGTTGGCCTGATGAGGTCGCTCCTTTGGCAATCCAGAGGGAGCGATCGATGCCAGCGGAGCGGATTACGATGCGCCAGGCGCGCGAGATTATTCGACTGAAGGCGGCGTCGGTTTCGGCGCACGAGATATCCCGGCGGCTTGGCATGCCGCGCTCGACGGTTCGGGAAGCGCTCGAGCGCGCGGAGGGCGCCGGGCTGTGCTGGCCGCTGCCGGAGGGAATGAACGACGAGGCGCTGGAGGCGGCGCTTTACGCCAACCGGCGCAGCAAGCGCGGTCATCGGCGCGTCGAAGAGCCGGACTGGGCCGGCGTGCATCGCGAGTTGAAGCGCAAGCACGTCACCCTGACGATCCTGTGGGACGAATACATCGCCGGGAACCCCGGCGGCTATCGCTACTCGCGCTTTTGCGAGCTGTATCGCGCCTTCGAGAAGACGCTGTCGGTGACGATGCGGCAGACCCACGCCGCCGGCGAGCGCTTGTTCGTCGATTACGCCGGCGACGGCGTTCCCATCGTCGTCGACAGGCTCACCGGCGAAGTGCGCATGGCGCAGATATTCGTCGCGGTGCTGGGCGCGTCGAGCCTCACATTCGCGAGAGCGAGCTGGACGCAGACGCTTCCTGACTGGATCGAGGCCCATGTCGGCGCGCTTGAGGCGATCGGCGGCGTTCCGCAGCTCATCGTGCCGGACAACGCCAAGACCGCCATCGTCAAAGCCTGCTTCTACGATCCACAGGTCAACCGCACCTACGCCGATATGGCGGCGCATTACGGCGCCGCGCTTTTGCCGGCCCGGCCCAGAAAACCGCGCGACAAGGCGAAGGTGGAATCGGCGGTGCTGATCGTCGAACGCTGGCTGCTCGGCAGGCTGCGGCGCAAAACCTTCTACAGCCTCGGAGAGGTCAACGCCGCCATCGACGGGATGCTAAAAACTCTTAACGAGGAGCGCCCCATCCGCCGGCTCGGCGTCACCCGTCGCCAACTGTTCGATGAGATCGACCGCCCGGCGTTGAAGGCGCTTCCAGTCGAGCCTTACGAATATTGCGAATGGCGCCTGCACCGCGTCGGCATCGATTATCACGTCGAGATCGACGCGCATTATTACTCCGTGCCCTATCGCTTCGCCCGAGCGCAGGTCGAGGCGCGCCTGACCGTCCGCGGCGTCGAGATTTTTTATCGAGGCGAGCGCATCGCCGTCCATCTGCGGATGAGCGGCAATCACAAGCACACGACGATCTCTGAGCACATGCCATCGAGCCACCGGCGCTATGCCGGCTGGACCGTCGAACGCATTCGCGAGGACGCGCGCAAGATCGGCCCGGCGACGGCGGCGTTGTGCGAGCAGATTTTGGAGGCGCGGCCTCATCCCGAGCAGGGCTATCGCGCTTGTCTGGGCATCGTCCGCCTTGTCGGCCCCTATGGGTCCGAGCGCGTCGAGGCCGCGGCGGAACGCGCCATCGAGATCGGCGCGAAGACCTACGGCTCGATCAAATCCATCCTCGACAACAAGCTCGATCGGAAGCCGGCGCCAAAGCGCGCCGCGGACGCGGCTCCGATCCTTCACCCCAATATCCGCGGCCCGCGCTACTATCATTAGGAGACAGCGACTTGCTTAAACATCCCACCCTCGACCAGCTTCACGTCCTCGGCCTTTACGGAATGGCCAAGGCCTTCGTCGAACTCGCAGAAACAGATGAGGCGAAAGGGATCGACCGCAACGACTGGCTCGCTCTGCTGCTTGATCGAGAAGCGTCTCTTCGACGCGACAAGCGGCTGACGGCCAGGCTGCGCGCCGCAAAACTCCGCCAGCAGGCCAGCATCGAAGACGTCGACTACCGCGCCGCGCGCGGGCTCGATCGCGCCCTGTTCCAAAAGCTCGCCGAAGGCCAGTGGATCGACGCCCACGACAATCTGGCTCTGGTCGGCCCATCGGGCGTCGGCAAAAGTTGGCTCGCTTGCGCCATTGGCCAGAAGGCCTGCCGCGACAACCGTTCCGTCGTCTATCATCGCTGGCCGAAGCTCTGCGAAGACTTATGCCTCGCGCGCGGCGACGGGCGCCACCCGCGTCTTATCAAATCCCTCGGCCGCGCCGATCTCCTGATCCTCGACGACTTCGGCCTCGAGCCGCTCGACGCCGGCGCCCGCCACGATCTCCTGGAAATCCTTGAAGAACGCTATGGGCGCCGATCGACGATCGTCACATCCCAACTTCCCGTGACCTCATGGCATGAGGTCATCGGCGATCCCACCTACGCCGACGCGATCCTGGACCGCCTCGTGCACAACGCGCATCGCATCGAACTCGTCGGCGAGAGCCTGCGCCGCGCCCGCGGGAAAGGAGCCAAAACGGCTTGACCAAAAACAATCGGAGGTGAGACAAATCTCGTCGGTCAATGAACGCGGCGCCCGGGCGGGATCATCTCGTAAAAGGGGGGCGCCATTATCCCGGAATCCCCGGGCGGCATTATCCCGTTACAGACGGGCGCCTTCGTCGGAATCGTCAGGCAACCCGCCGACTCAAGTCTTTGTCGGCTCTTCAGCGGCGTAGGCGCATCCTTCGGCGAGCGCAGCGGCAAAGAAACACGCCCAGGCAATCGCCAGTCGCGCGCAAGACGCGTGACCAAAATTCATGCGCTAACCGACGCGTAACGCTGCCTCTCGCCTTCTGACAACCGGCGGTCAAGTCGCTGTTTACCCGGCGGGCGCGGACATTCTGGCGAAACTGCCGCCTTATGGCGTTGCGCGGGCGACGACGGTTATCGCAGCGCCATTCACCGCCACACGCGCGCCCTAACCCGAAGGGACAAACTTGCCTCCGTCTGCGTCGCTGCGATCGCCGCCAAGGGTTAGGCGAGGCGATGTTGCGTCTGGCAAATCCAACTTGGGGATAGCGTATCGTTGGTTGAGCAAGGGCATGTAGTTGGACGCTGACGGCGCGGGCATGCCCGTGACGAACGCGGCCGCTGCCAGGAGAAACTGGACGCCGCGATCCGCTTTTGGTTTGCGGAAGAAGACGAACTGGCGATCCATACCGTGGCGGCCGCAGCCTACCGCTCTCTCCGCGACCTTATGGCGCGACGCGGATTGCAGCCTTTTGGCGAATTTGTGCGCGCTGGATTTTTTTCGGCGGAGCTGCGCGACGCGCTGCCGATCGAGGCGGTCATAGACGACTGCCGCCGGCGGCAAGCTGTCTTCGGTACGGAGTGGCGTCGTGCTTAGCATACTGCGCGCGCCTGGGTTGGACGCCGGCCCGAGCAACCTGGCCTTGACCGGGCCGAACATGGCGCGAATCCGACTGTTAAGAAATCATGGAACAAAGCCACCGCAGAAAAGTTGCGGCCTCGGGCGGGCCGTGATGACAGAAAAAAACAACCAAAGAAGCGACCCGCTCGCTCGCGAACTCCAGGAATTGCCCTTCGCCGGTCTCCAGCAAATCGGCAAGGAGCTACGGATTAAGCTCACAGAGATCATCGGGGAACCGCTGCCCGACGAGTTACAAGCGCTATTGGAGAAATTGGAACAGGAGCTTGACCAAAAGTAGACGCGCAGCGGCGTGCTGACGATTGTCGTCCATCAATGGTGGCGAGCACGTAGCCTACATAGAATCCCGTCGAGTGCCGACGCCAAGGGCGTACTAACGGAGCCTAACTCCTCTGAGTTCCATGGTTCTCCTCCGAGGCCGTGCCGTCGCGACGCATCATCACGACCATGTCAGGCGCCGCCGCGATGATGGCCTCGTCCGCCATCGGCTTGTCACCCTCGATCGCCCCCGCCGCGTTGACTCCTCCCCCCAATTCGATGATCGCTTCGGCGGAAGTGCCGCGCCCGCCGATCACGGGCCGTTGGTTCTGCAGCGAGAGCTCGAAAAGGGTAAGCATCCGGTGAGGCACGTGGGCTGATCATTTTCAGCCAAGGACGGCTGCGCGTAGATCAGGCGGCGAGCTTTTTGGCTTGTAGGTCGGCGGCCCAGCGCCACGGTAGCAAGGCGGCGAGATCGGTTATCTTGTGAT
>NZ_JBPFDU010000036.1:0-6233 GCF_051062815.1 Methylocystis sp. | reverse complement strand
GGAGGTGAGACAAATCTCGTCGGTCAATGAACGCGGCGCCCGGGCGGGATCATCTCGTAAAAGGGGGGCGCCATTATCCCGGAATCCCCGGGCGGCATTATCCCGTTACAGACGGGCGCCTTCGTCGGAATCGGCACCCTGAAGCGCGGCTTTATCGCAAAGGTCCGGGCAAGGAGGCGAAGCTCTGCTTCATCGGCCACGCGCTGATGGAGAACCGGAACGCTCTCTTCGTCGACGCCTGTCTCACGCAAGCCGACGGCCACGCGGAACGCATCGCGGCGCTGCACATGATCGAGCCGCGCGCCGATCGCCCGCGGGCGATCACGCTCGGCGCTGACAAGGCCTATGACGCCGAGGATTTCGTCAATGAGCTGCGTGCGATGAAGGTGACGCCGCATGTCGCGCAAAACACCAGCGGACGGACTTCGGCGATCGACGCCCGCACGACGCGGCATGTGGGCTACGCCATCAGCCAACGCATCCGCAAGAAGATCGAGAAGGGCTTCGGCTGGATCAAAACCATCGCCGGGCAGGAGCAGACCAGGTTCAGAGGCTGCGAGCGGGCCGGCTGGGCCTTCACCTTCGCGGCCGCCGCCTACAATCTGGTGCGGCTGCCGAAACTAATGGCGGCGCCGACTGACCTGCCACTGCAAAGTTCCTCCACGGGGGATTAGAGTCCGGCCTTGTAAAGGACGGACCTATGAAGCGTGCACGGTTTACGGAAGAACAGATTATTGGCGTGTTGAAGGAGCATGAAGCCGGCGCCAAGACCGCCGATCTCGCTCGCAAGCATGGCGTCTCGGAAGCGACGCTGTACAATTGGAAGTCGAAGTACGGCGGCATGGACGTCTCCGAAGCCAAGCGCCTGAAGGCCTTGGAAGACGAGAACGCGCGGCTGAAGAAGCTTCTGGCCGAAGCCATGCTGGACTCCGCGGCGCTTCGAGAGCTTCTTCAAAAAAATGGTAGGGCCCGCCGCCAAGCGCGAAGGAGTCGCGCATCTGCAGGCCGTGATGGGCCTGTCGGAACGGCGGGCCTGCACCCTTGTCAGCGCCGATCGCACGATGATCCGCTATCAATCCCGGCGTGTGCCCGACACCGCGTTGCGCGAGCAGATCCGCGTGTTGGCCAACGAGCGTAAGCGCTTCGGCTATCGGCGGCTATTCATCCTGCTTCGGCAGGGCGGCGAGTCGTCTGGGATCAACCGCATCTACCGGATTTATCGTGAGGAAGGACTTACCGTGCGCAAACGGCGCGCCCGCCGGCGCGCTGTCGGCACGCGGGCTCCTATCCTGGTTGAGGCCACAGCCAATGCGCGCTGGTCGCTCGATTTCGTTCATGACCAGTTCGCTTATGGACGCCGATTTCGCATTCTGAACGTCGTCGACGATGTGACGCGCGAGTGCTTGGCGGCGATCCCCGACACATCAATTTCGGGCCGCCGCGTGGCGCGGGAGCTGACGACCTTGATCGAACGACGCGGCAAACCCGGCTTGATTGTTTCCGACAATGGCACGGAGTTCACCTCGAACGCGATGCTGTCGTGGGCCCAAGACCACCGGATCCAATGGCATTTCATCGCGCCGGGAAAGCCAATGCAGAACGGCTTCTGCGAGAGTTTCAACGGCCGTATGCGGGACGAACTGCTGAATGAGACGCTGTTTCTCGGGCTTAATCACGCTCGGGCGAAGATCGCGAACTGGGTCAGCGATTACAATCATAAGCGCCCCCATTCGGCGCTCGCCTATCAAACACCGGCCGCCTATGCCGCCAATCTCTCCGCAACATGCGATCGGCTGCGCAACCCCGACCAGCTCCGCCGATCGCATGTTGCTCACATCGCGCCCGACGGCGTAAAATCTCTTGAGACTCTAATCGCTGATGGATGAAAGTTCAGGAGCAGGTCAAGATCGAATTCGAATACGACAATGGCGACGAAGCCCCCCTCACAGCAAAGCGAGAAGATTCTTCAACAGCCGGCTAGCTAGCGGACGCCTCCTTCAAGTGGTTGCCAACACCACCACTCTGGCACATGATGCCGTCGAGGGGGCGTCCACCCCATCAATCTCGGCAGCCACAAGGGCGCTGACGTGCGCAAGGCGATCGAGGCGGCAGGCGCGACGCTGCTTTATCTCCCGCCCTACAGTCCGGACTTCAATCCAATCGAGATGGCCTTCTCGAAACTCAAAGCGCTGCTGCGAAAGGCCGGAGAGCGAACCGTCGACGCCCTCTGGGACAGGATCGGCGCCTTGCTCCACCAGTTCACCCCAAATGAATGCGCAAACTTTTTCGACGCCGCCCGATACGAGCCGGTTTAAGACGAATCCGCTCTAATCGGTAATCGCGGTCAAGAGCGTGGCGATCTGGGTTCGCTGCCTGCTGAGCGACCGCGAGCTCTCGCGGCGGCGATCGGGAGCGTACGGACCGACCTAGCGAGTTCTTTGTCGACGTAGCGGAGAAAGTATCGTTTGCTCGTCGAGTCTGGAAATAAAAGGTCCACCAATTCTGTTGAATTGAGAAAAAAACGAATTGTTCGCTCGTCGAGCGAATCTACTCGCGAAATGTCTTTCAATGCTATTCGCCTGCGCCACAGCGTCGGAAAGCCAAGACGCGGGAACAGCCTGCGTGGAAACGAAATTTTCTGGGCATGTGCGCGAATTCCGATCGCCTCGGCAAGAAACGCCTGGGCGCTAAAGAGCGCTAGGAGGCCCAAGAATACGCGATAGTCTAGAACGACATATTGTTCAGTAGGTTCGTACAGGAAAAGTAACCATAGAATCGGTCCAATGGCGAATATTAACCAAAAAGCGCAAACCTTCCAGAATCTGATAGCCCCGCGCCCCTCCAGCATAAGCAATTCCTACTACTTAAATCCGTGTGTTGATAATCGGGCGAAGGGCGTTAAAGGCGCCTGCCGTAGCGTTAGCTTTACAATATAAGTCATCCTGACTTATAGCTTGTTTTCCTTAGCCTTTTTCCGTAGCGCCGTCAATGCCCTGGCGCTCACGCCGCAGGGCGAAATCCTAAATCGTTAAGCTTCGAAGAGGTTGGAGCGGAAGCTGGGGTCGATGCAGGCCCTTAGGCGCTTTCGGCGGAGGGAGCCTTTGCTCTTGTCGGCTTTGAGGATGTTGATGGCGGCGTGTCGGATGATGGCGAGATTGAGCGGGGAATGGTCTTTTCTGGTTCGGCAGTTGTCTTCGTCGAAAATCACGTCCAGCGTCCAGTGGAGATTGTTCTCGATGCCCCAATGGGCGCGCGTGGCCGCGAGGATGGCTTTGGGGTCGGGGGCGAGCGAGGAGATATAGAATCGCGTCTCCACGCTTTCCGCCTTTGTCTTCTTGTCGAAGCGCGTTGCGGTGATGGCCGCGAGCGCGCGCAGGTCGCTCCATTCGGGATGACGCTCGGAAAGCCAAGCGGCGTCGGCGACGCGGCACAGGCGCTCTTCGACGCGGCCGTGACCGGCGTCGGTTTCGCGCGCCTCGGCGCAAGCTTCACGGCAGGCGGAATCGGCGAAGAACAGCTTGGCGTCTTCATGCAGGCTGGTCTGATTGCCCTTGAGGGCGAGCACATAGTCCGCCTTCTTTTCGACGATGCGCGCCGCGATCGCCTTTTGCGTCCCCATCGCGTCAATGGAGACGATCGCGCCCTCGAGCGCGAGCATGTCGAGGAGTTCCGGGATCGCCGTGATCTCGTTGGATTTGCCGTCGACGGCGCGTTGCGCCAGCACGAGCCCCGCCGCCGTGGCGTAGGCCGAGACGAGATGCAGCGCGCCCGTTCTGTCGGCCTGCCGCGAGCCGCGCAGCGTCTTGCCGTCCACGGCCACGACCTCGCGCGCGAGCGGGCGCAGCGACGAAGCCCAGGCGGCAAAGCCCTGCTCCAGCGCCGCGGGATCGAGCAGGCGAAACACCTTGCGCAGGGTCTGCGCGGTCGCAATCCCGTCCTTAAACGGCAGGAACCGACGCAACCAGTCGAGAGCGCCCTCGGCGACTTCCTCAATCCCCTCCCAGTCGTCGCCGCCACAAATGACGCCGACCAGCGTCGTCAGCAAAATCTCGTCCAGCGGATAGGTCACCATGCCCGGCACGCGGTGGTCCGGCACAATCCGCATATGATCCAAAAAGCCCTTCGTCACGGCGCGCGCCTCCCGCGCCTTTCGAATCCGCTTTGGTTAACGAAGCCTCAACGATTTAAGACGCTGCCCTGGCTCACGCCGGCTCGTGTATTGCGCCTCTGCGATTCAACTGTTCTCCCGAAATCACGCTTCCTCAGCTGCGTCGCTCAGAAAAAAAGCTGAGGGCGAATCTTCAGCGCAAAAACACGATGAAAGTAATTGCCGACGAAGAAAACGAAGACGGTCGCGGAAATATCCTTCGCGAGAAGCGAGTGGAGGCCGGGTCTTCTCCTTAAGGCCGCCCGTGTATATCTGACGCCGGAAGTGGGAGAGCTTCCTCCATTTGGAAATAAGCGGCGCCAGCCTTCTTCTCATCGCCCAAGTGGATCGAATTCAATTCGATAGCGTCAGGATCGTCTCTGCCGCGCTCAAGGCGCTCCTGGGGTGGCGGTCGCGTCAAAGAAAAGGCGTTATCTGATACGAAGTTACCTTGTCGCAGGCGCAGCGTCGAGGTTATTTGATGATTGATCTGCATTCACATATTTTGCCTGGAATTGACGATGGCGCCGCCAGCATCGACATCGCTCTCGATATGGCGCGTATTGCCGTCGCCAATGGCGTCACCGTTCAGGCTTGCACTCCCCACATCTTTCCTGGCGTCTATAATAATTCCGGCCCGCAAATTCGATCGGCGGTCGACGAATTTCAGAACTGCCTGGATGAACATGAAATTCCTTTGCGCCTGGTGACCGGCGCCGACGCTCATATCGTTCCAAACATGGTGGATGGATTGCGATCTGGCGCAATCCTGTCGCTTGCTGACACGCGATATGTTCTCGTGGAGCCGCCGCATCACGTTGCGCCGCCACGTATCGAATATCTCTTTTTTGAACTCTTGACCGCGGGCTATGTGCCGATTCTCACCCATCCTGAGAGATTGACGTGGATAGAAAGTCGTTTTGAGACATTCGTTCAGCTCTTCCACGCCGGCGTCTGGATGCAACTTACCTCCGGTTCAGTGACAGGCTCCTTTGGCAGGAGACCTCAATATTGGTCGGAACGAATGTTGAATGAAGGGATGGTCCATATTTTGGCTTCTGACGCCCACGGAGCAAGACGCCGAAGGCCTGACCTCGCCGAGGGACGCGCGGCGGCGGCGAAATGGCTGGGCGAGGCAGAGGCGGAGCAGCTTGTTCTTATTCGTCCGCGCGCGATTTTGGAAAATGTCGCTCCATCTGAGGTGGCCCCCCCTGCCCGGGCGCAGCATTCGAACTCGGGCGACCCCTATAGCGTCGAGAGCCGTTCTCGCGGGCAGCAGTCGCGATGGACCGGGGCTCGGCGCGACAGCGGGTCGGGAGAAAAGCGCCGACACGGGGCAGATCGCGGTTTTTCAGGGTTGCTCGACCGCTTTTTTGGATAATGGAACCGTGAATGGCGCAGCCTGGCTCCTTGCGCGAGCGCGTGCGCTTGATCTGCCCTGACCATTGAGTCCGCCTGTGTCGAGGCGCAGAACGCCGTCGAGATCATCACGAGGGCTGAGCGCCCTACTCCACCGTCACGCTCTTTGCGAGATTGCGCGGCTGATCCAGAGGCTCGCACCATCAATATCGAGTTCGATCACATGCGGGCGAGCCGCGACCGATCTGCTCTCCGACGCCAAGGCGACCGGCGCTTCCTCTCGTCGCTCCACAACAACCGGCGTGAATGAAACAGCGTCAGATTCCGCCGCCCGCCGCCGCGCTTCCCGTCGCCACGAAAACAATTGCTGCGGCGTCGATAGAATCGGCCGCTCGACAATATTGGTGTCCGGTTCGATGCGGCCGTCCTCGATGAAGCGCGTCAGTCCGCTCCAATGGTCGAGCATATAACGAATAGCCTTGGTCAGCGGTGATATTTGCGACAGCCCGTCGCGCACTTCGAGCAACCGGGCGTGCAACGTGTCCATGATCGGGCGGGTTTCGGCCTGCCGGACGGATTTGCGAAGCTGGACGCCTCCAAAAACCTCTGGCCAAAACGGCGTTGAGTTGATTCACTTAGTCATGTCGCAAGGGGGTGCGGACATGGCGAAGGGAACGCCCGGATTTTTTGATGTCGACGAACGGCTGGCGGAGCTGTCAGCGAAGGG
>NZ_JBPFDU010000035.1:0-28061 GCF_051062815.1 Methylocystis sp. | reverse complement strand
GCGGGTGATAAATGGCTAACGAGACGAAGGTATTGACCGCGCATGTCCCCCTGGGACTCGCGGAGAAAGTTGAAGCGATGGCCGCCCGGCTCGAACGTTCGCGCGGCTGGGTGATGAAGCAGGCGCTCGCTGCCTGGGTCGACCAGGAGGAGGAGCGTCACCGTATGACGCTCGAAGCCCTAGAGGATGTCAATGCGGGCCGGGTGATCGACCATCAGGCGATCCAGGCATGGGCCGACAGCCTCGGAACGGACAAGCCGCTGCCCTCGCCATTCAAATGAAGATCCAGTGGACCAGCAAGGCGTCGTCGGACCTTGTGCGTCTGCACGAGCATCTAAGCCCGGTTGCCCCCGAGGCGGCGACGCGCGTGGTCCAGCAGCTCGCCCACGCGCCGGAGCGGCTGCTCGATTATCCGAGGATCGGCGAGAAGCTGGAAGCCTATGTGCCGCGTGGGGTCCGCCGGATTATCGTCGGCAATTACGAGATGCGCTACGAGATCGCGGCCGGGACCATCTTCATCCTGCGCCTCTGGCATTGCCGTGAAAACCGCAGCTTCGAGTCGGAGGAGTAGCGGCACTGGCGCCGCGCTTGGCGTGGAGGAAACCCCGACGGTCATGGCGCCGGCCCGCGCGCCGCGCTCTATCTCGCGTTTTACCGGCCGAGAGGCCGAGAGCAACCTGTCAATTCCCGATCAGCGCCGCCAGATCGAAGGCTACTGCCTGTAGCGCGACTGGGAGGCCGCGGCCGAGTTCGTCGAACCCGGTGATACCGCGACCAATGATCGTCGCCCCGCGTTCCAAGCGATGATCGACGCTGCGCTGCAGAAGCCGTCGCCGTTCGACCTGGTCCTCGTCCACCGCTTCTCTCGCTTCTTCCGCGACCAATTCCAGTTCGATTTCCATGTCCGCAAACTGTCGAAGAATGGCGTGCGGCTGATCTCGATCACGCAAGATTTGGGCGACGATCATATGAGCGTGATGATCCGCCAGAACATGACACTGTTCGATGAAATATCAGTCGAAGGAGAATGGCAAGCATACGTTGCGGTGGATGAAGGAATACGCGCGTCAGGCTTACGGAACGCGCGCGGCCGCCGATCGGCTATCCGATCGTCGAGGCCGAGCAGCGTGGCGCGAAGATCAAAAAGTAGCCGGAGCGACCCGATCCAGCTGAGCCGGTGCGGCGCATCTACCGGATGGCGCTGAATGGGGTCAATAACAATGGGCCGATGGGCCTAAACGCCATCGTGACGTGGCTGAATGCACACAACATCCGCACTCGCGACGGCGGGCGAGCGTCAAAAGCGGATCGTCGCGATGCCAAAGTATTCGATATTTTCAGTCGCGCGGCGCTAATTCACACTACAGCGCTTGGCCACCCTGCGCGCGCTCCTCATGGTCCCGCACGCTGCAGACCAAACTAAACTGGTTGGGACATGTCCCGCCTGTTTTCTATCGTCTTACCGGCTCGCAATCAGAAATTCTGGCCCGACCGACGTGCCGGCTTTGATCCCGTCAGCTCAGCGTTAAAAATCCCTTTACGGGTTCAAGGCCTAAATGGCTGTCTCCTCAGCAGGATCATGGAAGCGAGCGCATGGGCAAGGATGCCGATCTCGAAAGAAGAGCTCTCGAGGCCTTGCTTCGTTATCGCGAAGCGCTCGCCAAGGTCGAAGCATTGGAAAACGAAGAGGCGATGGCGCATCGTGCGCTCGTCGAATGGCGTGGTCGCGTCGAAAAGTCGACTTGCAACGCTACCAGTTCGATCGCAAGGTCGAATCTCGTCGAGGCCGGGCAGGACGCCCTTTCTCGGCTGCACAACATCCGCTTCGCGATGAGTGAAGCGACGGCGGAGTTGAAATCAGCTTTCACGACTCTTGTCGCCTTCGACGACACATTGGGCTATCTCCCAATTCCGGAGGCGACCGATTTGAGCGTGAAGGATGCGGGCGACAGTCCCGAAGAGTGAACTTACGCGAGAGATATCCTAAAAAAGGCGGCGATCCCTGCATCCTTTTCGCATCGGCCTAGAATCCGATCCGGCCTCCCTTGATGCTACAGCTCGATAAGTTCGAACTGCATCCCTTCAAGGAATCAGGCCACGCCTCAACGCCAACGCCACCGCATGCGCGACGTTCTCAGCGTCAAGTTTGGTGCGTGCACTGTCGAGATGAAAGGCGACGGTGCGCGTCTTAACGCCGAGAATCTTGCCGATCTGATCCATGGTGCGGCCGCGCGAGGTCCAAGCGAGACACTCCGCTTCGCGTTGGCTCAAAGAGGACGACGGATCAAGGCTCACGGGAAGCTTCAACGCGGCCTCGACATGAGCATGAAAATACATGCCCATGAGTTGCAAAATGTCCCTTGCCTTCGCCGCGTTCTCGTCAAGGTCGGGACCGTGCTTATCGGCCGCGAAAGTGAGAAGGGCTAACCTATCGAAGCCCGCCGGAATTGGAATGGTGACGCCTCGTTCTATTCCGAACTGCGCCGCCTCGCCGAAAAGCCGCTTGACTTGGTCTCCTCGCCCCTTCGCCATCTGCGGGCCGCTCCATCGAAAAGGATCACGGTCGCGGCGCGCGCGGATGAGAACTGGATCGATAAGATCATAGCGTTGGCTCAAATAGCGCGTGGTCCATTGCTTCGGATATGTCGAAATCAATGTGTGACCATGCTCGGCGAGTCCTAGGTAGGCAAAACTGTGAAAGCCCAATTTCTGAGTCGTCCGCTCGGCGACCGCGCGAAACGCTGCCTTGTCAGACGCTGTGCTGACGCCATCGATGAATTCCTGAAAAGCATTTTCAACTCGCCGCATTCTTGGACCTCTCGCCGTTTACTCGACGCGCCCCGCTCCCAGTTCGGGCAACAGCCTCCACATGCCTTTGAAGACCGCCGCCAATTTGCGGACGGTCTCTGTGATCATGATGCGGCAATTTTGTGAACGCGTTTATTGAACTCCTGTGAAATTTCGCAGGTTTATCGCCGCGGCGCTTCTGGTCTTCTGCGCCCGAATTCATCCGCGATTCGGAAATCTCGAACCATGCGCTTCGCCTCACTAAGTCGCCGCCGCGCCAGCGCCGCCGTAAATATCCGCCCACGACAGATCGGACAGAAAGCGCAGCGCAACGCCGCCTGACGCCGCGGAGGATACCCAGTGGACTTTTCAGCTTTCATGGCGCTTGCAGAGGATTGTGCGCCCCGCATCGACATAAGACCGCTGATCGAGATCGTACGAGTGGCGAGCGGCTTTGAGCCTCTCTCGCTCACAATCTATGGCAGCACGCCGATCAAAATACTCGCGACCTCCAAAGACGAGGCGATTGCTCTCGCGATGCAAGCGAAAGTTGGCGCACAAGACGTGCGTTTGGGTCTGACCGGTCTGACATTTGGCGAGCTGGACAAGGCAGGAATCGGCGTCGCGGACGCCTTCGAGAGCTGCCCGTCGCTGCGCGCCGCCATGCAGATTCTCGACAACGACCCCAAACATTTTTCAAGACAAAAAACCCCGGCTCTTCCGAGCGGGGCAGGCGCAAAGCTTTCCGTTAATGGTGAATTTGATCATCGCGAAGCGCGCCCGACTCCTCGAGAAGAATCCGCCGCTCTTACGGAATCGTGGGCGCCGCCCAAGCGGCAATGGGACGTTTTTGGCGGCGGCTCCGGAAAATCGCTCCTCATCTATGGGGCGTCTCCCTTCCCACGGTAACGCCGCGCCGCGAACCATATCTGTATATCTCAAATGGAGTCCGAAATTTATGATGCTTTCCTTCGCTCGTCGTCTCTCGTTCCAGTTGCTCGCGAGCACTGCCGTCACTCTCGTTTTCGATGGGTCCGCATTAGCGCAAAGCGCCAATGTCGAAAGAGTTCTTCAGAACATCGTCGATGCACTCACCGGTAATGTCGCGAAGCTGCTCGCCACGCTCGCCATCATCATCACCGGCATGACTTGGATGTTCGGCTATCTCGACTTGAGGCGAGCCGGCTATGTCATTCTCGGCGTCGCGATTCTGTTCGGCGCCGCCGAGATCGTCTCGACGTTGACTGGCAGATAGGCGCGGAGCTGCGCCTCTGTCCCTCCATCTCTTCGATCGGAACGACTCATGAGCGACGAACGCCTCGTCGAGGACACGCTTTTCCTCGCCTGTACGCGCCCGGCGATGATCCTCGGCGTGACGATGGAAGCCATGGGCCTCAACGTCATCTTCTCGTCGATCCTATTCGTCTTGGCTGGCAGCCTGCTTTACGGCCTCATCGCCCTGCCGATCCACTTCGCCTGCCGGCTCGTCTGCCGACGTGACGCCAATCAATTCCGGATTCTTTTTGCCTGGTTCGAGACACGCGGCCGTCACCGCAATGCGAATCTTTGGGGCGGCACTTCCTGCACGCCATTGCGGCTCGTGCGCCGCTTCAGGGCCGAGGAGCTCACTCATGGCTAGCGTCGCCGCGCATATCAAAGCGCGAGAGGTGGAGGCTAACGCCCACCTGCCCTATCTGCGCCATGTCACCGAGCACGTCATCTCACTCTCGACGCGAGCGCTGATCACCACGATTCGACTTTCTGGCATCTCCTTCGAGACGGCGGATGCTGCCGATCTCAACGACCTCCACGCCAAGCTCAATCTGATAATGCGCAACATCGCTGACGAACGGCTGGCGCTGTGGACACATGTCATCCGACGGCGGATCGAAGATTATCCTGACGGCGCCTTTCGCTCGGAATTCGCCCACGAGCTCAATGAGGCTTATCGGGCGCGGCTCGTCTCAGAAATGCTCTATGGCAACGAGCTCCATTTGACGCTCGTCTGGCATCCGGGACGCGACACGACTGAGCGCGCCTCGCTGTTCTTTTCGCGCCTTGCGCGCGCGAAGCACGCCCGCGCCGAGGTCGAACCATTTGGGCTAAAGAAGCTCGATGACGTCTCGCGCGATCTGATGGCGGCGCTTGATCGCTACCACCCGCGTCGCCTCGGCTTCCTCGAACAGCGGGGGGGCATCTTTTCCGAGACCGCCTCCTTCCTGCAGGAACTCGTCGCTTGTGAACGTCTGCCCTTCCCGCTCGTCCAAGGTCCAGTTGGACCGGCGCTCTATGCCAACCGCCTGATCTTCGGCCGCGAGACGATCGAAATCCGTAGCCCCGGCGGTTCACGCTTCGCCGGCATGTTGGCGTTTAAAGATTATCCGGCGACGACTAGGCCGGGCCTTCTCGACGGACTTCTGGCCGCGCCCTTCGAACTCGTCCTCGCGCAGAGCTTCGCTTTCCTCGGCAAGGCGGAAGCGAGGACGGTCATGATGCGCAAGCAGAATCAGCTTCTCTCCACCAACGATCCCGCCGCCTCGCAAATCGGCGAAATCGACGCGGCGCTCGACGATCTCGAGTCGAACCGCTTCGTCATGGGCGAACATCATCTGTCGCTACTGGTCCTTGCAGAGGAACCAAGGGCTCTTCTCGACAAGATAAGCCAAGCGCGGCGCATTCTCGCCGACGCTGGCGCGGTGGTGGCGCGCGAGGACCTCGGATTAGAGGCAGCCTTCTGGGCGCAATTGCCGGGCCTGTTCAAATATCGGGCGCGAGCCGGCGCGATCACTTCGCGCAATTTCGCGGGACTCTCGCCCTTCCACGCCTATCCGTCGGGTAGGACCGACGGCAATCATTGGGGGCCGGCCATCGCCGCGCTGAAGACCGCATCCGGATCGCCGTTTCATTTCTCGTTCCATGTCGGCGATTTGGGCAATACTTTCATTTGCGGACCCTCCGGCTCGGGCAAGACCACGTTCCTGACCTTCGCTTTGGCCCAGTCGGAAAAACTCGACTGCCAGCTCGTCCTCTTCGACAAGGATCGCAGCGCCGAGCTCTTCATCCGGGCGATCGGCGGCTCTTACCTGACCCTGGCGAGCGGCAGGCCAACGGGCTGCGCGCCTTTGAAGAGCTTCGATCTGACGCCGTCGAACCTCGCCTTCCTCGGCGCGTTGGTGCGCAAGCTCGTCAGCGTCGAGAGCCGGCCTTTGTCAGTCGCCGACGAGCAGAGGATCGACAACGGCCTCTTGGCGCTGCGCGACATGTCGCCCCATGAGCGATCCTTCTCGGCGCTGCGCGTCTTTCTTGGCCAACGCGATACGGAGGGAATCGGCGCACGGCTGGAGCGCTGGTGTAAAGGCGGCGCGCTGGGGTGGGTTCTCGACGCCGATGAAGACGCAATCAGCATCGATTCACACGCCTTCGGCTTCGACATGACCGAGGTCCTCGACGATCCGGTGATCCGCACGCCGCTGATGATGGTGCTGTTTCGACGCGTCGAAGAGCTCATTGACGGCCGGCGCATCGTCATCGCGATCGACGAATTCTGGAAGGCGCTCGGCGACGAGGCTTTCCGCGATCTCGCCAACGATGGCTTAAAGACCATCCGCAAGAAGAACGGCGTGATGGTGTTCGGCACGCAATCGCCGCGCGACGCCTTGGCCTCGCCGATCGCCCACACCATCGTCGAGCAATGCCCCACGCAAATCTTCTTTCCGAACGCCCGTGGCCAGGCGCACGACTATGTCGACGGCTTTCATCTGACCAAGACGGAATTCCGGCTGATCCGCGAAGAGCTTTCGACTGAGAGCCGTCGTTTTCTCCTGAAACAAGGCCATGACGCCGTCATCGCCGAACTCGATCTCAAAGGCATGGACGACGCGCTCGCCATCCTCTCCGGCCGCACCGCGACCGTCGAGCTTCTTGATCGGCTGCGCGCAGAAGTCGGCGACGATCCCGCGAACTGGTTCCCACTTTTCCATCGTCGCCAAAAGGGGCTCGCATGAATCCGCCTGCTCGACTCATTCCTCTCGTGATCATGGCCGCCCTGCCCTTTCCGGCCGCAAGTCAGGTCGTTTTTGATCCGAGCGTCTTCGCGCGCCAGTTCGACCAATTGATCGAAATGAAAAGACAGGTCGAGACGCTCTCCTCGCAATTAAAAGTCGCGCAGGATCAGCTCGCGCAGGCGAAGCAGCTCTATGATTCCTTCAACAGGCTAACGAACGCCAATGACATCGCGAGCCTCCTAAACTCCTCGGAATTCCGGAAATATCTGCCGGGGGAATTCTCGCAGATCGAGGGCCTCATCAAGGGATCAGGCTCAGGCGGCTTCGCCTCTTCCATCGACAGCTATCTCTCGCAAAATCGCGTGTACACAGAAAATCCCGGAAACTCCTTCTACGCCTCTGAGCTCGATCGCATCGCCCGCCAAACGGGCGCGAAGCACTCGCTCGGTCAGGCCGTCTATGACACGGCCTCTCGGCGCATCGATCAGCTCGAGGAACTGCGCCGCCAGATCAGCGGCTCCAAGGACGCGAAGGAAGTGCTCGACCTTTCTGCCCGCCTTCAGGCCGAACAGGCGCTGCTGCAAAACGACGTGGTGCGCCTGCAGGGCCTCGCGATGATTCAGCGTGCGCAAGTGGATATGGACGTCGAGCGCGAACGCGAACACGGTCGCCAGCTCGTCCAAGAAATGAAAGGAGCCCTGCGGTGAAGCAACCTCTCCTCGTATTTGGCTCGCTTCTCATGCTCGCGGCTTGCGGCGACAAGGCTCGTGACAAGTCGCCATCTCGGTCTACTTCGCCCGAACCGCCGAAAGTGCGAACGGTGCTCGAGTTTCTCGAAAATCCGGAGGCGCTCGACGAGACCTGGGCCAAGTGCCGCAACGATCTGGGCGTGCTGGGCGCCACAGGCGAATGCGTCAACGCCGGCTACGCCAAGGAGCGGCTGATGATGCTCGGCAGAGAGCGCGCCATCCAAAGCCTGAAGCGCTGAGGGGAGAGCAAATGGCGATTCAGGTTTTCGACGAGTTCTTGAAAGAATTCGAGCAACCCATCACGCAGTTCGTCTCAAACGCCGTTCAGAATGTCTCATCATATGTCGACGCGCCGCTGCGCGTTGCGGTGATGCTCTATGTAGTGATCTATGGGATCGCTGTCATGCGCGGCGCGATCCAGGAGCCTATCCTTGATTTTGCCTGGCGTTCGATCCGTATCGTCGCCGTCATCCTGCTCGCGACCAACGCCACTTCCTACCAGCAATATGTCACTGGGCTCTTTTTCGAATCGCTGCCCAAAGAAATCAGCAACGCCATCGCCGGCGGCCTCGATATGAAATCGGGTCAGCCTTTCGATCAATTGCTCAATAAGGGAGTTGAGGTCGCAACCCAGATTTACGAGCAGGCTGGGATTACTAACGTCGCCCCCGCGCTGATCGCAGCCATCCTATTGGTCTTCACGGCCGTGAGCGGCTTCCTGCAATTCGCGATCATGCTCTACGCCAAAGTCGGCCTCGCGCTCGTATTGGCGCTCGGACCGATCTTCATCGCGCTCATGCTGTTCGAGGCCACGCGCACCTTCGGCGAAGCCTGGACGCGCCAGCTCGCCAATTTCGTGGTCCTGCATGTCCTCGTCGTCGCGTTGATCGGGCTGATGCTGACGACCGTCGGGCATTTCGTCGACAAATACGGCGCCAACGCCGCGACCGGCGGCCAGTTGATCGTCGGCGCCGTGGCGATCAGCGCGGTGCTCGGCCTCGCCGCCTATATCGCTCTGCAATTGCCCGAAATCGCGGGGGCGCTCGCCGGCGGCGGCGCATCGCTCGCCGCCCATATGCTCAACCGCTGGATGGCGGCCACTGCAACCACCGCCACTCTGGGCGCGACGATCGGCGCCTATGCCGGCGCCCATGTCGCCGCGACACGGACGGTGCAGGCTCTGCAGCGACGGCGGAGAGGCGGCAGCATCCGCCACGTTCCCGCGGAATAACGCATTACTCGCCATCTCGAAGATCATGGTTTTCGGAGACGCAATGACGGCACGAATGGGATTTCTGGCGCTGGCGCTCGCCACGCCTCTAACCAGTTGCGCAAGTCTCACGGGCGCGGGCGCGCCCTCCTGCGACGGCTGGACGCGACGTCCGCTCAATCGGTCGCTATGGGATTGGGAGAACGCTGCGCCGATCGAGGCGCCGACGCAACCCGCAATTGGCGAACCAATCATTCGCAAGGGCGAAATCGGCAGGGCGCATGCGAACGAGCGAACCGCCGCTCTCCCCGTATTCGATATCGCGGCTTCGGCGCGGCGCTGTGGGGATAGAGACCATGGTTGAGCGCGGCGGTTTGAAGGCCTATTTCGAACGCGCTCGCCTCTGGGAGCAGGATCTCCTTCTCTCGGCGCAACGCTCGAAGCGCATCGCCTGGGGCGTTGCGGCGGCGGCCTCGGCTCTCGCTTTCGTCTCGATCGGCGCGGTCGCGGCGCTCACTCCGCTCAAGACCGTCGAGCCCTTCGTTATTCGCGTCGACAACGCGACCGGCATTGTCGATGTGGTTTCCGCGCTAAAGGACGAGCCGCAAGCCTATGACGAAGCGATCGCAAAATATTTTCTTGCTCAATATGTGAAAGCTCGGGAGGGCTACAGTTTTGTCGAGGCGCCCGTGAATTTCCGCACTATTTCGTTGCTCTCGACGCAGGGCGAGCAGACGCGCTTTTCGACCCTCTATCGGGGTTCAAATCCTGACAGCCCGCAGGTCGCCTATGGCAAGAGCGGCGTCGCCGAAATCCGCATCAAGGCGATTTCGCTGCTCGGTCCCAATCTCGCCTCGGTGCGCTATTTGCGCGAAGTCCGTCATGGCGACGAAATCAAGCTCTCGCATTGGATCGCCACGGTCGCCTTCTCATTCGAGAAGAAGGCGACGATCGCGTCTTCCGATCGCCTGATCAATCCTCTCGGTTTTCTTGTCTCCGAATACCGCTCCGATCCGGAAACCGCGCCATGATGAATCGATTGTCCTTAGCCGGCGCTATGGCGACGATCGCATGCGGATTCCTGATCTCGCCCCTCCCGAGCCTCGCCCTGCAGCAGCCTCTGGCTGGATCGCGCGACGCGCGCATGCGCCTGGTCGCCTACGATCCCTTCAACGTGGTCAAGATCAACGGCGTCATACGAGCGTCGACCCAGGTGGTCTTTTCCGAGGACGAAGAGATTGCCCATGTCGCGATCGGCGATTCCATCTCTTGGGAAGTCGCGCCGGCCGGCAACATCCTCTTTCTAAAGCCGCGCGAAAGGCACCCTCCGACCAATCTGCAGGTGGTCACGACGCGCCGGGACGGCCGCAAGCGCTCCTATCAATTCGAGCTGTCAATAGCCGAAAGCTCGCTTGGGGAAAGCTACTTCATGGTCCGCTTCGCCTATCCGGGCGACGAGGCGGAGGCGCGCCGCTATGCCGCGGCATCGAGGAGCAGCGAGATGGAGGCGCGCGCAGTCGATGAAACCTTCGCGCTCCACAACGCCATAGCGCCTCGCAATTGGAGCTATTCGGCACAAGGAACGCCAAGTCTGGAGCCCGATGCCGTTTATGACGACGGCAAGGAGACGACGCTGCGGTTTGAGGGCAATCGCGAAGTTCCCGCAATCTTCCTCGTCGCCTCCGATGGGACCGAAAGTCTTGTGCCAAAAGACGTGCGTGGCGAACTCGTCGTGGTCCACGCGGTCGGGCGCGAATTGCGCCTGCGCCAAGGCGCGGAGGTGCTCTGCATCTTCAATGAAGCCTTCGATCCTGTAGGCGTCAACCAGGCGACGCGAACGACGAGCCCCAGCGTCGCCCGGCTGCCACGAAGAGCGGTGCGGACGCGATGACGATCGCAATCACGTTCAAGGACGAAAGCAATGAATGAAGATCCGGCAGCCGGCCCGCTCGATCAGGAACGTCGCATCACGCCGGTGTCGTCCGTTGGAGACGCGCCACTGCCATGGCGCAAGGGCTTGGGCGTCGTCGGCCTCGTCACGCTCTGCGGCCTCGTGCTGTGGGCGAGCTGGAGGCGCACGCCAACCGAGCCCGAGGCGCGACAGAAGCCGACGATTTCTGTGGCGAATGCGTTCGAACGTCCGCGCGACCCGCCCGTCGCTCGGCTGGAGCCGGTCGCGCTTCCGGCCGCAACCCCGGCAATCGCAGAGCGATCCAAGGCCGATGAACTCTTAGACAGCGCGCGACGCGCGCCTGTGCTCGTCTTCAATCGGCCGCCACAAGTCAAATCCGGCGCGCCGACGGGCCAGCCTCCCGGCGTGGACCTTGAGTCGACGGGGGCCATTTACGCGACCGGTTCCGGCGCTCCTGAAGCTCGCAACGAACCCGCGAGTAACCTCCTGCCAACCGCGCTCGAAGGCGTGCGAGCCGCGCGCCTCCCCAATCGTCATCTCAGGGTGACGCAGGGAACCGCCATCCCCTGCGTCTTGGAGACCGCCATGTCGTCGGACGTGGCCGGGTTCGTGTCCTGTGTTGTTGAACGTGACGTCATGTCCGACTCCGGCCAAGTCGTGTTGATGGAGAAGGGGACGCAAATCGTCGGCGAATACCGCAGCACTCTGCGACGCGGCTCGAAGCGCATGTTCGTCCTGTGGACTCGGGCGAAGACGCCAACCGGAGTGACTGTCGCGCTCTCCAGCCCGGCGACCGACGCTCTGGGGCGCTCCGGGTTCGACGGCGAGATCGACAATCATTTCTTCGAGCGCTTCGGCGGCGCTCTATTGCTGTCGATCGTCAACGACGCCGGACAAATCGCCGGCGCCCGGCTGTCGGAGGCGAATGTGCAAGTGAATTCGATCCAGAACTCCGGACAGAGCGCGGCAGTGATCGCTACCCAACAATCGATCAACATTCCGCCGACGCTCTATAAGAACCAAGGCGAATTCGTCTCGGTCTTCGTCGCCCGCGATCTCGACTTTTCCTCCGTCTATCGCCTGCGGCTCGTCGAAGGCCGCACGCAATTTCTCGACCGCACGATTTCCAGTGGAGTTCTCGGACCCCAGCGGATCACGAAACCATGAGCGGCGAGGAAGCGGCCATTGTCGACGAGCGCCTTGCGTTGGACCGACTGAATGGCGCCGAACCGTCGGCCGAGCGCCGCGTGCTGCTGCGGTTGCTCGAGCCGATCGCCGATCTCCTCGCCGATCCCGAACTGACCGAAATTGTCGTCAACCGACCGGGAGAAGTCTTCACAGAACGCCCTCGGGGTTGGACGCGCTATGAGCGCAAGGGACTTGGCTTTTCGCATTTGATGAATCTCGCGACCGCCGCCGCGGCCTTCACCCGCCAGGACATCGCCGTAGACCATCCGATCGTCTCGACCGTTCTGCCGATGGGCGAGCGCTGCCAGATTGTCATTCCGCCAGCCGTGCCTGCGGGCACGGTCAGCCTCACGATTCGCAAGGTTGCGGCGGCGACGATGACCCTCGACGAATTCGAACGCCGCTCGCTCTTTGCCGATGTTCGCCAAGCGAGTGACGGGCTTTCCGAGGACGACGAACAGCTCGTCCGTCTCAGAGATGCCTGCCATTGGCGCGCCTTCCTTGAACGCGCCGTCGCCAGCCGTCGTAATATTGTGATTTCCGGCGCAACAGGTTCGGGCAAGACGACGCTCGCCAAGGGCCTCGTCGCTCTGATCCCTGACGATGAGCGAATTCTAACGATCGAAGACACGGCGGAGCTCACCATTCCGCAGCTTAATCACGTCCGCCTGCTCTACGCCAAGGATGGCTCGGGCATCGCGAAGATCGGCCCGCGCGAACTGCTGGAATCGGCTTTGCGCATGCGCCCCGATCGCATCCTTCTGCAGGAGCTGCGCGACGGCACGGCCTTCTACTTTTTGCGAAATGTCAACTCAGGTCATCCGGGTTCGATCACCACGGTCCATGCCGATAGCGCGCGGCTCGCCTTTGAACAGCTGACCCTCCTTGTCAAGGAGAGCGCCGAGGGACGCGAACTCGCGCGCGAGGACATCAGGCGGCTCCTCCATCTCACCATCGACGTCGTCGTGCAGATGAATCGAAGCAATGGCCGCTACCGCATCACGGAAATCCATTATGACCCGGACGCCAAACGCCGCAATGCGTTCTAGACTGGCGCTCCAGGCCGGCCTTGCGTTGCTGGCCACGGCGGCCGTTCTCATCATTGCGTCAAATGTATTGCTGCTCGGCCTGAGCGCCCATGACGGCGGCCTGCATCTCTTCGATATTTTGACGCTCGCGCCGCATTTCGGGAGCGACAAGCGCCTCGACCGCTGGCTGACCATCAGTTTCCTCGCCGGCGCAATCGCGACCTTCGGCCTTCTCGGCGTGATCCTGCGCGCCCGGCCGCAGCCGCTGCATGGCGATGCGCGTTTCGCCACGGCGCGCGAGATCGAACAGGCCGGCTTGCGCGAAAAGCGCGGTCTGTTGCTGGCACAAACGGACGGCAAGCTCTTGACCTTTGGCGGCGCGGAGCATGTCATCGTCTACGCCCCGACGCGCTCCGGCAAAGGCGTCGGCGTCGTCATTCCCAATCTTCTCTCCTGGACCGACAGCGTCGTCGTCCTCGACATCAAGAAGGAGAATTTCGTCAAGACGGCTGGATTTCGCGCCGCGCATGGTCAGAAGGTTTGTCTCTTCGATCCCATAGATCCCGGGGGCCGCACGGCGCGCTATAATCCGCTCTCCGCCGTGCGCCGCGATCCGGCCGATCTTTACGACGATCTACAGAGAATCGCCGGCATGCTGTTTCCGCCCGATCCGCGCGGCGATCCGTTCTGGACGGAGGCCGCGCGATCGGCCTTCATCGCCATCGGCGGCTACATCGCCGAGACGCCGCAACTGCCCTTCACCATAGGCGAAATCCTGCGCCAGCTCACTGCGGTGGCCGATGTGAAGGCGCATTTCGAGAACGTCATGAAGGCGCGAGCGGCGAGCCCAGAGCGACTCTCGGCGCCCTGCGTCGCGGCGCTCAACGATTTTCTAGCCGCTTCGGAAAACACGCTGCAATCGGTGCGCAAAACCGTCACTGCGCGCCTCGGGCTTTGGCTCAATCCGCGCATCGACGCGGCGACCTCGGCGAGCGATTTCGATTTAAGCAAATTGCGCTCCGAGGCGATCTCGATCTATCTCGCGGTTACGCCCGACAATCTCGACCGGCTGGCGCCGCTCCTCAACCTCTTCTTCCAGCAAGTGGTCGATCTCAACGCTAGAGAGCTGCCCGAGCATAATCCCGCGCACTCGCGCCAGCTTTTGCTGCTTCTCGACGAATTCCCCTCTCTCGGCCATGTCGGCGTGCTGGCGAAAAGCGTCGCCTTCATCGCCGGCTACGGCATAAGACTCCTGACGATCTTGCAGAGCCCGTCGCAATTGCGAGCGATCTATGGCGCGGACGAAGCCAAGAATTTCTTGACCAACCACGCCGTCGAGATCGTCTTCACGCCAAAGGAGCACGATGTCGCCGTGGAGCTCTCGGAACGGTTCGGCACGCAGACTGTCGAGGCGAAGAGCCGCTCGCGGCCTTCGGGCTTTTCCAACCGCTCCCGCTCCGAAACCGTCTCGGATCACCGGCGTCCCCTACTGTTGCCGCAGGAACTGAAACTCGTTCCCAAGAGCAAGGCCTTCGTGCTCATGGCCGGCATGCGGCCGATCCTCGCCGACAAGCTCGTCTATCATGAAGATCGCCGTTTCATCGCGCGGCTGGCGTCCCCTCCCGTCATCGAACCGATGTCGGCGCCCACGCATGCGGCGCTCGCCACCCAGCTTTTGCAATTGAGGCAGGACGTCGCGGAATTGCGCGCCATCGTCATTCGTCGGCCGCTGACTGAGGAGGAGATCGACGATCCGGCCTCCATCCCCGCGGACGCGCTGACGAGCTTGTCCGACGTCCCGCTCGATTTGGAGAATATCTCGGAAGAAGCGCTCAGCGCCTGGGTGTCTGGCTATATCGACGGCGCGGCGCTCTATGACGAGCCTGTTGAAGCGGCCGAGGCGAGCGCGAATTCGGGAGCTTCTCAGCCAGATGAGGCTGAGGATGCGCAGGTCAAGGGCTCGTCCGGACGCGGCCAGCGGCGCAAACGAACGCGGGAGATGAGCCGTGGCTGAGAATAAAAAAGACGGGAGCCGCGCATTCGAGATGAAGCAAGCCGCGGGAGACGGCGGCGGCGAAGGATGGGCTGAGCGCGACGAGGATCAGCGCCGCAGTTCGAATTGGCGCGCCGCCACCGAATTCGATCCGCTACCCGAGCATCTGCGACGCAAATATTACGTCCTCGATGCCGGCGTCGAGAAAATCAAAATCTACGCGGACAGATCAGGCGAATATCTGGTGGCGAAGGCCGGGCGCGACCGCCTCGTCACCCAGGTCGCCAGCATCGAAATCGTTCGCGACCTCGTCGCCATCGCTGCGCATCGCGGCTGGGAAAGGATTGAACTGACGGGCTCGGCGGAATTCCGGCGCGAGGCCTGGCTCGCCGCATCTGCGCGCGGGATCGAGGCGAAGGGCTACAAGCCGACGGAGATCGATAGCGCGGCGCTCGCAAAAATGGGCGGCGGATTCGAACGCAGTGATAAGGCGCCCAGCTTCGCGCGGGACAGGGCGAATGCAGGATCACAGCGTATGCGGCGCTCGTCGTCGGAGCCAACGGGGCGTGATCGCGCGATTGGAAGCAACGACCGGAATGCGCGCTCTCACCTCGCCGTCATCGAGCGGGTGGCCCTCGCGGCCTTTCCGAAAGACGCGCAAGCGCGCAAGCGCGTTCACGACGCCGCGCGCGAGCGCATGGCGCACCATCGCCGTCGCGGGGCTCGCTTTGACCGAGCGGAAATAATCGAGGGAAAAGGCTCGCCATCGCGTGAACCAATGAGCAAGGCCGCCAAAAGGACTCGCGAGGCAGATCGCGCCGAGCAGCGCGGCAGGAATCGTTGACGGCCTTGAATTTGGGGCCTGATATATGCATATATCGCCTATCTCATGCACAAAGGACCGTTCTGGGATGCTCAGCGCCTTCCTTGACCAAGTGACTGACCGGCGCGGCGGCTTCATTTCGCCGCAGCGCGTGAGCGAGGCTCTGCATGTGCCGCTCGCCAAGATCGCCCGCTTGGCCAAGGTCCACCGCAACACCCTCGCCCAACATCCCGATTCGCCGGTGGTGCAAGAACGCCTCGGCGACATCGCCCGTATTATTACCACTGCAACCGAACTTCTCGGCGGCGAACAGGGCCGCGCGATCGTCTGGTTCAAACACCAACCATTGGCGGGTTTCGATGGACGAACCGCCGAGGAACTGGTCGCCACCGGCCACAGCGACGCCGTTCTCACTCATCTCGACCTCTTGCGCGAGGGCGCCTACGCGTGACGGCCAAGCGCGTGCGGACGATTCCGGTCGCTCGCCGCTATTGGCGAATGCTCCCGCCCAAATGGGCGCATGACCCCTTGAACGGCGCCGGAGAGGCATTGCGCGGCGGACGGTTCAATTCTCCCGGCATGCCGGCTCTCTATATGTCGGAAGAGTTTTCGACGGCGGTCGCCGAATATGAGCAGGATCTCGGCATCCGACCGGGAACCCTCTGCGCTTACGACGTACAAAGCGAGCGGATCGCCGACCTCGCCGACGCGCGAACCCTTCAGATATTGGGCATCGACACCGCGGCCTTGCGCGCGCCATGGAAACATATCGCCTTTGTCGAGAAGCGGGCGCCTCCGACATGGTCGATCGCTGAACGCTTGCTGAGAGAAAATGTCGATGGGATTCGCGTCCCCTCGGTTCAGGCCGCCGGTTTCAACCTGGTCCTGTGGCGCTGGAATATCGAAGCAACGACGAGAGTCGCGGCGCTCGATCCGCTTCGTGATCTCCCCGCGGATCAATCCTCGTGGACACCGTGACGGCTATGGCCCTCGCCTGTCGGCGAAGGCGTGAGCGAACTGCGGATACACTTTGGTCCGGGCTACAGGGTCTATCTCGTGCGTCGGGAAAAGGCGGTCGTGGTCTTGCTCTGCGGCAGAGACAAGGGAAGCCAGGATCGGGACATAGCGGAAGCGAAGTCGCTGGCCGCTGAGTCGAAGAATGAGTGACGATGGCTGCAAAAATATCGCCGCTCGACAGCGCGGAATATCTCGACAACCCTGAATCGGTCGAGGCCTATTTGGAGGATGCGCTGGAAAGCGACGATCCCGCGATCATCGCCCATGCGTTCGGCGTGATCGCTCGCGCAAAAGGCGTGTCACGAATTGCCCAAGACGCAGGCCTGTCGCGGGAGAGCCTTTACAAGGCACTCAGCGCCGACGGCAATCCTGAATTGGCGACCGTGTTGAAAGTCATCAAAGCGCTCGGCCTCAAGCTGACGCTGGCGCCAACTCATCATGCTGCGTAAGGCTGCGACCAACGGCGCGCTCGAAACACCGCGCTCCTTGGTCTCGTCGTCGATAGGCCTCCCCGAGGCTTTCTATCCGCGCTGCATGTTCGTCGTCGCCTGCGAACGCCGCTGGCGTTCCCGGCCCGCGTCGGAGCCTGCGATGCGTTTGCAAGCATTATCGCCGCATTTCATGCGGCGATAATGCTTGCAGTTTGCGGCGAATAGGCGTCATAATCACCGCATATGATGCGGTGAATATGACTTACATTCATGAACGCAAGGACGGGCCCGCCTTCAGCTGGAGCCTGGAACGCTTGGCGGACCGCCTCGCTTCCGTCCGCCATCGACAGGGACGGCTGATTGGACGCATGGAGGCGCTCGGCTTTCGGCTGCGCGCGGAAGCGGTCCTTCAAACTCTCACTGAAGAAGTCCTGAAATCCAGCGAGATCGAAGGCGAACTGCTCGACAAGGAACAGGTGCGCTCGTCCCTCGCGCGTCGTCTCGGCATGGACGTCGCTGGGCTTGTGCCGGCCGATCGCAACGTCGAAGGCGTCGTCGATATGATGCTCGACGCGACCCAGAATTATACGACGCCCCTGACCAATGAGCGGCTGTTCGCCTGGCATGCCGCGCTGTTTCCGACTGGCCGCAGCGGAATGCGCAAGATCACCGTGGGCGCATGGCGCACCAAAGCGTCTCGGGACCGATCGGGCGCGAGCATGTGCATTTCGAGGCGCCCGACGCAGAAAGGCTCGAGAAAGAGATGCGCGTCTTCCTCGATTGGTTCGAGGCCGACGTCGCAATCGACCCCGTCATCAAAGCTGGCATCGCGCATCTGTGGTTCGTCACCATCCATCCCTTCGAGGATGGCAACGGCCGAATCGCCCGCGCCGTCGCCGATCTCGCGCTCGAGCGTTCCGAGGAAAATCCGCAGCGCTTCTACAGCATGTCCGCGCAAATCCGCTTAGAACGGAACGCCTATTACGACATGCTGCAGGCGACACAGAAAGGTGACCTCGACATTACCGCCTGGCTCGAATGGTTCCTTAAGTGCTTGGACCGGACCGAGCCTTCGACGCGGCGAAGACAATCCTGGCTACCGTCTTGCGAAAAGCACGCTTCTGGGACGCCCAAGCCGGAGAGCGGCTCAATGACCGTCAACGCGCCATCATCAATCGGCTGCTGAATGGATTCGAGGGCAAGCTCACATCCTCGAAATGGGCGAAGCTCGCCAAATGCTCACAAGATACCGCGCTCCGCGATATTGACGACCTGCTGCGGCGCGACATCCTGGTCAAGGACGCCGCGGGCGGCCGCAGCACGAGCTACTCGCTACGCGAGCCCTGACCCGTCGACGGGAACGACCGTCTTTCCAATGTCGCCGCCCCTCACGATTCCAAACGAAAGCGCAGGAGGAAACTCTGCCTGATCAGCGATCGTCATCGGCGCCGCCTCTCTCCTTGCCCCTCGAAGGCGATCGGGCGCCGCGACGCGCGAGGCTATCCATAAGCTCCCTTCTCAATTGATCGCGCTTCGTTTCAGGCGCCCTCATTTCAGAGACGAACCGCCGCAGCTGTTTTGCAAGCTCGTGGTCGCCAGGATCGCGGGATTGATCGAGCTCCTCCGCCTGCTTCCCGTATGTTTCGCGAATCGCCGCCTGCCGGTCGCGTGTTTTCCTCTCCCAGGGACGCTGCGAGCTCTTGCCTGCACGCGCTTCCCGGATTATTTCCTCGCGCGCCAGCCGTTCCACCCGCGGCTGCTCGCTGCGCTCCCTGATCACGCGAATGACCCCGTGCTCGGCTTTCTTGACCTTGCCGCGAGCGCGGCGCGGCGTCGCCTCCGCCTCGACACCGCGCAATCGCAATTCGCCGGCGAAATGCTCGCGCCATGTCGCGAGATCGGCCTTGCGAGGATTGAGTCGCCTCCCGTCGTAGCCGAGAGAGCGCACGGTAAGGTGGACGTGCGGATGTTCGTCGTCGAGATGTTGCACGAAGACATAATCATGCTGGCCGCCGAAGGTTTCGATCGCGAAGGCGCGGACCGCTTCCTTCACGGCGATCGGGTCGGTTCCAGGCGGCATCGATAGGATGATGTTATGAGACAAAGGCCCGTCCCGACGTCGACTGCTATCTAGTTCCGCGTCATCGGTCCAGTGCCCCTGAATATCGCGTAAGCCCTGCCGGCCGTCCATCACCGCGCCGGTTTCCGTTTCGGCCGTCAACTCGCCGTTGCGGGTGATGTATTCGAGATGCGATTTCAAATGGCCGACGGTCTTGGTCTTGCCGGTGATCTTGACCATCACCTCCGGCGCCTTTTTCACGATCCGCTGTAACTTGGCCCGCATGGCGGGTGTGAGCTTCTTGGGATCGACGGGATCGGGAATATCGCACTTGGCGCGCTTCGGCTTTCGTACGGGAGTTTGCCAGACATAGGAGATCGGCGGCAGCTCGAGGTCGCGATCTCCTCCATGCCTCATCAACGGCCTTCCCAATAATCGGCGTTCCGCTTCAGCGCCGCGCGCAGCTCAACGAGCGCGCTCTCGATGCACGCCGAGGCCTCCCGAATTGCGTCGACCTCGATTTTCACCGCGCGTCCGATCAGCCGATCGAGATTGGCGGCATGGGCGATTTGATTGATGTTGCCGCCGATGCGATTAAGTTCGCGCGCCACCGCCCGCAGCGCCTGGCGTTCGTCATGCGTCTGTTGCACCGAGAAGCCGATCCGCGCCCGCACCAGCGATGCGATCCATTGCGTGCGGTTCATTCCGCGCTGCGCGGCGATGGTCGCCAGAAGACGCAGCTCGCTTTCGCTCAGTCTGATGGTCACCTTGCGCGACGCGCTTGTCGGCATCGTCGCACGCACCGGTGCTCTTCCGTCGCCGACCGCGCGCTCGACGAGGCGCCGCATCAAGGCGGATTTGCCCCCTTCATTCGCCGCCATCGCCGTGAATTTTTTAGCGAGCGCGTCGTCGATATGACATCCCAGAAACGCCATGCGTTAGCTTGGTCCTCTCAGAGGGCGTTGTGTTTAAAAACGGCTGGCGGCAAGCCTATCCTGCACTCGCCCTCGAAAAATACGTTGCGCTCAACTTTCATGTTTCAGCGCTCGATTCCGATTGCTTATCCCAGCCTTGCGGCGAACTCTTCGTCTGACCCCCATGATTCTCGGCGGCATAAGATTGAGACGATGGCAGCAGTCCCCTTCCCTTTTCCGCGTGCCTTTCCCACACCCTCCGGCCTCGCTACGGCGCTATTTGATGAGCGCGTTCGGCCTCCGGGCGCTCCGCTTCGCTTCGTCCCTTCGGGATGGAAAGGCCGCTACATGGCGCGCGGCCCTATCGCCTGCTTGCCCTCACGTGCTGGAGAGGCCCGTCTTCAGCCCAACGAGCTTCAATGCGGCGAGAGGCAAGTCCTCGACTGTGAAGTCGTCGTCGAAGCAGACCAAACCGTGCGCTTCGCCCTTGCTCGATCCGCGATCCAAAATCAGCTGCCCGGAACGCCGGCCATGCTCAACGCGCAGCATCATGGCCAATCCTTCGGACGACACGTAGCTTCGAGCGGGTCGCCTTGACCGTGATGCACCGTCATGAGCGTTTCGGGACGGATCGAGCCGAACGAGCTCGCCGCTTTCATTGTCCCCATGCGAAACGGCGGCGCCATTCGTCGCTTCACTCAGCGACGAATTATCCATTCGCGACGGCCGAGCGCTCAGGCCTTGACTAAATGCGATCACTTGTACGCGGGTGAAGGAGTCATGTTCCGCGCAAAACGCCTCGACGGCCTGCGGAGACCTTTTCCACATCTGATGCAATTCATAAACGGCGCGGATCGGCGAGGTCGTCAACCGCTCCCGCAGCACGGGCGCCATTTGCGCGACCGACGCATACATGGCGATATAGCTCTTGTCCTTGCCAAGCCGTAGCGCAATATCTTTCTGCTTCTCACCAGCCGCAAGGCGAAAGGCAATGAATCCCGCGATATCCGCGGCTGAAAGATCGTCACGCTGGATATTCTCGATCATCTGGTCATAAGGGTCGCTGACTTCTTCCGAATGAATGAACGCCGCGATCGTCGCGCGGCCAGCGAGTTGTGCCGCTCGAAAACGCCGCGCCCCGAAGACGATCCGGTGCATTCCCTTGGGACCCGCTGGAGTAACGCCGATCGGCTGAAGAACGCCGCGTTCCCGGATTGAGGCCGCGAGCTCCTCCAGCGTATTGGCGTCGAAAGCACGCCGCGGCTGGTCCGGGTCCTCCTCGATCGACGAAAGCGGAATTTCCAGAGGCTTGCCACTCGAGGCGGGGGCTTCGAGGCCCTCGAGTTCGTCCAGCAGCAGCGCGACATCGTCGAGTTTGCGGGCGTAGCTCATGCCGTCTCCATCCTGATTGCGAGCTTGTCGAACACGGCGCGCATCTCGCGGCCGGCCTCGCGAGCCGCGGTCTTCGATAGTCTCCAAACGGGCTTCTTCTCCGCCAACGCCTCTCCAATTGACGAGCGTTGCGGGATTACGCCGTCGAACAGGTATTTCGTGCCAAATCTCTGGATGAGGCTCTTTAAATTCTCCCGCTGGCGCGGCGAGGTCGTCTGCAAGCGGTTCGGGATCAGTCCGAGAAACTCGAGGTCGGAATTGTATTTCTGCTTCACGCCGAGGATGTGCTTCAGCAGCGTTTCAATGCCGTCGATGGCGTAGTCGTCGAGATCGATCGGCGCCAACACAAACTGCCCGACGATTAGCGCCGCGAGATTACGTACGCCGAAGGTCGGCGGCGTGTCGATGACCGCAATGTCATAGGCGCGCGACGCATCTTTAATATTGGATCGGAATTGTTCGATTAGCTTGCTGTCTACGGCGACGATGCCGCGCAAGGCGGCGCTGCCGCCCAGGACCCGAATGCCAGCGCTCGCCATCGGTGGAATGGCGACCGGACGCACAAAGAGCGCAGCGGCGTCGATCCCAACAGCGTGCGCCGCAAGCGTCGTTGTGCCATTGCTCTGAGGATCGAGGTCGAGGAAGAGAACGCGTTTGCCGCGCTCTGCAAAATACCAAGCGAGATGCACGGCGATCGTGCTCTTGCCGACACCACCCTTCTCATTGTTCACGACGAGCGCCTTCATGAGGCCGCTCGGTCGTCACGACGATCACGATTGCCGGCCCTCATTGCAAGTCCTGTGGTTCTGTTGGTTCGAATCGCTACGATGCTGGAGTTTTTGCCCGGCAACCCAGGGAGAACCACTGCGAAAATTCACAGGGGTAAAAGAGGGAAGCCGCCATATGCGCCCACCGGGGCGTTTGTAATCGTTGCGCTGAGCAACCGGCGCCAAAAAAGTTTGTCCAGGACAAACTCTAGCCGTCAAGCGGCGTTCCTTGCCCCAGGCAAACTCACCCCGCCTCTCAGAGAGATCTGGAGATTAAGATTTGGCGTCCAAAAGGTTTGCTCCTGGCAAATTCGGACCACCTAACGGCGGGGAGCAATGAAAGTTTGTCCTGGGCAAACTGGTTGAAGAGATTTTGTCGCGCTCTCAGGAACGCCAAAGGCAACGCCTAGCCTAGATAGTTTGTCCGGGACAAACTCGGCGACCTCCATGCGAGATGCGAGCCCGACCAGGGACGGCGGCGTGCGCCGCCCCGATCGGTTCGCGTCACTAGCGCTTCGCGGTCTTCTTCTGCGCCTCAGACGCCGCGCCACCTTCATCATTATCGGACTTGTCCATCTTGGCGGAAGCGAGGATTGAGAAGTCGTCGCAATTGAGGTCGACAGTATAGACCCTCTCCCCGTCCTTCTCGAAGCTTCCCTGCTTCAGCGTCCCGCGCGCCACCACGAGATCGCCAGGCTTCGCATAGTCGCGGACATATTTGCGGGCACTCTCGCTCCAGATCGTGATTTCGTTCCAATATGGCTTGTCCTTGGTCTCGCCGTTGCGGCCCTTGAAGGCGTAGTTGGCGCAGATCGAAACGCGCGTCGTCTGCCCGACTTCGCGAACCTTGCCGATGCGGCCGAGGATCTGGAATTCTGCGAAAGTCTTCATTTTGCTCTCCATCGTTGGGGCGGCGGCCCCGGTTGCGATGGCTGTCCGTGATGACCGCAAAGGCGACGTCCGAACCGAAGCGCCGGAACGGCGCAAGGCCGAAGCAAAGCGAAGGACCCGAAGACCGCGGCAATTTTGTCTCGCGAGGAATTGGCGCGGCTCGCGCAAAGGGGAAAATTGTCGCGGCCGCAGGGTTTTAGGCGACGACTGCGGCCATAGGACGAAACGCCATGCAACCGGTGGCGGGCGCAGGTAATGGAGAGCAAAGAATCCCTCAGCGAATCCCGATCACGGAAAATCCGGCCTCCCGGAGCTCGGCGGACTCTGGCCATCGATCTGGTGGGAGGTGACCACACGAAGTCCGTTCCTGAGGCGGATGATGATATCGGCGGCGAAAGATGCCGCGATCCCGCGGCGCACGAAAACCGTCCACTCAGAACGGCGACGATCTGACTAATGACCGTGAAGCGACAATTTTTTCGCTCACGCGGTCGGCCCCAAGAGCGATAGCCGGTCAAGCAGCGCCCGAAGCAGGCATGGCAGCCGCAAAACGCGAACACGCGGCCTTCCCAAGCACCAGGATGCGCTCAGATCACGCCAGCTTGGCGGCTATCGTGGGCGTTGGTTTTTTTATAGGTCGCCCAATCGATGTAAGCGGGATCAGTCCATCACGACGACCGCGATACATGCACAGGTCGTGGCGCCTTCCTCTTCGATGCGCCTTCGCAGCCGGGCGCTCGCATCCGCGTCCGTCCATACACGAAGGCGCCCGATTAGGCCGATGGCGGCACGGATCGAATATCCACTCCTGCTAACCTGCGCGCGGCGTCACGGATACATCAATCCTGAAGCTGCTGCTTCGCCCCATACCGATCCGCCAAACGTTAGCCCGACGGCGTGAACGCATCCGATCGGATGTTTTTCATGCTGACTCCGCGCATGAAGAAATCACGCTTCAACCGTTTCACCAGATTTTCGCCGCCACACAGAAAAATTGCGCTGTCCTTGACGTCTTGCTCGGCGTGCAGGGCTGTCGCCGCAACGTCTCCTCCAGCCGAAGCATTTGGATCAAGCAGGCATGGTCGGTAGTCGACATGCGCCCACGTCCGGCTCAGTGCCTTCAGCTCTTCATCAAGATAGAGACCATCACGGCTGCGTGCGCCGTGGTAAAGACGGATTGGACCGAGATGACCCCGCTTCAGAGCATCTCGCAACACGCCATAGAGTGGCGCGAGACCCGTCCCGGCGCCGATCAGCAGCAGGCGCTGCTCCTCGTGAACACCTTCGTAAAAGCATGTCCCGGACGGACCCGCGACATGCAAGCGGTCGCCCGGCTTGAATTCTCCAAGCCGTCGGCTCATTCGGCCATTTTCATGCAGTCGGATATGCATCTCGAGAAATGGATCGTCCTCGGGATGGCTCGCGAGCGAGTAATGACGTCTTAAATCGCCATCCGCGACAAGTTCGAGGAACTGACCTGGCCGATACGCAAAATCATCTGCATCGACACGCAGTCGGATCACATCCGGCGCGAGCGGCTCAATCGCGCGAATGACTGCATCCCGACGCGCTCCGACGTCGTCCGGCCGCGCAATCGTCAGCGGCGACGTCGGCAAACAGACACAGGGCAGAAAAAAACCGAGCGCCTTCTGACCCTTTGTCAATCCAACTTGAGACTCTGGCGGAGGAACGCCTTCGACCGCGCGATGCAGACAAGTCTGACAATTGCCGGACCGGCACGACGAAGGCGCGTCGATGCCGGCGCGCTCCAGCGCTTCAAGCACTGTTTCACCTGACCTGAGTTCGACCGAACGATCCTCGAACTTCAGCATCGGATCAACGGTTCAATACGTCATCACGAACGGAATTTGCAATCGCTGCGACTTCCTTAACCTCTTTTTCCGGCACGCCAAGGTCACGGAGCGTGTAGTTCAGATTTTCGATTACCGCGTCGACATGGGAATCATTGAGGCCCTTCGCAACGAGACGCTTGTGCGCATTGCGCATGTCGGCTCCCGTGTAATTATTTGGACCCCCAAACGCCATGGTCAGGAATGATTTCTGTTTGGCGATTTGCTGATCGATGTCGACGCCATCAAAAAACTGCGCGATGCGACCGTCCGCGAGAACCTTGCGATAAAAAAGCTCAACTGCGGCATTAACGGCGTTCTCGCCCCCGAGGCGCTCATAGAGATTTGACATGCCTTGCGTTCTCCCTGTTGCCGACCTTAGCGAGCCAACTTTTTCGGCTCGGACGTCACTTAGACGCCGTGGCGCGGAGAATCTTACCTCGACAGGCGAGATTTTTTCGCTCGGAGAAATGCCTCCCGCAGGAAATTCAAATCATATAAGAAAAGCGTGACGAAATTCGTTCTGTCGCCGCTGACTCGATCGATAAACCCCGCGACGATCGCGCCCGCTCACCCGCGATCCGCCACCTTTTCGGCGCGCACAAGCGCCAGCAATCCGAGATACACCTCTTCGCATTCGGGACATTGATGCATGTGGTGACGAACCTCGGGGAGGGTGGCGGCGGCGTCCAAGCCGGAGGCTTCCAACTCGGCGTAGCGCGGTAGACTATCGAAATAATCCGTACACGACATCTCCTCCCCGCTTTTGGCGGCGAAGATCGTATCGAGCAGGCGGGCAAATTCCTTTTGTTTCATTCCTAGCTTCCGGACTCAACCGTATTTGAGACGCTCTGAGACGGGAAAATCTTACCATCATCGCTGAGATAAGTTTTGCGCTGGGGCGAGTCGAACGTAGCTATGATATCCTGATGCGTAACGCCTTCGGAAATTAGCGCGGCCTTGAGGCGTTTTCGTGCATCATGAATAAGCTTGTATATGCTATTGCGATTGCCGCCGAGCCACTCGGCGACAAGATCAAGCGGCATGCCCTGAAAAGCGTGAGCGACAAGCGCTTTTCGCTGGAGTGGCGTCAAAGAACTCTCGATAAGGCGGACCAACAAAGCCCACGCTTGTCGCCGTTCCAGACTACGCTCGGGTTCTGGAGCATCAGTCGGCCAGACCGGCATATCTTCGCCAAGACGCGCACGATTCACTGCCGCCTTCTGCCAGCGCCGCCGTCGAAGCTCACCAAGAGTGACGCGAACAGCGATCGAATAGGCCCATGTCGTAAATTTGCTCTCGCCACGAAATTGTTCGAGTTTCGACTGGATGAGGATAATGGCCTCTTGGGCGCAGTCCTCCGCCGTTTGATGCAAATCTTGGCCGAGCGATGAACCTCCGGGCGTTTCATTTCGCGAGAGAAATTTGATGATCGCTCCGAGCACGAGCTCACGCAGCTCAGCCAGCGCAACGGCCTGACTCTGATCGCCTGCCCGTAGGGCCAATAACCACTCGGAGTTTGATCGTTGTCTCATTTCGCGGTACGGGTCACAGACGGAAAACGGCTTGCACGCTAAGGTTAGCATCAACATCGAAGCGACGCTATCCATCGGGCCTCCGATGTTTGGAGGGCCCTCTCCGATCGGAAAAGATTTGGATCGGTGCGAGACGATTTGGATCGGTGCGAGACAAAGTGCACAACGACATCGCGGGTATAGACAGTGCGTAGCTTACGCCAGGAGACGAGCGCACCGCGCGCTTTCTAGAGCACGCGCAGCCCTCTAAGCACCAGTATGTAAGGCGAACTACTCTCTGCGCGCCGGACGTAAACTCCCCAGCTTCAGAGGCGCCTCTGCGGGCTTGTGCAGGCTTGCAGATGCCGATCCAAGCAAGGCGCATGCAGTTGGCGCGCGATGCCGTCCACCTTATCTATACGCACTTGGGCTGCTCCGACGTAAGCAGGCGAATTTGAGCCATGGCGACCATGCACGAGCGCTCCATTGTCGTGTTCGGCGGAACCGGGTTTCTCGGTCGCCGTGTCGTTTGGCGCCTCCGTAAGGCCGGGTTTTTTGTTCGGATTGCGTCGAGGCATCCGGATCGGGCTCATAGGCTGTTTGGTTTTGATGACCCGCAACTTCGCTCGGTCGAGGCCAACATTCACGATGAGCAGTCAATCGCCGATGCGCTTGCTGGCGCTTACGGCGTTGTGAATGCGGTAAGCCTATACGTCGAGCATGGCCGCGAGACTTTTCATTCCGTGCACGTTGAGGCTGCTCAACGATTAGCAGATCAAGCGCGTCGAGCCCAAGTTGAGCAGCTCGCGCACGTCTCAGGAATCGGCTCCGATGCCGGCTCACCATCACTTTACATCCGCAAGCGTGGCGAAGGCGAATTGGCGGTTCGCGCCTCGTTCGCAGATACAATTCTCATTCGCCCGGCGGTGATGTTCGGACCTGACGATTCATTTCTCACCTCCATCCTCAAACTCCTCGGCCGGCTTCCAATCTATCCGATGTTCGGGCGCGGTCGCACGAGACTGCAGCCCGCGTATGTGGAAGATGTGGCGGAAGCAATCGCAAGGGCGCTGGATCGGAAGGACGTGAACGCGATCACCTTCGAGTTTGGCGGACCTCGCGTCTACTCTTATGAAGAATTGCTCAGGGTCATTGCCCACGAAGCCAGCCTTAAGCCTATGTTCGTTCCTGTCCCATTTGCCGTTTGGCGCACGCTGGCGTGGTTCGCGGAAATGCTCCCGAGTCCGCCCATCACTCGCAATCAAGTAGAGCTGATGCAGGTCGACACTGTGTGGTCGCCAGAGATGCCAGGATTTGAAGATCTCGGAATTTCGCCGCACTCGGTTGAGGAAATACTCCAGGAGATATTACGGGATCAGTGATCAAGGAGGTTCTTCGGCAGATCCGCCTTCGAAAATGGTCGCCGGCATCGCGCGCCATCTTGGCGGAAGGAGAAGTTCTGGACGTCTTGATCCAGACGAAGAAGCGGAATAAGGCGTCGGCCAGACCGGACGGAGCCCCGAGGCGGATGG